>JBKBTF010000019.1:0-17653 GCA_046291395.1 Blastomonas sp. | reverse complement strand
CGACGGATGCCGTCAACCAGCGATTCCTGGCAGCCGTACTTGTTGTCGAACTTCGACTTGGTGACCGAGTCGTTGACGTTAATCGCAGGGAACGGCAGCTTGCCCTTCTTGGCGAGGTCATACAGGCGGTGCACGCCGGTGGTGGTTTCTTCCGAAACGCCCTTGATGGCCTGGACGGTCTTGGTGAGGTAACCCGGGGTTGCAGCAAGACGACGCTTCAGGACCTTGACGAAGAATTCTTCTTCCTCGTTCGAAGGCGTGAACAGTTCTTCGCCAGCTTCGACGCGCGCGCCCCAAAGCGCGAACATGGTGGCATCGCCGCCATCGTCGAGGATCAGGTTGCAGGTTTCGCCGGTTTCAGCGCCCCAGTCGAAAATGCGATCGACATAGTCCCAATACTCTTCCAGGCTCTCGCCCTTGATGGCGAACACCGGAATGCCCTGAGCAGCGATCGCGGCAGCGGCATGATCCTGGGTCGAATAGATGTTGCAGGTGGCCCAGCGCACTTCGGCGCCCAGAGCGACCAGCGTCTCGATGAGGACGGCAGTCTGGATCGTCATGTGCAGCGATCCGGTGATCTTGGCGCCCTTGAGCGGCTGTTCACCGCGATATTCTTCGCGGATCGACATCAAGCCGGGCATTTCGGTTTCCGCGATGGTGATTTCCTTGCGGCCGAAATCGGCAAGCGCAATGTCGGCAACGACATAATCGGTGCGGTCGAGGGTCGGGGCACTGGCCACGTAAATTCTCCTGAGTCAGACGGCCGGTGCACCAACAGGGCCACCGGAAACTTTCGCCCCCATAGCCAGACTTGGCCTTTCAAGCAAATATAAAGAATCCTTTATATGATGTTTTCACCCACCTCCGTGGTCGCCCGAGGCCGACGGGACGCGCGGCCCGGCGATGAGGCCTTGCAATGCGCTGCGCGCGCGACAACATGCGCCATGACCCGTTCATCAGCAGGAGCAACAGCCATGATCAAAGTCGGCGATACCATCCCCAACACCAAATTCGTCCGCGCCACCGCAGACGGCCCGCAACAGGTCGAAGCGAAGGATTATTTCGCGGGCAAGACCGTGGCGCTGTTTTCGGTCCCCGGCGCGTTCACCCCGACCTGCTCGGCACGCCACCTGCCCGGCTTTGTCGAAAAGGCCGACGCGCTGAAAGCCAAGGGAGTGGACGAGATCGCCTGCACTGCGGTCAACGACGCATTCGTGATGGGCGCCTGGGGCAAATCGGCCAATGCCGATGCGGTGACCATGCTCGCTGACGGCAATGGCGATTTTGCCGAAGCGGTCGGCCTCACCATGGACGGAACCGGCTTTGGCCTGGGTAAGCGCGGCCAGCGTTTCGCGATGGTCGTCAAGGATGGCGTGGTCGACAAATTGTTCGTCGAAGAACCAGGCGACTTCAAAGTCAGCAGCGCGGACTACATGCTCGAGCAGCTCTAAGCAATTTGCTCTCTCCCGTTGAGCTACGCTCGCCTACGGCTCAGCGGAGAGATACGAGCCTTGCCAGCTTGCTGGCTAGGCGAAGTTGAGAGGGGCGAGCGTAGTGCATGCCCCTCTCCCAACCCTCTCCCCTGAAGGGGAGAGGGCTTTGGGGCTCAATATCCCATCAGGCTCATGACTTCCTCGCGCGAGCGATGGTCGTCGAGGAAGCAGCCAAGCAACCGGCTGGTGGTCATGGTGACGCCGGGGGTGCGCACGCCGCGCGCAGTCATGCAGCTATGGCTGGCTTCGATGACCACGGCCACGCCATGTGGCTGGAGATGCTCCCAGATGCACGCGGCGACTTCCGCCGTCAGCCGCTCCTGCACCTGCAGCCGCCGCGAAAAGCCGTGCAGCACGCGCGCCAGCTTCGAAATACCCACCACCCGGTCGCGCGGCATATAGGCGATCGACGCCTTGCCGATGATTGGCGCCATGTGATGTTCGCAATGCGACTGGAACGGAATGTCCTTCAACAGCACCAGCTCGTCATAGCCGCCCACTTCCTCGAACGTGCGGCTGAGATGGGCGCTGGGATCGTCGTCGTAGCCCGAGCAATATTCCTTCCAGGCGCGCGCAACGCGCAGCGGCGTATCACGCAACCCTTCGCGGTCGGGATCATCGCCGGTCCAGCGCAGCAACGTTACGATCGCCTGCTGGACCTCCTGCGGCACGGGGATCTTGCCTTTGTCGGCACCATCCAGATCATCATCGGCAGCGTGGTACAACATTACAGGCAATCCCCCTCACATGGCAATCTGGCCTAGAAGATAGGAACCGCACCCATGCTGTGCAAGCACGCCCGTCCGGGCGGCGACCCGGCTTTTTTGGCATCGGCGTTTACCTGAGAGTATAATTTGCGCGCTAGGGTCCGGTTTCCCCACCACCTTGAGGAGCAAGCATGTCCGCCATCCGTGCCGAGCCAGTGCCAGATAATGTGGCCCGCGCGGACGTGATCACCTGTGCGCTGGAAACCGGCCTGCCCGCCGAACTCGACCTGCTCGCCGAAGCAGGCGATCCGGCGCGCAGCTTCCTGCGCCGCGCCTGGTACCGCGCGGACTCGCTGCAGGGCCTGTGTACCTTGCTCGCCCGCCGCCGCGACGGCAGCCCGGTGATCGCCATCCCCACGCGCCCCGTCGGCCCGATGCTGCTGCAGGCCCGTTGCGTGACGGCGAGCTATTGGCCATTCCGCAGCTTCCCCATGGCCAGCGACGCCACCGAGGCGGAGGTCGCGGCCTTGCTGGCCTGCCCGATCGTCCAGCGCGCGATCGGCCCGGCGCTGCGGATCGGGCCGGTCTATGCCGACGACCCGGGTATCGCTCTGGTGATGTCCGTCGCGCAAGCCTTGGGCTGGTCGGTGATGACGCGTCCGCTCGGCACCACCTATGTCCAGGACATCGGCGCGCAATCCGCTCAGGGGCTCTGGCCGGGCAAGTCGCGGGCGCGCAAGCTCAAGGCTTATGAACGCAAGCTGCGGGAGGCGCATGGCGAGATGCGCCTGGAGGTCTTCTCCGGCAGCGGTTGGAGCGATCAGGTCTGGCACGATCTTGCGGCGATAGAGAAGCAAAGCTGGGTAGGGATACGGACAGACCATTCGGGCGCCAAGTTCATCAATGAACACAATCTGCTTCATTGGCAGACAGCCGTCGGCGACCCCGTCATCGCCAGCCAGCTTCGCGCGACGATTCTCTACGCATCGGGCCGTCCCATTGCCTTTTCCTTTGACTTGGAGGCCGGCGACATAATGTATGGCATCGCTTCCAGCTATGTCGAAGACATGGCGCGATTCAGCCCTGGCCAGATCATCACCACCCGGCTGATCGACCAGGCGCTCGCCCGCGGTATCAGACGGGTCGACTGGGGGTCGGGAGATAATGGTTACAAACGGGCATTGGGAGCGTTGCCGGGGCCACAGATCATCGATGTGATGATCGTGCGCGGACAGGTCCTGGCTGCAGCGCTCAAACCCCGCTGGGAAATGACCGGCCAATCCGCCGGCATGGCCCTGGCCGAGGGCTTTGCCGCTTCGCTGGGAGAGTTTTCCAAAGCGAGCGCGGTACGAATGGAGCATGTGCTGCTGCCCGGTCTCGCGCTCGCAGCAGCGGCCGCTGCACTCGGGGAATAACAGCCGCAGTTGCGCCGTGCCGTAGCGTAGTTGCAAAAAATGACCGTATTTTAGTTGTCATTTGCAACTCTTTCTGCTGGACGGTCCCGAGGTTTTGCGCCATTTTGTTGCGATGCAATATCACGGTTCGAAGAACGGCAAGCGCGCCCCCTACCGGTACGCGCTCCTAGTGGCACCATGGGCGCTCCTTGCCAGCGCCTGCAGCTCCGAACCGCCGCCTCCGCCGCCGCCGCCGGCCGCCACCGTGGCCACCCCGCTGGAACGGGTGGTCGTCGATTGGGACGAGTATATCGGTCGCTTCACCGCCGACGAGGATGTGCAATTGGTGGCCCGCGTGTCCGGCCCGATCACCCAGGTCGCCTTTCGCGACGGGCGCGATGTGCGCAAGGGCGATCTGCTGTTCGTGATCGATCCGCGTCCTTACCGCGCAGCGCTCGCCGAGGCCGAGGCCAGCGTGGCCAGCGCGCGCGCGGCGCTCGCCAATGCGCAGTCGCAGGCAAGCCGCGGCACCGAACTCCTCGGCTTCGATGCGATCAGCCGGGAAGAATCCGACAATCTCGCCGCGACCCTGCGGTCCGCCCGCGCGACCCTTGCGGGCGCCGAAGCGCGGCGTCAGGCGGCCAATCTCGATCTCTCGTTCACCCAGGTGCGTGCGCCAATCTCGGGCCGGGTATCCAACCGGCTGGTCGATGTCGGCGATTTCGTGACCGCCGGCCAGACCGAAATGACCCGCGTCGTGCGAATCAACCCCATCCGCTTCAGCTTCGACGGGGCAGAAAGCTTTTACCTCAAATACATCCGCCAGGATGCCACCGGTCAGCGCCGCAGTTCGCGCTATGCCGCCAACCCGGTCGAAATCCAGCTTGCCGACGAGCCGGAGTTCCGCTGGCGCGGCAAGATGGAGTTTTTGAACAACGGCATCAGCCCCGATACCGGAACGATCCAGGCCTATGCCATGGTCGACAACCCCACCGGCTTCCTGCTGCCCGGGATGTTCGGCCGGGCGCGGCTGCTGGGATCGGGCACCTACAAGGCGATGCTGGTGCCCGACGAGGCGATCCTGACCGACCAGACCCGCAAATTGGTGTTCGTGCTGGGCAAGGACAACAAGGTTGCGCCCCGTCCGGTCTCGACAGGGCCGATGGTCGAGGGCCTGCGCGTGATCCGCGAAGGCATCGCGCCGACCGAACGGATCGTGATCGACGGGCTCACCCGGATGCAGCCGGGCATGGTGGTCACTCCACGCAAGGGGCAGATCAAGGCGCGAGCCAGCGGTGATGCGCCGATTGCACAGCCCACCACTGCCCCTGCTCCCTCCCAGGCAACGGCGCGCTGATCCCATGCGCATGGCTCATTTCTGCATCGACCGCCCGATATTCGCGGCTGTCCTGTCGATCCTCATCATCATCTTCGGCGTGGTCGCCTATCCGACCTTGCCGGTATCGCAATATCCGGAGATCGCGCCGCCCACGGTGGTGGTCAGCGCCAGCTATCCCGGCGCCACAGCCGAGACCATCGCCGATGTGGTCGCTGCGCCGCTCGAGGAAACGATCAACGGCGTCGAGGACATGCTGTACATGTCTTCGTCCTCCACCGGCGATGGCAACCTCGCGATCACCGTGACCTTCGCGCAGGGCACCGATGTCGATCAGGCGCAGGTGCTTGTCCAGAACCGCGTCAGCACCGCCGAGCCGCGTCTGCCGCAGGAGGTTCGCCAGATCGGCGTCACCGTGCGCAAGAATTCGCCCGATCTGCTGCTGGTCGCCAACTTCTTCTCGCCCGACGGGTCGCTGACCCAGCCCTATATCTCCAATTACGCGACGCTGCAGGTCATCGACCGGATTTCGCGAATCGACGGCATCGGCTCGGCACGGTTGTTCGGTGGGCGTGACTACAACATGCGCGTCTGGATCGATCCCGAGCTCGCCGCATCGCGCAACCTGACGGTTGATGAGATCGTCGGCAAGATCCGCGCCCAGAACGCGCAGGTTTCCGCCGGATCGATCGGCCAGCCGCCGTTCAATACCGGCGGCACCGCCTTCCAGCTTGGCGTTCAGACGCAGGGACGGCTGAGCACTCCGCAAGAATTCGGCCAGATCGTCATCAAGCGCAACGGGCTTGCGCTGACGCGGTTGGCCGATGTGGCCCGGATCGAGCTGGGCGCGCAGGACTACAGCATCAACGCGTTCAACAACGGCCGCCCGACCGTGGCGCTGGCGATCTCGCAATTGCCCGGATCCAACGCGCTGACCGTTGCCAAGGAGGTCGAGGACGAACTGAAGCGCGCGGCGCGCGATTTCCCGCCGGGCATGACCTATTCGATCCCCTATAACCCGACAACCTATGTCGAAGCCTCGATTGCAGCGGTGCAGAACACGCTGATCGAGGCGATCATCCTGGTCGCCATCGTGGTGCTGCTGTTCCTGCAAAGCTGGCGCGCGGCGATCATCCCGATCATCGCGATCCCGATTGCGCTCGCAGGCGCGATCGCGGTGCTGGCGGCATTGGGTTTCTCGCTCAACAGCCTGTCTTTGTTCGGCATGGTGCTCGCGATCGGGATTGTGGTCGACGATGCGATCGTGGTGGTCGAGAATGTCGAGCGGCTGATGGAAGAGGAAGGGCTGGCCCCGCTCGCCGCCGCGCACAAGACGATGGACGAAGTGTCGGGCGCCTTGGTCGCGATCGCACTGGTGCTCTGCGGGGTTTTCATCCCCACTGCGTTCATTCCGGGCATTTCCGGCGCGTTCTACCAGCAGTTTGCAGTGACCATCGCGGGCGCGACCGCGGTCTCGGCCTTTGTCTCGCTCACGCTTTCGCCTGCCCTTGCCGCGCTGCTGCTGCGTCCGCGCAGCCATGGCGACCAGCCAGCGCCTGCAGGATGGCGCGGCTGGGGCAAGAGGTTCGCCAGCGGCTTCAACCGCGGCTTCAGCAAGCTTTCGGAGCGCTATGGCCGCCTCACCGCACGCACCATCCGCAGTTTGATGTTCATGGGGGTGGCCTATCTGGCGCTGATCGCGATCGCCGGATGGCGCTTTACCGATACGCCCGCAGGCTTCATTCCCGCACAGGATCAGGGCTATCTCATTGGCGTGCTCCAGATGCCGCCCGGTGCCTCGCTGCAGCGGACCACCGCCGCGCTCGACACTGCACAGGCTATCGCGCTGAAGAACGAGTCGGTGGTCAGCACCATCGCCTTTGCCGGCTTCGACGGGGCGACGTTCACCAACGCGCCCAACGCTGCCGCGATCTTCATCACGCTCAAGGAAGCCGGCACACGGATCAGCGCCGACGAGGTAGCCAATGAACTGCGCGGCGCCATGTCGAGCATCACTGCGGGGAGCATCCTGGTGATCGCCCCTCCCCCGGTGGCGGGACTGGGCACCGGCGGCGGCTTCAAGATGGTGATCGAGGACCGCGGCAATGCCGGGCTCAAGGCGCTCGAGGGCGCAGCTTTCGCGATGATGGGCGCTGCCAACCAGACCGAGGGAATCGCAGGCGCCTTCACCACCTTCAACACCCGCACGCCGCGGCTGTTCGCCGAGATCGATCGCGCGCGCGCCGAACAGCTCGGGGTTCCGGTGGAGAACATCTTCTCGACGCTCGGCACCTATCTGGGATCGAGCTATATCAACGACTTCAACTTTCTGGGCCGCACTTTCCGGGTGACCGCGCAGGCCGATGCGCCCTATCGCGACGATGTGTCCGATATCGGCCGGCTGCGCACGCGCTCGTCGAGCGGGCAGATGGTGCCGCTGGATGCGGTGATGAACCTGCGCAACGATTCGGGTGCGTATCGCGTGGTGCGCTACAACCTCTATCGCTCGGCCGAACTGCAGGGCGACACCATGCCGGGCTATTCGAGCGGCCAGTCGCTCGAAACCATGGAGGCGCTGGCGCGGGCGACCCTGCCCCAGGGGTTCGATTTCGAATGGACCGAGCTGGCCTTCCAGCAAAAGGCGGCGGGCAACACCGGCACGCTCGTCTTCCTGCTGGGCGTTGTGTTCGTCTTCCTGCTGCTCGCCGCGCAATATGAAAGCCTGGTGCTGCCGCTGGCGGTGATTCTCATCGTGCCGATGTGCCTGCTGGCGGCGATCCTGGGGGTCAACGTCATGGGGCGCGACAACAACATCCTGACCCAGATCGGGCTGGTGGTGCTGATCGGGCTTGCTGCCAAGAACGCGATCCTGATCGTCGAGTTCGCCAAGCACAACGAGGATCACGGCCAGTCGATCCTCGAGGCGGCGCGGCATGCCGCAGCGCAGCGTCTGCGGCCCATCCTGATGACTTCGCTCGCCTTCATCCTCGGCGTGCTGCCACTCGTGATCTCTTCAGGCCCCGGGTCCGAGATGCGCCAGGCGCTGGGAATCGCGGTGTTCTTCGGCATGATCGGCGTGACCATCTTCGGCCTGCTGTTCACGCCCGCCTTTTATGTGATGGTGCGGACGCTGGAGGACAGGATCAAGGCCTGGTCCGCGAGCCGCAGGCGCGACGATCTGCCGCCCGCTCCCCCTGCCCAACCTGTCATTGAGGGCAACCTGCCATGATTGTGAAGACTCGCCTGCTCACCTGTGCCGCGTTGTCGGCCAGCCTTGCCGCCTGCACCGTCGGCCCGGACTTCGAGCGTCCGGCCACCCCGGGCGCCATCGCCGAGGGCGGCTTCATCGAGGGCGGCGACCCGCGCTTTGCGCAAGACCCGCTGCCCGAGGGATGGTGGCGTCTGTTCGAGGACCCGGCGCTCGATGCACTGGTGACGCGCGCGCTCGAGCGCAACACCACGGTGCGCGAGGCCAGCGCCAATCTGCGCCGCGCCCGCGCGCTGGTGCGCGAAGCACGCGGCGCGCAGCTTCCCTCGCTGTCGGGCAGCGGATCTGCCAGCACCAATCAGGTCGGCACCGGCGCCAATGCCGGGGTCGGCTTCGCCCCGCCCGAACCGCTGCGTTTCGATTTCTACGAGCTCGCCACCGATGCGTCCTATGAGATCGACCTGTTCGGCGGCATCCGCCGGTCAGTCGAGGCCTCTCGCGGCGATGCTTTCGCGGCGCAGGCAGAGCTCGATGCGGCGCGAGTCAGCGTGGCGGCGGAGGTTGCGCGCACCTATGCGCTCGCTTGTTCAAGCCAATTACAGGCCGATATTGCGCGCGAATCTCTTGCGGCGCAGCAGCGCACGCTCGATCTCACCCAGCGGTTGTTCACCGCCGGGCGCGGCCAGCGGCGCGATGTCGCCAATGCCGAGTTTCTGGTCGCACAGGCCCAGGCGCAGGTGCCGCAGTTCGAGGCCGAACAGCGCGCGGCGCTGTTCGCGCTGGCAACGCTGACCGGTGACCCGCCGGGCCAGATCGATACCGCCGCCAGCATCTGCACAATGCCGCCCAGGGTGCGGATTCCCATTCCGGTGGGCGATGGCGCAGCGCTGCTCGCGCGCCGTCCCGACGTCCGCGCTGCCGAAGCGCGGCTGGCAGCCGATACAGCCCGCGTCGGTGTCGCGACGGCCGCACTCTATCCCTCGATCCGCCTGGCAGGTTCGCTGTCGATCGGCGGGACGTCTCCGGGGGACCTCACCGACTCGAACAATCTGGGCTTCTCGCTGGGCCCGCTTATCTCGTGGTCGATCCCGATCGACGGCACTGCGCGTGCCCGGGTCAATGCCGCCTCGGCACAGGCCGATGGTCGGCTGGCCGCCTTTGATGGCGCAGTGCTCACCGCGCTGCAGGAAGCCGAGCAGGCGCTGGCACGGCTCAAGGGTGCGATCGAGCAGGAAGCTGCGCTGCAGACCGCGGCCGCCGCGGCAGACGAGGTCGCACGTATCACCCGCATCCGCTTCAGATCGGGCCGCGACAACGCGCTGCAACTGCTTGAGGTCGAACGCAATCTGCTGTCGGCCCGCGCCGCCAGCGGTTCAGCCGCCGCCGCGCGCGCAGAGGCCGAGGTGGCCCTGTTCCGGGCGCTGGGCGGTGGCTGGGAGAATGCCCCGGCCGTGGCCGAAGTCAGCGCGACAAGACGCGATTGATCGCCATCAATCGCGCAGTCGCTCGATCGCCTGCGCCAGCGCGACATAGAGCTTCCCGGTTTCGGACGACAGCAGCGTTACGCCCATCACCCCGCCATCGCGGGTGGAAAGCACCGTGCGCAACATCGCCTCGAAATCGTGGATGTAGCGGTTCACCAGCTCGAAGAATTCGGGATCGTTCTCATAGGCCTGCGCGATATCCCTCGCCTCGCCATTGTCGATCAGCCGCACCGCGCGCCGCGTGAACACGCCGCGATCACCGCGCAGATAGGCCGACCATGCGGTATCGCTGACCTCGGTCGAGAGGATCTTGTCGACATCGATCGCGGCGGAATTGAGCGACTCGGTGAGCAGCGCCAGCCGCCGCGCGAAATCATTGTCGGTGCGCTCTTCGGCCAGTTCGCGCGCATCGGCGACCCGGCGTTCGAGATGGCTGGCAAGATCGTCGACCCTGCTGAGCTGGTCCTTGAGATGCAGGCTGGCATCGCTGGTCGCCCCCACCGCGCGGCTGATCGCCGATTCGAGCTTGCCGACCAGCTCTTCGGCCTTGCCGCGCAGCACCTTTTCCAGCGCGGCGCCGCTATCCTGCCCCAGCTTCTGGGTGGCGCCAGTGATCGCCCGGTCCATGGCGCGGCGCGCTTCGTCGGCGGCCGCATGCGCCTCGCGCTGGACGTCGCGCATTGTCTCGACCAGCCGCACGGCCGAGCTTGCATTGATCTGGTCGATCTCCTCGCGCGCGGTGCGCATCGCGGTGATCAACGCACCGATATCTTCCGCGCGTTCGCGCCAACCCGCCTCGCTGTTCTCTGCAAGCTTGCCCACTTCCTGGGTCTGGCCCGCGATTCGCTGCTCGAAATTGCCGAGGATCGAACCCAGCCGCACCATCTGGCCGTCAACCTGGGACACGGCAACATGCAGCGCTCCAACCTGCTGCTGGCTAGCCTCGGCAGTCTGGTCGAGCTGGTCGAACGCCTGCGGAATGCTCTGCGACACCTGCTGCTCGATGCTGCCCAAAAGGCCGCGCAGCCGTTCGCTCTTGGCATCGAACACCTCGGCATGGCCACTGCCCGCCGCCAGCCGGTCGCTCAGCGAAGCGACGTTGCCTTCGAGCGCCGACAACGCAAAGGCGAGCCGCGCCAGGGCATCGGTGCTGTCCTTGTCCATCGCCTGCAGCCGGCGTTCAGCCTCGCTGATCTGCGTGTCGGCGCTGGCCACCATCGCCCGCACGACCGCCTCGCTCTCCCCGGTCGAGGCCGCGAGCGCACCCAGCGTCAGCCCCAGGTCATCGGCGGCGGCGCGAATGTCGCTGCGGGTCGCGGCGGCGCGTTCGGCTGTCTCGGCCGCCATGGCATCGACCGAATCGCGCAGTTGCGAAAGCGTTTCGTGCAATGCCGCCGATTGCGCCTCTGCGGCAGAGTCGAGGTTGCGGCGGGTGTTGGCGAGCCGGCTGGCCACGGTCTCGACCGCTCGGTCCATCTCTTCGGTGGCCACAGCGACGCTGCGTGACAGCGCCTGGCCGCTGGTTTCGACCGATTCGGCCAGCCGTACGGTCGCAGCATCCGAATCGTGCACCAACGTGGCGATCTGGGTGCTGGCTGCCTGGCCAAAGGCGTTGAGCTTCTCAAACGCGGCGATCATGCTTTCCACCTGGCCTTGCGCGGTGCGGCCGGCATTGCCGATCTGGTTGGTCACGTCCTTGGCGGAGTTGGCGATCACCGGAAGGTGATTGCGCAATTTGTCCATATTGCCCGAAGCCGCCTCGCTGACCTCGCCGATCGCGCGCATGCCAGTGTCGCTCGCCTCGATCATCGTGCGCAGTTCTTCGGCAAAGCCGCGCAGCCGGTCGCTCGATACTCGGCCCAGCGCTTCCAGCTCAAGGCTTTGATTGGCAAGAAATTCGCGCGCCAGAGAGAGTTCCGAATTGATATGGCCCAGCCGCGATTCGAGCGCGGTACTTTCGGCGCGCAACGATCCGGCCACGCGGGAAAAGCGCCGCGCCTCGGCGGTACTGTTGCGCTGCATCACCAGATACAGGACGAGGATCGCGATCACCGGGATCGCCCATTGCGTTATCGCCTGCACGCCGCCTGCCGGGCTGATGCCCGCCAGCCATGCGGGCACGGAGGCCCACACGAAGAAGCCCGTCCAAACCGCCGCCAATCCGCCCGAGCAGATCGCCCAGACGCTTGCACGGTCGGCAGATGGCGGCAGATCATCATCTTCCAGCCATGGAGCCTCCGAATCGTCAGGCGCGGCGTCGCGGACAGGCATGGCCGGAGCCGCCATGTTTGGCTCGGCGTCATGCACCTGTGGTGTTTCGTCACCGCGGCCGTGCCGCAGATCGATGATTTTCTTCCCCTCGCCCATGGCATTAACCCTAACATATTTTGCGGCGCCAGAAACCGAAAGTTAAGACGGCTCGTCTATTCGGTCAGGTCATGGCTTATGAATCCGGAGCATTGAACGCGGCACTGGCCGCCGCGGTGGGCAGCGACCCTGCCCTTGTCGCCGAATTGCGCGGTGCGTTTGTCGAAAGCGCCGCTCGCCAGATCGACCTGCTCCGCCGGGCGCGCTGCGATGCCAACTGGCATTTTGCGGCGCTGCGCCTCAAGAGCCTCGCCGCCAGTTTTGGCGTCCAGGGAATCGTCGACCTGGCCGATCTGGCGCTTGAGGGCGCGCCGGGCGATCCGGTGGTCCTGCGCCAGCTTGATACGGCGATGCGCGACTTTGGCGAGCATCCCGCAGGCTTGCAATAAAACGTCACGCCGCCGCGTGATCGCCACCGTGCCGGTTGGCAGCGCGTCAGTCCAAGGATAAGAGGGCGGCTCCCTGCAAACTGGAGCCAGAACCTTCGCGTGCGCGCTGCCCTTCTTTCCCTGATCGAGACTGTTCCCGGCGGAGCGGCATTGCGCGGTGCGCTGCCACTCGCCAATGGTCAACTTGGCATGCTGCAGGTCGATCTCGCGCGTCAGGCAGGGGCCGGGGAAATCCTGTGTCTGGTCAGCTCGGTCGGCACGAAGGTCCGCCAGATCGAGACCTATGCCGCGGCGTGCGGCGTGTCCTTCCATCTGGTGCGCTCGGTGGCCGATATCAGCGTGCGGCTGGCCAGCGACGATGAGCTGCTGATCATCGCCGATGGCCTGTATGTCGCTCCGGAAGACATGCCACAGCTCGCGCGGGAAACCGGAACCTTCTTGACCAGTTTCGCCCCCGGCGAGGGCGAGCGGTCGTTGATCGAGCGATTCGAACGGATCGACATCAACCATATCTGGGCGGGCCTCGCCTGCGTGCGGGCGCGCGATCTGGTCGATGCGCGCGACCTGCCCGACGACTGGAGCGTCCAGTCCGCCCTGCTGCGGCTTGCGGTTCAGCGCGGCTATCGCCGGCAGGTCCTCCCCTTTGCGCTGGCCGAGGCCGGGCGCCTCGCCATCGTGCGCGATGCCGCCGAGGTCGAAGCTCTGGCGCTGCAGGAACTGGCCGGGTCCACCGGGGCTCTGGGGGGGCGGCTGGTGCGATTGCCCCCGGTGCAGACATTGGCCCGCCGGGCCTGGGCTGCGCGTTGGATCCAGCCAACACTGCGGATTGCTGCGCTGGCACTCCCGGTCGGTGCGATCGGCCTGGCTATCGTCGACTGGAGCATGACCGCGCTTGGCGTGCTGGTCGCAGGGCGGTTTGCGGGGCACGTCGCGAACAGGCTGTTCGGACGTTTTGCCGGCACCCGGATGCCCGCCGCCGAGCAGACCGCGCGCGACGCGGCGTCTGCGCTGGCCTTCATCGCGATCACGATCCTGACCGTCGCAGCATCGGACCGGCTGGCCGGACTGTTTGCTGCCCTCATCCTGCCGGCGCTGGCTTTGGTGCTCGGACGCCTGAGCCCGCCGCTGGCCCGGTCGGTCCCGCGGTTCTGGCTCGGTCTGGCACGATCGCCCAGCCTGATCGCGCTCGCCGCTTTTGTCGCGATTCCCTTTGGCCTGGTCCTGCCCGTGTTGATGGTGTGGAACCTGATGCTGGTGGCGCTGATGCTGTGGCAGACCCGCCCCGGCACGCTTGCGACCGACCCGCCCAGGCCCCATATCTAGCCGCACGCGCATCGCGGTTTGACACCGTTGAACTAACAGCATTTTAACCAGCAATTGCTAGGTCAAGCCGATGAATACCGACATGGCCCCCGCACGCCCGGCCTTACGGGACGTTGGAGCAATGCTGCGCCATGCCGATGAGCAGGCGCGGCTTGCTGCGAGCGTGCCGATGCTGGTGCGCCAGCGCCTTGTCCCCGATGGCGTGGCGAGTCTGCGCGAGGATGATCTGAGCGTTGCCGGAGCCTTTGCCGACTCGATCGCGCGTCAGCTTATCGAGGCGCTTTTGCCTTCGACCGGCAGCGTGGATTCGGCGCTGGTCGTGCGCGACATCGTGCTGGCCGAAAGTGCTGTGACTCGCCTGCTCTATGCCCGAGCGATCGAGGCCAGGCTGTGCCGTAATGCCCCCATGGTCGGCCTTGCAATGGCCGAGCTACCGCCGCGGGTCGAGGCACAGGTCGGCGATATGCAGGACGAGCTGGCGGAAACCGCGATGGCGCTGATTGTCGCGCAGAGCCGCTTCATCGGCAACGCGCAAGGATTCGCCCTCGACCTGTCCGAACTTTCGCCTGAAGCGCTCAGCACACTGGTGCAACGGATGCTCGGCTGGATGCAGGATCATGTGCAGGCCGATCCGGTGGCGTTGCGCGGTTCGGCAGACGCGATGCTGGCCGAATTCGATGAGCGGCGCGGGCGTCCGCACCGGCTGATGCGGTTCTGCCATCTGTTCGCGCTGCCTCGCGCCGGCGACGAATGGGCACTCAGGCAGAACGGCCCCTCGCTGACCTTCGCGATGCTGGCCCGGGCCAGCAATCTGCCCGCCGAGTGCATCATCGATATGGTGCGCGACGCGGGTCTGGCTCGGCTGTCGGTGCTGCTGCGCGGCTGCGCCATTGCGCCCGATATTGCCGCACGCCTGATCGAAGGCATGGCCATGCTCGCCTCGCTGCGGCTCGAAGACCTGCCTTCTGCAACCGCGCTCGGCGCAATCGGGCAGGACGATGCCGCGCGGATGATCGCTGCCTGGCGCAACCAGCTTCCGCACACCCCGCCCGGTTCGTCCTGGTGAACGCGCAGCTTCCAGCGTCCGCCGGGACGGTGCCGCATGCCGGTAGCGCGGCAAAGGATTCGGGGCGGATCGACCGCAACGGCATGCTGCTTCACGCGGACGAGCGGCTGATGCGTCTTCACCTCGATCTTGGCGGCACGATCGATGGGCCGCTCGCCATTCCCCCGCTGCTCGATCTCGCGCGGCACAGCTTGCGGCTGGGCATGCGGCTATCGCGTCCCGTGACGACGGCGGGTGCCAGCGCACTGATCGACATGTGGTGCGAGTGCATCCCTGATGCCGAGGGTGTGGCGCTGCTGCTCACGCATTGGTGCGAGCGGCCCCTTCCTGACTCTCTGGAGCGGCGTTCGCCGTCCGCTGCTGTAGCTGCAAACCCGAACGTCGCGCATATCCACCTCGATCCACTGGGCCGGGTCGTTCGGTTTATTCCGCCTGCGGGATACCGAGCGGACAACGCTGCGGAAACGGCATTGCTCAAGCCCCTGTCCGCGCTTCTCACAGGTGAAGATGACAATCCTCTGGAGGATCCGGAGCAGTTCGATGGCCGGCGCGTGATCCTGCGAGATGACGACCGCGCCTGGATTGCCAGCCTGCGCCGCGATCCAGAAATCCAGACCATGGTGATGATGCTTTCACCAGCGCCCGACCTGCCCGATAGGCAAGGCCCTCCGCTCCCGCCACCTCTGTTCGATGGCGAACGGATCGGGCATTTGTTCGGCACCCAGATCGGCCCGGCACTGCGGCAGCCAATCGGGCGGATCATCGCCAATGCCGAGACCATCGGCGGCCGCCTGGAAGGCCCGTTGCGCGCCGATTATGCCGGCTATGCCAGCGACATCGCGTCAGCGGGTCGTCATCTGCTGGCGCTGGTCGATGATCTGGCTGATCTGGAAGCGATCGAAGCCAGCGGCTTCAGTGCCGCAAAGGAGCCGGTTGATCTGGCCGATCTTTCACGGCGTGCGGCTGGGTTGCTGGCATTGAAGGCGGCCGACCGCAAGATCCGCATCGACAAACCGGGCGAGGATGAAACCCTGCCCGCGACCGGCGAGTTCCGCCGGGTGCTGCAGGTGCTGCTCAACCTGCTGGGCAATGCAATCAATTATGCGCCCGATGGATCGATGATCTGGCTGAGGCTGGACGATGGGCCCGGCTGGGTGAGCGTCACGATCGCCGATCAGGGGCCCGGGCTCAGCGCGGAAGACCAGCAGCGGCTGTTCAACAAATGGGAGCGGCTGGGCCGCAGCGGCGATGGCGGCAGCGGACTGGGCCTCTATATATCGCGCAGGCTGGCGCTCGCCATGGACGGCGACTTGACGGTCGAAAGCGCGCCCGGCCAGGGGGCGCGCTTCACTTTGACTTTGCCGAGAGGCTGACGCCAGCTAGGTCAGCCCCTCTTGCTTTCAGCCCGCGCAATTACCGCGGCATGGCAGGGGGCGGCGGGGTCTGGGCGCAACGCTTGCGATTTCCGGCGTTGCAGGCCGCCACATCGGCTTCCCATTGCGCATGGATGGCGTCGTAGAGCTGCTTGATCTGCGCATATTCCGCCTCGGCGCGCGCACGCGATTCGACCGTGTTTTCGTAGAGCCGCATCTGGCTTTCATAGCTGGAGCGCCGCGCCTCATATTCCGCCTGATTCTCAGCGTTGGTGCGCAACTGAGCCTGCTGCATTTCGAGCTGGGTCTGGTTGGCGGCTTCGCGCGCCGCCTGTTCCTCAGGCGTGCTGGGGTTTGCGGTCACGGGAGACGGGTCCATGGATCCGCTGTCGGGTTCCTCGGTCTCCGTCACGGGAGCCTGCTGCGCGCTCAGCGGCGCAACCAAGAAACAGGCTGCCAGGAGCGAGGCTGTGGAAGCCGATCGCAAAAAGTTGGTCGTCATATGATCATTCCCTCAAACCAAAGTTGATTTCGGTTAACACGGCAACGCAAGCCGCGCAAAGCCGTTCCATGGGCTGGTTGTGGCAAAGGCTTGCACCGCGCGGCTGGGGGCACCATCTGCTGGCGACACGGCGTATTCGTTGACGTCTGCAACATTCCCCCGCTTGCAACGAGAACATCATTAGAACATAAGGCGCTCCATGCTGACTCATATTTCCGTGCGCGGCGCGCGCGAGCACAATCTCAAGGGCGTGGACATCGATCTTCCGCGCGATCAATTGATCGTGATCACCGGGCTTTCGGGCAGCGGTAAATCGTCCCTCGCCTTCGACACGATCTATGCCGAGGGGCAAAGGCGCTATGTCGAATCGCTCTCGGCCTATGCGCGCCAGTTCCTCGAGATGATGCAGAAGCCCGATGTCGAGCATATCGACGGGCTCTCCCCTGCGATCAGCATCGAGCAGAAGACGACCAGCCGCAACCCGCGCTCGACCGTCGCCACCGTCACCGAGATCTACGATTACATGCGCCTGCTCTGGGCGCGCGTCGGCGTACCCTATTCGCCCGCCACCGGGCTGCCGATCACCGCGCAGACCGTCAGCATGATGGTCGACCGGGTGATGGCGCTGCCCGAGGGCACGCGCTTCTATTTGCTTGCCCCCGTGGTGCGCGGTCGCAAGGGCGAATACCGCAAGGAGCTCGCCGAGTGGCAGAAGGCGGGCTTTACCCGCGTACGCATCGACGGCGAGTTCTACGAGATCGACGAGGCGCCGGCGCTCGACAAGAAATACAAGCACGACATCGAGGTGGTGGTCGATCGCATCGCGGTGCGCGAAGGCATCGAGACGCGCCTGGCCGACAGCTTCGAGACCGCACTCAAGCTCGCCGACGGACTGGCATTCGTCGATCTGGCCGATGGTACGGTCAGCGCCCTCTCCCCTTCAGGGGAGAGGGAAGAGCCGCGCAGCGGCGAAGGGAGAGGGGAAACCTCTTCCGATGCGAGGGGGGCGGC
>JBKBTF010000018.1:0-53057 GCA_046291395.1 Blastomonas sp. | reverse complement strand
AGAAGCTGACCGAGCACGAGCGCACCTTGCTCACGCAGATCTTCCGCTTCTTCACCCAGGCCGATGTCGAGGTGCAGAACTGCTATCACGACAAATACGGCCGCGTGTTCAAGCCGACCGAGGTCAAGATGATGCTGACCGCGTTTTCGAACATGGAAACCGTGCACATCGCCGCCTACAGCCATCTGCTCGACACCATCGGCATGCCCGAAAGCGAGTACGGCATGTTCCTCGAATATGAGGAAATGAAGGCCAAGCACGATTACCTCGCCGAGTTCGGCGTCGACAACGATCAGGACATCGCGCGCACGCTCGCCATGTTCGGCGGCTTTACCGAGGGCCTGCAGCTGTTCGCCAGCTTCGCGATGCTGATGAACTTCCCGCGCTTCAACAAGATGAAGGGCATGGGGCAGATCGTCAGCTGGTCGGTGCGCGACGAAAGCCTGCACTGCGAGGGCATCACCAAGCTGTTCCACGCGTTCTGCGCCGAGCGCGACTGCCTGACCAAGGCGGTGAAAGAAGACATCATCGACTGCTGCCAGAAGACGGTGCGGCTCGAAGATGCGTTCATCGATCTCGCCTTCCAGGACGGCCCCGTCCACGGCATGACCGCCAAGGAAATCAAACGCTACATCCGCTACATCGCCGACTGGCGCCTGGGCCAGCTTGGCTTCGCGCCGGTGTACATGATTGAAGACCACCCGCTGCCCTGGCTCGCGCCTCTGCTCAACGGGGTGGAACACGCCAACTTCTTCGAAACCCGCTCGACCGAATATTCCAAGGGCGCTACCCGCGGCAACTGGAACGACGTGTGGAGCTCGTTCGACAAGCGCCAGAAAAAGGGCGCCGCCAACGAGGTCGCGGTGATCGACGATGGCGAGGACATGTTCAAGCAGGCGGGGATCGCTGCGGAGTAGGGTTTCCACTCCTTTTCGACCTCATGGGGCGGCGCGTGCAAGCGTGAGGGTGATATGCCAGTCATTTCGATGTTCTTTGGCATTATCATCCGCATGTATCACAATGATCACGCGCCGCCCCATTTCCATGCGAGCTACCAGGGATTCGAGGCGCTGTTCCGCATCGCCGATGGTTCGGTTTACGCAGGATCGCTGCCTTTGAAAGCGCAACGGATCGTGCAGGAATGGGCCGTGCGCCATCAGAACGAACTGCTCGCCAATTGGCACCGCGGCGTCGATCTGCTACCAATGGAACTTGTTCCAGGAGCAGACCTCGATGATTAAGATCACCAGATGCAAACCCGATGGCGACCTGCGCCTTCGTCTGACATTCTCGGATGGCAGCACCGGTATCTGGAACGCTGCTCCGCTGCTGGGAAGCAAGGACACCCCCCTCACCATCCCTTTGCGCGAGCCGCAGGCATTCGCTCGCGCCTTTGTCGACAACGGCGCGCTGGCATGGCCCAACGGGTTGGAACTTGCGCCGTGGACGCTGCATCAAGAGATGGAAGCGGCAGGGCTGCTTTCCCAAGCGGCAGCGTAATGACGGCGCACCGGTGAGATCGAAACATCGGCAAACGGCTTGCCCCATAGCGCGTTAAGTCGCAGCCGACCTGTGGCTCGGTCAATACAGCCAATGATTTCAACCCACCCGCCGCCACGACAGACCGGGTATCTGCTCACGCAGCATTACGGTCGGCGGGTGGGCCTACTTCCTGCGAGTCGTGGCGCAGGGACAAGATACATGGGAATCTTGCTCGAATTGTTCAAACGCTGTTCCATGATATTTTGAATCACCCCCGCGTTGCACCCTTGGCAAAGTTCGGTGCGCGAAAGATCGAAAGGGTCTGATGTGTCGATATCGCCCAAACCCGTGGCAGTGCGGTTCGACGACAACAGCTTCTGGGTCGCGCTCGAAGATGGCCGGACGCTCGGGATTCCCCTCGCCTGGTTCCCCCGGCTGATGCGCGCCACGGCGGCTCAGCGCGAGCATTTCTTCCTCAGTTCAGACGGCATCCACTGGGACGAGATCGACGAGGACATCTCGATCGCAGGCCTGCTCGCCGGACGTGGCGACCAGACACGCCCTCGGACAAGAGAGCCCTAAGTCCCCACCCCACAGGAATAAGTTGCGCCTCTCCCGCCCGCTCCCCTAACCTCCTCCCACGGCGCTTGCGCCTTTGGGGGATGGACACAGCAACATGAGCCTGCCGTCGGCGGCATTGTTCGGGCTTGCGATGATCGCGCTGCTGTTTGCGGTGGCGGCGGTGGTGGAGGGGCGTGCGGGGCTGGCGGTGCGCAAGCCGTGGCTGCGGCATGGCGCCTATACGCTGGCGCTGGGCGTGTATTGCTCAAGCTGGACCTTTTATGGCGCGGTGGGCAGCATCGTGCGCGATGGCTGGCAGTATCTGCCGATCTACCTTGCCCCGATCTGCCTGTTGCTGGGCGCGCCGCGCTTTTTGCGGCGGCTGGCCCATGCCGTGGCCGAGGAGCAGGCGACCACGGTGTCCGATTTCATCGCGGCGCGCTTCGGCCATGATGGCGGCGTGGCGCGGCTGGTGACGCTGATCGCATTGGTCGGCACCATCCCCTATGTCGCGCTGCAGTTCCGTTCGATCGGCAGCGCGCTCGCCTTTGCCTCGGGCGAGCCGATAGCGAATGCCGCGATGATCGGCGCGGCGGCCTTGCTCGCCCTGTTCGCCATCCTGTTCGGCGCGCGGCGGTACGAACTCGCCGGGCGCAGCGAGGGGCTGGTCTATGCGATCGGGCTCGAATCGGTGATCAAGATCGTCGCGCTGACCGTGGTGGCTGGCGTGGCGGTGATGCTGCTGGTCCGCGCCGAGCCTTCGGCGGTGAGCGGCGGGATGGCGCTGCTCGCCGACAATTTTCAGCCCGAGCGGCTGTCGGTCGACTTCGGCGTCATCTTCCTGATCTCGATCATGGCGATCATCGCGCTGCCCCGGCAGTTCTATATGGGGCTGGTCGAGGCGCAGGAGCCAGGATCATTGGACCGAGCGCGCTTCGGGCTTGCCGCCTATCTCGCGGTCATGGCGCTGATGGCGCTGCCGATCGCGCTGGCGGGCGCCAGCCTGATGCAGCCGGGCGCCGGCGCGGACCTGTATGTGCTGCAGGTGCCGACGCTGGCGGGCGGCGGCTGGGTGCTGGTGCTGGCGCTGGTCGGCGGGATCAGCGCGGCGGCATCGATGGTGATCGTCGATTCGACCGCGCTGGCGACGATGGTGTCGAACGACCTGATCTTCCCGGCGCTGCTGCGCGCCCGGCAGACCGACGCATCGGAAGGCGCGCTGGGCAAACGGATGCTGCAAGTCCGGCGGCTGTCGATCCTGGGAATTGTGGTCGCCGCGCTCGCCTGGGCGCTGGTGATCCCGGCGCAGAACAGCCTCGCCTCGATCGGGCTGATCGCCTTTGCCGCGATGGCGCAGTTCACCCCGCACCTGATCCTTGCGACGCGGGCGAGCGGGCGCGATGCGCTGGCGGCGCGCGTGAGCCTCAGCATCGGCTTTGCGCTGTGGCTCTATACGCTCGCGCTGCCGCCGATCCTGCCCGAAATGGTGGCGCAGGCGCTGGCCGGGAGCCTGCTCGATCCGCTGCGGCTGTTCGGCATCGGAAACGCCTCGCCTCTGGTGCACGGTGTCGCGTGGAGCCTGGGGTGCAACCTGCTCGCCTATAGCGTGGTCGCCGCGCGCAAGGTGCAGACCCCGCCGTTGCCCTGGCAGCTGCGCGGGCAGCAGAAGATCAGCGACCTCGAAGACCTCGCCCGGCTGACCGCAAGCTTTGTCGGGCAGGAGCGCGCGCGCGCCGAGTTTCCCGATGCTGCGCCGGGCGTGCCGATCACCCGCGCCGCCGCCCAGCGCGCGCGCGACCTGATCGCCCGCGTGGTTGGCGCGTCGTCGGCGCGGGCGCTGGTCGCATCGGCGCTGGCGGGTAGCCAGATGAGCCTTGCCGATGTCACGCGATTGCTCGGCGAGCGCGGCCAGTCGTTGCGCTTCTCGCGCGAATTGCTGGCGGCGACCTTCGAGCATGTCGATGCCGGGATCAGCGTGGTCGATGCCGAGATGAACCTTGTCGCGTGGAACAGCCAGTATCTCGACATCTTCGGCTATCCGCCCGGATTGGTCCGCGTCGGCACGCCGATTGCCGATCTGATCCGCTACAACGCGCGGCTGGGCGATTTCGGGTCCGAGGATATCGAGCACCACGTCCGCAAGCGGCTCAATCACATGCGGCGCGGCCAGCCGCACAGCTTCGAACGCCAACGCAAGGATGGCCGGGTGATCAAGACGGTCGGAGGCCCGATGCCCGGCGGCGGCTATGTCACCAGCTTTACCGATATCAGCGACGAGGCACTGGTGCGCGACGAGCTGGAGCGCACGTTGGCGCAGCTCGAACAGCGGGTTGCCGAGCGTACCGGTGAACTGAGCGCCGCCAATCGCCAGCTCGCCGAGGCGACGCGCGACAAGACGCGCTTCCTCGCCGCCGCCAGCCACGATCTGCTGCAGCCGCTGCACGCCGCTCGGCTGTTCACCGCCGCGCTGTCGCGCGATGCCGAGCCGAACACGCAGATGCTCGCGAGCCGGGTGGACAGCGCGATCAGCGCGGCCGACGGCCTGATCCGCGCCCTGCTCGACATCAGCCGGCTGGATGCGGGCGGGGTGGAGCCGAGCCCCGAGCCGGTGCCGCTCGCGCCCTTCATCACCGATCTGGCGCACAGCTTCGTGCCGATGGCCGATGCCAAGGGGCTGACCTTGCGCATCGGGGCGCTGCCCGGCGATGTCCACACCGATCCAGGGCTGCTGCGCTCTATCCTGCAGAACTTCCTGTCGAACGCGCTGCGCTATACGCAAGGCGGCGGGGTGGTGATCGGCAGCAGGCGGCGCGGCGACCGGGTGCGGATCGATGTCTATGACACGGGCATCGGCATCGCGCCCGAGCAGATCGACAGCATCTTCACCGAATTCACCCGGCTGGGCGAGGTAGAGGCCGACGGGCTCGGGCTGGGGCTTGCGCTGGCCGAGCGGATCGCGCGGCTGCTGGGCGGGGCGATCTCGGTGCGCTCGGTACCGGGCAGGGGCAGCCGGTTCAGCCTGTCGTTGCCGCTGAGCGCGCCGCAGGCGCAGGCGGCAGCGCCCGCGCGCACGGTGCCGACGCACAGCCCAGCGCGCGCGTTGCGGGTGCTGGTGATCGACAACGATGCGCTGATCGTCGAGGCAATGCTGTCCTTGCTGACCAGCCTGGGCCACCGCGCGACGGGCGCTGCCGATCCTGCACAGGCGCTGGCGGCAGACGGGCCGTTCGATGCGGCTTTGGTCGATTTCCACCTCGGCACTGCCACTGACGGGCTGGCGCTGATCGCGGCACTGCGGCTGCAGCACCCGGGCCTGCCCGCAGCATTGGTCACAGCGCAAGGCTCGCCCGATCTGGTGCGTCGGGCGGGCGCGCTGGGCGTTTCGGTCATCGCCAAGCCGGCGGCGTCGGCGGACATCACGGGGTTTCTTGCGGAAGCAGCGGGGGCGGCGCGCACCCCGGCCTGATATCAATGCTTGAGGTTCAGCCCCAGCGAGCGCGCGACCAGCGCCGCCTGGGTGCGGTTCTGCACGCCCAGCTTGCGCATGATCACGGTCATGTGCGCCTTCACCGTCGCCTCGCTCATGATCAGGTCGTGCGCGATCTGCTTGTTGAGCTTGCCGCCCAGCACTTCGAGCAGCACCTTGAGCTGGGTGGGGGTCAGCGAGGCGATCTCCTGCTGCACCTCTTCCTGCGGGCCCGCGGGAACAGGCTTGGCGGTGCGGCCTCCCAGTGCGCGGGTGATCGCCTGCTCGATCGTATCGAGGTCGCTGTCCTTGGACAGGAAGCCGACCGCGCCCAGTTGCCGCGCCTCGTCGGCGACGCCTGCCCCTTCGGCACTCGAGACGACGAGGATGGGCACTTCGGGCCGCTCGGCATGGAGCAAGGCTATGCCCGAATAGCCCACCGCGCCGGGCATCTTGAGATCAAGCAGGATCAGGCGAAGCCCTTGTGCAGTCCCCGCCGCCCGCGCGGCAGCGGCGAGCGTCCCGCATTCCAGGATCTGCGCCTGCGGAGCCACCCTGCCGACCGCCAGGACCAGCGCCTGGCGGAACAGTGGGTGATCATCCGCGATCAGGATCGTTTCTATGTCGCGTCTGCCATTTGCGGTCTTCCCTCGAGAAGATGATCCACAACCGCTGGATCGGCAAGCGTCGATGTGTCACCCAGGTTCGACAGGTCGTTCTCGCCGATCTTGCGCAGGATGCGGCGCATGATCTTGCCGCTCCGTGTCTTGGGCAGCGCAGGCGTGAACTGGATGATGTCGGGCGTGGCGATCGGCCCGATCTCGCGGCGCACCCATTGCACCAGCTCGCGGCGCAGCGCGTCGTCGGGCTCGACCTCGACATTGGTGGTGACGAAGGCATAGATGCCCTGCCCCTTCACGTCGTGTGGCATGCCGACCACGGCGGCCTCGGCCACCTTGGGATGCGCGACCAGCGCACTTTCGATCTCCGCCGTACCCATCCGGTGGCCCGAGACGTTGATGACATCGTCGATGCGGCCGGTGATCCAGTAATAGCCATCCGCATCGCGCTTGCAGCCGTCGCCGGTGAAGTACAGCCCCTTGAAGGTGGTGAAATAGGTCTGGAAGAAGCGTTCGTGATCGCCCCACACGGTGCGCATCTGGCCGGGCCAGCTCCCTGCGATGGCCAGGCACCCCTCGCCCGCGCCCTCGATTACTTCGCCCTCGGGGGTGAGCAGCAGCGGCTTGACGCCGAACATCGGCTTTGCTGCAGAACCGGGCTTGAGCGCATGCGCGCCGGGCAGCGGCGTCATCATGCACGCGCCGGTTTCGGTCTGCCACCAGGTATCGACGATCGGGCAGCGGCCTTCGCCAACGACGCGGTGATACCATTCCCACGCCTCGGGGTTGATCGGTTCGCCCACCGATCCCAGCAGGCGCAAGGACTTGCGACTGGTCTTCGTCACCCAGTCATCGCCCTCGCGCATCAGCGCGCGCAAGGCCGTCGGCGCGCCGTAGAAGATCTCGACGCCGAACTTGTCGACGATCTGCCAGAAGCGCGAGGGATCGGGCCAGGTCGGCACGCCTTCGAACATCACCGTGGTCGCGCCCATCATCAGCGGCGCGTAGACGACATAGCTGTGCCCGGTGACCCAGCCGACATCGGCCGCGCACCAGTAGATCTGGCCGGGACGGTAATCGAACACGTAACTGAAGGTCATCGCCGCCCACACGGCATAGCCTCCGGTGGTGTGCAGCACGCCTTTGGGCTTGCCGGTGGAGCCCGAGGTATAGAGGATGAACAGCGGGTCCTCCGCGCTCATTTCCTCTGCGGGACAGTCCGCCGATTGCGCAGCGACGCCGGTCGCCCAGTCGATATCGCGGCCGGCGATCATAGGCACGTCGGCGCCGGTGCGTTGGAGCACGATCACCGTGTCCACGCCGCTTTCGTGCAGGCCCAGCGCAGCATCGACATTGGCCTTGAGCGGCACGCGCTTGCCCGCGCGCAGGCCTTCATCGGCGGTGACGACGATGCGGCTGTCGCAATCCTGGATGCGCCCTGCCAGCGCCTCGGGCGAGAAACCTGCGAACACCACCGAATGGATCGCGCCGATGCGGGCGCAGGCGAGCATCGCCACTGCCGCCTCGGGCACCATCGGCAGGTAGAGCGTAACCCGCTCGCCCTTGCGCACCCCGTGTGCCTTGAGCAGGTTGGCGAAACGGCAGACCTGCTCATGCAGCTGCCGATAGGTGATCGACCGGCTGGCCTCTTCCGGGCTGTCGGGCTCCCACAGGATGGCCACGGTATCGCCGCGTTCGGAAAGGTGGCGGTCGAGGCAGTTGGCTGCGAGGTTGAGCGTGCCGTCGCCAAACCAGCGGATGCCGAAATCGGCCTCGTCGAAGCTCGATTCGCTCACTTTGGTGAACGGCCTGACCCAGTCGATCCGCGCTGCTTCCTCGCGCCAGAAGCTGTCGGGGTCGTCGAGCGACATCCGGTAGCGCTCCTCATAGACCTTCGCGGTGACGAGCGCGGTGTCCGCCCAGTCTGCGGGCACGGGATAGATGCTGTCGGCCATGTCGTCTCTCTCCTCGTCAGGCTTGCGTCTGCGGCGCATTGCTGGCGGCAACGATAGCGCGGCCAGCGAGCCGACGGACCTTAGACAAAGGTCGTAGGCCTACGACCATCGTCCAGATGGCGGTCCGGCGGCTTTGGGCGAACACTGAGCGGACAACAGGGAACACCCGGAGCAAGGGGTGAGGAGACGGAAATGGCGAGGAGGTATCGAGCATTATCGCTGGCGCTGGTTTCAGCGAGCGCGCTGGTCGCGCCGCAGACGGCTCTTGCCCAAGGCGCCCATAGCTCGACCTCGCGCGAACAGGCGCTGGAAGAACGGCTGCTGAGGCTGGAGGCCGAAATGGCCGCGCTTCGCGCCGATCTGGGAGCCGCGCGCAATCAGCAGGCCGAGACTGCCGCAGCCGCCAGCCAGGCTGCCGCGCGCAGTGAAGAGACCGCAACCAAGCTCGCTACGCTGGAGAGCCGTCCCACCGCCCCTGCCGAGGGCTTCCGCGTCGGCGGAACCACCTTCCGGCTGGGCGGTTTCGTCAAGGCTGTGGCCAGCGCGACCCGGTTCGACGACGGCATGCTGGCGGGCGGCTCGTTGGGCAAGGAATTCTATCTACCGCAGCAGATCCCGGTTGGTGGCACCGCGACCCGCGATTTCATGGCCAATGCCCGTCAGACCCGGCTGTCGTTCACCAGTTCAACGCCGGTCGGCGGCAAGGAGCTGAAGGGCAATATCGAATTCGACTTTGCGCTGGCGACCGCGCCGCCGGGCGCGCAGCGCGCCACCAACGCCTATACGCCTACGTTGCGCCGCGCTTTCCTGACCTATGACCGGTTCCTGATCGGGCAGGAATGGACGACCTTCCAGAACCCCGCGCTGCTGCCCGAAAGCACCGATTTCGTGGGGCCGCTGGAGGGCACTGTGTTCGTGCGGCAGATGATAGCGCAATACCGCCAGCCGCTGGGCCGAGGCCTTGACCTGTATCTCGCGCTCGAAAATCCGCAGACCGAAACCGTCAACACCACGAATGCCGCACTGGCCGACAACGATCAGGACCGCATTCCCGATCTGGTCGCCAAGCTGGTCTACAAAAAGCCCGGTCTCGACCTGCATCTGGCAGGGTTGGTCCGCCAGCTCTCGGTGCACGATGGCGGCAGCGGCGATGATACACTGGGTTGGGGCCTGTCGGCAGGCGGCAAATTCGCGTTCGGGCCCGAAGGTCGCCACGATATCCGCTTCAGCGGCACCTATGGCAACGGCATCGGTCGCTATCTGGGCCTGGGCTATGCGCCAGATGCGGTGTTCGACCGCAATGTTCTGGGCAACCGGCTGCTCAATGTCGACAACATCGCAGGCTTTGCCGCGCTCAAGCTGGGCTGGACAAGCAACCTGCGGTCCACCTTTGCAGCCGGATATCAGCACGCGGACTATCCCGATGGCATTGCCATTCCCGGGCTGGCCAATGTCTCGGCCTACAGCCTGGCCGCCAATCTGTTCTGGTCGCCGGTCAAAAATCTCGACATCGGCATAGAGGTTCGCCACGCCGGGCGCGAGGTGGCGAACGGACTGAAAGGGCAGATGGACCGGTTCGAGATGGCAGCGAAATACACGTTCTGAAGACACCAACAAGGAGTGGGGATGATGGCGACAATATCTGAGGATGCGCTACCAAAGCATCACAAGGCGACCCAGGGGGAGAAGATGGTCATCGCCGCTTCGTCCCTGGGCACGGTGTTCGAATGGTATGATTTTTACCTGTACGGCCTGCTGGCGACCTATATTTCGGTCCAGTTCTTCTCGGGCGTCAATGAGACAACCGGTTTCATCTTCGCGCTCGCCGCCTTTGCCGCAGGCTTTGCGGTGCGGCCTTTCGGCGCTCTGGTGTTCGGACGCATCGGCGATATCGTCGGGCGCAAGAACACCTTCCTCGTGACCATGGGCATCATGGGGCTATCGACCTTCGCGGTCGGCCTGCTGCCGAGCTATGCCTCGATCGGCGTTGCCGCACCGATCATCCTCGTCGCGCTCAGGCTCGCCCAGGGATTGGCTTTGGGCGGAGAATATGGCGGCGCTGCCACCTATGTCGCCGAACATGCCCCCGAGGGCAAACGGGGCCTTTACACCAGCTGGATCCAGACCACCGCCACCTTCGGCCTGTTTGCAGCATTGCTGGTGGTCATCGGCATCCGCTATGCGCTGGGCGAAGAGGCATTCGCAGCCTGGGGCTGGCGCCTGCCGTTCCTGATCTCGATCTTTCTGCTGGGCATTTCGATGTGGATCCGCCTGCAGCTGAACGAGAGTCCGGTCTTCCAGAAGATGAAGGACGAAGGCACCACTTCCAAGGCGCCGCTGACCGAGGCCTTCGCTCGCTGGGGCAACCTGCGCTGGGTGATCATCGCGCTGGTCGGTGCGGTGATGGGCCAGGCGGTGGTCTGGTATGCAGGCCAGTTCTACGCCCTGTTCTTCCTCGAAAAAACCCTGCGGGTCGATGGGGCGACATCCAACATCCTGATCGCGATCGCGCTTGCTCTTGCCACGCCGTTCTTCGTGTTCTTCGGTTGGCTGTCGGACAAGATCGGCCGCAAGCCGATCATCCTGGGCGGTTGCGCGCTGGCGGCAGTGCTCTACTTCCCGCTGTTCGGTGCCCTGACCCAGGCTGCCAACCCGGCACTGGCCGAGGCGCAGGCAGCGGCCCCGGTCACCATCACCGCCGATAACGAGCAATGCTCGTTCCAGTTCGATCCCATCGGCAAGAACACCTTCGACACCACAAGCTGCGACATTGCCAAGACCTATCTGGCCAAGGCAGGCGTCGGCTATGAGAATGTCGAGGCTGCTCCCGGCGCGGTGGCGACGGTCAGCATCGGCGACAAGGTGTTCACGGCTCCCAATCCGGGCTCGCTCGATCCGACTGCCAAACCCGCCGCGATCAAGGCGTTCCAGGACGACATGAAGGCGGAGCTGGTTGCCGTCGGCTATCCCGAAAAGGCAGACAATGCCCGGATCGACAAGGTGGCCGTGGTGGCGATCCTGTGGGCCCTGGCGATGCTGGTGACGATGGTTTACGGGCCGATCGCAGCGATGCTGGTGGAACTCTTCCCAAGCCGCATCCGCTACACATCGATGTCGCTGCCCTATCACATCGGCAACGGCTGGTTCGGCGGCTTCCTGCCTACCACGGCGTTCGCCATGGTCGCGGCCACCGGCAACATCTATTACGGCCTGTGGTATCCAGTGGTGATCGCCGCGGCGACGGTGGTGATCGGACTGATCTTCCTGCCTGAGACCTTCCGCCGCAATATCGACGATTGAGCCCACCCTAGCGCATCATCCTCCACCATCAGCGCCTCGCCGTCACCGGCGGGGCGCTTTTGCGTTCGGGCAGATCAGGGCAGAAGCAGCGACGAGTCCCCGTAGGAGTAGAATCTGTAATCATTTTCAACGGCATAAGCGTAAGCCGCTTTCATAACATCCAGCCCCATCAGCGCCGAGACCAGCATGAACAGTGTCGAGCGCGGCAGGTGGAAGTTGGTCATCAGGCCGTCGATGCCCCTGAAGCGATAGCCCGGGGTGATGAAGATCGCGGTGTCGCCCTCGAACGGCGCGATCTGGCCATCTTCGCGCGCCGCGCTTTCGACAAGCCGCAACACCGTCGTGCCCACCGCCACGACCCGGTTGCCGCGCGCCCGCACCGCGTTGAGCCGCTCCGCTGTCGCCGCATCGATGCTGCCCCATTCGGCATGCATCTGGTGATCGGCAGTGTCGTCGGCCTTGACCGGCAGGAAGGTGCCCGCGCCGACATGCAGGGTCAGCGTCGCGTGTTCGATGCCGGCTGCGGCCAAGGCCGCCATCAGGTCATCGGTGAAGTGCAGCGAGGCGGTGGGTGCAGCGACCGCGCCATCCTTCTGCGCAAACCGGGTCTGGTAATCCTCGCGGTCGTCCTCGTCGATCGCGCGCTTGGCAGCGATATAGGGTGGCAGCGGCATCGTGCCCGCCCGTTCGAGCAGCACCTCCACCGGCTCGTCGCCGTGGAATGCCAGGGTTATCGATCCGTCTGCACCGCGCGCCTCGACAGTGGTGAAGACCTCTCCGCCGAAATCGATGACGTCGCCCAGCCGCAGCCGCCGCGAATTGCGGACAAACGCCTGCCAGCGGCGCAAGTCGATCCGTTTGTGCAGGGTCGCCCCGATCCGCGCCTGGCCGCCCAGCTTCACGCCTTCGAGCTGCGCGGGAATGACGCGGGTGTCGTTGAACACCAGGCAATCGCCGGGATTGAGCAGCCCGGGAAGGTCTCGGACTGTCGCATCGGACAGCCCATCGCCGCGCACGCACAGCATCCGCGCGGCATCGCGCGGGCGCACCGGGCGCAGCGCTATCCGCTCGGGGGGAAGCTCGAAATCGAAATCATCAACGCGCATCGTACCGTATGCCTTAGCCTTGCCCGTCGCCCCCTCGAACGCGGGGGGCCCGCTTCAACGACTAGGATTGCGATGCAAGCGGGATTCCCGCTTTCGCGGGAATGACGATGGAATGCAATGAGGCCCTGCCGCTCAATTCCTGATCGGCGCGTTCAGGTCATCCACCGAGATCGCACGACCGGCAGGCTGGGCGACCGCAGCATAGTTCGGCTCGGGCTTGTTCTGGGTCTTGAGCGAGGCCTGCACGATGCGCGCGGGTTCCAACGGCGGCTCGCCGCGCGGAATGGCATCGACATACTGCATGCCCGCGAAGACGCGGCCGAAATTGGTGTAGCTGTTATCCAGCGCAAACCGGGGATAGAAGACGATGAAGAACTGGCTGTTGGCGCTGTTGGGGTCCTGCGCGCGCGCCATCGAGACGCTGCCGCGCAGATGCGGGAACTTGTTGAACTCGGCCGCGACATCGGGAAGGTCCGATCCACCGGTACCGGTGCCGGTGGGGTCACCGGTCTGCGCCATAAAGCCTTCGATCACGCGATGGAATACGATGCCGTCGTAGAAGCCCTGCCGGGCTAGCGTCTTGATCCGCTCGACATGATTGGGCGCGATTTCAGGATAGAGCTGGATCGACACGCGGCCGCCGGTCGACAGGTCGAGATACAGGATATTGTCGGGATCGGCCTTGTCGGGCGTGGGCAGCTCGGGAACGGCGGCTGCAACCGAGGCGGCCTCGGCGGTCTCGCCGTTCAGGGCAGCCTTTTCAGCCGCCTGCCGAGCCTCCTTGGCGGCCTTTTCGGCCGAACGTTCAGCGCCCTTGGCCTCTTTGGCAGCAGCCTTTTCGGCAGCACGAGCGTCCTTTTCGCGCTGCTTTTCCAGCCGGGCGGCTTCTTTTTCCTGTTGCTCGCGCGCCTTTTCCTCAGCCTTCGCGGCGTCGCGGGCTGCGCGCTCGGTGTCCTTTGCCGATTGCTCGGTCGGGGCAGCGTCCTGCGCCTGGATGGCGATGGGCGTCAGCAGCATCGGCACGAACAGCAAGGCAGCAAGCGATTTCAACATCTTGGGCATAAAAGCGGGCATTCCTGTTCCAGTCAGGCGGGAGGGCCGGCTAGGCTCGTCCCGTTTCGGGCATGGCTATAGCCAAAGCATCTGAGCCTGTCATGAATGAACTTGGGGGGCGCACGGTGCTGTGCGGTCAGTCACCCTTGAGGCCGATTTCGCGCACGCGCTTTTCGACATCGATGCGCACCGCATCGGTCACGAAGCGGTTGATCTGCCCGCCATAGCTGGCGATCTCCTTGACCAGCCGCGAGGCGATCGGCTGCAGCGACACGTCTGCCATCAGAAACACCGTCTCGATGCGGTGGTTGAGCTGCTGGTTCATCCCCGCCATCTGATATTCATATTCGAAATCGGCGACCGCGCGCAGGCCGCGCACGATCATGCTTGCCCCCTCGCGCTCGGCAAAATCCATCAGCAGCGAGTTGAACGAGACGACGCGGATCGCATCGCCCATATCTGCGGTTTCGCGGCGAACCATCGCCATGCGCTCGTCGACGCTGAACATCGGGTTCTTGGACGGGTTGGTGGTGACGCCGACAACCAGCCTGTCGACCAGCTTGGCGCCGCGCCGCAGGATGTCCATATGCCCCAGGGTAATGGGATCGAAGGTTCCCGGATAAACGCCTACGCGCATGATGGATGTCCTCTTTTTGCGCCGAAATGTGCGGTCAGGTATCGCGTTCGACGATGTAGCGCGCCAGCGCGCGCAGCAGATCTGCCTCGCGGCCATGGCTGGCGAGATGGCCGATCGCCTGATCGACCAGGAAGAATGCCTGTTCGCGCGCGCGCTCGAGCCCCAGCAGCGACAGGAAGGTCTCCTTGCCCGCGGCGGCATCCTTGTGCAGCGCCTTGCCCGCCAGCGCCTCGTCGCCCACCTCGTCCATGATGTCGTCGGCAATCTGGAACGCCAGGCCGATGTCACGGGCATAGGCGCGCAGTGCGGTGCGCCCTTCGACTGGAACGTTGGCAAGGATCGCCCCCATCTCAACCGAGGCTGCGATCAGCGCACCGGTCTTGAGCCGCTGCAGCTTGGTAACCGTGGGCAGGTCGAACTTCGCCTTTTCTGCCTCTAGGTCCATCATCTGGCCGCCGGCCATGCCATTGGGGCCGCTCGCTTCTGCCAACGTGACGATCAGGTCGGCGCGAATGAAAGGGTCGGGGTGCGACTGGGTGCCTGCGAGAATCTCGAACGCCAGCGCGTGCAGCGAATCGCCCGCCAGCACCGCGACCGCATCGCTGAACGCCTTGTGCACCGTCGGCTTGCCGCGACGCATGTCGTCATTGTCCATGCAGGGCAGATCGTCATGGATCAGCGAATAGACGTGGATTGCCTCCACCGCACAGGCGACCCGCACGGCCAGAGCGCGATCGACATTGAACATTGCAGCGGTCGCGGTAAGCAGCAACGGACGCACCCTTTTGCCGCCGCCGATCGCGGCATGGCGCATGGCTTCGTAAAGCACCGCGCGCGGATCATCGGGAACCGTCAGCAGCGCATCGAAGCACGCATCGACATCCAGCGATATCTGGCGGAAGGCATCGGCAAGGGCAATATCGCCAATTGCGGTCGTCATCGTCATCAATCCCCCGCCCCGGTCGCGTTGCCGGGTTGACCCTGTGGTGTCATCGCGCCGTTGTCATCTCTTCAGGCCGCATCGAACGGAACGGTTCCCGCTGCCTGACCATCCGCCCCGACACGGATTTTTTCGATCCGCGCCTGCGCGACGTCGAGCCGCTTCTGGCAATGGCTGCGCAGCTGGTCGCCGCGTTCATATAGGCTGATCGATGCATCGAGCGGAACGTCGCCCGATTCGAGCTGGCGGACGATCACCTCCAGCTCCTTCAGGGCGTCTTCGAACGACAGATCGGCGGCAATGGCAGGGACTTCACTCATGCGCACAGCTTTGACCGCTGGCCCGCGCGCGGTCAAGGCGGTTGCTGCCCAAGGTTCGTTCTGGTAATTTTCGAACCTGTGCGAACCAAGGAGTGTCCCATGGATGGCTTCAACCTGACCGATGCCGAAAAGAGCCTGAGCGAACTGGTCGAGCGGGCAGAGGCCGGCGAGACGATCGACATCCTGCGCGACGGAAAGCTGGTCGCCAAATTGGTGCCGGTGGAACAGCCGGTTGAAACGCCCAAGCGGCGCGTGGATATCGAGGCGCTGCGGCGGCATTTGGACCGGATGCCGATGCAGCAGCAGGATGCGGGCGAGTTTATCCGCCATATGCGCGATACCGACCGTTATTGATGCAGTATCTCGATACGTCTGTGCTGGTCGCATTGCTTTGCCGTGAACCAAAAAGCGCGGAAGTCGTGACATGGTTTTACGGTCTCGATGCTGGCGGTGTCGCAATAAGCCAGTGGAGTTTGGTAGAGTTCGCCGGCGCTTTATCGTTGAAGATCAGAATGCGCTCGATCGCCGACTCAGATGCACATATGGCCAAGGCCATGCTGAATGATATGCTTGAGGGTATGTTGCAGGTGCTGCCACTCGTCGGGAAGGACTTCGACGATGCAGCAGGATTTTGCGCGGATTGGGACTTGAACCTGCGCGGTCCGGACGCGCTGCATTTGGCGATCACGGCACGACTGGGAATTTGTCTGGCAACTTTTGACCGGCATCAGTTTGCAGCAGCCCAACACTTCGGCATTGCCGCTACAATCCCCTGATTTGCCCCCTTCCCCGATCGCGCTCAGCCGCGTAAAGCGCGGGGCCATGAGCGACACCCAGACAGCACCCATGGCATCCATCACCCCGCAGATCGTGGCCGAGCACGGCCTCAAGCCTGACGAATATCAGCGCATCTTGGCCGCGTTGGGGCGCGAGCCCAATCTGGTCGAGCTGGGCATCTTCTCGGTGATGTGGTCCGAGCATTGCAGCTACAAGAGCTCGCGGGTGCACCTGAAAACGCTGCCCACCACCGGGCCCCAGGTGATCTGCGGCCCGGGCGAAAATGCCGGCGTGGTCGATATCGGTCCCGGTGCGGACGGAAAGCCGCTCGCTGCGATCTTCAAGATGGAGAGCCACAACCACCCCAGCTACATCGAACCCTATCAGGGCGCAGCGACCGGGGTCGGCGGCATTTTGCGCGATGTGTTCACCATGGGCGCGCGCCCGGTGGCGCTGATGAACGCGCTGCGCTTTGGGCGACCCGACCACCCCAAGATGAAGCATCTGGTGCAGGGCGTCGTCGCAGGCATCGGCGGCTACGGCAACTGCGTCGGCGTTCCTACGATCGGCGGCGAGACCAATTTCGACCCGGCCTATGACGGCAACATCCTGGTCAACGCCATGGCCGTGGGCATCGCCGAGCAGGACAAGATCTTCTATTCCGCAGCCTCGGGCGCGGGCAACTCGATCGTCTATGTCGGTTCCAAGACCGGCCGCGACGGCATCCATGGCGCGACCATGGCCTCGGCCGAGTTCGGCGAGGACAGCGAGGAAAAGCGCCCCACCGTGCAGGTCGGCGATCCATTCACCGAAAAGCTGCTGATCGAGGCGTGCCTTGAACTGATGAACTCGGACGCGATCGTCGCGATCCAGGACATGGGCGCTGCGGGCCTCACCTCCTCCAGCGTCGAAATGGCAAGCAAGGGCGGCGTCGGTATCGAGCTCGATCTCGACAACGTCCCCCAGCGCGAAACCAACATGACCGCATACGAGATGATGCTGTCGGAATCGCAAGAGCGCATGCTGATGGTGCTCAAGCCCGGCCGCGAGGATTTTGCGGAAAGCATCTTCCGCAAATGGGAACTGGATTTCGCGATCATCGGCCATGTCACCGAAACCGGCCATATGGTGCTCAAGCACAAGGGCGAAACGGTGTGCGATATTCCGCTGGGTCCGCTCGCCGACGACGCCCCCGCCTATAGCCGTCCCTATGTCACTACGCCGCCGCCGCCACCGCTTGCCGATGCGCCCGAAAGCTCCGATCTGGCCGCGGACCTCACCGCGCTGATGGCGTCACCGGCGCTCGCCAGCCGCAGCTGGATCTGGCAGCAATACGATCACATGGTGATGGCCGACACGATGCAGATCCCCGGCGGCGATGCCGGTGTCGTCCGCATCCACGGCACCAACCGCGGGCTTGCGATCACCACCGATTGCACCCCGCGCTATTGCTTTGCCGACCCGTTCGAGGGCGGCAAGCAGGCGATCGCCGAATGCTATCGCAACCTGATCAGCGTCGGCGCGCGGCCATTGGCGACCACCGACTGCATGAACTTCGGCAACCCCGAACGGCCCGAGATCATGGGCCAGTTCGTCGGCTGCATCGAGGGCATGGGCAAGGCCTGCAAGGCGCTCGACATGCCGATCGTCAGCGGCAATGTCAGCCTCTACAACGAGACCACCGGCCCCGACGGCGTTGCCCGCGCGATCCTGCCGACACCCGCGATCGGCGCGATCGGCCTGATCGAAGATCTGGGCAAGATGACCACATTGGCGTTCAAGACGCAGGGCGAAGCGATCATCCTGCTCGGCGGCGACGGGACCTATGAGCTCGGCCAGTCGCTGTGGCTCGACGTACTGCACAGCCGCCGCGAAGGCGCGCCGCCAATGGTGGACCTGACAGCGGAGTTGGCGGCAGGCGGCGTGATCGCAGGATTGATCGCAGGGGGCGCAGTGAGCGCGGTGCACGATTGCTCGGACGGCGGCCTGGTTGTGACGGTCGCCGAGATGGCCTTGGCCTCGGGCATCGGCGCCACGTTCGACGCCGAGGGCGGAGCAGGCTTCTGGTTCGGCGAAGGCCAGGGACGCTATGTGGTGACGGCGTCGGATGCGGACCTGGTGTTGGCTGTGGCGAAGGCGGCGGGGGTCAGCGCGGTGGTCATCGGTCAGACCGGCGGGGATGCGATAAGCTTTGCCAGCGGCAGCAAGGTGAGCCTTCCCGATCTGCGGGAGATCAACCTCGCGTTTTTCAGGGACTGGATGGAAGGCTGAGGTCGCGCGGACGTCCCTCGACTTCGCCCGGGAGCGCGGAGAAGTTGTCACTGGACGCCTAACGTAACTGGCGCCCCCTCCCGCCTGTCCCGAGCGAAGTCGAGGGACGTATGCACCCTACCCCGCCCAACAGAGTACCCCCCATGCTCACCCGCCTGCTTCTGTTCATCATGCTCGCTCTCCCCACCCCCGCTCTCGCCTGGGGTGAATATGGTCACAAGACCATCGCCTCGATCGCCGAAGCCAACATCTCACCCAAGGCCAAGGCGCGGATGACCGCGCTGTTCCGCGCCGAAAAGCTGCTCGCAACCCCCGATTGCCCGCTCGGCGATATCGGCGATTCCAGCGTATGGGCAGACTGCATCCGCCGCGACGACCTGCGCTGGGGCTACACCGCGCCGTGGCACTACATCAACATGGACATCTGCAAGCCGTTCGACATCAAGGCGAACTGCCCCAACGGCAACTGCGTCGGCGCGCAGGTCACCCGCAACGAAAAGTTGCTCGCCGACAAGAGCCTGCCCGCGCACGTCCGGCTGGAGGCGCTGGCGTGGCTGGTGCACGCAATGGGCGACATGCATCAGCCGATGCACGGCGGCGACCGCGGTGATCTCGGCGGCAACCGGGTCAGCGCGGCCTATGGCATCGTCGAGGGGCGGATGAACCTGCACCGGTTGTGGGACACGCCCGTTGCCGAGCGCGCGATCACGCAAGGCGCGCCGATGGTGCGGCGCTACAGCGCAGAGGAACGCAGCCCCTTCCTCACCGGAACCGTCGAGGACTGGGCGCTGGAAAGCTGGAGCATCGCGCGCGATGTCGCCTATCCCACCGCGCAACACGGCCCGGCCTGCGGCCCCGCGCTCAAGCCCGGCGAGCGCGCGCGCCACAATGATGAAGACATCGAAACACTCATTCCCGTGGTGCGCCAACAGGTGCTGCGCGCGGGCCTCAGGCTGGCCGATGCGCTCGAACGGGCGCTCGGCTGACACCGATGATCGCACCTGAGACCCTGACGTGACAGGCTGCGACCCGGTTCTTGCAATCGTTTGCATAAAATTGCATAGCTGTTGACCGGCAACAGCGGTGGACACGCAGGCGGGCCAACCTTAACACGGGCCCCCGACCGGGCAGCCGCCGATGCGCGCTGATTATGGGAATAGGGAAGACTGATGGCCAACGCGCAATCCCGGACACTGCTGCTTTTCGGCGCAACGGGTGATCTTTCCAAGCGTATGCTGCTGCCATCGCTGTTTGTACTGCATGCCGATGGCCTGATTGCCCCCGACCTCAAGATCATGGGCACCGCGCGCAGCGAGCTCGACGATGCCGGGTTTCGCGCGATGGCGGGCGAGGCTCTGAAGGAATTTCTGCCCGAGCCGCGCAAGGACGAAAAGCTGATCGCCAGCTTCCTGGAACGGATCAGTTATCAGCCACTCGATGCGTCGACACTTGAGGGTTTCTCCGATCTCGCCAAGCGGCTCGGCGATATTTCGGGCGGCATGTCGATCTTTCTGTCGACCGCGCCCTTCCTGTTCGAGCCGACAATCCAGGGGCTGAAATCGGCGGGCCTGGCGGGCGACATGGTGCGCATCGGGCTCGAAAAGCCGCTGGGCAACGACCTGGCATCGTCGCAGGCGATCAACGACGCAGTGGCGCAGGCTTTTCCCGAAAGCCGCACCTTCCGCATCGACCATTATCTGGGCAAGGAAACCGTGCAGAACCTGATGGCGCTGCGCTTTGCCAACATGATGTTCGAGCCCTTGTGGAACGCCAACGGCATCGAGCATATCCAGATCACCGTATCGGAAACCGTCGGGCTGGAAGGCCGACACGGCTTCTATAACGACACTGGCGCACTGCGCGACATGGTGCAGAACCACATGCTGCAACTGCTCGCGTTGATCGCGATGGAGCCGCCGGCAGAATTCGACGCGACCTCGATCCGCGACGAAAAGCTCAAGGTGCTGCGCTCGCTGCGCCCGGTCGCACCCAACGAAACGGTGCGCGGCCAATATGGCGCGGGCGCGGTGGGCGGCAAGGCGGTGCATTCCTATGCCGACGATCTGGGCGAGGCATCGGACACAGAGACCTTCGTCGCGATCAAGGCGCATGTCGATAACTGGCGCTGGCAGGGTGTGCCCTTCTATCTGCGCACAGGCAAGAGGCTGGGCGAGCGGCGCAGCGAGATCGTCATCCAGTTCAAGCCGGTACCCCACAACATCTTCGCCCAGCGCGGCGGCAAGCTGTCCGCCAACCGGTTGGTGATTCGCCTGCAGCCCGAGGAATATGTCCGGCTGCTGGTGATGGCCAAGGAACCCGGACTCGACCGTGGCGGTCTCACCCTGCGCGAGGTGCCGCTCGACCTGTCGCTGACCGATGCCTTCTCGAAGGCGCAACGCCGCATCGCCTATGAGCGTTTGCTGCTCGACCTGATCGACGGCGAGCCGACATTATTCGTGCGCCGCGACGAGGTGGAGGCGCAGTGGCGCTGGGTCGATGCGATCCGCAGGACCTGGGCCGACAACGGAATCGAACCCAAATCATACGGTTCGGGAAGCTGGGGGCCAAGTGCGGCCATCGCGCTGACCGAACGCGACGGAGTAAGCTGGAATGACTGAGATTGAATGGTGGGACTATGACGATGCCGCCGAGATGGCGGGCGCGCTTGCTGGCGACATCGGCTTCATCATCGAGAACGCGATCGATGCACGCGGCAATGCCGTGATCGCATTGGCCGGTGGCAATACGCCGCTGGCAGCCTATGCCAAGCTCGCCGAAGCCAGGATCAACTGGAAGAAGGTCACCATCATCCCCACCGACGACCGCATCGTGCCGATGGGCGATGCGCTGTCGAACGTGACCATGCTCGCCAAGACCTTTCTCCCCAAGGGTGCGCGGGTCATCCCGATCATCAGCGAGGCGGCAAGCGACTACAAGGCGTGCGGCAATGCAGCCAACGCCCGGCTCGAGGATTTCCACTGGCCGCTCGATCTGTGCCTGCTGGGGATGGGAACCGACGGCCACACCGCGTCGATCTTCCCCGGCCCCGATCTGGAAGAGGCGCTGAGCGCGCCCGCGGACCGCCGTGCAGTGGGTGTCATGCCCGATCCGATGCCGCAGGACGCACCGGTGCCACGGGTCACCCTGTCGCTGCCCGCCATCGCCTCTGCCCGTGCGTTGATCATCGCGATCACCGGCAAGGACAAGAAGAAGGTGCTGGAAACCGCTATCAAACAGGCGGACGCATCGGCCTACCCGATCGGCAGAGTGCTGAGCGCCGTCGAACTGCCCGTCGACATCCACTGGGCCGCCTGAGCCCGGGCCCGAACCAACTGGAAGCGAATGCCATGACGAACCTCCACCCCGAACTCGAACGGATCACCCAGCGGATCATCGAACGGTCGCGGCCCAAGCGTCAGGCGTATCTCGATTTCATCGCGCGCGAACGCGACAAGGGCGTGCACCGCCCCACCCTGTCGTGCGGCAATCTGGCGCACGGCTTTGCGGCAGCTGGCGACGACCGACCCGTGATCCGCGCAGGCCAGGCGATGAACATCGGCATCGTCACCGCATATAACGACATGCTGTCTGCGCATCAGCCTTATGGCCGCTACCCGGAGCAGATCAAGATTTTCGCGCGCGAGGTCGGTGCCACCGCGCAGGTTGCAGGCGGCGTGCCCGCGATGTGCGATGGCGTGACGCAAGGCCAGCTCGGCATGGAGCTGTCGCTGTTCAGCCGCGACACCATCGCCATGGGCAGCGCCATCGCGATGAGCCACGGCATGTTTGAAGCAGCCTTGTTGCTCGGCATCTGCGACAAGATCGTCCCCGGCCTGTTCATCGCGGCAGCTCGCTTCGGGCATATACCCACCATCCTGGTGCCCGGCGGGCCGATGCCATCGGGCCTTGCCAACAAGGAAAAGCAGCGCGTCCGCCAGCTCTACGCCGAAGGCAAGGTCGGGCGCGAGGAACTGCTCGAGGCCGAGGCGGCGAGTTATCACAGCGCCGGCACCTGCACCTTCTACGGCACCGCCAACTCCAACCAGATGATGATGGAGATGATGGGGCTGCACATCCCGTCATCGGCATTCATCAATCCCGGTACCAAGTTGCGCCAGGAGCTGACTCGCGCGGCGACCCATCGGGTGACCCAGATCGGCTGGAATGGCGATGATTACCGCCCGTTCGGCCATTGCGTCGATGAAAAGGCGATCGTCAATGCGTGCATCGGGCTGCTCGCCACCGGTGGTTCGACCAACCATGCCATTCACCTGCCCGCGATGGCGCGTGCAGCAGGAATCCATATCGACTGGCACGATTTGAGCGAGCTTTCCGCGATCATCCCGCTGCTTTCGCGGGTTTATCCCAACGGATCGGGCGATGTGAACCATTTCCACGCGGCCGGCGGCATCGGCTTCATCATCCGCGAGCTGGCCAGCCACGGCCTTGTCCATACCGACATCATGACCGTTTCTGGCCGGTCACTGCTCGATTATGCGGTGGAACCGGTGCTCGACGGCGATGGCGCGCTTGCCTTCGCACCCGCGCCCGAGGTGTCGCGCGACGATGGCATGCTGCGTCCGGTCGCCACCGCGTTCCAGCCCGATGGCGGGATGCGGTTGGTCGAGGGCAATCTTGGCCGCGGAATCGTCAAGACCAGTGCGGTCGACCCCGCCCGGTGGGTGATCGAGGCGCCTGCGCGCGTGTTCGACGATCAGGATGCGGTGATCGCGGCGTTCAAGGCAGGCGAACTCGACCACGATGTGATCGTCGTGGTCCGCTTTCAGGGGCCGCGCGCCAATGGCATGCCCGAACTGCACAAGCTGACGCCGTCGCTGGGCGTGTTGCAGGATCGCGGGTTCAAGGTGGCGCTGGTCACCGATGGCCGCATGTCGGGCGCATCGGGCAAGGTGCCCGCGGCGATCCATCTGTGGCCCGAAGCCTGCGACGGCGGGCCGCTGGCGCGGATCCAGGACGGGGATGTGGTGCGACTAGACGCGGTGACCGGGACGATCAGCGTGGTTATGGACAACTCCGACTGGGAATCGCGCCCTACCGCCACCCAGCCCGCCCAGCCCATGGGCACGGGCCGCGAGCTCTTCGCGATGATGCGGGCGTCGAGCGACAATGCGGAAGCCGGCGCATCGGCGATGCTGGCGATGGCGGGGTTGTGATGGTGATATCTCGCGCGGTGCCACGTCACGTCCCTCGACTTCTCCCGGTAACTCGGAGAGGTTTGATGAGCGCCATAAACACCCCCTTCCGTTTGTCCCGAGCGAAGTCGAGGGACGTTGCGCCCCACCCCCTCCGGACTGCACCTTCTCAAAGGTAACCCATAATGCAGATCGTCACAGCCGATATCGGCGGCACCCACGCGCGGTTTGCGCTTGCTAACATCGAAGGCCGCCGCGTCACCGATCTGGGCGAGCCGGTGACGCTCAAATGCGCCGAGTATGCCAGCCTGCAGACAGCCTGGGAGGCCTTCGGCGCGCAGATCGGTCAGCCGCTGCCCCGCGCCGCAGCGATCGCATTGGCCACCCCGATCCGCGGCGAGGTGCTCAAGATGACCAACAACCCCTGGGTCATTCGCCCGGCGCTGATCCGCGAGAAGCTGCACGTCGACCATTATACGCTGGTCAATGATTTCGGGGCGGTCGCGCACGCGGTGCAGCACTGCGGTGCAGCCAGCTTTTCGCATCTGTGCGGCCCCGCAGGCGACCTGCCCGACACGGGCGTCATCTCGGTGATCGGTCCCGGCACCGGGCTTGGCGTCGCCTATGTCATTCGCCAAGCGCAGGGCTATCGCGTGGTCGAGACCGAGGGCGGGCATATCGATTATGCGCCGCTCGATAGCACGGAAGATGCCATCCTCACCCGCCTGCGCCGCCAGCACCGCCGGGTATCGGTGGAACGGGTGTGTTCAGGGCCAGGCCTCGCTGCGATCTACGAGACGCTGGCAAGCATCGAGGGCCGCGCCGTGGTCAGCATGGAAGACAAGACGCTTTGGCAGCTGGCGCTGTCGGGTGCCGACAGCCTGGCCGCAGCCGCGTTCGACCGCTTCTGCCTGAGCCTCGGCGCGGTCGCGGGCGATTTTGCGCTGGCGCAGGGCGCAGGCGCGGTGGTAATCGCCGGCGGGCTTGGCCAACGGATCGCCGACCGCCTGCCGCAATCGGGCTTCGAGGAGCGCTTTCTTGCCAAAGGCCGCTTCCAGCGGCTGATGGAGACGATCCCGGTCAAGCTGATCGACCATCCCCAGCCCGGCCTGCTTGGGTCCGCCGCTGCCTTTGCCCAGGAGAACCCCGCATGACCGCAGACCGCACCATAGAGACCATCATGCGGACTGCGCCGGTCATCCCGGTGATCGTGATCAACGATGTCGCCGATGCGGTGCCGATGGCGCAGGCGCTGGTCGCCGGCGGATTGAAGGTGCTGGAAGTCACGTTGCGCACCCCAGCCGCGCTCGAAGCGATCGCGCTGATGAAGCAGGTCGAGGGCGCGATCGTCGGCGCAGGCACCGTGATCGATCCCAGAACGCTTGATGCCGCACTCAAGGCTGGCTCGGAGTTCATCGTATCGCCTGGCCTTACCGAAAACCTCGGCAAGGCGGCGATCGCAAGCGGCATTCCGTTCTTGCCCGGCACCGCCAATGCGGGCGACATCATGCTAGGGCTGGATATGGGCCTCACCCATTTCAAGTTTTTCCCGGCAATGGCGGCAGGCGGCATTCCGGCATTGAAGGCGCTCAGCGCACCCTTCGGTCAGTGCAAGTTCTGCCCGACCGGCGGCGTGACGCTGGAGACCGCGGGCAACTGGCTCGCGCTCGATCCGGTGCTGTGCGTCGGCGGCAGCTGGATGATCCCGGCAGGCCCGCTCGACCCGTCAGCGATCCAGCGCAACGCGTCTGCCGCGCATTCGCTCGGCTAGACGAGGATTTCCGCAGCCTTGCCATGCCCCAGGAAATCCGCGGGGCTGGCCGTCGCGCCATAGGCCCCGGCGCAGAAGACCGCGACCAGATCGCCGACTTGCGCCGTGGGCAGCAGCGCCTTGTCGGCCAGCCGGTCGAGTGGGGTGCACAGGCAACCCACGACATTGGCCTCTTCGGAAGCTTCTGCGTCGAAATGGCTGGCGATCGCCACCGGATAATTCCGCCGGACAACGGTGCCGAAGTTGCCGCTGGCCGCCAGTTGATGATGCAGACCGCCATCGGTAATCAGGTACAATTCGCCATGGCTGGTCTTCCTGTCGACGATGCGGGTGAGGTACACGCCCGCCTCGCCCACCAGCCAGCGCCCAAGCTCCATCGCGAAATGGGTGTCGGTGAGTATCGGCGGCAGATTGGCGAAGCGTTCGCCCAGCGCGGCCCCGACCTGCGCGATATCGACCGGGACATCGCCCGGAAAATAGGGGATGCCCATCCCCCCGCCCAAATTCAGATGCTCGGGCGCCTGCCCCACCGCCTCGGCGAGCTGGGCTGCCAGATCGAGCGTCTTGCCCTGCGTCTCGATGATCGCATCGGCGCCAAGCGCCTGCGATCCGGCGAAAATGTGGAAACCGCGCCAGTGCGCGCCCGCGCTGAGGATATGCCGCACCAGGTCGGGCACCCGCTCAGCATCGATCCCGAACGGCTTGGCACCGCCACCCATGCGCATTCCCGATCCGCGCAGATCGAAATCCGGGTTCACCCGCACCGCGAGCCGCGGCTGCACGCCAGTGCGCTCACCGATCGCCAGCGCGCGGGCACATTCGCCTTCGGATTCGAGGTTGAGCGTCACGCCTGCCACAATCGCCGCTTCCAGATCACGGTCGCGCTTGCCCGGCCCGGCAAAGCTGACCTTCGCCGGGTCCATCCCCGCTGCCACAGCCAGCGTCAGCTCGCCTGCCGAGGCGATGTCGATGCCATCGACCAGCGAGGCCATCAGTTTGAGCACCGGCGCAAACGGGTTGGCCTTCATCGCGTAGTGAATCGAGAGGCTGTCGGGCATCGCGGCGCGCAGCGAAGCTACCCGCGCCTCCAGCAGCTTCGACGAATAGACAAAGCACGGCGTATCGCCTGCCCGTTCGACGAGATCACTCGCGGGGATGCCCTGCACCGCAAGCTCGCCATTCAGGCTCGAAAAACCGGGAGGGATCGGTCCCAAAGGCTTCATGCGAACCGCTCCTCGATTTCGGCCACCAGCAACGCCCGGTCGATCTTGCCATTGGGGTTCTTGGGGAAGGTCTGGCGCAATTCCACCGTCTTGGGGAGCATGAAGGCGGGCAGTTCGCGCTTCAATGCGATCATCAGGTCATCGACCAGCGCTTCGGGCCGAGGCACCGCAGCGGGCCGTGCCAGCAGCAGGATCGCCTGGCCAAGCTGCGCATCGGGAACCCCCAAAGCCACCGCCTCTGCCACCAGCCCGCTGGATGTCGCGGCATCCTCGATCTCTGCCGGGCTGATACGGTTGCCCGACGACTTGATCATCGCGTCGCGCCGCCCGACGAAATAGAGCAACCCTTGCGCATCACGCCGCACCCGATCGCCCGACCACACCGCCATGCCGCCATAACGCGAAAAAGCAGGCGCGCGCTTGAACCGCTCGCGGGTGCGCGCCTCGTCCTGCCAATAGCCCTGCGCGACCAGCGGCCCGGTGTGCACCAGTTCGCCCTCCTCGCCCACGGCTGCGTCTGCCCCTGCATCGTTGACAACCAGGATCTCGGCAAACGGAATCGCCTTGCCGATCGAGGTCGGGTTGTCGTCGATGAGATCGGGGTCGAGATAGGTCGAACGGAACGCCTCGGTCAGGCCATACATCGCGTAGATATCGACCGACGGAAAGATGCCGCGCAGCCGCTTGACCAAAGAGGGGCTAAGCGCGCCGCCACTGTTGGTCAGCCGCCGCATGCTCGCCACCGCCTCTTCGGGCCAGGTCTGTTCGATGAGCTGCGTCCACAGGGGCGGTACCGCCGCGAGCGTGGTGATGCTGTGCCGCGCGCACGACTTGATGACATCGCGCGCCATCAGATAATCGAGCGGGACCGCAGCGCCGCCCGCCGCCCAGGCCGAGAGCAACTGGTTCTGCCCGTAATCGAAGCTCAGCGGCAGCACGCACAAGGTGCGGTCGGAGAATTTGAGCTTGAGGTAATGCGCGACGCTCAACGCCCCCAGCCACATATTGGCATGGCTGAGCATCACCCCCTTGGGCTTGCCGGTCGAGCCCGAGGTATACAGGATCGCGGCCAGGTCGTGCGGATCGCGGTGCGAGGGGTGCGCGCTCATCTCGCCCTCTTTCCACTTCTCCATCGCCTCCTCGTCCTCCATGACCAGGCAATCTTCGGGCACGTCGCCGGGCAGCAGCGAGTTCATCCGCGTGCGGTTGGTGATCAGCATCCGTGAGCCGCTGTCCCCCAGGATATGGGCGACCTGCGCGCGTTTGAGCACGGGGTTGATCGGCACATGCACCACGCCGGCCCTTGCCGCCGCCAGCGGCATCAGGCAGGTGGTCTCGTTCTTGGGCAGCCAGGTGGCGATCCTGTCACCATGCGCCAGCCGGAACGCGGTTAACCAATGCGCAAGCAAACCGATACGCAAATTTAGGATGTCGTAGCTAAGTGTCTCCTCGCGCAGCACGAGGGCGTCGGCCCGGCCGACGCCGCGCAGCACGAGGTGATCAAGCGGTTGCGGGGTTGGATCGAGAGAATTCACGAACGACCTGGTTAAAAAGGGGTTTGCTGTATCATGGGGTTCATGACTTTGAATGATGAATATCATCATAACCCGATGTGCAACCCTACACATCCGGTTTCTGCGGCCAGTGATAGCCATCACATCGGTCTGTTCGACCGCGCCCTGTGGTTCGACGGGCTGCATCGCCACTGTCTCGCGCACCAGGCTCCCCACATCGCCTATGCTGCCGATGGTGGCCATGCGGCGAAGCTGCATCTGGTCGATACCGACAGGACGGGCATGCTCGCCATGGCCAACTGGTACAGCTTCATCTGGCGACCGGTGTTCGGCGGCAACCCCGATGCGGCGCGCCAGCGCATGCTGCTCGATCGGATCGCGCGAAAGCTGCCCCAGGAGACCCACCGCCTCGTTCTCGCACCGGTGCCAGATGAGGACGGCTCTGCCAGCCTGATGGCCGAAACCTTTTCCGCCGCCGGCTGGCTGGTGACCCGCGAGCCGTGCGACGAAAACCATGTCCTGCATGTCGGCGGGCGCAGTTTCGACGACTATTGGGCCACCCGCCCTGGCCAGTTGCGTTCCACCGTCAAGCGCAAGGGTGCCAAGGGCGTGGTCGATTTGCGGATAGAGACGGCGTTCAACGCCGCCAGCTGGCTCGACTATGAGACGATATATGCGCGCAGCTGGAAGCCCGAAGAGGGCAACCCCGATTTCCTGCGCTGGCTCGCCGCGCGCGAGGCCGAAGCCGGACGGCTGCGGATGGGCATCGCCAGCATCGACGGCGTCTCGGTGGCCGCGCAATTCTGGACTGTCGAAAACGGCACCGCCTATATACACAAGCTCGCGCATGACGAACGCCACATCCAGGCCTCGCCCGGCACATTGCTCACCCACGCTTTGTTCCGGCACGTCATCGATACCGATCAGGTCACGCTGGTCGACTTCGGCACTGGCAGCGACGCGTACAAGCGCGACTGGATGGAAGAAGTCCGCCCGCGCTATCGCCTTGAAATGCTGTGGCCACGCGCGCCGTTGGCCTGGCCCTATATGGTGAAGCGACGCATGGCGGGACTTGCCGCACGATTGGCGAAAGACTAAGGCCGCAAACCAGCGGCAGGGGGAGCCGTGGGTTGCACGGCGAGCGAGGGACATGTGAGCGACATCCAGACCAACGGTCAGAACGACACCGTCGAGCGCGTGGTCCGCAACGTGCTGCGCGACATTCTGGGCCTGTCGGAAGACCAGGTCGCAGGGTTCGATCGCGATACCGAACTGTTCGGCGCGCTGCCCGAGCTGGATTCGATGGCGGTCGCCGGCCTGCTCACCGAAATGGAAGACCGGCTCGATATCCTGATCGAGGATGACGAGGTCGATGGCGAACTGTTTGAGAATTTCGGCAATCTGGTCGATTTCGCGCGGGCGAAGTTGGCCGCGTGATTGCGACCTACCGGTTCGACGGCAACGACGAACTGTGCCTGCGCTTCGGGCCTGACGCCGCGCCCAGGCTGCTGATTCTTCCGCCGTTGTTCGATGAGGCCAATCGCGTACGGCACCTCATGGTGGAGTGCGCGCGGGCGCTGGCGGATCTCGGCATGGCCAGCCTCCTGCCCGATCTGCCCGGCTGCAACGAAAGCCTCGTGCCGCTCGATACCGCAAGCCTCAGCCTGTGGAAGACGGCCTTGATCGCGTGTTCCGAGCAAATGGGGTCGGTGACCCATATCGCCTCGCTGCGCGGTGGCACCTTGCTCGACGATGCGCTGGGCGACCGTCCACGCTGGCGGCTGGCCCCGGTCAAGGGCGGGCAACTGCTGCGCACGATGCTGCGGACCCGCATCGCCAGCGACCGCGAGGCAGGAATCGCCAGCAATAGCGAGGCGCTGATGGAGACCGCGCGGACGCAAGGCATCGAGCTGGCGGGCAACAGCCTCTCGCCGTGCATGATCCGCGAACTCGACGCCGCCGCGCCTTCGGAGGGCGGCGCGATCCGGCTGGTGCGCTTTGCCGATGATCCGCTCGACGCCGATGGCCACATAACAGGCGCACCGCTCTGGCTGCGCGCCGAGCCTGCCCACGATCCGGCGATGGCGCAGGCGATGGCGGCGGATATTGCCGCATGGATGCGCGGATGAGGCGGCATTTCACCTTCGATTGCGCAGGGGAGACGTGTGCGGCGACGCTGGACGGCGCCGACGGCACCACCGGGCTGCTGATCGTCAGCGGCGGCAGCGAAATCCGCTCGGGCGCGCATGCGGGCATGGCGGCGCTTGCGGCGCATGTCGCGGCGGCAGGCCATCCGGTGATGCGCTACGACCGGCGCGGCATCGGCGACAGCATGGGCGAGAACGCCGGTTTTGACTCCAGCGCCGACGACATCGCCGCCGCGGTCCATGCGATGCGGGCGCACGTCCCGTCGCTCACCCGGCTGGTGGCATTCGGCAATTGCGATGCTGCGAGCGCGATGGCGCTTTACGGCCCGGCGGCAGGAATCGACGCGCTGGTGCTCGCCAATATGTGGACGCTCGAGACCGAGAGCGACGAGGCAGACGAGGCCGAAGCGGCCGCCACGATGACCGCAGGCGCGATCCGCAGCCGCTATCTCGCCAAGCTCAAGGATCCGCGCGAACTGTGGCGGCTGGCGAGCGGCGGGGTCAACCTCGGCAAGCTCGCGCGCGGCCTCAAACAAGCGACCGCGAAGACCGAGGTCACCGGGCTGGCGGCGCGGCTGGGGCAGGCGCTGGCGGACATGCCGCTGCCGACAACGCTGCTCGTCGCCGAACACGACCGCACCGCGATGTGGTTCCTCGAACACTGGGACAGCGAAGCCTTCACCGCAGCGCGGTCCAATCCGAACATCACGATCGCCCGCCTGGACAGCGGCTCGCACAGCTTTGCAAGTGCGGACGACAAGGCGTGGTTGAGGGCGCGGATATTGGAAGCGCTGGGGTAAAAGTCATCCCCTGCGACGGGAGTTTTCCGGGTGCACCCCGCCACCGCCATCCTGCAACCTGCTCCCCTCCCTTTGAGGGAGGGGCTGGGGGTGGGTAGGCGTCCAGAAGCATCCTCAGCGCAGACAACCCACCCCTCCCCCTCCCTGTCTAGGGACAGGAACGCGCATTGGCGGCAAGGCAGAGCGGCAGCTGTGGAGCTGCCGTCAAAATGGCTGGCTTTCAGCAAGCTACCCCATAGCGCACACCAATCCACCCCTCCGCTCATCCTGAGCCGCGGGCTTCAGCCCGCGAAGTCGAAGGACCCGCGCCCACGCTGGCCGGATAGCGGGGCCTTCGACAGGCTCAGGCTGAGCGGAGGGGGTGGCGGCTAAAAGGCATGTCCGGAAAGGCTGCCTTTAAGCTATCGACCCCATTGCAGACAGCCCTCCTTGCCGCCACAGTTGGCTCGCCATCAAGCGCCGCGAAAGGTATGTCCGATGAGGCTTTGGCCGTTATTGTTTCTGCCGCTCGGACTGTCGGCTTGCTCTAGCGATGCCGACCCAACTACCGAACCAGTCAATCAGGATGTAGTTAGGTTTGCTGACGAGGCTCCTTACACGCCCGTCATCGACGTTAACGCACCGACAGTCGCCTCGCTAGAAAGGCAGGGTTACGTGCGGGCAGACTATTACCAAGTTGGTTGCTTCATTCCCGATCAACCCGAAGCAGTTTGTGACGGAACGGGAGCAGAATTTATGGACAGGTTTGATATGGACCGTAACTACGACCAATATGAGTATGTCTGTCCAGCCGTTGAGGGCGTGGAAACCGACGATTGGAAATGTCGTGAACAAAAGCAGCGTGATGGCTGATCGTTCTCTCGAACCAGCAGCATCCATAGCTCACAACGAGCGACCGATTCCCACCCACTTCCAGTCATCTGACAGGCTTACATCACTCGCCATTAACAGCCCCCGCCAGCCCCATCACTCCGCCGCAATCGCCTCGAAGTCCGCTTCGGCCAGAAACCGCTCGACATCGAGCGCGGCCATGCAGCCGGTGCCGGCCGCGGTTACCGCCTGGCGGTAGACCTTGTCCATCACGTCGCCGCACGCGAACACGCCGGGGATATTGGTGAACGGCGTGCCGGGCTTGACATCGATATAGCCGTCGCGGTCGAGCGGCAGGTGGTCCTTGAACAGTTCGGTCGCGGGCGCGTGGCCGATCGCGACGAAGCCACCGTCGACCGCGAGGTGAGAGGTCTCGCCGGTCACCGTGTCCTTCAGGTCAATGCCGACAAGGCCGTGCGGCTGGCCGCCGCCGACGAAGCGTTCGACGCCCTTGTTCCACAGCACATTGATCTTGGGGTTGGCGAACAACCGCTCCTGCAGGATCTTTTCGGCGCGCAGCGAATCGCGGCGGTGGATCAAGGTCACATTGTCCGAATGATTGGTGAGGTAGAGCGCCTCTTCGACCGCGGTGTTGCCGCCGCCGATCACCGCGACCTTCTTGCCGCGGTAGAAGAAGCCGTCGCAGGTCGCACACGCCGAGACGCCCTTGCCGCCCAATTCCTGCTCGCCCGGAACGCCCAGCCACTTGGCCTGCGCGCCGGTGGCGATGACCAGCGTCTCCGCCTCGTACACCGTGCCGCCATCGCCGATCAGCCGGAACGGACGGCGCGAGAGATCGACCGAGACGACGGTGTCGTAGATCATCGTGGTGCCGACATGCTCGGCCTGCGCCTGCATTTCCTGCATCAGCCACGGCCCCTGGACGACGTCGCGGAATCCGGGATAATTTTCGACATCGGTGGTGATGGTGAGCTGGCCGCCGGGCTGCAGCCCCTGCACCACGATGGGCTTGAGGCCGGCGCGCGCGCCATAGATCGCGGCCGAGAGGCCAGCAGGACCTGAGCCCAGGATCAGCATGCGGGTCTGGACGGTGTTGGTCATGGCACTGGCTTTCTGATGAAGGACGATATCGGCATGTGGACCGCGCCAGCACCGCCTGCAAGGGCGCGGCGCCGGGCCGGGACACAAGAATAAGTTGGTGCGAGGCTAAAGCAATTTGTCGCCGCGATGCCAAGCGTGATTTGGCCGCGGCGGCGTTCAATTCGCTTGCCAAGTCCCGGGGCTGTGGCCACCTAACGCCAATGCCTCCCCGCATCCAGTCCATTGCCACCGGCGTCCCGCCTTTTGCCATCACCCAGCACGAGGTGCGCGACTTCGTCGCCAGCGCGCTCGACAAGGGCCTGCCGCCGCGCATCGCCGCGATCTATGACAGCACCGGCGTGGACAGCCGCGCGATCGTTCAGGCGCCGCAGGACTATCTGGGTCCGCCCGATTTCGGCGCGCGCAACGCGGTCTACCTCGCCGCCGGGCAACAGTTGCTCGAGGATGTCGCCACGTCCGCGCTGGCCAGGGCCGGGCTCGCCCCCGACCAGATCGACGCCATCGTCTGCGTCTCGTCCACCGGCATCGCCACGCCCTCGATTGCCAGCCAGATGCTGGGGCCCATGGGGTTCCGCGCCGATGTCCAGTGCCTGCCGCTATTCGGCTATGGCTGCGCGGGCGGGGTCCTGGGGCTGCAGGTCGCGGGCGATCTGGTGCGCGCGGACCCGACGCGCCGGGTGCTGCTGCTGACGCTCGAATTGTGCTCTCTCGCCTTCCGCTTCGGCGACATCACCAAAAAGGCGATCATCGCATCCACCCTGTTCGCCGATGGCGCCAGCGCGATCGTGCTGACAGCCGATGGCGACGGCCCCGCGCTGGGCCGGTTTGCCCAGCATACCTGGCCGGACAGCCGCGCGATGATGGGCTGGGATATCGACACTTTGGGTCTGGGACTGATCCTGTCGCGCGACCTGCCCGCGTTCGTGGCCAGCGAGTTTGCGCCGGTAGTCGATGGCTTTCTGGCCACGGTCGGGCTCGACAAGGCGGCCCTCAGCGAACCGGCGTGTCACCCCGGTGGGCGCAAGGTCATCGATGCGCTCGAGGCCTATTTCGACCCTCTGCCCGGCGGGCTTGCCGCCACCCGCGAAGTGCTCGCCGATCACGGCAACATGTCTTCGCCCACCGTGCATTTCGTGCTCGAGCGCATCCTGGCCAAGGGCGAGAGCGGGCCGCTGCTGCTCACCGCGCTGGGGCCGGGCTTTACCGGCGCGATGGGGGTGCTGCACCGATGATGGGCTTGGCGGACCTAGCGCCCTATGTCTGGCAACCCGGCTGGGCCGCAGCCTGGGCGGTGCTGGCGGTGCTGACCGCGCAGCGATTGTTCGAACTGGTCTACGCCCAGCGCAACACCAAGAGGCTGCTCGCGCGCGGCGCGGTCGAACATGGCCGGGCACACTATCCGGTGATGGTCGGCATCCATGCCAGCTTCCTGCTCGCCTTGTGGCTGAGCACGCCGCCCGATGCACCGATGCTTTGGCCGCTGCTGATCGTCTTTGCGCTGCTGCAGATTGCCCGTTTGTGGGTGCTGGCGACCTTGGGGCCTTATTGGACGACACGGATCATCTCGTCGCCTGATTTCCCTCGGATCAGCCGCGGCCCCTATCGGCTGGTCCGGCACCCCAATTACTGGGTGGTGACGCTCGAAATCCTGACCATTCCGCTGATCTTCGGGCATGTCGGGATCGCCGCGGTGTGGACGCTGCTCAATTTGGGCATCCTGTTCGTCCGCATCCGCACCGAAAACATAGCGCTCGCCCAGCGGGACCGCGATAAACCTGTCGCCTAGGGGAAAGCTTGGGCATAGGATGGGGCCGATAACGGATTGGACAGGCTAGACATTCATGCGCCCTCTTATCGGCCTGCTGGCCAGTTCTGCCCTGCTGTTGAGCGCCTGTGGCGGTGGGGGAAGCAGCGGGTCATCGACGCCCAGCCCGACCCCGACAGCCTCGGCTCCAGCGCCCTCGCCGACGCCTAGCCCGACCTGCTCGCTCGCCAGCCGCCAGGCATTCGCGCGCGATGTGCTCGACGAATGGTATCTCTTCCCCGAACTGCTGGTAACCAGCGCCAGTCCCGCCAGTTTCACCAGCGTGCAGGGCTATATCGACGCGCTGACCGCGACCGCGCGGGCGCAGGGCAAGGATCGCTTCTTCACCTTCATCACGTCGATCGCCGAAGAAAATGCGTTCAACACCCGTGGGTCGAGCGCGGGGATCGGCATCCGCCTGGCCATCGACAGCCCTGCGCGCCGGGTGTTGATCAGCGAGAGCTTCGAGGGCGCGCCGGGGCTTGCCGCCGGGATCGACCGGGGTGACGAAATCCTCGCCATCGGCACAACCAGCGGCGACCTGCGCAGCGTGGCCGACATCATCGCTGCCGAAGGCTCTGCCGGGATCAGCAGCGCGCTCGGGCCCAGTACCGTAGGTGTCACCCGGCTGCTGCGAGTCGCTCGAGATGGTGTCTCGCGCGAGGTCAGCGTGACCAAGGCCGATTTCGATCTGCCCGCCATTTCCAGCCGCTATGGCACGCGCATCATCCAGGACGGCGACCGGCGGATCGGTTATCTCAACATGCGCACGTTCATCGCGGCAGCCGATACGCCGCTGCGCGATGCGTTCCGCAGCTTCCGCGCGGCAGGGATCACAGAATTCATCATCGATTTCCGTTACAATGGCGGGGGCCTGGTCTCGACAGCGGAACTGCTGGGCGACCTGCTCGGCGGCAATCGCAGCACCAGCGATCTGTTTACGGGCCTGCGGTTCCGGGCATCCAAGTCTTCGAACGACGAGTCTGCGTTCTTCAACCCGCGCGCCGAGTCGGTGAGCCCGGTCCGGATCGCCTTTATCGGTACCGGCGCGACCGCGAGTGCCAGCGAGTTCGTGATCAACGGTCTCGCCCCCTTTTACGACCGCAATCTCGCGCTGGTCGGGGCCAATACCTTCGGCAAGCCAGTGGGGCAGATCGCGCTGGACCGCAGCGCCTGCGACGACCGGGTGCGCGTGGTCGCCTTCCGCTCGGTGAACGCGCGCGGCCAAGGCGATTATTTCAACGGCCTTGCCAGCACGCTCGAGGTGACCTGCCAGGCGGCGGACGACCTCACTCGGCCGCTGGGCGATCCGCAGGAAGCGTCGATCAAAGGCGCGCTCGATTTCCTCGCCGGGCGCAGTTGCACCGCGATCACCGCCAGCGGCCCTTCGGGCACGATGGCCGGCCAGTCGCAACGCGGCATGATCGCAGCCGATCGCGAACTGCTCGTCCCGACTGCGCCGACGCCGGCGCAGCGCAAAGTGCCTGGCCTGTTTTGAGATCCGGGCACTCCGCCACTTTCTCCCCTACCGCTTGCGGGAGGGGCATTCTATGCCGGCCTGGGCTATGCCGAGGAGCGACGCATCAGCATGGGCCGAAGGCTTCAAGCTTGACCCCGTTGCCCCTTGCGCCATTTTGTCCACAGGTGGCGCGCGAGCATCGCAGGCGGCATCCGCAGCAGGTGCGATCGGACATAGAAGCCCTGCCGTGTCAGCTTGCGGGTCTTGCGCCCCCAGCCATCGACCGCGGTGATCCGGCGCAGGAACAGCGTGTCGCTGGAAGCCGTGGCTTTACCCGTTTTCGGCTGCCCCCTGAAAACGATCGGGGTGCCAAACAACCGCGCCGAAAGCCTGAGCGCCCGGCCCACCGCCTCCGTCAACCCGTGCAGCTTGGCGCGTTCCGCCAGCGCTTCAGAGAACCCCTCCTCCTCGACCACGAACTGCCGCACCAGCCGGTCGATGTCCCACAGGTTGCGCATCCCGCCCGACAGGTCGCCATCGGCGATCAGATGCGCCGCCGCGTGGCAGAGGATATCGGCGGGGCTCAGCACATACAGACCCGAAGGCAGCGCGCGGGCATCGGCGATCAGCGCGCCAGCATCGGGACGCGGCCGGGCGGTCAGCGGCAGGATGGTGTGGTGCACGTCGATCATCCGGTCGCGCTCCGCATGGATCAGCGGCGGCAGTTCATGCATCCACCGGCGATAATAGGCGTCGTCATAGGGGTCGGGCTTGACCCATTCCCAGCCGGCCTTGAGCAGCAGCGCCTCGACCTGATCAAGCCCTGCCCGGTCCACCAGAATGTCGAGATCGCCGATCGAGCGGCCCAGCGCGGCATCGTATCGGGCGGCAGCAAAGGCCGTGCCCTTGAGCAATATCACCCTGCCGGCATATGGCGCGAGCGCCATTCTCGCGCATTCCGCCTCCCACAAGGCCTGGCGCTGGCCTGCGACATTGGAATGGCGCACATCGGCAAATACGCGAGCGACATCGGGCGGGACCGCCGTGTCCGACAGTAGTTCTGCCAGCGTTCCGATCAGCGACAGCGCGCGGGCCGCGGACAGCAGATGCGTCCAGCCATCGGCGTCCAGCCCCGCAACCGACCCGGGATCGGCGAGCGCACGCGCGACCGACCAGCCATCGGTCATGCCGCCGCCGCCCTGGACCCCATCTTGGCCGCTTGCTCCGACCACAGCCGCTCGACCATCTCGACGCCCTCTTCGCCATCGGCATAATCGATGGCGCAGGCCGACATCGCGCGGACGAAACCGGTGAGCGCATCGAACCCGCGTTCGCCCAGCGCGACATAATTGGTCGAGGCCTGGGTCAGCCGCACGAAGCTCTCCGCCTCGTCGACCCGGCGGACCGCGCGGGGATATCCGAAGCGCGGGAACAGCAGCAGCACAGGTCGCGTCTCGCGCCCCATCAGCTCCACCGCCTCGGTGCGTGGGCGCAGATGGCGGATGGTGCCCTTGGGCGTATCGTGCATCACCGGGCCAAAGCGCGTGTCGTCATCGACCTCGCGTTCCATCGCGGAAATTGCCGTGTTCTTGAGGCTGACCGGACGCGGGAAAGGCGCGATCATGCCGGTTTCGGGATCGAGCAGCACGAACTCGTCGCCCAGAAAGCGCCAGCCGCGTTCGCCCAGCAGCGCAGAAAGCGTCGACTTGCCCGCGCCCGACACCCCGGTCATGATCACCGCACGGCCATTGCGCGACACCGCGCTGGCATGCAGAAGCAGATGTCGCCGCCAGCCCAGCGCCATCTGCAGGTTCATCGCCATTTCGGCTGCGAGCAGGCCCTGGTCGAGCGGCAGCGGCGCAGCATCGGGCAGCGTGAAATCCCCCGCGATCGCCACCGACGGCTTGACGAACCTGCGCAGCGCAGACGTCGCCTGAAGGCGCACGGTGAAGTCAGGGACGCCGTCACCGAGCGGGTAGTCGCAATAGAGCTGACGCAACTGTTCGATCGGCAAACGCCAATCACTTCCGATACGGAATCGGGCCGGTCCAACAGTGATGGAACAGGAGTGGCGCATGGCTTGCGCCTTACAGCGCGCCGGGGCCGGGACAAAATGGAAACAGAGGCTTACACCCGGAGCCGACGCAGATTTATATCAGCATGATGCAAGCGTGTCACGCATCGCTGGCGATCGCGACCAGCCCGAGCTGCGCCAGCTCCGCCAGGCGCTCCGCCACTACCGCTTCTGGCACCTCGCCCGGATCGGCATCGATGATGTCGAAGCGCTCCGCTACCAGTGCCAGCAGCTGGGCCGCCGTGGCGGACTGGCCCGGCTCCAGGCACGCCAGTGCGTCGAGCAGATCCGGCACCGGCTCTGCCAGCAGATGAGTGATGCCGGAAGGTAGGTGATAGATCGCCTCGAGCCCGCCCAGCGGAACGCGCTTCAGGACATCAGCTGGCAGCGCTGCAAAGCGAGGGGCAGACATCGCGGGCAATGACCGCTCAGCGTCGCGGCATCTGCAGCGAGGCGTAACAGGTAAAGCCGCTCTGACCGTTCTGCAGCTTGCGGATGTAGTTGAGATAGGCCTGAGACTGTTCGCGCGAAGCGCCGGGCAGATTTCGGCCCTGCAGCGCCTGGCGCACTTCTTCTCCGGTGAAATCGCGCGGGGATGGCGGGAAGGCACCCGGCGTATCGGGAGATACGAGCTTGCCCGACGCGTCGATGAACATCCCCTTGCCACGTTCGGGCACGGGAATGGTGCAGTTGAGCACCGATCCCGCCGTCTGCGCCAGCGCCGGGCGGATGCTGACCACGGCGGAGGTCGCCACGGCGCCGATCAGCAGGGTGCGACGCGACGCCGTGCCGCGTGCCAGCGGATCGCGCGAATCGTCCTGGCCGGTGTCACCCTTGTTGCTGTCGTCAGCCGTCATATCCGAAATTCCCCGGTGCCCGAGACGATCGGCGCACATAATTTCACAAACTTAAGGACCATCAACCCGCCAAGGCAAGGCATTTGATGGCCTGTCCTTCTGCGGGACAGTCGCGCCGCCAGAAGTAAATCACTGTCCGGGCGGGATCACCGATAGCGCGAATCCGCGGGCTTTGATATATCTGCCGCTGATGGGAGACACTTCGGGATCAGGACTGAATGGCGGTCGTTTTCTGTTCGCGACAGCATTGCTGGGCGCGGGCGTAGCGATCAGCCAGTTCGGCAGCAACGGCATAGAGCAGGCGATGATCTGCTTTGCCGCAGGGCTTGTCGCGATCGTCGCGATGGCGGACCTGTCCAGCCCGGCCAAGCACAATCCCCAGGCCGCCGCCCCGATCCGCGAGCCGGAAATCAAGCCGATCAGCCAGCATCGCGACTTCACCAGCTTCATCGATGGCCTCGCCGATCCGGTGCTGGTGCTCACCGGCACCAACGTCCGCCGCGCCAACAGCGCCGCGCGCAAGCTGCTGGGCGAATATTGCGTGGGGGAGGATGTTCGTCTGGTCATCCGCCATCCCGCCGCCGCCGATCTCCTGGTCGATACCAGCGCCGCGGCCGAAGGACCGATCCAGCTCGTCGGGATCGGCAGCCGCGACCAGCGCTGGGAGATGCTGGTGCGAGACATGCCCGGCGGCGAACGAATCCTGCACCTTTGGGACCGGTCGGGCGTCTATGCGGTCGAGCGGATGCGTACCGATTTCGTCGCCAATGCCAGCCACGAGCTGCGCACCCCGCTGGCATCGATCAAGGGCTTTATCGAAACGCTGGAAGACAATGAGGCGGGCGCCGATCCTGAAACCCGTGCACGCTTCCTCAATGTCATGTTCCGCGAAGCCAACCGGATGCAGAAATTGATCGACGACCTGATCTCGCTGTCGCGGATCGAGGCGGAGAAGTTCCGCGTTCCCGACACTCCGGTCGATCTCCCCGAACTGATGCGCGAGGTGCAGACGGTTTTGCGCCACAGCCAGCCCGAGCGCGGCGCAGACATCGTGCTCGATATCGGGCCCGATCTGCCGCCCTTGCGCGGTGACCGGACGCAGCTGTCGCAGCTGCTGCACAATCTGGTGTCGAACAGCATGAAATACGGCCAGGCCGGTACCCCGATCACGATGCGGCTGCGCTCGTCGCGCAATGGGGCGCTGGTCAGGCTGTCTGTCAGCGATTGTGGCGAGGGCATCGCGCCCGAACATCTGCCGCGCCTGACCGAACGTTTCTACCGGGTCGATTCGAGCCGAAGTCGCGCGATCGGTGGCACAGGGCTTGGCCTCTCGATCGTCAAGCATATCGTCGAGCGGCACCGCGGACGGCTGGAAATCGACAGCGAGGTGCAGCGCGGCACCACGATGACGATCACCCTGCCCGCCGACCCGCGGACCCCCCAGATCGAAGGATCCGGGCCGAATCCCGACGTCACCGTCCCCGCCTGACCCCTGCCCCGGCGTCAATCCGGAGTCGATCTGAAGGCGGTGTCACAAATCCGTCATCCCATTGTCATCTTTGGGCAACCCCCCCTCCCTATCGGCTCCGTGTCGGGGGCCGCCCTTTCATGAACACGCTGGCCAGCGTGATTCTGGAAGAGCCTAGTGTCCTGTATTCGGGACGGCCAGGGCTGCTCAGGCGGTTCGGGCTTTTTGAGAGGTTGGGGTTTTGATCAGGAAGCTCGCTTTTGCCTGCCTTCCAGCATTGCTGCTGGCGGGATGTCAGGACCCGGCATCGACCAACCAGGGCAGCAGCCGCAGCGAGATTCGCATTGTCGGCTCGTCCACCGTGTTTCCGTTCGCCAAAAAAGTGGCCGAAGAGTTCGTCAACTTCGATCCCGAGCGGCGCTCACCTATCCTCGAATCGACCGGCACCGGTGGCGGGGTCGAACTTTTCTGCTCGGGCGTCGGCGCCAATACGCCCGACATCGTCAACGCATCGCGCCGCATGAAGAAGAGCGAGTTCGAACGTTGCCTCGCCAATGGCGTCGATGAGGTCATCGAGATCATCATCGGCTTTGACGGCATCGCGCTGGCGCAGGCCAAGAACGGCCCCAGGATCAGCCTGACGGTGGAGGAATTCTACACCGCGCTTGCAGCCCAGCCGTTCGGCAAGGGGCCCAACAGGGCCATGCGCTGGCCAGATATCAATCCGGCACTGCCCGACACCCGGATCAACATCTTCGGCCCGCCGTCCACATCCGGCACGCGCGATGCGCTCGAGGAAATCATCATGGAAAAGGGCTGCAAGTCCGATCCTGCGGTCAAGGCGCTGTCCGACAGCGACAAGGAAAAGTTCGAGGGGATCTGCCACTCTGTGCGGACCGACCAGGCCTATACCGATACCGGCGAGAACGATAACCTGATCGTCCAGAAGCTCTCGACCAACCCCGACGCCGTCGGCATCTTCAGCTACAGCTATCTGGCCGACAATGCCGATACCGTGCGCGGCGTGCCGATCAACGGGGTCGAGCCCACTTACGCCACGATCGAAAGCGGCGAGTATCCCGGGGCCCGCACGCTCTACATCTACGTCAAGAAAAAGCATGTCGATGTCATTCCGGGCCTGCGCGAATATCTGGCTGAGTTCATGCGCGGCGGCGAAGATGGCGGTTATCTGACGCGGATCGGCCTGATCGCCGCACCCGAAAAGATGCGCAGCGAGATGCTGGGACGGATCAAGACGCTCTCGACGCTCGACGGCGCGGCGTTGAAATAAGCAAGCGCCATGACCACCACCGCCATATTGTTTCTGATCGCAGGGCTCGGCCTGATCACCTGGGTGTTCGCGCGCGCCCGCGCCGGACGGTTCATCCAGTCGGGCGCGGCCAGCGTCCATTCGCTGCCCAGCTATCATGGCTGGTATGCCGCGATGTGGGCGGTCGTGCCTGCAATCGTGTTCCTTGTCGTCTGGAGCTCGGTCGCCCCGGCACTCGGCAGCTTTGCGGTGCTCGAAAGCCCGTTGGCAGCAGACCTCCCAGCCGACCCGTTTGCGCGCGCCGCGATCCTGTCTGAAGCCAGGCAATTGTCGCGCAATGCCGATCTCAAGGTGTTCAACGATGCTGCGGTACAGCTTGCGCCTCTCTATGCCGATGCGGATCGCCGCTATGCGCTGATCGGCGCGCTGGCCGCGTTCCTGCTGTGCTTTGCCGGCGGCGCTTATGCGTTCACTCGCATCCGCCCGGATTTCCGCGCCCGCACCCAGGTGGAACGCACGGTGATGCTGGCGCTGTTGCTGGCATCGCTGATCGCGATCCTTGCGACCCTGGGCATCGTCGCCTCGCTGATCTTCGAGACGGTGCGCTTCTTCAACCTCGTCTCGCCGTTCGAATTCCTGTTCGGGTTGAACTGGAACCCTTCCGACAAGGTGGTCGATGGCAAGGCGACCGGCTTTGGCGCGGTGCCCCTGTTCTGGGGCACGGTGTTCATCGGCGCAATCATCGCGATGATCGTGGCGATCCCGCTCGGCCTGATGAGCGCTGTCTACCTCACCCAATATGCCAGCGCCAACGTGCGCAAGTGGATGAAACCGATCCTCGAGATTCTCGCAGGCGTCCCCACCGTGGTCTATGGCTATTTCGCCGCTCTCACCGTGGCGCCGGCGCTGCGCAACTTTGCGGTGATGATCGGCATCAGCGATGCCTCGTCCGAATCGGCACTCGCAGCGGGTCTGGTGATGGGCGTGATGATCATCCCGTTCGTCTCCTCGATGGCCGATGACAGCATCGCCGCCGTCCCCGGCAGCATGCGCGACGGTTCGCTCGCGATGGGCGCGACCAAGAGCGAGACGATCAAGCAGGTACTGATCCCCGCGGCCTTGCCCGGCGTGGTCGGCGGGGTGCTGCTCGCGGTCAGCCGCGCGATCGGCGAGACGATGATCGTGGTGATGGCCGCAGGGCTTGCCGCCAATCTCACCGCCAACCCCTTCGCCAGCGTGACCACCGTCACCACCCAGATCGTCCAGCTGCTGACCGGCGATACCGATTTCAACAGTCCGATGACGCTCGCCGCCTTCGCGCTGGGCCTGACCCTGTTCGTCGTCACCCTGCTGCTCAACATCGTCGCGCTGCAGATCGTCAAGAGATATCGGGAAGCGTATGACTGAGGCCGCCACCATGTCCGCAAACCTGCCTGCCGTCACCCCTGACGCGCGCAAGACCGACTGGATGGGCAACGCCATGCAGAAGCGCATCGCCTCGCGCTATGCGGCTGAACGGCGCTTCAAGTTCATGGGGCTTGCCGCGGTCCTGCTGTCGTCCTTGTTCCTCGCCTTCCTACTGTTCGTCATGGTCGGCAACGGCGCCAAGGGGTTCATCTCTACCGAGGCGACGCTGACGGTCGACATGCCCGCCGCCACCGGCAGCATTTCGCCCGAGCAGCTCACCGGCCCGCGCCTTTCGGCCACGATCGCCTCGATCGATGTGCGGCGGATCTACGACAACGCCGTGCAGGCGCAATATGGCAAGGATGGCAGCCGCTTTTTCGCGTCCACCGCCTGGACCGCGCTACGCGCCCAGCTGACCGAAAATCCCGACCTGATCCTGGGCAAGGCCAATTTCTGGCTGCCGACATCGAGCGACATCGATCGCGCGGCCAAGGATACGTCCACGCCCGAGGCCGAAGCCGATTATGCCCAGCTGCGTCAGGCAGGCGAGGTGCGCCAGAGGCTGAACTGGAACTTCCTCACCGGATCAGACGGCACCGATCCCGCGCAGGTCGGCATCTGGGGTTCGCTCAAGGGTTCGCTGATCACCATGATCGTGACCCTGCTTCTGGCCTTCCCGGTCGGCGTGCTGGCGGCAGTCTATCTGGAGGAATACGCCCCCAAGAACCGCCTCACCGACCTGATCGAGGTGTCGATCAACAACCTTGCCGCGGTGCCTTCGATCATTTTCGGCCTGCTGGGCCTCGCGGTGTTCCTGCAGTTCTTCGCGATGCCGCGCTCGGCGGCGATCGTCGGCGGCCTGACGCTGGCGCTGATGACCATGCCGGTGATCGTGATTGCGTCGCGCAACGCGATCAAGGCGGTGCCGCCATCGATCCGCGAGGCAGCGATGGGTGTCGGCGCAAGCCCGATCCAGGTCGTCTTCCACCACGTGGTGCCGCTTGCGATTCCGGGAATCATGACCGGCACGATCATCGGCATGGCGCGCGCTCTGGGCGAAACCGCGCCACTGCTGATGATCGGTATGCGCGCCTTCACCACAACCCCGCCCGACGGCCTGACCGATCCGGCGACGGTGCTGCCGGTGCAGATCTTCCTGTGGTCGGACGAGGTCAACCGCGGCTTTGTCGAAAAGACATCCGCCGCGATCATCGTCCTGCTCGTCTTCCTGCTCACCATGAACGCGGTCGCGGTTTATCTGCGCAACCGGTTTGAAACGCGATGGTAACGAAATCCATGACCGAATCCGCTTCTGCCCCCAAGATGTCCGCGCGCGACGTGAAGGTATTTTACGGCGACAAGCAGGCGATCAAGGGCGTGTCGATCGACATCGACATGGACAATGTCGTCGCGTTCATCGGTCCGTCGGGCTGCGGCAAATCGACCTTCCTGCGGACATTGAACCGCATGAACGACACGATCCCCACCGCCCGCGTCGAGGGTGACATCACGCTGGATGGCGAGAACATTTATTCCAGCAAGATGGACGTGGTGCAGCTTCGCGCCCGTGTCGGCATGGTCTTTCAGAAGCCCAACCCCTTCCCCAAGTCGATCTACGACAACGTCGCATATGGCCCCCGCATCCACGGCCTGGCGCCCAACAAGGCAGAGCTCGACCAGATCGTCGAGAATTCGCTGGTGCGCGCAGGGTTATGGAACGAGGTCAAGGACCGGCTGAGCGAAAGCGGCACCGCATTGTCGGGTGGCCAGCAGCAGCGGCTGTGCATCGCGCGCGCGATCGCGGTCGACCCGGAGGTCATCCTGATGGACGAGCCCTGCTCGGCGCTTGACCCGATTGCCACCGCCAAGATCGAGGAGCTGATCCACGAGCTGCGCGGTCGCTATGCCATCGTCATCGTAACGCACAACATGCAGCAAGCCGCGCGCGTTTCGCAAAAAACCGCATTTTTTCACCTCGGAACCATGGTGGAATACGGGGACACCTCCGATATCTTCACCAACCCGCGCGAAGAACGGACGCGTGACTATATTACCGGCCGCTATGGCTGATCGCGCACATAGTTCAGCGACAGCCGCCCCCTTTCCGGGTTATTCTGGAGCAAGCAAGGCCGTCGCCGACATGATTTGGAACCACAGATGAACCACAGCCAGAACGAACACACGCTCAAAGCCTTTGATGGCGACCTGATCACCTTGCGCGGCCTGATCGCCGAAATCGGCGGGCGCGCCGAAAAGGCGGTCGAGGGCGCAATGACCGCGCTTGCCACCCATGATCTCGATCTCGCGCGGCAGGTGGTCGATGGCGACAAGCGCATCGACGCGCTGGAAGAGCAGATCGACCGCATGGTCATCCAGACGATCGCGCTGCGCGCGCCGATGGCGGACGATCTGCGCGAACTGGTCGCGGCGCTCAAGATTTCGGGCGTGGTCGAGCGGATCGGGGATTATGCCAAGAACATCGCCAAGCGCGTCGCGCTGATCGATGCAGAGCAGCATATCGAGGCAGCGCGGCTGCTGCCCGCGATGGCCGATGCCACCCGCCAGCTGGTCGATGACGCATTCACCGCCTTCGCGCGGCGCGACGCCGACCTTGCGGTCGCCGTCTGCGCGCAGGACAAGACGGTCGACGATTTCTACAACAGCATATTCCGCGCGTTGATCGCGCACATGATCGAAAACCCCGAGCACGTCGGCGCCGGCACGCACCTGCTGTTCATCGCCAAGAATCTCGAACGGATCGGCGACCATGCCACCAACGTGTCGGAGATGGTCTATTTCGCGGTCACCGGCCAGTCGATGAACGAGCGCGAGCGCGGCGACGACGCGCTGGCACCAGATCCCGATCGGTCAGGAGCTTCCTGACCGGCCTTTTCGCACAAGAAAGCACGAAGACGATGACAACACCCCATCTGCTGCTGGTTGAAGACGACATGGCACTGGCAGAGCTTGTCTCCTGGCACTTCGACAAACAGGGCTTTCGTGTCAGCCAGACCGCCGACGGCGAAGAGGCCATGCTGATCGCGCGCGAGGAACGGCCCGATATCGTGCTGCTCGACTGGATGATCGAGAATCTTTCGGGGATCGAGGTCTGCCGCCGGCTGCGCCGCGACAACGATACCTCGAACATCCCGATCATCATGATGTCGGCGCGCGGCGAAGAGGAAGACCGGGTGCGCGGGCTCGACATCGGCGCGGACGATTATGTCACCAAGCCGTTTTCCCCGCGCGAGCTGATTGCACGCGTCAACGCCGTTCTGCGCCGGGTGCGTCCGGCACTGGCGGGCGAAGCGCTGAGCTTTTCCGATATCGAGATGGACACCGTGGGCTATAAGGTGAAGCGCGCCGGGCAGACCATTCCGCTGGGGCCCACCGAATTCCGGCTGCTGCGCCACTTCCTCGAGCATCCCGGCTGGGTGTTCTCGCGCGAGCGGCTGCTCGACAGCGTCTGGGGGCATGACAGCGACATCGAGATTCGCACGGTCGACGTGCATATCCGGCGGTTGCGCAAGGCATTGAACGCGCATGGCCAGCCCGATATCATCCGCACGGTGCGTTCAGCCGGCTATGCGCTGGACAGCGAACTGGCCTGATCGCCGTAACGTCAGCGTCGCTTTACGCGAACGTCAATCTTGCGCGGGTTCGCTTGGTGCTTGCCAAGCGGCGCAACATGGCTAAAACCCGCGCCATTCCGCGCGCATTGCCGCGCCGTGTGTAAACCCTGCTTGAGAGGATTCCTGTCATGACCATCAGTTTCAAGGACCGCGTTGCCATCGTCACCGGAGCAGGCGGCGGCCTGGGCCGTGCCTATGCGATCGATCTCGCTGCGCGCGGTGCCAAGGTTGTCGTCAACGATCTGGGCGGATCGCGCGACGGCACCGGCACCTCGGATGCCGCAGCGCAGGTGGTCGAGGAGATCAAGGCTGCAGGCGGCGAAGCGATGGCCAATGGCGGTTCGGTCACCGAATACGAGCAGATGGTCGAGATGGTCGCCAAGACCAAGGAAGCCTGGGGCGGCGTGCACGTCCTGATCAACAACGCTGGCATCCTGCGCGACAAGAGCTTCGCCAAGATGGAGCCGGCCGATTTCGATCTGGTGGTCAAGGTCCACCTGATCGGCTCGGCCAACTGCACGAAGGCGGTGTGGGAAACGATGCGCGAGCAGAATTATGGCCGCATCCTGATGACCGCCTCGTCGACCGGCCTGTACGGCAATTTCGGCCAGGCCAATTACGGCGCGGCCAAACTGGGCCTCGCGGGCCTCACCAAGACGCTGTATCTTGAAGGCGCCAAGAACAACATCAAGGTCAACACGCTGGCACCCGTCGCCGGCACGCGCATGACCGAAGACATCTTCCCGCCCGAAGCCTTCGCAGCGTTCAAGCCCGAGAACGTCGTTCCCGCCGCCGTCTATCTGGTGTCGGAAGACGCGCCGACCAACATGATCATCGGCGCAGGCGCAGGCGCATTCCACGCCGCCTATGTCACGATGACCCAGGGCGCGGCATTGCCCGAAGGCGAGCGCACCGCAGAAGGCGTGGCGCGCATCTTCGACAAGATCACCGACCGCACCGGCGAGACCGTCCCGCAGTCGGGCAGCGAACAGGCCATGACGATCATGCGCCTGCTGCAGGGCTGATCTTCGGACCCATTTCCGGTTGAATGAAGAGGGGTGTGGCGAGGTTCGCCGCACCCTTTTTCGTATCTCACTCGCGCCAGTCGGCCCGCGGTATGCCCAGCGCGTGCAGCAGCACGGTCCATTCGCCATGCGCGATATGGCCGTCTGCTGCTGCGATCGCTGCGGGCTTGGCATGATAGGCAATGCCCGTTCCGGCTGCCTTGAGCATCGGGATATCATTGGCACCGTCACCCAGCGCGATGACCTGCGCCGCTTCGAGCCCGTGCCCGACCGCCTGCTCCATCAGGATCGCCGCCTTGCGCGCTGCATCGACGATGGCGCCTTCCAGTTCCCCGGTCATATGGCCGTGCTCGATCACCAGCCGGTTGGCGAACACCGCGTCGAAGCCCAGTTCCGCGCCGATGACATCGGCGAACGAATGAAACCCGCCCGAGACCAATACGCAATCCGCGCCGCGCTGTGAGAGTGTGCGCACCAGGGTGCGTGCACCGGGCATCGGGCGGATGCGCTGGGCGAGGCAATCGGCGATGACATGCTCGCTCAATCCCTCGAGCAGAGCAACGCGTTCCCTCAATGCCGCCTCGAAATCGAGCTCGCCCTGCATGGCGCGCTCGGTGATGGCCGCGACCTGTGGCTTGACCCCGGCATAATCGGCGAGCTCGTCGATGCACTCGTTGGCGATCATCGTGCTGTCCATGTCGGACACCAGCAGCCGAGGGTCGCGCGCGGCTTCGTCCAGCACCAGCACATCGGCGGCGGCGCGCAGCGGCTCGAGCGCGGCATTGGCAATCGCTCGATCACCGGTAAACAGCACCTCGCCGACCAGCCCCGACTCGACCCAATGGCTTTGCCCGACGACCAGCCCTGCCTGGTGCAATCTGTCGGCGGCAGCGTTTAGCTCTCCCGCTGGCAGGGGCTCTGCTGCTATCAGCACGGCTATGGGCACAATCAATTCCCCCGATACGACCGGAAACACCCCGGCGGTGGCGCTTATTGCCGGACCGACCGCCAGCGGCAAGAGCGGATTGGCGGTGCGCTATGCACAATGGCTTGAAGCGCGCGGGCAGCGGGCGGTGATCGTCAACGCCGACAGCGCGCAGGTCTATGCCGATCTTGCGATCCTGTCGGCGCGGCCGACAGAGCATGAGATGGGTGGCATCGACCACCGTCTGTTCGGCTATATCGACGGCGGCGAGGCCTGCTCGGCGGCGCGCTGGGCCAATGATGCCCGCGCCGAGATTGCCGCTGCGCACGAAGCAGGCGTGCTGCCGATCCTGGTCGGCGGCACCGGCCTCTATATCCAGACGCTGCTCCACGGCATTGCCCCCATTCCGCCGATCGACCCTGCGATCCGCGAGGCGGTGCGCGCGATGCCGGTCGCGCAGGCCCACGCCGCGCTGGCAAAGGAAGACCCCGCGAGTGCTGCCCGGCTGGCCCCGGCCGACACCACGCGGGTTGCGCGCGCGCTCGAGATCATCCGCTCGACCGGCCACCCGATCGCGCACTGGCAGGCGCACAAAACGGGCGGAATCGCTGAGCAGATCACGCTGCGCCCGCTGATCTTGCGGCCGCCGCGCGAGTGGCTGCTCGAACGCTGCGACCGGCGATTCGCCGCGATGCTGGGGGGCGGCGCGCTGGCCGAGGTCGAAACGCTGCTGACACGGCATTTGTCCCCCGATCTGCCAGTCATGCGCGCCATCGGCGTGCCCGAGGTCGCCCGGCTGCTGCGCGGTGAGATCAACGCCGAGCAGTGCCTTGCCGAGGGTCAGCTTGCCACGCGGCAATATGCCAAGCGGCAGTACACATGGTTCCGCAACCAGCCACCTGTGGACTGGCACAAGCTGGAAGAACCACTTTCAGATAGTTTTAGGGCGGATTTTGATATATTGTTTTAATCTCGCCTGTTGACACAGCATTTTATGTCCCTTAGAGCGGACCCGTCACGACGTTGCTGCCAGCGCCTCAAGACACGTCACATCATTTCCTCGACCCGGCGCGGGTGTCTGCGCCGGGTCGATTTTCGCCGGTGCCGCGTGGCGCGCGCGGTCCGGCAGCTTATGGTTTTGCAACATCCGCCTGCTTTGTCTAAGCGGGCCTCGGTTTTCCTTGAGAATGGGCTTTTATCATGGCCGAATTGAGCGGCGCGCAGATACTGGTTGAAACGCTGGTCGAGCAGGGCGTCGAAGTGATCTTCGGCTATCCCGGCGGCGCGGTGCTGCCGATCTATGACGCGATCTTCGGCCACCCCTCGCTGCGCCACATTCTGGTGCGGCACGAGCAGGCTGCCGCGCACGCCGCAGAAGGCTATGCCCGCTCCACGGGCAAGCCCGGCGTCGTCCTCGTCACCTCGGGTCCCGGCGCGACCAACGCGGTCACCGGCATCACCGACGCGCTGATGGATTCGATTCCCATGGTCGTCATCACCGGCCAGGTTGCGACCAACCTGATCGGCTCCGATGCCTTCCAGGAAGCCGACACCGTCGGCATCACCCGGCACTGCACCAAGCACAATTATCTGGTGAAGGACCCGGCAAAGCTGGCATCGACGGTGCGCGAGGCGTTTCACATCGCCACCCAGGGTCGCCCCGGCCCGGTGCTGATCGACATTCCCAAGGACGTCCAGGTGGCCAGCGCGCCGCATGACGCCGACACCCCTGCCCGCCCCAACCAGCGCTATGCCCCGGTCACTGCCGGTACGCCCGACGACATCGCGCAGGCCGCGCGCATGATCAGCCAGGCCACCAGCCCGGTGATCTATTCGGGTGGCGGCGTGATCAACGCCGGGCCTCATGCCAGCGAACTGCTGCGCCAGTTGCAGGAAATGACCGGCGCGCCGGTCACCTCGACGCTGATGGGCCTCGGCGCCTTCCATTCGGAGCATCCCGACTGGCTGGGGATGCTGGGCATGCACGGCACCTATGAAGCCAATATGGTGATGAACCGCGCCGACCTGATCATCTGCGTCGGCGCGCGTTTCGACGACCGCGTCACCGGACGGCTCGATGCGTTCTCGCCCGAATCGAAGAAGATCCACATCGATATCGACCGGTCGTCGATCAACAAGACGGTGCGGGTGGACCTCGGCATCATCGGCGATTGCGCCACCGTGCTCCAGCAGATCATCGATGCGCTGGATGCCATCGGCCATGAAAAGCGCGACCTGTCCGAATGGCAGGCGCGGATCAAGGGCTGGCGCACCCGCGAGTGCCTGGCCTATCCGCCCAGCGCCAGCGAGATCATGCCGCAGCTCGCGATCGAGCGGCTGTATGCGCTGACCAGGGACGTGAGCCCGATCATCTCGACCGAAGTCGGCCAGCACCAGATGTGGGCGGCGCAGTATTTCCGCTTCGAACAGCCCAACAAGTGGCTGACCTCAGGGGGCCTTGGCACCATGGGCTATGGCCTGCCCGCCGCGATCGGCGCGCAGCTTGGCAATCCGCAAGCGCTGTGCATCGATATCGCCGGCGAAGCCTCGATCCAGATGAACATCCAGGAACTCGGCACCGCGACGCAATACCGGCTGCCGGTCAAGATCTTCATCCTCAACAACGAATATATGGGCATGGTGCGCCAGTGGCAGCAGCTCACTTATGAAAGCCGCTATTCGGAAAGCTATTCCGACGCGCTTCCCGATTTCGTGGCGCTGGCAGAGGCCTATGGCTGGAAGGGCATCCGCATTTCCGACCAGGCCGATCTGGATGCGGGCATCCAGGCGATGATCGATCATCCAGGGCCGGTGCTGGTCGACTGCCGCGTCGCCAAGCTTGCCAACTGCCTGCCGATGATCCCCTCGGGCGCGGCGCACACCGACATGATCCTGTATGGCGACGAGGTCGCCGGGACCATGGAAGACGAAGCCAAGGCGCTTGTGTGATGCGGTTTGCCACGCCCCGTGACGTCCCATCGGCGAAAGCCGGTTTGCCCACACTGCTAGCGCGGCATTCTGCTGCGGGCAGCATCGGCTTTCACCCCTTCTGAAAGATCGCCAAATGCACATCCGGCAACAGGCATCCGAACGGCACGTTCTGACCGTGACCGTCGACAACGAGGCGGGCATCCTGGCGAAGATCGCCGGCATGTTCACCGCGCGCGGTTATAACATCGAAAGCCTGACGGTGGCCGATATCAGCGAGGACCATGCGGTCAGCCGCATCACCATCGTCACCGTCAGCCCGCCGGCAGTGATCGACCAGATCATCGCCCAGCTCGACCGGCTGGTCGCGGTGCACCGCGTGGCCGACCTCACCGAGCTTGGGCCCCATGTCGAGCGCGAGCTGGCGCTGATCAAGGTCGCGGGCGCAGGCGAGCACCGGATCGAAGCGCTGCGCCTGGCGGATATTTTCCGCGCGCGGCCAGTCGACACCAGCACCAGCAGCTTTGTTTTCGAGATTTCCGGATCGTCGGAAAAGATCAACCAGTTCATCACGCTGATGCGTGAGGTCGGGCTGGTCGAGGTCGCCCGCACCGGGGTCGTTGCCATGACCCGGGGGGCTGCAGCGGGGTAATTCAGTTTCGTAACCACATCGTCACCCCCGCGCACGCGGGGGTCCCGCTTCTGTAACAACCAATGCGGGATTCCCGCATTCGCGGGAATGACGAACCAGATTAGAAATGGGGAAAGAACATGCGCGTTTATTATGATTCCGATTGCGACCTCAAGCTGATCGCAGACAAGAAGATCGTCATCGTCGGTTATGGCAGCCAGGGCCATGCCCATGCGCAGAACCTGCGCGACAGCGGCGTCAAGGATGTCGCGATCGCGCTGCGCTCGGGCTCTGCCACCGCCAAGAAGGCCGAAGAGGCAGGCTTCAAGGTGATGAGCAACGCCGATGCCGCAGCCTGGGCCGATATCGTGATGATCCTGGCGCCCGACGAGCATCAGGCCGCGATCTATGCCGATGACTATCACGCCAACATGAAGCCCGGTGCGGCGCTGGCGTTCGCGCACGGCCTCAACATCCACTTCGGCCTGATCGAGGCGCGCGAAGACCTCGACGTGATCATGATCGCGCCCAAGGGCCCCGGCCACACCG
>JBKBTF010000017.1:0-53806 GCA_046291395.1 Blastomonas sp. | reverse complement strand
ACGTCAGGTGGGCGCCGTGTACCGTTGGCCGGAGCCAGGGCAGGGACAGCTCCCTTGGAAGATGTATCGCCTCAGGGATGTTCTCTGCAGCTCGTACCAGGCAGTCCCATACCTGATTTAGGACTGTTCGGCCTGCTTCTCAAGGCCTTCTGCCAAATTCTCGATACGCGCGGCCAAACGCTCGATGGCGCGTGCCGCCAGATCAACGTCGGCATCTTGTGCCAGCAGGTCGGCCTGGTCTTTGCCAGGCACGGCCTTTGCGGCCGCGCTTGCCAGCTTTTCCGCTTCGCGATCCTGGGCTTCGGCCAATTCATCGGCAATCAGCAGCCCGGCGAACAACAGCGCACGGGTTTCGGTGAGGCCGCCTGAAGCGACCGCCTTGCGCGCTGCGGCGTCGAGCATCGATCCGAGCCGCGCGAGGTGTTCTTCCTCGCCCGGCTGGCAGGTGACGCTGTAGATGCGACCGGCGATGGGGAGGCGCATGTCTGACATAGGTGGCTATCGCTTTCCGGCCAGAAGGGTGTCGATGCCGGCCAGTGCCTCGGCCGCAGCTGCTTTCAGCCGCTGATGGCGGTCTGCCAGATCCGCATCGCCCGCGCCAGCCTGCACACTTGTGGTTTCACGCAGCCGCGCCTGCGCAGTTTCCAGCCGCGTCAAAGCTCGCTCCATGTGTCCAATAGCGAGAATAAGGCGTTCATTTGCCATGGAATGGCTGTAACATCTTGCGCGGCGAATGCAATAATTTGCCGCTGTCTGCGTTTTGCGGAACTTGACGCGGTGCACCATGGATACCAAAGGGTGACGCCAAAGCCGAATCGGCGCGCGCTTGTGCGACATCGAACTCATGTGATGCCTTGCGATTATGGTGCCGATCCAAGATCAGTTTGGAGATTTTACAGGCGATGTCCGTGGTTTTTGAAGATCTCGCCAATGCCGTCCGGGCGCTGTCGATGGATGCGGTGCAGGCAGCCAACAGCGGCCACCCCGGTATGCCCATGGGCATGGCGGATGTCGCCACGGTGTTGTTTGGCGAGTATCTGAAGTACGATGCGTCCGCGCCCGACTGGGCCGATCGGGATCGCTTTGTGCTTTCGGCGGGCCATGGTTCGATGCTGATCTATTCGGTGTTGCACCTTACCGGCTATGCCCGTCCGACGATCGAGGACATCCGCAACTTCCGCCAGTTGCACAGCCCGTGCGCGGGCCATCCCGAAAACTTCGAGCTGCCGGGAGTCGAGTGCACCACCGGTCCGCTGGGTCAGGGGCTCGCGATGGCGGTCGGCATGGCGATGGCCGAGCGTCATTTGAATGCCGAATACGGCGACGACCTTGTGGATCACCGCACCTGGGTTATCGCAGGCGATGGCTGCCTGATGGAAGGCATCAACCACGAGGCGGTGGGTCTGGCCGGGCACCTGAAGCTGGGCCGACTCAACGTGCTGTGGGACGACAACCGCATCACCATCGATGGCGCCACCGATCTTTCGACCAGCGAGGACATCCGCGCGCGGCATGCAGCTTCTGGCTGGCACGTCGTCGATTGCGATGGCCATGATCCCGCCTCGATCCGCACCGCGATGGATGCGGCGATCGCCGATCCTCGCCCGTCGCTGATCGCGTGCGCCACGATCATCGGCAAGGGCTCGCCCAACAAGCAGGGTACGTCTGCCACCCACGGTTCGCCGCTGGGCTCGGCAGAAGTCGATGCCGCGCGCGCAGCCCTTGGCTGGAAGCACGCCCCGTTCGACGTGCCGCAAGATATCCGCGATGCCTGGGCTGTTTTCGGACGGCGCGGCGCGGACACACACGCGGCCTGGGCCGATCGCCTCACGGCATCCGGCAAGGCCGCAGAGTTCAAGCGCCGCATGGCGGGCGATCTGCCGCAGGGCTTCGGCCTGTCGCAGCATATCGCGGGCCTGCTCGCAGAGCCGCAGAAGGTCGCGACCCGCAAGGCGTCCGAACTCGCGCTCGAGGCAATCAACCCGCGTCTGCCCGAAACGGTCGGCGGATCGGCCGACCTGACCGGATCGAACAACACCAAGACCGCTGGTCTGGGCGTGATGAGCGCCGACAATTACGGCGGTCGCTACGTCAATTACGGCATCCGCGAATTCGGCATGGCCGCCGCGATGAACGGGATGGCCCTCCACGGCGGCGTGATCCCCTATGGCGGCACCTTCCTGGTGTTCTCGGACTATTGCCGCCCCGCGATCCGTCTGTCGGCACTTCAGCGCCAGCGCGTCATCTATGTGATGACGCACGACAGCATCGGGCTGGGCGAGGATGGTCCGACCCATCAGCCGGTCGAGCATGTCATGAGCCTGCGGATGATGCCCAACCTTCTGGTGTTCCGTCCCGGCGACGTTGTGGAAACCGCAGAATGCTGGGAATTGGCGCTGCAGGCATCATCCACGCCCACGGTTCTGGCGCTGACCCGGCAGAATCTGCCGCAATTCCGCCGCGTCGAGGCCGAAGGCAACCAGTGCGCGCGCGGTGCCTATCGCATCAAGTCGTCGGGCAACAAGCGTCAGGTCGTGCTGATCGGCACCGGATCGGAAGTGTCGCTGGCGCTGTCGGTGGCCGACGCACTGGAATCGGCCGGCGTGGGCGCAGATGTCGTCTCGATGCCGTGCTGGTCGCTGTTCGATGCCCAGCCCGAAAGCTATCGCAACGATCTGCTGCCCGCCGACATCCTCAAGGTTTCGATGGAAGCCGGGGTCACTTTCGGTTGGGAGCGCTATGTCGGCAGCACCGGGCTGAGCTTCGGCATCGACACCTTCGGCGCCTCGGCGCCGATCGAGGCACTGTTCGATCATTTCGGGCTGACCGCAGACAAGATTACCCCGGCCGTGCGCACCGCGCTCGGCCAGGGTTCGAGCCGCTAACACGACATCAATCGCAGGAGAATTTCCGATGGCAGTCAAGGTTGCAATCAATGGTTTTGGCCGTATCGGCCGTCTGGTGGCGCGCGCGCTGCTCGAGCGGACCGATCATGACCTTGAGCTGGTCGCGATCAACGATCTGGCCGATGCCAAGTCGAACGCGCTGCTGTTCAAGCGTGACAGCGTCCATGGCCCGTTCCCCGGCACGGTCGAAGCTGTCGGCGACACCATTGTCGTCAACGGCAAGGCGATCAAGGTGACGTCGGAACGCGATCCCGCCAAGCTGCCGCATGGCGCAATGGGCGTCGATATCGCGCTGGAATGCACCGGATTCTTCGCCGACAAGGAAAAGGCGAGCGCTCACCTGACCGCAGGCGCCAAGCGCGTGCTGATCTCGGCGCCCGCCGGCGGCGCAGACAAGACGATCGTGTTCGGCGTCAACCACGACGTGCTGACCGCAGACGATCTGGTCGTCTCGAACGCCAGCTGCACCACCAACTGTCTGGCTCCGATGGCCAAGGTGCTGAACGACACCGTCGGCATCGAGCGCGGCCTGATGACCACCGTGCACAGCTATACCAACGACCAGAAGATCCTCGACCAGATCCACAGCGACATGCGCCGCGCGCGGGCTGCTGCCATGTCGATGATCCCGACCACCACCGGCGCTGCCCGTGCGGTCGGCCTGGTCCTGCCCGAACTCAAGGGCAAGCTCGACGGCTCGGCGATCCGCGTTCCCACCGCGAACGTCAGCCTGGTCGACCTGACCTTCACCCCGGCCCGCGACACCAGCGTCGAGGAAATCAACGCCGCGCTCAAGGCGGCGTCGGAAGGCGCGCTCAAGGGTGTGCTTGCTTATACGGATGAGCCGCTGGTTTCGATCGACTTCAACCATGACCCGGCCAGCTCGACCATCGACAGCCTCGAAACCTCGGTGATCGATGGCAAGCTGGTCCGCGTGATCAGCTGGTACGACAACGAGTGGGGCTTCTCCAACCGCATGGTCGATACTGCCGGCGTGATGGCCGGACTGCTCTGATCGTTCCCGAAACTGCGAGAAAGACCGGTATGTTCAAGACCCTCGATGATCTGATTGCCGACCGTCACGGTGTGGCGGGAAAGCCTGTTCTGGTTCGCGAAGACTTGAACGTACCGATGCACGAGGGCCGGGTATCCGATGATACCCGGCTTCGTTCCGCGATTGCGACGCTGGCGGAACTGGCGGACCATGGCGCCAAGGTGCTGGTGCTGGCGCATTTCGGCCGTCCCAAGGGCAAGGTCGATCCCGAATTCTCGCTGCGGCCGATCGCAGAAGCGCTGGGCGCGGTGATGGGGCGGCATGTCGGGTTTATGGCGTCGCCCGACCGCCATGCCGTCGACGTGCTCGATCCTGGCAGCATCACGGTGCTGGAGAACACCCGCTTCTATCCCGGCGAAGAAAAGAACGATCCGGTGCTGGCCAAGCAGATCGCGGCCTTGGGCGACTTTTACGTCAACGATGCCTTTTCCGCCGCGCACCGCGCGCATGTGACCACCGAGGGACTGGCGCACCTGCTGCCCGCTTTTGCAGGTCGCGCGATGGAGGCCGAGCTGAAGGCGCTCGAAGCGGCTTTGGGAAATCCCGAGCATCCGGTCGCGGCGGTGGTGGGAGGCGCCAAGGTTTCCACCAAGCTCGATGTGCTTACGCATCTGGTGGGCAAGGTCGATCACCTGATCATCGGCGGCGGCATGGCCAACACCTTTCTTGCCGCGCGCGGAGTCGATGTCGGCAAGTCGCTGTGCGAGCATGATCTGGCCGATACCGCCAACGCCATCCTGGATGCTGCCGACAGGGCCAATTGCACCGTCCACCTGCCCTATGACGTCGTGGTGGCTAAGCAATTCGGCGCGAATGTCGAATGTCACACCGCGAACGTGCATGAGGTCGCTGCCGACGAAATGATCCTCGATATCGGCGCATCGGCGGTGGAGGCGCTGTCCGATGTGCTCAAGACCTGCCGCACTTTGGTGTGGAACGGTCCGCTCGGCGCGTTCGAGTACCCGCCGTTCGACACCGCCACTGTGGCACTGGCGCGCACTGCGGCCGCTCTGACACGCGAAGGAACGCTGGTCTCGGTCGCAGGCGGCGGGGATACCGTCGCGGCGCTCAACCATGCCGGTGTTGCCGATGATTTCTCTTTTGTTTCAACCGCTGGCGGCGCTTTCCTTGAATGGATGGAAGGCAAGGTCCTGCCCGGCGTCAAGGCGCTCGAGGCCTGATCCCGAAACCCGCATTCCACCATGAACCTGGCACAGACCCAAGGGGACAGCACATGACCGACACCGCAACCTTCGACAAGATGCTCGCCCAGATCGAGACCGGCCAGGGCTTCATCGCCGCGCTCGACCAGAGCGGCGGTTCCACTCCCAAGGCGCTGAAGGGTTATGGCATCGAGGACGATGCCTGGAGCAGCGACGAGGAGATGTTCGCGCTGATCCACTCAATGCGCAGCCGCATCATCACTTCGCCGTGCTTCAACGGCGAGAAGGTGATCGGCGCGATTCTTTTCGAACGGACCATGGACGGCGAAGCTGGCGGCAAGCCGGTTCCCGCTCTGCTGTGGGAACGCGGCGTGGTTCCGTTCCTCAAGGTCGACAAGGGTCTGGAAGACGAAGCCGACGGCGTGCAGCTGATGAAGCCGATCGCTGGCCTCGGGGCCCTGCTCGATCGCGCCAAGGCTCTCGGCATTTTCGGCACCAAGATGCGCTCGGTGATCAACTCGGCGTCGCAGACCGGCATCGCCGCGATCGTCCAGCAGCAGTTCGAGGTCGCAGGTGAAATCCTCGACCATGGTCTGATTCCGATCATCGAGCCGGAAGTGAACATCAAGAGCGACACGCGTTCTGAATGCGATGCCATCCTGCTTGCCGAGTTGAAGAAGGCGCTCGACGCGCTGCCCGAGGGCCGCCGCGTGATGCTCAAGCTCTCGCTCCCTGCCCAGGCAGGCCTGTTCGCCGATCTGGTAGCGCACCCCGGCGTGATTCGCGTGGTTGCGCTGTCGGGCGGATTCAGCCGCGCTGAGGCCTGCACCGAGCTCGCCAAGAACAACGGCATCATCGCCAGTTTCTCGCGCGCCCTGCTCAACGATCTGAAGCATCAGATGAGCGACGAAGAGTTCGACGCCTCGCTTGGCGGCGCCATCGACGAGATCCATCGGGCATCGGTCGCTTGACCGGCTGTGAGCTTTACCTGATCTCCCCGCTCGATGTCGGCGGGGATTTCCCTGACCGGCTGCGCGCTGCGCTCGAGGCGGGGCCGGTCGCCGCGTTCCAGTTTCGCGTCAAGGACGTCGATCAGCACGAGGCGGCAAGGCTTGCCGCACCGCTGCTCGAGATCTGCCGCGAACACGATTGCGCATTCATCGTCAACGACAGCGTGCCGCTCGCCAAGCGCCTCGGCGCCGATGGCGTGCATCTGGGGCAGGGCGACGGCGATCCGCGCGAGGCGCGCGAGGAGCTGGGCAAGGACGCGCAGATCGGCGTGACCTGTCACAACAGCCGCCATCTGGCGCTCGAAGCAGGCGAGATGGGCGCGGATTACGTCGCGTTCGGCGCGTTCTTCCCGAGTGACACCAAGGAAGCCAAGGTCCAGGCCGAACCGGAAATCCTGGAGTGGTGGTCATCGATGATGGAGCCCCCCTGTGTCGCCATCGGCGGGATCACGGTGGACAACGCCGCGTCGATCATCGCCACGGGAACCGATTTCATCGCGGTATCAGGCGGGGTGTGGAACCATCCCGAGGGGCCGGGATCAGCCGTGCGACAGTTCCTTGCGCTCATGGCCAAGGGCAGGGACGCTGCCGGCTGAAACGTCCAGCCGTGTCAGGTAGCTGACGAAATCTGCTTCAAACTCTTCGACCCCTGGGACAGCCTCGCCGCGCGCCGCATGCGCCGCGTCGATCTGATTGCGGGCCTTGCCGAAAATGCCGGCAGCGGGCGTCTTGATGCTGAACAGTGGCATGAACGTCTGATCCAATTCCCGGCGGCTTTTTAGCAGCCTTTACCGATGTTTCCCATCTACTATCTGCAAGTGTCCCTATATAGGAAGAAACAGCCATTTCGGGGCTTTGTCGACCAGCGTCCCATGGCGTTCGGCCAAAGGCCTGTGTCGGCGATAGTTGCCGGACTGTCGCCTCCAAAGCGCTTGCCATGCCAGCGCCCAGCGCTTAGAGGGCCTGTCCAATCCCTGAAACCTGATGGAAACGAGCCTCGCATGAAGATCAGCGGCGTCGATATTCGCCCCGGCAACATTCTGGAACATGAAGGCGGCATCTGGAAGGTCGGCAAGATCCAGCATACCCAGCCCGGCAAGGGTGGTGCGTTCATGCAGGTCGAGATGAAGAACCTCGAGGACGGCCGCAAGACCAACATCCGCTATCGCAGCCAGGATACGGTCGAAAAGGTTCGTCTGGATACCAAGGATTTCCAGTTCCTGTTCGCCGATGGCGAGGCCTATGTGTTCATGGACCAGGAAAACTACGAGCAGATCACCATTGCAGCCAAGCTGCTGGGCGATGAAGCCGCCTTCCTGCAGGACGGCATGCAGGTCACGCTCGAAATGTACGACGAACGCCCGATTTCGGTGCAGTTGCCCGATCATATCGAAGCCACGATCGTCGAGGCCGACGCCGTTGTGAAGGGGCAGACCGCTTCTTCCAGCTACAAGCCTGCGATCCTCGACAATGGCGTCCGCGTCATGGTTCCGCCGCACATCAGCAGCGGCACCCGTATCGTCGTCGACGTCTATGCCAAGGAATATGTCCGCAAGGCGGATTGATCGGACCTAAAGTTCATGCCCGCCATTTCAGCCATCATCCGTGTCATGGAAAGCGCCGCGCGCAAGGCGGGGGGACGCCTGCGCCGCGACTTCGGCGAGGTGGAGCACCTGCAGGTTTCGCAAAAGGGCCCCGCGGACTTCGTCTCCAAGGCCGATCAGCGCGCCGAACGCATCTTGTATGACGAACTCAGCAAGGCCCGTCCCGGCTGGGGTTTCATGCTCGAAGAGGGCGGCGACATCCCCGCCGAGCCCGGCAAGCCGCGCTTCATCATCGATCCGCTCGACGGCACCAGCAATTTCCTTCACGGCATTCCGCATTTCGCGATCTCGATCGCGGTGCAGGAGCCGACGCTGGACGGCAAGGGCTGGGGCGAGATCAGCGCAGCCTTGATCTATCAGCCTGTGACCGACGAGAGCTACTGGGCGGAAAAGTCGCGCGGTGCATGGCTGCATGACCGGCGGCTGCGCGTATCGGGCCGCCGCAGCCTCAACGAGGCGCTGATCGCCACCGGCATTCCGTTTCTGGGGCATGGCGATATTGGCGAATGGACGCGGATCTTTGGCGCGATCGCGCCCGAGGTCGCAGGCATCCGGCGTTTCGGGGCGGCTTCGCTCGACATGGCGTGGGTCGCGGCAGGCAAGTTCGACGGCTTCTGGGAAAGCGGTCTCAAGCCGTGGGACGTGGCCGCCGGCATCTTGCTGGTGCGCGAGGCCGGCGGTTTTGTTACCGATTATCGCGGTGGTGCCCAGCCGATGGAGCGCCAGCAGGTGATTGCAGGGAATGATTCGCTGCATTCGCGGCTGCATAAGCTGCTGGTCGGCGCGCTGCGCTGATCGGTCGGCGGCTTCCGCCCGCGGTTATTCCTTCACGTACCGCCGGTACTGCTGCATCTGGTTGAGCCAGACATCCAGGTTTTCATCGAACACCGCCTGTGGCACGCCGCCCTTGTCGGTATCCACGTCCATCACAAGTACCGGATCGTTATCGTCGTCGCGATAGGCACGGACGAAGCGCTTGGTGCGGTTCCACTCGTTCAGCTTTTCCAGCGCAAAGTTCTTGCGATCATTGAAGCCAAAGTAGAACTGGACGGTCTTGCGCTGCTGTTTGGCATCGTTGCAGTTCATCAGCGCGATCACAAAAGGCATATCGTCGAACGCGCTCTTGATAAACGGGCTGGCATCCTCGGGGCGCTTGATTTCGCTTGGCAGGCCGCGCGCGGTGAGCACGGCCGCAATCGTTTCTGGCCGCGTCGCTGACACGGTCTGTGCCGACGTCGAGATCGGTGACCCCAAGGCGGTCAGCGCCAGACCGGTCAGGGCTGTTATCGTTCTGTGCAACATCATCTGCGATTCCCCCGGTTGTGGCTGTAACTGCTGTCATGGTCCGCCTGTAGCACTCGTGCAGCTTGCCGAATTGTGCCGAACGGCACACAAATACGCAATATTTCGAACGATTCGTCCGGTTGTGCATTGCCGCAAAAAAGGGTCCCATCCGGCTTGCGATAGCAGCGTCGCTGGCCTAAAGACCGGCCAAGCAACACGCACAAGCGGGATACGCACATGGCCGAATATCTGCCAATCTTGCTGTTCCTGGCGGTCGCTCTGCTCTTGTCGGTGGCATTCGTTTTCCTTCCGATCGGGGTGTCGCGGCTTACCGGAGCGCACAAACCCACCGTCGCCAAGCTGAGCGAATATGAATGCGGCTTTCCCGCGTTCGAGGATTCGCGCAGCCAGTTCGACGTTCGCTTCTATCTGGTGGCGATTCTGTTCATCATCTTCGACCTCGAGGTCGCGTTCCTGTTCCCCTGGGCGGTGACGTTCCTGGATCTGGGCTGGGAGGCCTGGGGTGCGATGATGGTGTTTCTGGGCATCCTTACTGTAGGCTTTGTCTACGAATGGAAGATGGGAGCGCTGGATTGGGAGTAGAACCGAACATGGTCGCAACGCCTGCTGGCGCGCCCGGTGGCGCACTCGTGCCCGGCACGGGTACGCTGCCCGACGTCGCGTTCCTGAACGACATCAATTCCGAAGTCGCCGACAAGGGCTTTCTGGTCACCTCGACCGAAGAGCTGTTCCAATGGGCGCGCACCGGTTCTTTGTGGTGGATGACCTTTGGTCTGGCGTGCTGTGCGGTGGAGATGATCCATGTCAGCATGCCGCGTTACGACATGGAGCGCTTTGGCGTCGCACCGCGCGCATCTCCCCGTCAGTCCGACGTGATGATCGTGGCCGGCACGCTGTGCAACAAGATGGCCCCCGCACTGCGCCGCGTGTACGATCAGATGTCCGAACCGAAATATGTGATTTCGATGGGTAGCTGCGCCAATGGCGGCGGTTATTATCACTACAGCTATTCGGTGGTGCGCGGCTGCGACCGCATCGTGCCGGTGGACATCTATGTCCCCGGTTGCCCGCCGACCGCCGAGGCATTGCTTTATGGCGTGATGCAGTTGCAGCGCAAGATTCGCCGGATCGGCACGATCGAGCGCTAAGGTACGAGTTGAGAAGGCCTGCTGCGGAGGCAGGCCGGATAAGGGACGCACATGGGACATTCGGCACCACGTTATGCCGTTCTGGAAGGCTTGGGCGATGCTGTCGCCGCGACGCTGGGCGACCGGCTGATCGCGTCGCGTTTCGCGCAGGGTGAATATTGCTTCACCGTCCGGCGCGAGGCGATTGCCGAGGCGCTCGACCTGCTGCGCGATCTCTATGAATACCAGCAACTCGTTGAAATCGCAGGGGTCGATTACCCCGATCGGGCTGAACGGTTCGAGGTAGTTTACTGCCTGCTGAGCCTGACGAAGAACCACCGCATCCGCGTGGCCTGCACCACCGATGAAGATACGCCGGTGCCCACAGTGACCACAATCTGGCCGGTCGCGGGCTGGCTCGAGCGCGAAGTGTACGACATGTACGGCGTGATCTTCGCCGGCAACCCGGATCTTCGCCGCATCCTCACTGATTACGGCTTTCGTGGGCATCCCTTCCGCAAGGACTTCCCGCTCACCGGCTATAGCGAAATGCGCTATTCCGAAGAGCAGGGCAGGGTGATCTACGAGCCGGTCAAGCTCGCGCAGGACTTCCGCAATTTCGATTTCACCTCGCCCTGGGAAGGCGCCGACTATGTGCTGCCGGGCGACGAGAAGTCGCTGGGCGGTCCGCCGCACGTCGATATCCCCAAGACCACCGACAAGCCGTCCGATACCGGCGCGGGCAAGGCCGCCAACAAGGAGGCGAACAAGACCAGCCCCGAAGCAGCGGCCGAACAGCCCGCCGACAAGAAGGGGGACGAGGCATGACCACCGAGGCACTCCACGATATCGCCGATGCCACGTCCGAACCCGGGCAGATCGAGCAGGATTCGGCCGATCTGGAAATCCAGAACTACACGATCAATTTTGGTCCCCAGCACCCGGCAGCGCATGGCGTGCTGCGCATGGTGATGGAGTTGGAAGGCGAGATCGTCGAGCGGATCGATTGCCATGTCGGGCTGCTGCACCGCGGCACCGAAAAGCTGATCGAGTACAAGACCTATCTGCAGGCTTTGCCCTATTTCGACCGGCTGGATTATTGTTCGCCGCTGGCGATGGAATACAGCTATGTGCTGGCGATCGAGAAGCTGCTGAACCTCGAGGTGCCGCTGCGCGCGCAGTATCTGCGGGTGATGATGGCCGAGCTGACGCGCATCAAGAACCACATGCTCAACCTGGGCGCCCATGTGATGGACGTTGGGGCGATGACCCCCAATTTGTGGCTGTTCGAACTGCGCGAAGATTGCATGAATTTCTATGAAGCGGTGTCCGGCGCGCGAATGCACGCCGCCTGGTTCCGTCCGGGCGGGGTCCATGAAGATATTCCGCTCAAGGTGCTCGCCGAGATTGGCGACTGGGTCGATACGCGGCTGCCGGAGCTGTTCGAGGATGCGATCAGCCTCGTCGCCGACAACCGGATTTTCAAGCAGCGCAACGTCGATATCGCGGTGGTCTCCAAGGACGATGCGGTGCGCTGGGGCTTTTCGGGTCCGATGATCCGCGGCAGCGGCATTCCGTGGGATCTGCGCAAGTCACAGCCATACGATGTCTATGACCGGATGGAGTTCGACGTTCCGGTGGGCACGCGCGGCGATTGCTATGACCGCTTCATGGTGCGCGTCGAGGAGGTCCGCCAGTCGGCGCGGATCATCAAGCAGTGCCTCGCGCAGATGCCCGAGGGCCCGATCGCATCCCAAGATCGCAAGGTCGTGCCGCCCAAGCGGGGCGAGATGAAGCAGTCGATGGAAGCGCTGATCCACCACTTCAAGCTCTATACCGAAGGTTTCCACGTGCCTGCCGGCGAGGTCTATGTCGCGACCGAAAGCCCCAAGGGCGAGTTCGGCGTCTATCTGGTCGCCGATGGCACCAACAAGCCGTATCGCTGCAAGATCCGCCCGACCGCGTTCTCGCATCTCCAGGCGATGGACTTCATGTGCAAGGGCCACATGTTGTCCGATGCCACTGCTATTCTCGGCGCGATCGACGTGGTGTTCGGGGAGTGCGACCGGTGACCGTGCAGATGGCCGTCGCAGAGGCGATGATAGCGCATTACAACGCGCAGGATCCCGACGCATATGTCGCGTTGATGACCGACGATGCCTGCGAGGCGGGCTATCGCGGTGACGTGGTTCGCGAGGGCAAGGAAGGCGTGCGCGCTGGCCTGAAGGCGATGTTCGCCGAGTTCCCCGATAACCGCGCCGAAATTCTTTCGAGCCATATGCTCGGCGAGCATGTCGTGCTGCACGAGCGCGTATCGCGCTCTGCCGATGCCGAACCGTTCGAGGTCATGTCGATCTACAGTTTCAAAGGCGACAAGGTGTCGCGCGTGGAGTTTGTCCGCTAATGGCTGACGCAGCCCATATCCCCGATGAAGCCGAAACCCGCGCCCGCTGGGGCGGTTTTGCGTTCACGGACGAAAATCTCGCCAAGGCGAAGACGTTCATTTCGCGCTATCCCGAAGGTCGGCAGCGCTCGGCAGTGATGCCGCTGCTCGATCTGGCACAGCGCCAGGTCGGCGCCGACACCCAGACGCAGGGCTGGCTGCCGGTTCCGGTGATCGAATATGTCGCTGCGATGCTCGATATGCCGTATATCCGCGCGTACGAGGTCGCGAGCTTCTACACGATGTACAACCTCGCGCCGGTCGGCCGTTTCCATGTGCAGGTCTGCGGCACCACGCCGTGCCTGCTGCGCGGATCGGACGATGTCATGGCGGCGTGCGCCAACAAGGGGCTGGTCAAGGGCAAGACCACGCCCGATGGCCTGTTCACGCTGACCGAAGTCGAGTGCATGGGCAACTGCGCCAACGCGCCGATGGTCCAGATCAACGACGACAATTTCGAAGATCTGGATTACGACGCCACCACGCGCATCCTCGAGGCGCTGGCGGCGGGGGAAAGCCCTAAGCCGGGAACCCAGATCGCCGGACGCCACACCAGCGAGCCCGAGGGTGGCCCAACGACGTTGAAGGCCATGGTCGATGCCAATCATGATTATCGCGAGGAATGGTGATGAGCTTTGATTTTCTCGCCGACAAGGACCGGATTTTCACCAACGTCTATGGTTATCAGCCATGGAACCTGAAGGCGTCGCAGGCGCGCGGCGACTGGGACAACACCAAGGACCTGATTGCCTGGGGGCAGGACAAGATCATCGACGAGATGAAGGCGTCGGGCCTGCGCGGTCGTGGCGGCGCGGGCTTCCCTACCGGCATGAAGTGGAGCTTCATGCCCAAGGAATCGAAGGACGGCCGTCCCAGCTTCCTCGTCATCAATGCCGATGAATCCGAGCCCGGCAGTTGCAAGGACCGTGAGATCCTGCGCCACGATCCGCATAAGCTGATCGAAGGCGCGCTGATCGCAGGTTTTGCGATGCGCGCGCGCGCCGCCTATATCTATGTACGCGGCGAGTACATCCGCGAGGCGCAGGTGCTTCAGGCGGCTGTGGATGAGGCGTATGAGGCCGGGCTGATCGGCAAGAACGCCTCGAAGTCCGGCTATGACTTCGACGTGTTCGTCCATCGCGGTGCGGGCGCCTATATCTGCGGCGAAGAAACCGCGATGATCGAGAGCCTCGAGGGCAAGAAGGGCCAGCCCCGGCTCAAGCCGCCGTTTCCGGCGGGCGCAGGGCTGTATGGCTGCCCGACGACGGTCAACAACGTCGAATCGATTGCGGTGGTCCCGACCATCCTGCGGCGCGGCGCGGCATGGTTTGCGAGCTTCGGGCGCGAGAACAACAAGGGCACCAAGCTCTTCCAGATCAGCGGGCATGTCGACAAGCCCTGCGTGGTCGAGGAAGCGATGAGCATTCCGTTCCGCGACCTGATCGAGAAGCATTGCGGCGGCATTCGCGGCGGCTGGGACAATCTGCTCGCAGTGATCCCCGGCGGTTCTTCGGTGCCTTTGGTGCCGGCGGCGCAGATCATGGACGCGCCGATGGATTTCGATGGCCTCAAGGAGGTCGGATCGGGCCTCGGCACCGCGGCGGTCATAGTCATGGACAAGTCGACCGACATTGTTCAGGCGATCAGCCGGTTGAGCTATTTCTACAAGCATGAAAGCTGCGGCCAGTGCACGCCGTGCCGCGAGGGCACCGGCTGGATGTGGCGCGTGATGGAGCGGATGCGCACCGGCGACGCCGATATTGGCGAAATCGATACGCTGTACGAGGTCACCAAGCAGGTCGAGGGCCACACCATCTGCGCGCTGGGCGATGCTGCGGCCTGGCCGATCCAGGGTCTGATCAAGCATTTCCGTCCGGAAATGGAGCGGCGTATCGTGGAGAAGCAGGGCGGCGGCCTGATGGAGGCTGCGGAGTGAAACGGCACATTGTCCTGTTCGCGGTGATGGCGAGCTTGCTTCCTGTTGGTGCGTCGGCGCAATTGGCTCCGGGCGCCTCGGGAACGTCGAGCGAACCTGTCGACGCCACGATGGATGAATATTGGTCAGGCATCGCCGAAATGGGCCGGTGCATGGCCGCGTCGAAGCGGGACAAGGCGCTGTATTTTTTGACGACCGATGTCGGTTCGACAGAGGAAGGCAAGGCCTTCCGCCAACTGTTCACCAAGCAGAGCAATGCCTGCATGCGCAATTTCGTCCGCATGACGTTTCCGCGGTCGCATCTGCGCGGCACGCTTGCCGAAGCCCTGTACAAGCGGGCCAATCAAAATCCCGGCTTTTCGGGGCAGGCGGAGCCTGGTGCCTGGCCGAAGGGGCCGCCTATCAACGCGATTGCCCGCTGTTATGTGGAGGCCCATCCGGGTGAGGTTCGCGCCTTGTTGCTGGAGACCCGGCTGGGAACCAAGGGCGAGCGCACCATTGTCGAGGAAATGGCTCCGCAGATCGCGCCTTGCTTCCCCGAAGGCCTGAAAGCCACCCTCAACCCTAGCTACTTCCGGCTGGCGTTAGCCGAAGCGATGTATCACGCCTCGGGCGCCACGATAGAACGGAACTGACGAGCAATGCCTAAACTTACCGTAGACGGGATCGAGGTCGAAGTGCCCCAGGGCGCGACCGTGCTGCAGGCCTGCGAGGCTGCCGGCAAGGAAATCCCGCGTTTCTGCTACCACGAGCGCCTGAGCATCGCCGGCAACTGCCGGATGTGCCTGGTCGAGGTGAAGCCCGGACCGCCCAAGCCGCAGGCAAGCTGTGCGCTGCCCGCGATGGACAATCAGGAAGTCCGCACCAACTCGGACATGGTGAAGAAGGCGCGCGAAGGCGTCATGGAATTCCTGCTGATCAACCACCCGCTCGATTGCCCGATTTGCGATCAGGGCGGCGAATGCGACCTGCAGGACCAGTCCGTGGCCTATGGCCGCGGCGGCTCGCGCTATGACGAGAACAAGCGCGCGGTCACCGATAAATATATGGGCCCGATCATCAAGACGATAATGACGCGGTGCATCCATTGCACTCGCTGCGTGCGTTTTGCCGAGGAAGTCGCCGGTGCCGAGCAGATCGGCGCGATCGGTCGCGGCGAGAACATGCAGATCACCAGCTATCTCGAAAAGGCCGTCTCGTCGGAACTGTCGGGCAATGTCATCGATCTGTGCCCGGTCGGCGCGCTTACATCGCGGCCATACGCCTATGAGGCGCGGCCGTGGGAACTCAAGAAGACCATGGGCATCGACGTGATGGACGCGGTCGGCACCAACATCCGCTTCGACAGCCGGGGCAGGGAGGTGATGCGCGTGCTGCCGCGCGTCAATGACGACGTCAACGAGGAATGGGCACACGACAAGACCCGTTATGCGGTCGATGGTCTGATGCGCCGCCGGCTCGACCAGCCCTATGTGCGCCGCGACGGAAAGCTTGTCCCGGCAAGCTGGGGCGAGGCGTTCGATGCCATCGCTGCGGTGAACGCAGGGTCGAGCGTGGCTGCGGTCGCAGGCGACCTGCTCGATTGCGAAACCATGTTCGCCGCGCGCGAACTGCTGGCCGCGATGGGCTCGAGCCTGATCGAGGGCCGCCAGACGGGTTTGAAATATGATGTGTCGAGCCTGGCTGCGGTCAATTTCAACTCGACGCTGAACGGGATCGAGACCGCCGATGCAATCCTGCTGGTGGGCACCAACCCGCGCTGGGAAGCGCCGCTGGTCAACACCCGTATCCGCAAGGCCGTCAAGCACGGCGCCAAGGTTTATGCGATCGGTGAAGAGATTGACCTGACGTACAAGGTCGAGTGGCTGGGCAACGACATGGGTCTGCTGGGCAAGCTGCCCGGCACGGTAGCCGATGTGTTCAAGGGCGCCAACCGACCTGCGCTGATCATGGGTGGCGGCGCTTTGGGCGTCGATGGAGCGCTGGGCGCATCGCTGGCGCTGGCCGACACATTCAATATGGTCCGCAATGGCGACGAGGGCGTATGGAATGGCTTCAATGTGCTGCACATGGCGGCATCGCGCATGGGCGGTCTGATGCTCGGTTGGGCACAGCCCGGCGGCATCGCCGATCTGGTCGCGGCCAGGCCCAGGCTGCTGTTTGCGCTCGGCGCGGACGAAGTCGATTTCGGCCAGTTCGAAGGCAGCTTCAAGGTGTTCATCGGGCATCATGGCGACAAGGGTGCAGCGGCTGCAGACGTGATCCTGCCGGCTGCTGCATATCCCGAAAAGAACGGTACCTATGTCAATGTCGAAGGACGGGTGCAGATGAGCGACAAGGCCGTGTTCGCGCCGGGCGATGCCCGCGAGGACTGGTCGATCCTGCGCGCGCTGTCCGAGGTTCTGGGCCACAAGCTGCCGTTCGACAGCTTCGCCGAATGCCGCGCGGCGATGATTGCGTCCGTACCGGCCCTCGGCGTCGAAGGGCTTGCGTCCTTCGACTGGGCGCCGCCGAAGCTGGCAGGGAGCCCGTCGGGGTCCGTTGGCTATCCGATCAAGGATTTCTACCTCACCAACGCCATCGCCCGCGCTTCTGCGACGATGCAGCGCTGCTCGGCTGAACTGCTCCATGGCGAAGACATCATGGAGGCGGCGGAATGACCGAGTTTTTCCAATCATCGCTCGGCATGGGCTGGGGCTGGCTCGTCGCCAACCTCATCCTGATCCTGCTGATCGCGCTCCCGGTCATGCTGTCGGTGGCGATCGTGATCTATTTCGACCGCAAGATCTGGGCATCGATGGCGCTGCGGCGCGGGCCCAATGTGGTCGGTCCGTTCGGCATTCTGCAAAGCTTCGCCGATGCACTGAAGGTGTTCCTGCAGGAAACGATCATTCCTTCGGGCGCCAACAAGGGCCTGTTCCTGATTGCCCCGATCATCACCTTCACCGTGGCGCTGCTGTCATGGGCGGTTATCCCGTTCGATCAGGACATGGTGCTCGCCGACATCAACGTTGGCCTGCTCTACATTTTCGCGGTCAGCTCGCTCGGTGTGTATGGCGTCATGATCGCAGGCTGGGCGTCCAACTCCAAATACCCCTTCTTCTCCGCATTGCGCGCGGCGGCGCAGATGATCTCTTACGAAGTCTCGATCGGCTTCATCATCATAACGGTGGTGATGTTTACCGGCAGCTTCAACCTCAATGCGATCGTCGAAGCGCAGCGCGGCCACGGTCTTGGCTTCATCAACTGGTATGGCTTCAACCTGCTGCTGTTTCCGATGGCGGTGATGTTCCTGATCTCGTCGCTGGCCGAAACAGCGCGTGCGCCTTTCGACCTGACCGAGGCGGAAAGCGAGCTGGTCGCCGGCTATCAGACCGAATATTCGTCGATGGCCTTTGCCCTGTTCTGGCTGGGCGAATACGCCAACGTCCTGTTGATGTGCACGCTTAACGCGCTGCTGTTCTGGGGCGGCTGGCTGCCCCCGGTGGACTGGGCGCCGCTTTATGCGATCCCCGGCATCTTCTGGCTGATCTTCAAGATCTCGGCGTTCTTCTTCATCTTCAGCTGGGTCAAGGCAACGGTGCCGCGCTACCGTTACGACCAGCTGATGCGGTTGGGCTGGAAGGTGTTCCTGCCGATTTCGCTGCTGTGGGTATTCCTGGTGTCGGGCTATCTTATGCTGACACGCTACGGGGTCTGAGAGACATGTTGCAAACCATCAAGGCGTTCACGCTTTTTGAGTTCGTGAAGGCCCACGCGCTGACCTTGAAGTATTTCTTCAAGCCCAAGGCGACGATCAACTATCCGTTCGAAAAGAACCCGCTGTCTCCGCGTTTCCGGGGCGAGCATGCGCTGCGCCGATATCCCAATGGTGAGGAACGCTGCATCGCCTGCAAGCTTTGCGAGGCGGTGTGCCCGGCCTTGGCGATCACCATCGAGTCCGAACCGCGCGATGATGGCAGCCGCCGCACCACGCGCTATGACATCGACATGACCAAGTGCATCTATTGCGGTTTCTGTCAGGAAGCGTGCCCGGTGGACGCCATTGTCGAGGGGCCGAACTTTGAATTTGCGACCGAAACCCGTGAGGAACTGATCTACGACAAGGGCAAGCTGCTTGAGAATGGTGACAAATGGGAACGTGCCATTGCCGCCAACCTTGAAGCGGATGCCCCTTATCGGTAAGGCGCACACGAATTCGATTCACCGAAGGCTTTTGCCCCGCTGGGAGACGGGGGGCAGGGGCCTGATACCAGACCTGCTCGATTGGGCGCATCGGGGGCTGTAAAGCTTTGATCCAGATATTTGCCTTTTACCTGTTCGCCTCGATCGTGATCGCCAGTGGCGCGTTCACCATCCTGGCCCGGAACCCTGTGCACTCGGTGCTCTGGCTCATCCTCGCGTTCTTCAACGCAGCGGGTTTGATGATCCTGATCGGCGCGGAGTTCATCGCGATGCTGCTGGTGATCGTCTATGTCGGCGCGGTCGCGGTGCTGTTCCTGTTCGTGGTGATGATGCTCGACATCGATTTTGCCGAGCTGCGCGCGGGCTTCATGAAGAACTTGCCGCTGGGCATTGCGCTCGCCGCGGTGCTGCTGGCGGAAATGATTTTCGGCATCGGCGCCTATCGCGCGGGCAGCATCGAACTCGGCGAGCACGCGCTGAACCCTGCGCGGGTGGGCGCGAGCAATATCCAGGCCGTTGGTGAGCTGCTGTATACCCGTTATATCTTCCTGTTCGAAGCCGCAGGCCTTGTCCTGCTGGTCGCCATGGTCGGTGCCATCGTGCTGACCCATCGCAGGCGCCCGGGCGTCCGTCCGCAGAACATCGCCTCTCAGGTGCGTCGTCGCCCCGAAGAGGCGACGCGCAACACGCAGCCGACGATCGGTGAAGGTGTCGAGCTATGATTGGTATCGAGCATTATCTGGTGGTCAGCTCCATCCTGTTCGTGATGGGCGTGCTGGGAATTTTCCTCAATCGCAAGAACGTGATCATCATCCTGATGGCGATCGAACTCATTTTGCTCGCGGTGAACATCAACCTCGTCGCGTTCAGCGTGTTCCTGGGCGACATGGTGGGTCAGGTGTTCGCGATGTTCGTGCTCACTGTGGCAGCAGGTGAGGCGGCGATCGGGCTTGCCATCCTGGTCATCTACTTCCGCGGCCGCGGCACGATCGCGGTTGACGACATCAACCAGATGAAGGGTTAAGCATCATGGCCATCACCCTGATCGTCTTCCTGCCCTTGCTGGCAGCCATCGTCGCTGGCCTGGGCAACCGGATCATCGGCAATGTGCCCGCCAAATTGGTCACCACCGCTGCGCTGTTTGTGTCGTGCGCGCTGAGCTGGCCGATCTTCATCGGCTTCCTGAACGGGTCGACCACCGAATATGTCGTGCCGGTATTGTCCTGGCTGCGCTCGGGCGACCTGCAGTTCGACTGGGCCCTGCGTGTCGATACACTGACCGCGATCATGCTGGTCGTGGTCACCAGCGTCTCGGCGCTCGTCCACCTGTATAGCTGGGGCTATATGGACGAGGATCCCGACCAGCCGCGCTTCTTTGCGTATCTCTCGCTGTTCACCTTCGCCATGCTGATGCTGGTGACTGCGGACAATCTCGTCCAGATGTTTTTCGGCTGGGAAGGCGTGGGTCTCGCCTCGTATCTCCTGATCGGCTTCTGGTTCCGCAAGCCCAGCGCCAATGCCGCCGCGATCAAGGCGTTCGTCGTCAACCGCGTCGGCGATCTCGCGTTCATGATGGGCATTTTCGGAACGTTCCTGGTGTTCGGCACTGTCTCGATCCCTGCAATCCTCGATGCATCGCCGGCAATGGCCGGCTCCACCATCGGTTTCCTCGGATTGCGCGCCGACACGATGACCGTTCTGTGCCTGTTGCTGTTCATCGGTGCGATGGGCAAGTCGGCGCAGCTCGGTCTGCACACCTGGCTTCCCGATGCGATGGAAGGCCCGACCCCGGTGTCGGCGCTGATCCACGCTGCGACCATGGTGACCGCTGGCGTGTTCATGGTCTGCCGCCTGTCGCCGATGTTCGAAACCAGTCCGGTCGCACTGACCGTGGTCACGATCGTGGGCGCGGCGACGTGCTTCTTCGCCGCCACCATCGGCACCACGCAGTGGGACATCAAGCGGGTGATCGCCTATTCGACCTGCTCGCAACTGGGTTACATGTTCTTCGCTGCGGGTGTCGGCGCTTATGGCGCGGCGATGTTCCACCTGTTCACCCACGCCTTCTTCAAGGCGCTGCTGTTCCTTGGCGCGGGCTCGGTGATCCACGCGATGCATCACGAGCAGGACATGCGTTATTATGGTGGCCTGCGGAAGCATATCCCGCTGACCTTCTGGGCGATGCTGGCAGGAACGCTGGCGATCACCGGTGTCGGCATCTATCATCTGGGCGCTGGCTTTGCCGGTTTCTGGTCAAAGGACGCGATCCTCGAGGCTGCTTGGGCTTCGGGTTCACAGGCGGGGAATACCGCCTTCTGGCTTGGCACCTTCGCCGCGTTGCTCACCAGCTTCTACAGCTGGCGACTGATGTTCCTGACCTTCTGGGGCAAGCCGCGCTGGGCGGCGAGCGAGCATATCCAGCATGCTGTCCATGATGGCCATCATGCGTCCGATGAGCACAATCCTGCGGCGCAGGAACATGCCGGTCACGATGTGGCGCATGCTGTGCCGTCGCCGCGAGAAGACGATGGTACAGCGGGCTATCACCCGCATGAAAGCCCGCTGGCAATGCTGTTGCCGCTGGGCCTGCTGGGCATCGGCGCGGTTATCGCCGGCCAGGTGTTCCACGATGCCTTCCTTAACGAGGAGGGCTTCTGGAACGGCTCGATCGCCTATAATGCCGGTTTGATGCACGCGATGCACGACGTTCCGATGCTGGTCAAATACGCAGCTTCGATCGTGATGGTGATCGGTCTGCTGGTCGCTTGGCTGTTCTACATCCGCAACACCGCTCTCCCGGGCAAGGTGGCTGGCGCGCTTGGCCCGATCTACCGGTTCGTGCTCAACAAGTGGTATTTCGACGAATTGTACAACCATATCTTCGTCAAGCCGTCCTTTGCGCTCGGCCGCTTCTTCTGGAAAATCGGCGATGAAGGGACGATCAACCGCTTCGGTCCAGATGGTGCTGCGGTGCTGGTTGCCTCGGGCAGCCGCATGGCCGTGAAGCTGCAATCGGGTTTCCTCTACAGTTACGCCCTGGTGATGCTGCTTGGCCTTGTGGCCGCACTCACCTGGCTGATGGTGCGCTGACATGAACGAACTGGGATTTCCTGTGCTGTCGCTGATGCTCGCCGTGCCGATGGCGGCGGCGATCGTCTGTCTGTTCGTGAGCGCCAACACCGCGCGCTGGCTGGCGCTGATCGCCACGCTGATCGATCTTGCGCTCGGCATCGTGCTGTGGATGAACTACGACATCGGCGGGGAGCAGTGGCAGTTTGTCGAGCGCGCGGCCTTGTTCGACCGGTTCAGCTGGGCGCTGGGCATCGATGGCATTGCGCTGATGCTGATCATGCTGTCTGTCTTCCTGATGCCGATCTGCATCGGCGCGAGCTGGGAAGCGATCCAGACCCGCGTCGGCGAATACATGGCTGCGTTCCTGCTGATGGAAATGCTGATGATCGGCGTCTTCGCCGCGCAGGACATTTTCCTGTTCTACATCTTCTTTGAGGCCGGCCTGATCCCGATGTACCTGATCATCGGCATCTGGGGCGGCGCCAACCGGATCTACGCGTCGTACAAGTTCTTCCTCTATACGCTGCTCGGATCGGTCTTGATGCTGATCGCGATGTTCTGGATGGTGAACGAGGCCGGTACGTCGGACATCCCGACGCTGATGGCCTATGACTTCCCGCTCGAGGCGCAGTCCTGGCTGTGGCTGGCATTCTTTGCCAGCTTCGCGGTCAAGATGCCGATGTGGCCGGTGCACACCTGGCTGCCCGATGCGCACGTTCAGGCGCCGACGGCGGGGTCGGTGATCCTTGCGGGCGTGCTGCTCAAGATGGGGGGCTATGGCTTTATCCGCTTCTCGCTGCCGATGTTCCCCGATGCGTCGGTGGACTATATGTGGCTCGTGTTCGCTCTGTCGATGGTCGCGGTGGTCTACACCTCGCTGATCGCGCTGGTGCAGAGCGACATGAAGAAGCTGATCGCCTATTCGTCGGTCGCGCATATGGCGATCGTCACCGTGGGGCTGTTCGCGTTCAATCGACAGGGGCTGGAAGGCGCGCTGGTCGTCATGCTCAGCCATGGTCTGGTCTCGGGGGCACTGTTCCTTTGCGTCGGCGTGATCTACGACCGGCTGCACACCCGCGAGATCGACCGTTACGGCGGCCTTTCGATCAACATGCCGCGTTATGCCTTGCTGTTCCTGCTGTTCACGATGGCGTCGATCGGCCTGCCGGGCACCAGCGGTTTCGTCGGCGAATTCCTCTCGCTGCTGGGGATCTACGAAGTGTCGAGCTGGGTTGCGATCGTTTCGACCACCGGGATCATCCTGGGCGCGGGGTATATGCTCTATCTCTATCGCCGCGTGGCCTATGGCGTGATCAAGTCCGATGACGTCGCTGCCATGCCCGATCTCAACAGGCGCGAGATTGCGCTGCTGCTGCCGATCGCGATCGTCGTGCTGTGGATGGGGGTCTACCCCGAAAGCTTCATGGCACCGATGCGCAACGATGTCGGCGCGCTCGAAGCGCGGCTTGCCTCGGTCAAGCCTGTGGGCGACGCGCAGCTCAAGCTGGGTGCCGCACCTGCCATCACGCCCGCAGCCCATGCTGAAGAAGGCCATCACTGATGAATTACGCGCTCTGGTTCCAGCTGGCCTCGCCGGAAATCGTTCTCAGCCTCTCCGGTCTGGTGCTGCTGCTCATCGCTGCATGGGGCGGCGTGCAGTCGGCGCGCCTGGTCAGCGTGCTCACTGTGATCGCGTTGTTCGGCGCGCTGGCGCTGTCGTTCAATTTCCTGCTCGGTGACGGCTTTGCCGAAGGTGCCGACGCCTTTTACGGCCAGTACCGGATGGACCGCTTTGCCTCGTTGTCGAAGGTGCTGATTTTCCTGTCGGCAATCGCCTGCGTGATCGTGGCGCCGAAGTTCTTCGCGCGCGACAACATGATGCGCCCGGAATTTCCGATCCTCATTCTGTTCGCTTCGGTCGGCATGGGCCTGATGGTTTCCGCTGTCGATCTGCTGACCCTGTATATCGGTCTCGAAATGCAGAGCCTCGCGGCCTATGTTCTCGCCAGCTTCCTGCGCAGCGACGACCGCTCGGCAGAAGCGGGCCTGAAATACTTCGTGTTGGGTGCGCTTGCGAGCGGCATCCTGCTGTTTGGCATGTCGCTGTTGTATGGCTTTACCGGGACCACCAGCTTCATCGGTATCCAGACGGCTTTCGCAGACGGGGTATCGACAGGTTCGCTGTTCGGTATCGTGTTCGTGCTGTCGGGCCTGGCATTCAAGATCAGCGCGGTGCCGTTCCATATGTGGACGCCCGACGTCTATGAAGGCGCGCCGACCCCGGTCACTACCTTCTTCGCCACCGCGCCCAAGGTTGCGGCATTGGCGCTGACCATGCGGGTTGCGATCGAGGCGTTTGGCGGCCAGCAGAGCATCTGGCAGCAGATCGTGATCTTCGTCGCGATAGCATCGATCATCCTCGGCGCTGCCGGAGCGATCGGGCAGGTCAACATCAAGCGGCTGCTCGCTTATTCCTCGATCAACAATGTCGGCTTCATGCTGATCGGCCTTGCCTGCGGAACGCCTGAAGGCGCATCGGCGATGCTGACCTATCTGATCATCTATGTCGCGATGACCTTGGGCAGCTTCATCTGCGTGCTCGACCTTAATGACCGCGAGGGTCGGCCCGTCGAGGACATTCGCAAGCTTGCCGGCCTTTCGCGGACCCGTCCGGGGCTGGCAGCAGCGCTCGCGATCTTCATGTTCAGCCTTGCCGGCATCCCGCCGCTGTTCGGCTTTTGGGGCAAGTTCGTGGTGTTCGATGCCGCGGTGGCAGCAGGGCTCATCCCGCTTGCCGCAATCGGTATCGCGGCCTCGGTGATCGGTGCGTTCTATTACCTCAAGGTCATCAAGGTCATGTACTTCGATGAGCCCGCCGACGTGATCGCGCCAAGCGATTCGAAGGCGCGCATGGTGCTGGTGACGCTGATGGCGGTGTTCCTGTCGCCACTGGGCTATTTCACCACGCTGGCACTCAGTCCAGTCACGGCGGGGGCCGCCAGGGCATTGTTCTGGGCAGCCTGATCGAAGCGGTCGCGCTGACCGCATCCACCAACGCGGACATGCTGGCGCGCGCCGAAGCCGGTGCGCCCGAAGGCCTCTGGCTGCGCGCCGAGCAGCAAAGCGGAGGCAGGGGTCGCCTTGGCCGTGAATGGCTGAGCCCGCTCGGCAACCTGTATTGCAGCACCCTGGTGCGGGTCGGTCCGCTTGATCCGCAGGCGCATCTGCTTGCGTTTGTGGCGGGCCTGGCGGTGCTCGATACCGTTCGTGCCGTTCTTCCCGATACGCAGGCCCGGCTGAAATGGCCCAATGACGTGCATGTGGGCGGCGCAAAGCTGGCGGGCATCCTGCTTGAGCGCCGCCGCGATGCGGTGGTGGTGGGGATCGGGGTGAATGTTGCCGTCGCCCCGGACATTGCCGGGCGGACGGTCACCTCGCTTCACGCCCAAGGCGCGATGGCGCAGATCGATGCCGCCGCCATGATCGAGCTGCTGGCGCCGCGCTTCGGCGCTCGGCTGCTGCAGTGGCGGACGGATGATGCTGCAACGCTGCTTGAAGTCTGGTGCGCCGCCGCGCATAAGCCCGGAGAAAAGATGGCGGTGCAGCGCGGACCGGATGATCGGATTGACGGGGTCTTCGAAGGCCTTTCGGCGGATGGTACATTGCTGCTTCGCTGCCATGATGGCCGGATCGAGAGCGTCAGCGCGGGCGATGTCCATCTTCTTGCGTGAAGCCATTTAGTGGAAAATGAGGGACGTTCAGCATGCTGCTTGCCATTGATGTCGGCAACACCAACGCCGTGTTTGCCCTGTTCAACGAACGTGTGATCAAGGCTCGCTGGCGTATCTCCACCGATGCCCGGCGCACGGCGGACGAATATGCGGTCTGGCTGAACCAGTTGCTCGCGCTCGAAGGCTTTGTGCGATCTGACATCAGCCAGGTGATCATCTCCACCGTCGTTCCGCGCGCGCTGCACAATCTCCAGGTGCTTTCGCGCAAATATTTCAATGTCGAGCCGCTGATCGCCGGGGTCGAACCTGCCGACTGGCAGATGCAGATCGACGTCGATGAGCCCAAATCGCTGGGCGCCGACCGCGCGGTCAACTCGATCGCGGCGCACGCGCTGCACCCGGGCGACATCATCATCATCGACTTTGGCACCGCAACCACCTATGACGTGGTGGATTATACGGGTGCTTACAAAGGGGGCATCATCGCGCCGGGCATCAACCTGTCGCTCGATGCCCTGGTACAGGCTGCCGCAAAGCTGCCGCGCATCGCGATAGAAACCCCGCGCAACAACCGCTCTGTCATCGGTCGCAACACCGAGGATCAGATGCAGATTGGCGTATTCTGGGGCTATGTCGCGATGATGGAAGGCCTGGTCTCACGGATGCGTGCCGAAATCGGACGCCCCGCGAAGGTCATAGCCACCGGCGGGCTTGCGGTGCTGTTTGACGAGCACACGACGATATTTGATGCGGTCGAACCCGACCTGACCCTGCAGGGTCTAGCCATGATTGCCGAAAGGGCATTTTGATTACATGAAACCTGGAAAAGAATTGTTGTTCCTGGCCCTTGGTGGGTCGGGCGAAATCGGCATGAATGCCAACCTCTACGGCTGTGACGGCAAATGGGTCATGGTCGACCTGGGCATGACCTTCTCCGATCCGGCCTATCCGGGCGTCGAGCTTGTCTTCCCCGATCTGGAATTCATCGAAGAACGCGCCGACGATCTGCTCGGCATCGTGCTGACCCATGGTCATGAAGACCATATCGGCGCGCTGCCCTATCTGGCTGCGGACCTCAATGTGCCGCTGTTCGCCACGCCATTCACCGCCGACCTGATCCGCCGCAAGCTCGAGGAGCAGGGGCTGGTCAAGGACGTGAAGCTCAACGTCATCGAGAACGAGGGCAGTCTGCAGCTCGGCCCGTTCGGTTTCCGCTATCTGCCGCTGGCGCATTCGATCGCCGAGGGCAATGCGCTGCTGATCGACACGCCCTATGGCCGAATCTTCCACACCGGCGACTGGAAGCTCGACGACGAGCCGATCGTCGGCGTGCCGTCGACGCCCGAGGCGCTCACCGCGCTGGGCGATGAAGGCGTGCTGGCGCTGGTCTGCGATTCGACCAACGTCTTCAATCCCGAAAGCTCGGGTTCCGAAGGCGCGGTGCGTGACGAACTGATCAAGGCGGTCAAGCCGCTCAAGGGGCGTGCGCTGATCACTACCTTTGCCTCCAACGTCGCACGGCTGCACACCCTGGGCGAGGTCGCCAAGGCAACCAACCGCGCCTTGTGCGTTGCCGGGCGCTCGCTGGACCGGATCATCGCAGTGGCCAAGGCCAATGGCTATCTCAAGGATCTGCCCGAGTTGGTCGATTTCGACACCGCGATGGGCCTGCCGCGCCGCGAGGTGCTGGTGATCGCCACCGGCGGTCAGGGCGAGCCGCGCGCGGCGCTGGCGCGCGTGGCCGAGGGTAACCATCAGATCAAGCTGGAGGCAGGCGATACCGTGCTGTTCTCGTCCAAGGTCATCCCCGGAAACGAGATTGCCATCGGCCGCATTCAGAACAGGCTGGCCGAAGACGGCATCAAGATGGTTACCGACCGCCAGGCCGATATCCATGTCTCTGGCCACCCCGGCAGACCCGAGCTTGCCGAAATGTACCGCTGGATCAGGCCGCAGGTGCTGGTTCCGGTGCATGGCGAGATGCGCCATATGTCCGAACAGGCCCGGTTCGGGCTGGAGCAGGGCATTCCGGCGGCAATTGTGCAGAAGAACGGTGACCTCGTGCGGCTTGCACCGGGCAAGCCCGGGGTCATCAGCCGCGAACGTGCTGGCCGACTGGTGCTCGATGGCGATGTCATCCTGCCCGCCGATGGCATGACCATGGCCGAACGGCGCAAGCTGGCGGTCAACGGACAGGTCAGCGTTGCGGTCGCGCTCGACGCGCGCGGCGGGCTGATCGGCGATCCGGTGGTCCGTGCGCTGGGCCTGCCGGTCGAGGATGATCTCGATGCGTTCATCGCCGAAACGGTCGAGGATGTCCGCGAGGCGATCAGCAAGCCGGGCAAGGCCAAGCCGAAGGGCAGGGGCAGCAGGTCCGAGGGCCGGTCGAACGGGAAGGGCGATGACGTGCAGGAGGCGATCCGCCTGGCCGTGCGACGCTCGGCAACCCGCTGGACAGGCAAAAAGCCAGTGGTCACGGTCTTGATGATCGCGGGCTGACGACCCACTTGGGCGCAAGGGAACAGGAAACACGCGCATGAGCTGGACGAGCATTCTTGCCATCTATCTGTTGTTCTGGGTGATCACCGCATTCGTGGTGATGCCCTTTGGTGTGCGCACCGCAGAAGAGCTGGGGGTCGAAAAGGTCCGCGGCCAGGCAGATAGCGCGCCTGCAAACTTCAGGCCCATGCGTGTCATCCTGATCACGACGGTGCTGTCTGCGGCGGTGTTCGGGTTGTTCTATGCCAATTATGTCAACGGCTGGATCGGCCCGTCCGACGTCAATGTCTTCGGCAAGCCGCCTGGGTTGGAATGAGGTTCTGTCGGGGTACGGGCGATGGCGCACGAATAATGTGAGACTTTGCCGCGCTTTGCTGCTATAGCCTTGTCATCGCGCGATACACGATCCAAGCCAGCGCGCGACTGAGAGACTCGCGGCATCCTTGCTCCACGCTCTTGCTTGCTCAGCAACACGAGCCAATGCATGCCAGATATCAACCAGCTTTTCGACAATCTCCACGTAGCGCACATGCGCGCGCTGCATTCGCCTTGCGCGGATGAGCGCGATACGCAGCGCGGCCTGGCGCGTGTCGAAGAGCAGCGCGTTTATGCGATCGCGTATCCACAGCCGGGCAGTTTTCTGCCGGGCTGAGCTCATTCGGATGCCGGGCTTGCCGTGAGGCTGGCCTCAAGTGTCCGCATCTTCGCGTGCAATGGCCGGGACCGGGCGTTGCACAGGTCGAAATCGAACTTCCGGTCCCGGCTAGGCAAGGGGAACTGTCCGCAAATATGTGCGGCTCCGTGCAATCTACACTTAAGGAAATGACTATGCCTATTGGCACCGTAAAGTTTTTCAACGCCGACAAGGGATATGGTTTCATTCAGCCCGATGATGGCGGCAATGACGCGTTCGTTCACATCAGCGCCGTTGAAGCATCGGGCATGCGCACGCTCGATCGCGACCAGCGCGTGAACTTCGAGCTCGAGCAGGATCGCCGCGGCAAGATGGCGGCTGTCCGTCTTTCGGCTGCTGCCTGATTCTCAGGTGCAAGGGTGCGGGGTGGCGATTGCGCCGCTCCGCAGCCTCACTCATACCTTCAGAATGACCCAAAGATTTACGAGGGTTTAACGTCTGTTGCTTATCGTGGAGCCGATACGAAAAGGGCCTCGATATGCTGGACAGACTGCTGAGCGATCACGAGATGATCCGCCAACATGCGCAGGGTTTGCTTGACCTGCTCGCATGCGAAACAATGCCTTCCAGCCTGCATTTGGCTGACGCGCGTTGGAAGCTCGGCAGCAAGATCATGCAGCATATGGCGTTCGAAGACCGCCATCTCTATGCCAAGCTCCTGCGCGATGAACGCCCGCACGTCCGCGCCATCGGGCTGAAATTCCAGTCTGAGCTGACCAAGCTTTTCTCGGCTTATTCTGAGCATGCCCAATTCTGGACCCCCGAGCGCATCGCGCAGGACTGGAATGGCTTTCGCCTAGCTTCCATCAGGATGACCCACGCCATGTTCGCCCGTCTAGCGCTGGAGGAGGCCGAACTGTATCCGCTCGCCAACGATGCTGCGATTGACATCGCGAGCAATGTCCCTCCCGACACCAACTGGACCAGAGAGGCCTTCGCAATCAAGGACGCCATCACTCACCAGCCGCGGGGCGCTGCGGGCTGACCCGTTCATGATCTCCTCCTGGGCGGCTGGCTGCCGGCGCGGGAGATGGTTTTAACTCGCGCATTAATCGTCTAAGCGCTGCGCCATGTCAGAGACGAATCCCGATATCCTGCCCGCAGGTCTTGCCGATCTGCTCCCCCCGCGTGCCGAACAGGCCGCGCGGCTGACCCGCAGCGCGATGGATGTGCTGTCGTCCCATGGCTATGATCGCGTCTCTCCGCCCCTGGTTGAATATGAACGTTCGCTCGCATCGCGGATGCAGGGAACCGGGCGCCAGCATCTGTTCCGCATGGTCGATCCCTCGTCGATGCGCACGCTCGCGATCCGCTCGGACATCACGGTGCAGGTTGGCCGCGTTGCGACAACCTTGATGGCATCGGCGCCGCGCCCGCTGAGGCTGAGCTATGCGGGCCAGGTGCTGCGCATTGCTTCGGACCAGTTGAATCCCGAGCGCGAGCGGCTGCAGATCGGCGCCGAGCTGATCGGCCACGACAACATCGCCGCAGCGCAGGAGGTGGTGCGCATCGCCATCGAGGCACTCGCGCAAGCGGGAGTATCGGGCATTACCGTCGACCTGACGCTGCCCGATCTGGTCGATACGCTCGCAGGCACCGCTTTTCCGCTCGCCCCTGCGCAGATCTCGGCTGTGCGTCGCGAGCTCGACATGAAGGATGCAGGCGGGCTGACGGCCTTGGGCGCGGATGCCTATTTGCCGTTGCTGTATGCCATGGGCCCCTTCGAGGCCGCGATCGACGCGCTGGCCGCAATCGATGCCGGCGGCGTGCTCGCCAGCCGGATCAAGGCGCTGCGCCAGATCGTCGCGGCGCTGCCCGATGATGTGACGGTCACGCTCGATCCGACCGAACGGCACGGCTTCGAATATCAAAGCTGGTTCGGCTTTTCGCTCTATGCCGACGGCTGTGCGGGAGCGCTCGGCCGCGGCGGCACCTATGCAATTCCCGACGGCAAGGGCGGCGAGGAGGTCGCGACCGGCTTTTCACTGTATCCCGATGCCTTGCTCGACATGGCGCTGGCTGGCGATCAGCCGTCCGTCGGCAAGCTGTTCCTGCCGCTGGGATATGATCAGGGGGTGGCAGCAAGGCTACGCGCGATCGGCTGGCGGACGCTGGCAGCGCTCACCGAGGCCGACGACGCGGTCGCACTCGGTTGCAGCCACAGGCTGGATGGCAGCGAGACCGTTCCGATCTGATCGCGCTGACCGCCTAGTGGCAGGCAACATTCCTGAACCGCATTAATTTGTATCAAGTTTTGCCCTAACGCTCTGGACGCCGCCGCATACCGTCACTAGGACGAGCGCGTTTTGCGCGCCGCTGATCGGTGCGTCCAATTTTCAAGAGGGTTGATGTCGTGGCCAATGTTACGGTGATCGGCGCCCAGTGGGGCGATGAAGGCAAGGGCAAGATCGTCGACTGGCTCGCCGAGCGCGCCGATGCGGTGATCCGCTTTCAGGGCGGCCACAATGCCGGCCATACCCTTGTCATCGGCGAGAAGGTGTTCAAGCTTTCGCTTCTGCCTTCGGGTATCGTGCGCGGCACCTTCAGCGTCATCGGCAACGGCGTGGTGCTCGATCCCTGGGCATTGCGCGACGAGGTCGCCAAATTGCGCGGGCAGGGCGTCGAGATCACCCCGGACAACCTCGCCGTGGCGGACAACTGCCCGCTGATCCTGCCGTTCCACCGCGATCTCGACGCGCTGCGCGAGGATGCCAGCGGCCAGGGCAAGATCGGCACCACGCGCCGCGGCATCGGCCCAGCCTATGAGGACAAGGTCGGCAGGCGCGCGATCCGGGTGTGCGATCTGGCGCATCTCGATGCGCTCGATCCGCAGCTCGACCGGCTGTGCGCGCACCATGATGCGCTCCGGGCCGGGTTTGGCGAACCGCCGATCGATCGTGCGGCTTTGCTCGCTGAACTGGCAGAGATCGCGCCGTTCGTGCTCGAATTCGCGCAGCCCGTCTGGAAGCGCCTCGGCGAGATCCGCAGGGCAGGCGCGCGGATGCTGTTCGAGGGCGCGCAGGGCGTGCTGCTCGATGTCGACCACGGCACCTATCCCTTCGTCACCTCGTCGAACACTGTTACCGGCACTGCCGCGGGGGGCACAGGGCTCGGTCCCCAGGCGAGCGGCTTCGTGCTCGGCATCGTCAAGGCCTACACCACCCGAGTCGGATCGGGCCCGTTCCCGACCGAACTGCAGGACGAGGTCGGCCAGCGGCTGGGCGAGCGCGGGCATGAATTCGGCACGGTCACAGGTCGCCAGCGCCGCTGCGGCTGGTTCGATGCCACTCTGGTGCGCCAGGCCTGCGCGGTGGCAGGTGTGACCGGCATCGCGCTGACCAAGCTCGACGTGCTCGATGGCTTTGCCAAGCTCAAGATCTGCACCGGGTATCGGCTCAACGGCAAGGTGCTCGATTATTTCCCCGCCCATGCCGGCGATCAGGCTTCGGTTCAGCCGATCTACGAGGAAATGGACGGCTGGCACGAATCCACCGCGGGCGCTCGGAGCTGGGTTGACCTGCCCGCGCAGGCGATCAAGTATATCAAGCGGGTGGAAGAGCTGATCCAGTGCCCCGTCGCATTGGTATCGACATCGCCGGAGCGCGAAGACACGATCCTGGTGCGCGATCCCTTCGCGGACTGACGATCGGCATTCAGGGGGATTTCATGTCCGAAGACGCGAGAACGCCCTTTGGTGATGCCCCCCTCCGGCGCCCGGGACCGTACCGCATCGCCGCAGACAACGCGCACACCGCGCGGCTTGTAGAGGCCGCGGGGTGGCCGGCAGATGGCATTGCCCTGGCCTCCGACACCGTCGCCGAAACGGCGCTTATCCACGCATTCGACTGGCGACAGGCTCCGCCCGCGCCCGATGCGCTGGACTCATTGGCTGCCGATGCCGCGATCCTGGCGCTTGTCAGCCTCGATACGATTGATGCGGTCGATGTCCTGCTGGAAGGACGCAACGCGGCCTGCGTGTTCGGCGATGCGCCTGTGCTGGTCGCGATTGCGCTGTCCGATCTCGGCGCGGTGCTGGGCACGGGGCGCGCTTTTGACCCCAATCGCGCCGAACGGGCACGGCTGCAGGCGCTGGCGCTGGAACTCGCGCGGCTGGCCGAGCAACTGGGTGCGATTTCGCCCAGTGAGGACGATACGCCCGATGCGCTCGCTGACCGCAGCCTCGCCTATCGTGCCGAAGGACAGGATGACCGCAGCCCCTCGATCCCGCCCGATCCGCAGCGCATCCGGCACCTGATCAGCATCCGCCGGTTGCGCGAGCGGTTCTTCAGCCCCGAGCTGTTTGCCGATCCCGCGTGGGATATCCTGCTCGATCTGGCGGCGTCGCGGCTCGAGCACCGATCGGTCTCGGTCTCCAGCCTGTGCATCGCCGCTGCTGTCCCGCCGACGACCGCGCTGCGCTGGATCCGGTTGATGACCGAACAGCAGCTGCTCGAGCGCCGCGCCGATCCTGCCGATGCCCGGCGGATGTTCGTCGATCTGTCAGATGGGGCTTTCGATCAGCTGTGCGGCTGGTTTGCGCTGGTCGATGCGCGCGGCGGACTGGGCGGCTGAGCCGCGCGCGCGTCTCGTTTGGCGCTATGGCTTGTTAGTGCCGTCGCTTGCGCCTAATTTGAGCGCATGACCAGTCCGTTCACCGAACTGAACGACCGTGCGCGCGATGTCTTCCGCATCGTGGTGGAAAGCTATCTCGATACCGGGATGCCCGTCGGCTCGCGCACGATCTCCAAATCCTCGACCGTCAACCTCTCGCCCGCCTCGATCCGCAATGTCATGCAGGATCTTGAGGAACTCGGCCTGCTGGCAGCGCCGCACACCAGCGCCGGGCGGATGCCGACCGAGCAGGGGCTGAGGCTGTTCGTCGACGGCATGATGCAGGTGGCCGAGCCCTCGTTCGAGGAGCGTGCGGCGATCGAGAAGCAGCTCGACAATGCAGGTCCCATCGAGGCCGCGCTGGCCGCGACGACACAGGCACTGTCAGGCCTGTCGGCATGCGCAGGGATCGTCATGGTGCCCCGGCGCGAGCCGGTGCTGCGCCAGATGAGCTTCGTGCGGCTTTCGGATAACCAGGTGCTGGCGGTGCTGGTCGGCAATGATGGCAGCATCGAGAATCGCGTGCTCGAGATGAGCCGGCGGGTGACCGAGAGCATGCTGGTGCAGGCGGGCAACTTCATCACTGCGCGGCTTTCCGGACGCAGCCTGGCGCAGGCGCTGCTGGCGCTGGAAGCCGAGATCAACAGCGAGAAGGACGCGCTCGACCAGGCCAGTTCCGATCTGGTTCGGCGCGGGCTTGCCTTGTGGTCGCGCGACGGAGCGGATCGCCCGGTGCTGATCGTGCGCGGCCAGGCCAATCTGCTCGACAACGATGCGGTGGCGGATCTGGAGCGTGTGCGGCGGTTGCTCGACGAACTTGAAGCGATGCAGGACATTGCCCATCTGCTCGACAGCGCGCGCGAAGCGGCTTCGGCCCGGATCTTCATCGGCGCTGAAAACAAATTGTTTTCGCTTTCCGGGTCATCCGTGATAGCGGCGCCCTATCGCGACGGCGAGGGGCGCGTTGTCGGCGTGGTCGGGGTCATCGGCCCCACACGCCTCAATTATGCGCGGATTGTCCCGATGGTGGACTTCACCGCGCAAAGCCTAACCAGATTGATGAAATGAGCAGGACAGACGTGATTCAGGACGAAAAAGTGACGCAGGAAGATCCCACCAAGAACGCCGAGACCGGACGGCCGCTCGATCAGGAAGCTGCCGCCGAACTTGAGGGCGTGCCTGACAGCCTGAAGGAGCAGGGCGACGATCAGTCGGCGCTGGAAGAGCGCATCGCGGCTCTGGAAGCGCAACTGGCCGAAGCCAAGCAGGACGTGCTCTATGCCCGCGCCGATACGCAAAATGTCCGCCGCCGACTGGAAAAGGACGCGCAGGATGCGCGCGCTTATGCAGCGACCGGCTTCGCCCGCGATATCCTGTCGGTATCCGACAACCTGACGCGCGCGCTGCAACTGATCCCCGAGGATCTGCGCGAGGACGAAAAGTGGAAGGGTCTGGTTGTAGGCCTCGAGGCCACCGGGCGCGAACTCGACAACGTCTTCTCCAAGCACAGCATCTCGCGCATCGCCGCGATCGGTCTGCCGCTCGATCCCAACCAGCATCAGGCGATGATCGAGATCCCCAGCACCGATGCCGAACCGGGCACCGTGGTGCAGGAGCTCCAGGCGGGATACATGATCAAGGACCGCCTGCTGCGACCCGCGCTGGTCGCAGTCGCCAAGAAGCCCGACTAAACCGGAAACGGCAGGATCTGCCGGTAGGTTGCGAGCGGCGGTGCACCCGGCACCCCGCCGCCCTGGCGGAGCAGAAAGGCGTGGCGAACCAGTTCCGCCTGTTGTTCGAGACCGTATTTGCCGAATGGCTGCCCGGGCTTGATCGCATAGTCATATCTGCAGAACGGATGGCGCCGAAGTGGCAGGAAAATGCCCTGCTGGTACTGCCAGACATGCACCATTTCGTGGATGAAAAGCCCCTGGCGACTCAGGCCTGCGCAACTGAAATCATCGCAATAGGCGCTACCGCCGGGGTGGAAATGAATATGCCCCATCGGTGCCATGACCGTTCGGCGTGGCTGGAAGAAAATCCATTTCTTCAGGCGGATACGCACATGTTCGTAGGTGATCGTGTCCCCGAAAACCGACCGCGCGAGAGCAACCTCGGTCGCTTCGAGCGGCCTGTCGATCGGCTCTCGGCCCATTAATGGCTCATGCCGCCCGCATGGTCGCCACCGGCTTTGCCGGCTGGCTCGATCGCCCGGATCGCAGCCGTCGCCGCGATCTTCTCACCGGTGGAGAAGGTGAACACGAATTCCGCATTGCCGCGATTGCGCGCGCCCTGATCAACCCCCCAGACCATCACATGTTTGCCGCCTGGCTCGAATTCGACCTTGCCGCGCGCCGGAATCGCAGCCGCTCGCAACGGGCGCATCATCGACATCCCGTTTTCCTCGACCGTCTCGTGCATTTCCAGCCGCAGGATCGAGGCCGAGCTGACCGCCCGCAATTCGGTGTCTTCCGGCCCGCCACGCACGGTGAAATACAGCACCGAAGGCCGATCTTCGACCGGAGAGAGCTGGATATAGGCTTTCTCGACCAGCAATTGCGCCGGTGGCTGGCACCCGGCCAGCAACGCCATGGAGAGCCCGGCGGCAACCAGATAGAGCGTGCGGAACATGATGTGGCGGTCCTCCTGTTGGTTGTGCCGTAATCGGCCAGCCTCGGCTTGAGCATGATGTAGATACTGCCACGCCTTGTGCCAAGCGAAAGCAACCCTATATCCGCCGTCGGGGACGGAATCGCCGGATGCTTGGGGGCATACCGACGGTACGTAATCTTTCATCTGCAAAACGAAAGTCACGTGGGAAAAGCACTATGGCAAAAGTAATTGGTATCGACCTTGGCACCACCAACAGCTGCGTGTCCGTCATGGACGGCGACAAGCCCAAGGTTATCGAAAATTCCGAAGGCGCGCGCACGACGCCGTCGATCGTCGCGTTCACCAAGGATGGTGAGCGGCTGGTCGGCCAGCCGGCCAAGCGTCAGGCCGTCACCAACCCTGAAAACACCGTGTTTGCGGTCAAGCGTCTGATCGGTCGTCGGTTCGACGATCCGCTGACCAAGAAGGACATGGAGCTCGTCCCTTATAACATCGTCAAGGGCGGCAACGGCGATGCGTGGGTTCAGGCCGGCGGCAAGGATTATTCGCCGTCCGAAATCAGCGCGTTCACGCTGCAGAAGATGAAGGAAACCGCCGAGAGCTATCTGGGTGAGACCGTCACCCAGGCCGTGATCACGGTGCCTGCCTATTTCAACGATGCCCAGCGTCAGGCCACCAAGGATGCAGGCCGCATCGCAGGGCTCGAAGTGCTGCGTATCATCAACGAGCCGACCGCAGCGGCGCTGGCTTATGGCCTCGACAAGAACGACGGCAAGACCATCGCGGTGTATGACCTTGGCGGCGGCACTTTCGACATCTCGATCCTCGAGATCGGCGATGGCGTGTTCGAGGTGAAGGCCACCAATGGCGACACCTTCCTGGGCGGCGAGGATTTCGATTCGAAGCTGGTCGAGTTCCTCGCCGAAGACTTCAAGAAGTCCGAAGGCATCGACCTCACCAAGGACAAGCTTGCGCTGCAGCGTCTGAAGGAAGCTTCGGAGAAGGCCAAGATCGAGCTGTCGTCGGCGCAGACCACCGAGGTCAACCTGCCGTTCATCACCGCTGACCAGAACGGACCCAAGCATCTGGTCAAGATGATCAGCCGCGCGGACCTTGAAAAGCTGGTCGCGGACCTGATCAAGCGCACGCTCGATCCGTGCAAGAAGGCACTGGAAGATGCCGGCCTCAAGGCTGCGGACATCGACGACGTCGTGCTCGTCGGCGGCATGACCCGCATGCCGCGCGTGCGTGAAGTGGTGAAGGATTTCTTCGGCAAGGAGCCGCACACCGGCGTCAACCCCGATGAAGTCGTCGCGATGGGTGCTGCGATCCAGGCCGGCGTGCTGCAGGGCGACGTCAAGGACGTGCTGCTGCTTGACGTCACCCCGCTGAGCCTCGGCATCGAGACTCTGGGCGGCGTGTTCACCCGCATGATCGACCGCAACACCACGATCCCGACCAAGAAGTCGCAGACCTACTCGACAGCTGACGACAACCAGCAGGCCGTGACGATCCGCGTCTTCCAGGGCGAGCGTGAAATGGCGGCGGACAACAAGATGCTCGGCCAGTTCGATCTGGTCGGCATTCCCGCAGCCCCGCGCGGCGTGCCGCAGATCGAGGTCACCTTCGACATCGACGCCAACGGCATCGTCAACGTGTCGGCCAAGGACAAGGGTACCGGCAAGGAGCAGCAGATCCGCATCCAGGCATCGGGCGGTCTGTCCGACGCCGATATCGACCAGATGGTCAAGGATGCCGAGCGCTTTGCCGAGGAAGACAAGAAGCGTCGTGAAGCGGCCGAGGCGAAGAACAACGCCGAAAGCCTGCTGCACAGCACCGAAAAGCAGCTCGAAGAGCATGGCGACAAGGTCGATGCTTCGGTAAAGGGCGAAATCGAAACCGCTCTGGCAGAACTCAGGACCGCGATCGAAGGCGGCGAGCCTGAGCCAATGAAGGCCAAGACCGAAGCTCTGGCGCAGGCTGCGATGAAGCTGGGCCAGGCGATCTACGAGAAGGAGCAGGCTGCTGCAGCCTCTCCCACGGCCGATGAAGCCACGGCCGAGGACAATGTCGTCGACGCCGAGTTCTCGGAAGTTGACGGCGACGCGAAAAACTGATTGCCGGATTGATGACCGACAGTCCGGCCGGGCGGGACAATCGCGCAGGGTGGCAAAGGCCGCCCTGCCGGTTATCCCGCCCGGTCACTGTATGAAGAATCGCGACCGATGACTATGGCCACTACAACCGATTATTATGAGCTGCTTGGCGTCTCGCGTACCGTGGACGACGGCACGCTCAAGACCGCCTATCGCAAGCTGGCGATGCAATGGCATCCCGATCGCAACCCAGGTGACGCCAAGGCTGAATCGCATTTCAAGGCGATCAGCCAGGCCTATGATTGCCTGAAGGACCCACAGAAGCGCGCCGCCTATGACCGCTATGGCCATGAGGCGTATGAAAGCGGCATGTCCGGCGGCGGTGGTCGCGGCGGACCGGAGGGATTTTCCGACCTTGGCGATATCTTCGACACCATTTTCGGCGGCGGTTTCGGCGGCGCAGGCGGCCGTCGCGGCCCCGCGCGCGGCGCTGATCTGCGCTACGACATGGAGATCTCGCTCGAAGAGGCCTATCATGGCAAGGCGAGCGAAATCACGATCGATGTCGCGGCAACCTGCGATACCTGTGACGGCGCAGGTGCCGAGCCCGGCACCAAGGTACGGACCTGCAATCTGTGCGGCGGCAGCGGCAAGATGCGGGCGCAGCAGGGCTTTTTCGTTGTCGAACGGACCTGTCCCAACTGCCATGGCTCAGGCCAGGTGATCGAAAGCCCGTGCCGCGCCTGTCGCGGCGAGGGCCGCGTGGACAAGCAGCAGACTCTCTCGGTCGATATTCCGCCGGGCGTCGACAACGGCACCCGCATCCGGCTCTCGGGCAAGGGTGAGGCGGGGCCCAAGGGGTCGCCACCGGGCGATCTGTACATCTTCATCCATGTGGCACGGCATCGCATCTTCGAGCGTGACGGTACCACGCTGGTCACGCGTTGCCCGATCAGCATCACCACCGCAGCTCTGGGCGGCGAGCTGGAGATTCCCGGGCTCGACGGCAAGCGTCATAGCATCACCATTCCCGCCGGCATCCAGTCGGGCAAGCAGTTGCGCCAGCGCGGCGCAGGCATGCCTGTGCTGCAGGGCAGGGGCACCGGCGACATGGTGATCCAGATCGATGTCGAAACACCGACACGGCTGACCGCGCGGCAAAAGGAACTGCTGCGCGAGTTCCAGGCGACCGAAACGGGCCAGGAAAGTCCCGAGAGCACCGGCTTTTTCGCGAAGCTCAAGGAAATGTGGGACGGGATCGGCGAGTGACCCGCGGCTGACCCCGGCTATTCGGGCGGGGTCAGCGCGGGAACGTTCCGCGCGGCATCCTCGGGCGAAATCCCGGGCGGCGGGGCAGCGGCGATCGTTTCCTGCCGCCGCATCACCCGGCCTGCGCGCTTGATCGCAGCGCGCACCCGTGGATAGGTGCCGCAGCGGCACAGGTTGCGGATGGCGTCGTCAATCTCGGCATCATTGGGGTTGCTGTTCTTGCGCAGCAGCACGCTGGCGGCGATGATCATGCCGGGCGTGCAGAACCCGCACTGCACTGCCTGTTCGGCGACAAAGGCCTGCTGCACCGGATGGCTACGGTCGCGGCTCAGCGCCTCGATCGTGGTGACATAGCGCCCCTCGACCTCGGCGATGCTGACGAGACAGGAGCGGATTGCCTCGCCATCGACCACAACCATGCATGCGCCGCAATCACCATTGCCGCAGCCATATTTGGTGCCGGTGAGGTTCGAGGCATCGCGCAGCGCCCACAACAGGGGCGTTTCGGGATCAAGCCGATACTGGACCGGGCGGTCGTTGACGGTGAACTTGGTCATGGCAGCCGCGCATATCCTCCCGCCAGACGCTTGTCATCCATGCAACGACAGTTCAGCGTTCAATCGCGCCAGCTGGGATCGATCTTGTCGACCTTGCGTACCATCGCGGCAAAATCGGGGACGCCTGCGCCCATCGGCAGTTGAACCTGGCTGAGATCGCGCTGGTGGACATCGATCACGTCCTGCGAAACCAGCAGCGGCTTGCCCATCGACATCGTCGCAAGCTGAATCTCGCAGGCACGCTGCAGCGCCCAGTAGGTGATGAACGCCTCGGGCAGGGTACGGCCCATCACAACCGGTCCGTGGTTCCGGAGCATCAGCACACGCTTGCCGGTAACCGCCTCGACCAGCCGGTCGCCTTCCTCGGCGCGCACCGTGACGCCCTCGAAATCGTGATAGGCGATGTTGCCGATGAAGTTGCAGGCATAGAAATTGGTCGGCTGCAGCCCGCCCTCGACCGAGCACACCGCCATGGTTGCGGTGGTGTGCGTGTGGATGATGCAGTGCATGTCGGGCAGGCGCTTGTGGAATACGCTGTGCTGGGTAAACCCGGCCTTGTTCACCGGATAGAGCGACCCGTCGAGCTTCTCGCCTTCCGAGTTGATCTTCACGAGGTTGGATGCGCACACCTCACTGAAGTGCAGGCCGTACGGATTGATCAGGAACGCGTCCTCTTCGCCCGGGACCTTGAGCGTGATGTGGTTGTAGATCATCTCCGACCAGCCCATCATGTCGAACACGCGATAACACGATGCGAGCAGCTTGCGGGCTTCGTGCTCTTCGGTGGACATCTGGTTGCTAGGCTTCAAGGCGGTGGCCATCGCGCTCTCCTGTGACTATCATTGGTGGCTATGTGCAACCTGTATCGCATGACAAGTAACGCCGATGCAATCCGGCAGTTGTTCGGCCCGCATATCGGCGGAGTGGCCATTGCCGCGACAAACCTGCCCGCGTTCGACGCGATCTATCCCGATTACAACGCGCCGGTGATCACCGGGGAAGGCGCGGGGGGAAGGTTTGGCATGATGCGCTGGGGGTGGCCGCCGTTCGGCGAGGTCAAGCGCCCGATCACCAATGTGCGCAACCTTCAGTCGCCGATGTGGCGCAGCGCGCTCGCCGATCCAAAGCGGCGCTGCCTCGTCCCGGTGACGGCATTTTGCGAATATGGCGCGCAACCCGATCCGGTGACGAAGCGCAAGCGGCTGCATTGGTTCGCGCTCAAATCCGGCGAGCCCTTTGCCTTTGCAGGCATATGGCGACCGGCTGAAGAAGGTGCGCGCTTCGCCTTTCTGACCTGCGAACCCAATGCGCTGGTGGGCGCGATTCACCCCAAGGCAATGCCGGTGATGCTGACCGGAGAGAGCCTCGGCACATGGCTTAACGCGGATTGGCAGCAGGCGGAGGAACTGGTTTACCCCTTTGATGCGAGGTTGATGCGAGAGCTTGAGCCCCACCCTGCGCCCGGTGCACCCATGTCACAACCCGGACTGTTCGGCTGATTATCCGCGAAATCCCTTGAAAACGCCGTCATCCACTGGTAACGGCCTGCTCGTGACCGGCAGTCTGTTGACTGGCGTGCCCCCAACTATTGGTTGTTTATTGGCCTTTACCTTATGGCTTTAGCATCCGTTTTCCGCGTCCCATGGCGTGGCGCGAGCGGGTTTGCTGGCCGGCAAAGAATATGGAGCTGACGTAAGTTTATGCAGATTCTCGTACGCGATAACAATGTTGACCAGGCGCTGCGGGCGCTCAAGAAGAAGCTGCAGCGCGAAGGTGTGTATCGCGAAATGAAGCTGCGTCGGCATTACGAGAAGCCCTCGGAAAAGCGCGCCCGTGAAAAGGCCGCTGCAGTGCGTCGCGCTCGCAAGCTCGAGCGCAAGCGCATGGAACGTGACGGCGCCAAGTAGGCCCGTTACAGCATCACGACATTGGTGAACCGGAAATCCGATTCGCCACAATAGTCCCGGAATGGAGCTTCCGGCCTTTGAACAGGCCAGGAATACCTGCCGGGGTTCGTGATACGACAACCGGAGGCTGCCATGTCCGTTACACGCGTTCCTATCCCGCCGATCACCAAGGGCTCGCTCACCAAGTTGTGGCTGGGCGTGGCCGCTGCCGTGCTGATCGCCGGGGGCGCTGCCTGGGCCGGCCTGCAGGGCGTCCCGCAATCGGCAGCTGGCTTCCTGGCCAGCAATGCCGATGAGCCGGGCGTGGTGACCACCGAGAGCGGGCTGCAGATCAAGGAAATCACCAAGGGCACCGGTCCTTCGCCGACAGATGCCGATGTGACGTTGATCAACTACGAAGGCACCTTGGTCGACGGTACGCCGTTTGATGCCAACGAGCGCGTTCCGATGCCGGTGGCTGGGTCCATTCCCGGTTTTTCCGAGGCTCTCAAGCGGATGCAGCGTGGCGGCAAGTACCGCCTGTGGATCCCGGCCGAGCTTGGCTATGGACCTGAGGAAAAGACCAATCCTCAGACGGGCGAAGTGGTTATTCCTGCCAACAGTCTGCTGGTATTTGACGTCGAACTGGTCGAATTCATCCCGGAAGTCCAGTTGCGAGCGATGCAGCAGCAATTGGAGGGCCAGGCAGGCCCCGGCGGTCCGCCTCCCGGAGTTCCCGGTATGCCGGGCAACTGACAACCCGACAAAAAAGGCCGGTGAATTCACCGGCCTTTTTTTTATGTCTTCTTCGCCCGGAAGGCTCAGCAGCCTTCCGGCTTCACTGTCTCGAACTTCTCCACCAGTTCCCGGAAGAACTGCGGGATCGGGGCAGGCCTGCGCTCGCGCATATCGAGATGCACATAGCTCATGGTGACGATGTTGAGCAGCTCGTCGCCGCGGAACATCGCGCACTGGCTGGTCATGCTGGTGTTGCCAAAGCGGACCAGGCGCACGGCCAGATCGATCAGGTCATCGGCGAGTGCGCTGGCGCGGAAATCGACCGAGGCATGGCGGACCATCATGTCATGGTCCGGTCCGAAAAGGTTGAACCCACCGGTTTCGGGCAGACCGCTGGCTCTACGCAACTGCCGGAAATATTCGGTGATGCCGACATCGGCGAACATCAGATAGTTCGCGTTGAAGACGATATTCTGCATATCGACCTCGTGATAATGCACCCGCTTGGGCGCGATGGCGCGGAACAAGGCGCGGGTGGGCGCATCCGTCATGATTTCATCCCCTGTCTTCGATCTTTGGCGCGTTGACTGGCGCAAAAAAAGGGGGGCGTAAAGCCCCCCATATCCCTGTTTTCAGCCGGTTACGTTTCTTGCGCCGCACCGGCTGTGACCAAGCCCGGTCAACTGTGAGACGGATCAGAACTTGAAGCGAACCGATCCACCATATGTGCGCGGCTGGTTGGGGTAGCCCGAGACGCTACCTGCCTGTGCAACCGAATCGAACACCGTGGTAATGTACTGCGCGTCGAGCAGGTTACGCGCCCACAGGCTGATCGCCAGACCGTTGGTCAGCTCCAGCGTGGTCGACGCATTGACCAGATTCACCTCGCGACGGAACTGGCGGGCGCCGGCCTGCTGGTTGCCCGGACCGAAGGCATTCAGGCCTTCGATGATCTGGACATCGCTTTCATAGGCATAGTCACCACGGACCGACCAGGTCATGCCGTTTGCGAACTCGTGCGTGTAGCTGCCGCCCATCGAGGCCGTCAGGGCCGGGATGGCAGCAGGCGTGGTGCCGCTGAGATCGCCGAACGCCGAGTTGACGAAGCTGTCATAGGTCGGATCGAGATAGGTCATCGCCACGAAAATGTTCACGCCGGGGGCCGGCCGGACCGTGCCGTCGAATTCGATACCGAAGGTCGACTGCTCGCCCGCATTGGCCAGCGCAAAGCCGGTGCCGGTGAAGATGTTGCTCTGGAAGCCCTTGATCGACTGCTTGAACACAGCAAGGTTGAATGCCACCAGCGGCCACTGTGCCTTCAGGCCAGCCTCGTAGACTTCCGAATTTTCAGGACCGGCAAAGCGCGAGCCCGTGGTCAGGTTTGGCAGTGCAAGGCCAGCATTGCGGATCGGCGAGGCGGGCGGGTTGTTGACCGGCGAACCTGGGATGAAATCGGCCGCCGAGGGACGCGAATCGCGGCCCAGGTTGAACGAGCTCGCCTTGAAGCCGGTGGCGTAGGTCAGGTAAACGTTGACGTTGTCGGTGACTTCGTAGTTCGCGCGGATGGTATACGCGAAATCATCGTCGCTGGTGCGGCCGTTTTCCACCGCATTGGGGAAGTTCAGATAGGGCGGCAGGAACTGCAACGCCCGCAGGCCAAGCAAGGGATTGACGGCGGGGTTCAGGTTGTTGGCCCGTGCAAAGGCTGCCGAACCAGCCTGAATCTGGCCGAAGATCGCCGGTTGGGCAGCCGCGAATGCTCCGATCTGGGCAGCGTTGGCAAGGCCCGGAAGGCCGAGCGCCTGTCCGACCGACGTGGCGATACCCTGCTGGGTGATCAGCGTGTTGCCGATAGCGACGAAGTCGAGTGCCGAGAACGGATCGGTGCTCACTGCGTTTGAAGCGACGCGCTTCTTGTCCTTGGTGTAGTTGAAGCCGAAGGTCAGCGTCAGACGGTCGATCGGCTTGAAATCGATCTGACCGAAGATCGAGTGGCTGTTGTTCTTGTAGTCATAGGCGTCGAACAGACCCTGGCCCTGCCGGAAGAAAGTGCCCTGCGGGACCCCGAGCTGTGCTTCCACGAGGGGAGCGCTGAATGCCCCGCCGGATGCAGCACCGATCAGGGTGCTGGCATAGGTACGGAAATCACTGCCGAATGCCAGAGCGTTGTCGACGTTGATCTTTTCGTTGAAATAGAAGCCGCCGAGCAGGAAATTGAGCGGACCGTCGAAATCGGAGGCAATGCGGACTTCCTGCGTGAACGTCTTGATCGCGGTATCGGCCGAGTTCTCGCCGATCAGGTCAGCGCTGGTGAAATCCGAATCCTGATCGGTGAACGAACGCACTTCGCGATAGGCGGTGATGCCGGTCAGCGAAACCGCGCCGATGTTGTAATCAGCCTGGAGCGATCCGCCATAGTTTTCGATCTTGTTGATCGATGCGAAGTTGTTGCGCACCTCATAAGAGAAAGGCGCGGCCGGCTCGATCGGGCGGGGATCGCCGCTGGCGAGCTGGAGTGCGCCGAAGATGCCGGGCACCGAACGGATGTTGGCCGCGATGCAGCAATTTTCGTCGATCTTGTCATAGTCGCCGATCAGCCGGACGCTGAGGTCCGAATTCGGCTCCCACAGCAACTGGCCGCGAACGCCCCAGCGATCGCGATCGTTGAACTTGATGCCGAGGTTCAGGTCGCGGGCATATCCATCGCGCTTGTTGATGTTGCCTGCAATGCTGAAGGCCAGGGTCTCGCTGATCGGGCCGGTGATGTCGGCCTTGAGGATGCGGGCGTCGAAATTGCCGTAGGTTGCCTCGACCGAGCCGCCGAACTGGAACTGCGGACGCTCGGTAACGATGCTGATGATGCCAGCCGATGCGTTCTTGCCGAACAGGGTCGACTGCGGACCACGAAGCACTTCGACGCGCTGGATGTTGGGAAGATCGCCGATCTGCGCTGCCGAGCGCGAACGGTAGACGCCATCGATGAAGACGCCCACCGAAGGCTCGATGCCTGGGTTGTTGGCGCCGTTACCGAAGCCGCGGATGATGAAGTTGGTGTTGGCCGAGCTTTGCAGCTGCGAGACACGCAGCGAAGGCACCAGGGTCTGCAGGTCGATAAGATCGCGGACCTGGGCGTCTTCGATCGTTTCGCCGCTGGTGACCGAAACGGCGATCGGGGTTTCCTGCAGCGTGGTTTCACGCTTCGAGGCGGTGACGATGATGACGTTGCTGTCGACGTTGTCGGCGCCCTGCGCGGCATCCTGTGCCAGAGCGGTGCCTGGCATTGCAAGCGTGCCAAGGGCTGCACCCGAAAGCAGTATCGACTTCATGCGGGTTTCGGTGGATTTCATGGGTTGGTTCTCCCCTAGGGTGACTGACAAAACGGCCCGATTGTTCGGGCGCTGTTTGGGTTGGCCCCGTCCTTATGTCTGGTGCGCCCTAGCCACAATTGAAAATCGCAGGAAATGAAGGCGATTGCGCCTGTCGCGTGACAAAATTGCAACGAAATTCAACTATGTTGCCTCACCAGTTGCATGGCGAGCAATTGTGCGATGCAGCATTCCGTTAACGTCAATTAGCGCCACCGGATTGAGGGAATTCAGCCGATCGGCGCGCAGGCCGCCTGGAGCCACTCCAGGGCCTCGCCCTCCAGTTGCGGGCCGACGATATCTATCACCTTGGCATGATACTGGTTGAGCCAGTCGAGTTCCAGCTCGCTGAGCAGGCCAGGCTCGATCGCGTTGCGGTCAATCGGCGCGAAGGTCAGCGTCTCGAACCCCAGCATCGGCTGCTCGGCGCCGGCAATGTCGATTTCCTCGACGAGCACCAGGTTCTCTATGCGGATTCCGAATTCGCCATCCTTGTAGTAGCCCGGCTCGTTCGAGCAGATCATGCCGGGACGCAAAGGCTCTCCCATGCCGCCGAACGCCGCAATCCGTTGAGGTCCTTCATGGACCGACAGGAAGCTGCCGACGCCATGGCCGGTGCCATGGGCGTAATCCACTCCTTCCGCCCACAGATACTGCCGCGCCAGCACATCGAGCTGTCCGCCGGTCGTGCCGTGCGGAAAGCGGATGGTGGCAAGCGCGATATGGCCCTTGAGCACTTGGGTGAAGCGGCGCTTCATTTCTGCTGTCGGCTTGCCGATGGCGATGGTGCGGGTGACATCGGTGGTGCCGTCGAGATACTGGCCGCCCGAATCCACCAGATACAGGCTGTTCATCTCGATCGGCAGGTTGGTCTCTTCGCTCACCCGGTAGTGACAGATCGCGCCGTTCGACGACGCACCCGAAATGGTATCGAACGAAGTATCGACCAGCAGGCCGGTCTGTTCGCGGAAGGTCAGCAGTTTCGCCGCGGCGGACAGCTCGGTCTCACCACCTGCGGGTCCCGCCTTCGCCAACCAGTGCAGGAATTTGCTGACGGCTGCGCCATCACGCGCCTGCGCAGCCCGCTGGCCTGCAATCTCGGTCTGGTTCTTGGTCGCGCGCGGAAGGACGCTTGGGTCGCGCTTCGCGACTATCCTTGCGCCTGCACTTTCCAGCCGCGAGAATATCGCCGCGACCGCCCGCTCGGGGTCTACCGCAACGGCCTTTCCGGCAAGCGCATCGAGGCCTTCCTCGAACGCAGCGTAATCGTGGAGCGCAACCTGATTGCCCAGATGGGTGCGCAGGTCATCGTTGACCTTCTCGGGCGCGACATACAGATCGGCGGAGCCATCCTTGTGGACCACGCCATAGGACAGCGCAACCGGGGTATGGCTGATGTCCGCTCCGCGGACATTGAACACCCAGGCGACCGAATCGAGTGCGGTGATGACCGCTGCATCCAGATTTTCCTCGGCGAGCCAGCGCGCGATGTCGGCACGCTTGTCTGCCGAATCGCGCCCGGCATATTCGGTCGGATGCGGCTTCATCATTGCGGTGGGGCGCTCGGGCTGGTCGTGCCAGACGGCGTCGACCGGGTTGCTGGTAACGGCGACCAGTTCGGCGCCGCGCCGCTTCAGCCTGGCCGTGGCCTGTTGGACCCAGTCGCGGGTGTGAAGCCACGCATCATAACCGATCCGGCTGCCTTCGGGCGCGTGCTGCCCCAGCCATTCGGCCACGCTCTGCTTCGCGGTGCCGACATATTCATAAAGCCGCCCATCGACCTGATCGCGGACCTGGATGGTGTAGCGCCCATCTATGAAGATGGCTGCCCGGTCAGCGAGCACCACTGCCGTCCCCGCCGACCCGCCGAATCCGGTCAGCCATTCCAGCCGCTGGGCATAGCCGCCGATATATTCGCTCATATGCTCGTCGCAGATCGGAACGACAAAGCCGTCCAGGTCCTGACGCTTCAGCTCTTCGCGCAGATCGGCCAGGCGGGCTTCATGAGTGGACATCAGCATAAGGCGGCAGCAACTCCTTGCAAAAACGGTAAGGCAGCAAGATAGAGATGAAGTGCGCCGAGCGCCAGTCCGTCGCGGGCACCGGCCAAGAGGATAGGGTCTGCCATGCCGTACAGCCTGCCTATGATGTCTTCCGTCTGCAAGGCCGCGCTGGGCGCGGCGCTGGTCGTCTTTGCCGCGGTTTCCGCCCCAGTTCTCGCCAATGAAAGTGCCACCATGTCCCAACCGACCAAGCCGCCGATCGCCGAGCAGCGCCCTTACAGTTTCGAACGCCATGGTGTGACCGTAGAGGACCCGTGGCACTGGCTGAGGGATGTGGATTATCCCAAGGTCGATGACGCCGATGTGCTGGCCTATCTGAACGCAGAGAACGCCTGGTTCGAGGCGCAGATGAAGCCGCACGAGCCTCTGGTCGAGACGTTGTTCCAGGAAATGAAGGCCCGCATCAAGGAGGATGACGCCTCGGTCCCGCAGAAGGATGGAGACTGGCTGTACTGGGTCGAATACGAACGTGGCGCGCAATACAAGAAATGGTATCGCAAGCCGGTGTCCGGCGGCGATAAGGTTCTGTTGCTGGATGAGACCGAACTGGCGAAGGACGCCGAGTATTTTCGTCTCGGCGCCTTTTCGGTCAGCCCGGACGGCCATCTGCTTGCCTTTGCGGTCGATGACGACGGGTCGGAGCGCTTTGAAGCGCGGATCAAGGACCTGAGAACCGGACAGATCCTGCCTGATGTCATTCCCGGCACCTTGTCGTCGCTGATCTGGCGCGCCGATTCCGCCGCATTGCTTTATGGTCTCGCCAACGAGAACTGGCGCACCGACAATGCGCGTCTCCACGTGCTGGGGACTCCGGTCGAAAGTGACGTCGAACTCTACGAGGAATCCGACGAGGGCTTTCGCGTCAATATCGGTATGACCTCTTCGGAAAAGTACATCGTCATCGCGACGGGCGATAACGAGACCAGCGAGATCCGGCTGGTGCCTGCCGACAATCCGCAGGCCGAGCCGATCCTGATCCGGCCGCGCCAGAAGGGTGTGGAATATGACGTGGAAGAGCGCGATGGGACGCTTTTCATCCACACCAACGACGATCACATCAATTTCCGGCTCGCGACCGCGAGCCTCGCCAGCCCGGGAGACTGGACGACGGTGATCCCCGGGTCGGACGAATTTTACATGACCGACATGACCGCCTTCAAGGACTTCTTTGTCATCGAGGGGCGGCGTGGCGGGCTCGATCAGATCGAGATCCGGGATTACGCCGATCCGTCCAGGGTCGCGCCGATCGCCTTTCCCGAGGCGAGCTACTCAGCTTCGCTCGGCGACAATCCCGAATGGGACATGAAGGTGCTGCGGCTGGCCTATGAATCGATGGTCACCCCCGACACGGTGTATGACTATGACGTCGCCAGCGCGAAGCTGACGGTGCTCAAGGTGCAGGAAGTTCCCTCAGGCTATAATCCGGCCGATTATGTGACCGAGCGCGTGCTGATCGCCGCGCGCGACGGCGCGCAGGTTCCGGTGTCGGTCATCTATCGCAAGGGCTTCAGGCAGGATGGCAGCGCGCCGCTGCATCTCTATGCCTATGGCGCTTATGGCTATGCGATTCCGCCCAATTTCTCGGTCACCCGGCTCAGCCTCGTCGATCGCGGGTTTGCCTATGCGATCGCGCACATTCGCGGGGGCGACGATCTCGGCCGGCAATGGTATCTCGATGGTAAGCTGACCAAGCGCACCAACACCTTCAACGACTTTGTCGATGTCGCCCAGGGCCTGATCGAGCGTGGCTACACCTCGAAGGGAAGGGTGACCGCCAGCGGCGGCTCGGCAGGCGGCGAACTGATGGGAGCGATCGTCAACTCCGATCCCGAACTGTGGGGCGCTGTGGTCGCGCATGTGCCGTTCGTCGATGTGCTCAGCACCATGCTTGACGGCACGCTCCCTCTCACGCCGGGCGAATGGCCCGAATGGGGCAACCCTATCACCGACAAGGCCGCGTTCGAGCTGATCCGCTCCTACAGCCCTTACGATAATGTCGGCGCGCATGCCTATCCGCCGATGCTGGTCACGGCTGGGCTCAACGATCCGCGGGTAACCTATTGGGAGCCGGCCAAATGGGTTGCCAAACTGCGCGTCACCAAGACCGACGACAATATGCTGCTGCTCAAGACCAATATGGGCGCAGGGCACGGCGGAAAATCGGGCCGGTTCGATTCGCTCAAGGAAACCGCCGAGGAATTCGCCTTTCTGCTCTGGCAAATGGGCATGGCGGAGAAATAACCGGCAACCGGGCGCGAACTGCGGGGCAGGGGCTAGCCTCTGCAGGGCCCCAGCTGATCGAGCACGAAGTTATAGTCGCGCCGCGCCAGGTCATTGTCGGCCGGGGTATCGGATACCAGTGCCCGCGCAGGGATCTGCGCCGGCAACGAGCAGGCGAGGCGATACCAAAGCAATGTACCCGGTCGGGGCGGCGCGGCAGCCTCGTCGACGATCTCGGTCAGCGATACCGCCCAGCGGGGAGCAAGGCCCGGCCGACGCAGCACCGTGATCGAGACCGGGTCGCCGGAGGAGGTGGCGAGAAATATCTGCGTTTCCCCTTCGCCCTGCAGATTGCCCCGCACGTGAAGCGCCTCGCGAATGCCGCGGATGGCTGGCGGTGCGCCTGGCGCTACCAGTTCGGTCAACACCGCACGCACCTGCTGTTCGGCCATCGGCGTCCATGCGATCTGTGCATTCTTGGAAACAAGTTGTACCTCGCCCGGGCGGGTACCGGGACGAGCAAACAGAAGGACCTGTGCCTTTTTGAGCTTCGGCACCTTCCCGCGCGCGTCACGAGGAACGTCGACGAGATAGCGAATCGATTCGGCAACGCCGGTCTTTCCGCGAATGAGATTCAGCACCTCGGCTTCCACGAACAGTCGCGCCAGGCTGGGGGGAACGTCCGGCGCGCGTTCGGCTGCAACGGTGGTGGTCCGCTTGATCTCGACCTTCAGAACCAGCGGAGCGGTGTCCGCAAGACCTGCAATCGTGACGTAATCTGTCGCCGCCGAACCCGGCAAAGCTTGCGCATACAAGGGAATTGCGGGGAAAACAGCACCTGCGAGCGCGGTGGCGACTGCAAGGCTGGTCAGGGCGCGGGGCATGGATCATTCTCCTGGCGAAGCTGGGTGGAGCTGTGGCTTTCGGGGCTCAAAGGTTAATTCAAACTGAATCCATTTAAGCGATTGCCTGCTGATAAGTTGCGCGTTAAATCCTCTTTCGGGCAAGAGAAAAACAAACCAGAGGCTGAAATGCGCCGGAACCGCGGAGCAACCAACAGGTTGCAATCCGCAATCCATGCGTTTCAAGCACCAGCCGCGGTCATCGGCTGGTTTGTCCGGGTGTCGCAGATTGAAAAATAGGCGCTATCCGGGGGACAGGTTTAATAAGGGTAAGGAGCGTCGTTTCTGAATGGCCTATGCTGATCAACAGGCAAGCGGAAACAAGATAGTTTCCCTCGTTATCGTGGCGCTGATCCATATCGTGGTGATTTACGCCCTGGTAACGGGACTTGCATATAGCGCGGTCAAGTCTGTCGCGGAAAAACTGAACGTCGTTGACGTTCAAGAAGAGGTTGTCGAGCCTGAGCCGCCGCCACCACCGCCACCGGACCAGCCGCTGACTCCTCCGCCGGTCGTAACGCCTCCGCCTATCGTGCGGACACCGCCAACTTCGGCGCCGACCATCACCACAACCAACACTCCGCCGCCGGTGTTTACGCCGACGCCGATTGTGGCGCCGCCTCCGGCACCGCCTGCACCGCCTCCGGCGCCTTCCAAGGCTTCGGGTGCATCGCCGCGCGGCAATCCGGGCAGCTGGGCCACGCCAAACGATTACCCGGCGCGTGCGCTTCGTGAGGAACGCACCGGCACAACCCGGTTCCGCGTGAACATTGGTCCCGATGGCCGTGTCACCGATTGCCAGGTCACCGGATCAAGCGGCCATGCCGATCTTGACGAGGCGACCTGCAAGAACGTGACCCGCAGGGCGCGTTTCAAGCCTGCGCAGGACGCAGCAGGCAATGAGATTGCGGACACCTGGTCGAGCGCTGTTCGCTGGGAAATTCCGAGGTAATCTTTTGGACTGGATGCCGCTGCGGCGGATTGGGTTTTGGTTTTTAGACGCTCCGGTCTTGTGACGGCGCTCTACATATTCTCTGAGAGGAAATTTTGATGTTGATTGAAATGCTTGCAGCGGCTGGAGCCGAGGCGCCGAAAAACGCTTTCGGTTTCATGGAAGCACTCGAGCAAGGCGGTGTCATCGCCTATGCGACCGTTGGTATCCTGGGCATCATGTCGTTCGGATCGTTCTTCATTCTGTTCACCAAGCTGTTCGAACAGCAGAAGGTGCTTTCGCAGGGCGCGAAGGTCCGTGAAACGTTCTGGCGTGCCGGCAGCATCAAGGAAGGCGCTGCCAAGCTCGACAAGAACACTGCCTATCGTCAGATCGTCGACGACGGCATCAAGGCTCAGGAAGAGCATGCCAAGCTGACCGATCCGGTGGAAGCGCATGACTGGCTGCACGGTTCGCTGAACCGTTCGGAAGCCGCGATCAATGCGAAGCTCGCTGGCGGCCTGCCGTTCCTGGCAACCGTGGGTGCAACTTCGCCGTTCATCGGTCTGTTCGGTACGGTTATCGGTATCTACCGCGCACTGATCAAGATCGGCATCTCGGGTTCGGCATCGATCGACCAGGTGGCTGGTCCCGTCGGTGAAGCTCTGATCATGACCGCACTGGGTCTTGGCGTGGCTGTTCCCGCGGTGCTTGCCTACAACTGGCTGCAGGCTCGCAACAAGCTGATTGCTGCCCAGCTTAGCGCGTTCTCGACCGACGTGCTCGGCTATATGGCATCGAACGGTGCGGTTATTCCTGCTGCTCCTGGCAAGCCGGTTCCTGCTGCCAAGCCTGCTGTTGCAGCGCCGATCAAGAAGTAAGTGACGTTTCATCGGTCCGGCGGGTCGGTTGAAGAACCCCCGCCGGCCGATGGTGTCGGCATCTGGGGCGGTGATATCCGCTACCGGAGGGCGCTGGCGACGAGATGCTCGTGATTGCTGCACGCTTATGCGCAAGGCAAAACCAATCCGATGCCATGTGGCTCGGTAAGTAGAGAATAGGATTTATTGCGATGGCAATGAGCGTTGGAGGCGACGGCGGCAAGGAAAAGCCGATGTCTGACATCAACACGACGCCGCTTGTGGACGTCATGCTGGTGCTTCTCATCATCTTCCTGATCGCGATTCCGGTGGTTATCCAGACCGTTGACGACCTGACCATTCCGGTGGTCGAGTTTGAACCAACCGAAACCAAGGCTGAAAACATCCTGCTGTCTGTCACGTCAACCGACGTCAACGGCTTGAGCCCTGGTGACCCCGGTTTTGCTGGAGCGAGCCCGAACGGGGAATGTCGCGTTTATGTGAACGTTACCCCGGTCGATGACCAGGAATTGGTCGATATTGCAGTCAAGCGGCTTGAATCGATCATCGCGACGGCAGGTGGTGTCGAAAACCTCAAGGAAGAAGATTTGCCCGAGGTTCATATTCGCGGTGATATCAATGCGCCCTACCGGTGCATTGGTGGTGCGATCTTTACCATGCAGCGCGCAGGTTTTGCCAAGGTTGGCTTTATCTCCTCGCCGATCGACCTGACCGCAGTTTGATTGAGGCCGCTTCGCGAGAAGCGGTCTCCACTAGAGACATTTGGAGTAGCTTGATATGGCAATGAGTGGCGGCAGCGATGATGGCGAGCCGATGATGGAAATGAACACGACGCCGTTGATCGACGTCATGCTCGTTCTCCTCATCATGTTCATCATCACCATTCCGGTACAGACCCATGCGGTCAAGATTGACCTGCCGGTTGACAGCCCGACACCTCCCGAA
>JBKBTF010000091.1:0-8148 GCA_046291395.1 Blastomonas sp. | reverse complement strand
CCTTGGCCTGTCCCTTTCAAGAGATCAGACCCCACGCCAGAGCTACGAATAGCGCACGATCGTGTTCCCGTGTCGAGCGGCTTTCCCTTTCGCGTCGTAATTTGCGACAGAATGCAGAGCATGGCCACCTGTATTTCTTTCATCCAATCCTTACCAATCCGGGTTAAGGAGATGGCACGATGTCCAGCGCCGACCCATCCGCTCACGATCCGTGTCCGCCGAGCGCCGTGAGCCATGGCGCGGGGCTGATCGGGCTTGTCGGGCTGATCGGCTGGGTGCTGTTGGCCCGGAATTTTGGCTGGAACGGCCCCAACGCGGCTCTGGCCTGCTGCGTGGCGACGGGGCTTCCCATGGTGCTGTGGTCGGTGCTGGTGGACAAGGTGCACCTGCGCCCCAGCACCGGGCTCGACTGGAGCAATCGACGGCCAGTGAAGGATGTCATCGACACCAGCCTGATCAAGCTGACCGGGTTGTGGATGACCTGGGCCGGGATAGCGGCGATCTATGCGGTGGCGCGCTGGTACTGGACGGGCAACTACCAGTTTTCGATGAACGTGTTCATCTATGCCTCCCCGTTGCTGTTCTTCCTTTCGATCCCCTATGTCATCTGGACCGACCGCTATCTGAAGGACCAGCGTGACGGTACTTGGCACATGGGCGCGATGCTCTCCGGCCAGCCCGGCTGGGAGCGTGAGGCGATCTTCCACCATCTGCGCGCCTGGGCGGTGAAGGGCTTTTTCCTTGCCTTCATGCTGTCGATCGTGCCGGGCGGCTATGCCGATATCGTCAACGCCAATGTCGCCGAAATCGCGACCAACCCGGTGTGGATCGCCAACTGGCTGATCATCGCGATGTTCCTTGTCGACGTGCAGTTTGCCACCGTCGGCTATGCCCTGACCCTGAAGCCGCTCGATTCGCACATCCGCACCGCCAACCCCTATATGGCCGGCTGGGCGGCCGCATTGATCTGCTATCCACCGTTCATCCTGATGGGCGACAACGGCCCGCTCAACTATCACGTCAACACCGCAGACTGGGCATACTGGTTCGAAGGCAACACGCCTTTGCTCATGATCTGGGGGGCGTGGCTGGTGCTGCTGACCGCGATCTATGCCTGGGCCACGGTGGTGTTCGGCATCCGCTTTTCCAACCTCACCCATCGCGGCATCCTCACCCACGGACCCTATCGCTGGACCAAGCATCCCGCCTATCTCTCCAAGAACGCCTATTGGTGGTTTGCTACCATGCCGTTTCTTGTGACCAGCGGATCGTGGGTGGATGGCCTGCGCAACGCCGCTTTGCTTGCGTGCGTGTCGGGGGTCTATTACTGGCGGGCGCGGACCGAGGAGCGGCATCTGATGGCCGATCCCGATTATGCCGCTTACGCCGCCTGGATGGACCGTCACGGCCCTGTGCCACGGCTGATTGGCTGGATCACCGGTCAGCGCGCCAGGCCCGAGGCGGTTCCTGCACCGGCGGAGTAATCGGCGGGCGGCTTGGAACGGCATCGCGCCGCCCCCATATCCCGCGCTTGCCTAATTGAGCGCGGAGCCAGCAGTTGAACATATCCTCGTTATCCCGTGCGTTTACGTATCCCTCGCTCGCGCTTGTCCTGATCATGGCCAGCAGCGCGGTGCAGCCTGCCGCCGCCCAGGCGCCGGCCGGAGACGCGTCGCGCGGCGCGAAGGTCTACCACGGCAATTGCACCGGCTGCCATGCGCCCGATGCCCATGGCGTCGGTCCGGCGCATCGGGGTGTATTCGGGCGGAAGGCGGGCAGCGCGCCAGGTTTCGGCTATTCGCCCGGCCTCAAAAAGGCGAACTTCGCCTGGGATGCCGCGCGGCTCGACACGTGGCTCGCCAACCCCCAGGCGCTGATTCCCGGCACGAAAATGGCATTCCGCCTGGCCAGCGCCCAGAGCCGCGCCGATGTGATCGCCTATTTGAAACAGGAAGCGGGCAAATAGGCGGCTGTCCTGCACAAACCGTAGCGGCGGCTCAGGATTTTATCCGATGCCCCTTTCACACGACCGCTGAACGAGGCATATTGTCGCCATGGACCGTTTTTCAGACAGCATGGACAAGTTCTTCGGCCATTCGGCGACCACGCATGGCGTGGCCGTCAGGGTCGCAGTCAGCTTTCTGCCAGACCGTTCGCGCGCGGACTCGGCGCATTGGTTCTGGTCGTACCACATCCGCATCGAGAACCATTCGGATAGTGCCGTCCAGCTGCTCACTCGCCATTGGGTGATCACCGATGGGCGCGGCAATGTGCATCAGGTCGATGGCGAAGGCGTGGTGGGCGAGCAGCCGGTGATCTTGCCCGGCAAGTCGCACGATTATGTTTCGGGTTGCCCGCTCACCACCCCGACCGGGCGGATGGAGGGCATCTACCGGATGATGCGCGACGACGATCAGGTGATCACGGTCGAAATTCCGCGTTTTCCGCTGGTCGCGCCTGCCGTTGCCGATTAATCAGCTCTCCCCATGAAGCGTACCCATCTTCCGCTCAATGGCCTGCGCGTGCTTGACGCCGCTGCGCGCCATCTGAGCTTCACCCGCGCGGCCGACGAGCTGGCGGTGACGCCCGCCGCCGTCGGCCAGCAGATCCGCGCGCTCGAGGACATGCTGGGCGTTGTCCTGTTCCGCCGCACACCCAAGGGGCTCGAACTGACCGATGAGGCGGGCGCCGGGCTCGATGCGCTGCGCGGCGGCTTCCTGCAGTTCGAAGAAGCGGTGCGCGCGATGCAGCAGGGCCAGTCGAGCTTTCGCCTGACGATCGCGGTGCCGCGCGACTTTGCCGCCAAGTGGCTGCACCACCGGCTGATCGGCTATGCCGCCGCCAATCCCGAGATCCGTTACACCCTGGTATCGGGCGATACCGATATCGATTTTACCGAGGCCAATCTTGATTGTGCCATCCGGCTCGCCGATGGCCCGGCCGAGCTCGAGGGCGCGACGATCGGACCGGCGCAGTTCATCACCGTCGCGGCGCCGGGATATGAAGGCGAGCGCCGGATCGAATGGCCCGGCTGTGGCCGCGACCACGGCGAGGCCGAAACCGAGGGCAGCACGGTGATGCAGGTCGCCGATGCCGGGCTGGGGCTGGACGCTGCCATCGCCGGCTTCGGCAGCGTGACCGTTCCATATCTGCTCGCCGAGCGCGATCTGACCGAGGGACGTCTTGTCGCCGTCGACGAGGCAAAACCATCGCGCCGGGCTTATTGGGTAGTCGCGCCGACCCCGCAATGGCGGCAGAAGAAGGTCCGCGCGCTGGTCGAGGCGCTGACCGCGCTATGATAGCCCTATGACCGCAATGCCGGTGCTGGCGAGCGAGCGGCTGGTGCTGCGTCAGGTGACGACGGACGATGCCGAGGCGCTTTTCGAGGTCCTCTCCGATGTCGACCTGATGACCTGGTGGTCATCGGCCCCACATCGCTGTGTGGAAGAAACCCGCGCCTATCTGGAGCCCGCAGCTGTCGGCGAATGGCGCAGCTGGGCGATCACCCGGACAGGTGAAGATATCGCTTTGGGCTGGGTCGCGGTGCATGACAGGCGCGAGAATGTCAGCGAAATCGGCTATATCCTTGCGCGATCATGCTGGGGGCAGGGGATCGCGCGCGAAGCCGTCACCATGGTGCTCGACCAGTTGCTGGTCACCGAAGGCCAGCGCCGTGTCTTTGCCGATGCCGACCCTGAGAATGTGCATTCGATCGGCTTGCTGACCTCGATGGGGTTCCAGCAGGAAGGCCATCTGCGCGCCGAGTGGGAAACGCATATCGGTGTGCGCGACAGCCTGATCTTCGGTCTGCTCAGGGACGAGTGGTTGGCCCGGCGCCTGCTGCCAGCAGATCGAGCAGCCGGGTCACCAGCGTGACGAAACCCGGCTGGTCGATATCGGCCGCCGGATTGTTGACCAGCGCGGACACGATATAGCGCTCTCCGGCCGAGCTGCGGGCGAGGAAGCTCGTCGCCATCACCCCGGGCTCTGACCCGCCCTTATAGCCCAGATAGGCCCAGCGACCGGCGTTGAGCGGCGCGATGCCGGCATTCACCTTCAGGATCGCGCGGGTCACGGGGTCACCGTCGCGCTCGATCATTGCCAGCAGCCTTGCGATATCGGCGGGACTGGCGAACCACTCGACGGTATCGATCTGGTTGGGCCCGCCGGTATAGACCGAAAGATCGAGCCGGGGCAGCGCCAGCGCATCGCCCGCTTGCGCCAGGATACGCGTCTGCCCGGGGTCATCGGCGGCGAGAAAGCGGTCACGCAGGGCTGCGTTGGCGGGCATCTTCAGACCGGTCACCTGCTGGGTCGAGAGCAGCGGGATCATGTCGGACGGACGCGCATGGCCGCTTGCCCGCACGATCGCGGCGAGCCTGTCCTGCCCGATCGCCGCGATCAGCGTGTCTGTGGCGCTATTGTCGCTGATCGAGATCATCAGCGTTGCCAGCGTCTGCAGCGTCATCGGTGCCTTGTCGGGCCAGGCCTGGGTGATGCCTGACGGGTGCGATTTCTGCGCCAGTGTCAGCACATCGTCCCAGCGCCGCTCGCCCGCGCGCACCGCGCGGTCGATCTCGGCGAGGACATAGAGCTTGAACACCGACGCGATCGCGAAGCGTTCATCCGCCTTGTGGCTGGCGATCGTCTCGGCGCCCGTTTCGGTCAGCTTCTGGACGACAAAGCCGCTGCGACCGGGCAGAGCGGCTATATCTGCGCTGATCTGCTCAAGCGTATCGCCTTGCGTGCGTGATCCGGTGACGAACAGCCCCGACAGCCTGCCGTTGAGCACGCCGATGGTGAAGGTGACGATGGCCTTTTCGAAACGGATGTCGATGCTGGCTGCGCGCGCATCCATCGGGCGAAGGGCGCTGACGGCCAGTGCCTCGCCGAATTGCGCCTTGAGCTGGCCCAGCACGGTGGCGAGCTGGTCGGGCGGCACTGCGGTCAGGAAGGCGGGTGTGAAGATCGTAGCGGGCTCAGCAGTGCCCTGAAGTAACGCCAGCACATCGCGCGCAGGCTGGTCGAACGTGCCTTGGGTGGCGGGGGCGGGGCCCGGCGGCGTCTGCGCTTGGGCGGGCGTTAAGCACATCGCCAGCGCCAGACCCGATGTAACTGCCTGAAGATACCGTGCTGTGCCGGTGTCGCGCCTGCGTCCCTCGACTTCGTTCGGGACAAACGGAGTTTGGACAGTCAGAACAGTGTATATGCAATCAATCCGCCCGAAGGCGGGATCATGCCCCCCTTCCGGATTCCCGAGCGAAGTCGAGGGACGTCGTGCCCCCGCTGCGCTCGGATTACTCCCGCTAAGCGTCGATCGCTTCACGGTCCACCTGCGCCGCGTGGTTCTGGATGAAGTTGAAGCGGTGCTCGGGGTTCTTGCCCATCAGCTCTCCGACGAGTTCCTTGACCGCCGAATATTGCTCGTAATTGGGCGGCAGCGTCACCCGCAGCAGCGACCGGCTCTGGCGGCTCATCGTGGTTTCGCGCAATTGGCCGGGGTTCATCTCGCCCAGACCCTTGAAGCGGCTGACCTCGATCTTCTTGCCCTTGAGGATGGTCCTCTCCAGCTCGGCGCGATGCGCATCGTCGCGCGCATACCAGCTCTTGGCGCCCACCACGAGCCGGTAGAGCGGCGGCTGCGCAAGGTACAGATGCCCCGCCTTCACGATATCGGGCATTTCCTGAAAGAAGAAAGTCATCAGCAATGTCGCGATATGCGCGCCGTCGACATCAGCGTCGGTCATGATGATGATGCGGTCATAGCGCAACGCATTGGGGTCGCAATGCTTGCCTGTCCCGCAACCCAGCGCCAGCGACAAGTCGGCGATTTCCTGGTTGGCGCCGATCTTGGCGCTGTTGGCCGAGGCGACATTGAGGATCTTGCCGCGGATCGGCAGGATCGCCTGGGTCTTGCGGTCGCGCGCCTGCTTGGCCGAGCCGCCCGCGCTGTCGCCCTCGACGATGAAGATCTCGGTCTCGGCGCCTTCGACCCCGGTACCGTCGTTGCTGCAATCGGTGAGCTTGCCCGGCAGCCGCAGCTTGCGCGCACTGGTCGCGGTCTTGCGCTTGACCTCGCGCTCGGCCTTGCGCTTGAGCCGCTCGTCCATCCGCTCGAACACAAGGCCCAGCAGCGCCTTGCCACGCTCCATATTGTCGGTGAGGAAGTGGTCGACGTGGTCGCGCACCGCGTTCTCGACCAGCCGCGCGGCCTCTGGCGAGGTCAGCCGGTCCTTGGTCTGGCTCTGGAACTGCGGATCGCGGATGAACACCGAGAGCATCAGCTCGCTGCCGGTCATCACGTCCTCGGCGGTAAGCTGGCCTGCCTTCTTGTTGCCGATCAGCTCGCCGAAACCGCGAAGACCCTTGAGGATCGCGGCGCGCAGGCCAGCCTCGTGCGTGCCGCCATCAGGGGTGGGGATGGTGTTGCAATAGTAGCTGTAGCTGCCATCGCTCCACAATGGCCAGGCGACCGCCCATTCGACCCGGCCCTTGCCATCGGGGAAGTCCTGCCGCCCGGCGAAGAAATCGGATGTCGCGCATTCGCGCCCGCCCAGCTGCTCGCGCAGGTGGTCGGCAAGCCCGCCGGGGAACTGGAACACCGCCTCCTGCGGCACCTTGTCGTCGGACAGCTCGGCATCGCATTTCCAGCGGATTTCGACCCCGGCGTAGAGATACGCCTTGGACCGTGCGAGCGCGAACAGCCGTGCCGGCTTGAACTTCGCGCCTGCACCGAAGATTTCGTCGTCGGGCACGAAGCTGATCGTGGTTCCGCGCCTGTTGGGCGCCGCTCCGACTTTCTCGAGCGGACCCAGCGGAGCGCCGCGCGAATAATGCTGCGCGTACAACTCCTTGTTGCGCGCCACCTCGACCAGCAGCTCGCTCGACAGCGCATTGACTACCGAAACACCGACACCGTGCAGGCCGCCGCTGGTGGCATAGGCCTTGTCCGAGAACTTGCCGCCCGAATGCAACGTGGTGAGGATCACCTCGAGCGCCGACTTGCCGGGGAACTTGGGATGCGGATCGACTGGGATGCCACGGCCATTGTCGCTGACCGTCAGATGGTTTCCCGGTCGCAGCGTGACCTCGATCCGGCTGGCATGGCCCGCCACCGCCTCGTCCATGCTGTTGTCGAGTACCTCGGCCGCCAGATGGTGCAGTGCACGCTCGTCGGTGCCGCCGATATACATTCCCGGCCTGCGCCGCACCGGCTCGAGCCCCTCCAGGACTTCGATAGCCGAGGCGTCATAGGTTTCGACAGGGGATTGGGATTTGGCGAACAGATCGTCTGACATGCCGCCAGCTATAGGGCGCAAAGACGGCGTCCGGCAAGCGCGCTGCCGGACTTATCCGCTGCTATTGCTGGCAGATCAGCGGACGCGCGGTCCGCCAAACGGCATCGGCGGGGGCGGGCGACGCGTGCCGCGCGGCAACTGCGCCTGATAGGCGCGGCCGCAATGTTCCACGCAATAGGGAAAGCCCGGATTGACCGCCTGTCCGCAGAAGTGGAAATCCGGCTCGCCCGGGTGCCCCATCGGCCAGCGGCAGATGCGGTCGCTGAGATCGAGCAGGCTGGTCTTCCCGGCAATTTCGGCGCTCGGGCGGGCAGGGACGAGACGGCGCGGCGGCGCGGGCGGGATCGGTGCCTGCTGGTCACCGGGGCCCTGGCGCAGGAATCCGCCGGGACCGACCGAAACGATGCGCGGCTGCGGCTTGGCGGGCACAACGGCTTCCGTGGCGGCATCTGCATCATCGCCCTCGTCGTCTGCCGGATCGGCAGCCTGGACCGGACGCGGGGCAGGCGTGGGGGCAGGGGCCGGCGCTGCGCGCACCGGCTGGGCAGGCGCATCCGTCTTGAACGGCGGCGCATCATTGTCCGGCTCGGCCTCGGCCTTTTTCGCAGGCTTGGGCGCTTCTGCCTTCTTGGCGGGCTTGGGCTTGGCTTCGCCTGGCTTGACCGGCGAAGGACGCGACTTCAGGCCAAGACGATGCGCCTTGCCGATCACCGCGTTGCGACTCACGCCGCCCAGTTCTTCAGCGATCTGGCTGGCGGTGAGGCCCTTTTCCCACATGGTTTTGAGCTGATCGATCCGCTCGTCGGTCCATGACATGAACAGCAATTCCTTCTTGACCAATTGGGGCTTG
>JBKBTF010000016.1:0-54628 GCA_046291395.1 Blastomonas sp. | reverse complement strand
CTATTCAGAGCCCGGCATCCTTGACCGGCTCGTCGGCGCGACCGATCTCTACGCCGGCAAGGCATGAGCTGGCCTAGCCTGCATCGCATCAATGCCCGTGCTTGCGCACCAGTTCGCGCATCGCATCGTCCAGCCCCTCGATCGTCAGCGGATACATGCGGTCGTTCATCATGTCCTTGACCATCCGCACCGACTGCGAATAGCCCCACTGCTTTTCCGGCACCGGGTTGAGCCAGGCGGCTGCGGGATAGGTGTTGGTGACGCGGCTCATCCACACCGCGCCCGCCTCGTCGTTGAAATGCTCGACCGACCCGCCCGGATGGCTGATCTCATAGGGGCTCATCGAGGCATCGCCGACGAAGATGACCTTATAGTCATGGCCGTATTTGTGCAGGATGTCCCAGGTGTTGGTGCGCTCGGTGAAGCGGCGGCTGTTGTCCTTCCACACGCCCTCGTACAAGCAGTTGTGGAAATAGAAGAATTCAAGGTTCTTGAACTCGGTCTTCGCCGCCGAGAACAGCTCCTCGCACAGCTTGATGAACGGATCCATCGATCCGCCGACATCGAGGAACAGCAGCAGCTTGACCGCGTTGTGCCGCTCGGGCCGCATCCGGATATCGAGCCAACCCTGCCGTGCGGTGCCATCGATGGTGCCGTCGATGTCGAGCTCGTCGGCATTGCCCTCGCGCGCGAACCGGCGCAGGCGGCGCAGCGCGACCTTGATGTTGCGCGTGCCGAGCTGGCGGGTATCGTCGAGGTTCTGGAACTCGCGCTTTTCCCACACCTTGATCGCGCGCTTGTGCTTGCTCTCGCCGCCGATGCGCACGCCTTCGGGGTTATAGCCCGAGTTGCCGAACGGGCTGGTTCCGCCGGTGCCGATCCACTTGTTGCCGCCCTGATGGCGCTTTTCCTGCTCCTCAAGCCGCTTCTTGAGCGTCTCCATGATCTCTTCCCAAGACCCCAATGCCTTGATCTTTTCCATTTCCTCGTCGGAAAGGAATTTCTCGGCCACCGCCTTCAGCCAGTCCTCGGGAATCTCCGCGCCCTCATTGCCCTGGAACGTCATCTCCAGGCCCTTGAACACCTTGGCGAACACCTGGTCGAACCGGTCTAGCAAGCCTTCGTCCTTCACCAGCGTCGCGCGCGAGAGGTAATAGAACTCCTCCGGGGTGCGGTCGATGACCTCGCTGTGCAGCGCCTCGAGCAGGATCAGGTGCTCCTTGAGGGACACCGAAATCCCGGCACTGCGCAATTCATCCATGAACGAGAAGAACATCGGTGACGGCCCTTGTATCTGTCGCTGTATCTGTCGCTTTACGTTTGCGTCAGCCAACACGATGGCGATCCCCGCCCATTCTGGCAAGTCCGAAGCGGAACGGGCTGCCATTTTACAACCCGTTAACCACCTTCGGCTACGCTGGGGTGCAGCAGATCGAACGGGGTATTCATGCAGGGGCATCGCAACATCAGACCTGAAGGCGATGCCATCCAGGAGATGGCCGAAAGCTGCGGCGATTCTGTTATCTGTTCGAGCCAGGTCGGCGGGATTGTCGAAACCGTCCGCCAGCGCATGGCGATGTTGGGTGAAAAGCGGTCCTATCTCGAACAGATTGCCCGAAACCTGTCCGCCGAGCAGGAGCAGGTGGTTATCGCCACCGACAGCGCGCGGCAAACCAGCCAGTCGGCTTATCGCAACCTTGCGGAAAGCTCGCGGACGATGCAGGTGTCTTCGCTGGAGTTGCACGACCTGATCGCCTTGATCCAGGGGCTGGGTGAGGATGTGAAACGGTTTGCAAATGCGATGGCCGACGTGGTCACCGCCAGCCAGACCATCGATTCGATCGCCCGCTCCACCAACATGCTGGCTTTGAATGCCGCCATCGAAGCAGAGCGTGCCGGTGCTGCGGGGGCAACTTTTGCGGTGGTCGCCGCCGAGGTGAAGAAGCTCGCGCAGGATACCCGATTGGCGACCGACAAGATTTCCGGAACCATGCATTCGCTGGGTATCGAGGCGGGGCATTTCATGGCCCAGGTTGAAAAAGGCGTCGAGCAGAGCCGCAATGCCCAGCGCCATTTCGAAACGATCGATGCGGCTATCCAGCAGGCCGGCGAGATGGTGCGGGATGTGGCGAGCAAGGCTGACGCGATCGCCGAATCGAGCAGCGGCGTGCGCTCAGACACCGGCGAATTGTGCGACAACCTGTTCGTCTTCATGAGCGATGTCGCAGGGTGTAGCGACCAGCTTGAAGATGCCTTGCACCAGACGACCGAGCTGGAAACGATCTCCAACGTCATGTTCAACCAGCTGGTGCATACCGGGCTGTCGAACCGCGACAATCCCTATGTCGACACTGCGCTGCAAGCCCGAAACGAGATCCGCGACATGATCGAATCCGCGCTTGGCCGGGGCGAGTTGACCGAGGCGCAGGTATTCGACCGCAACTACCGCCCTCGCAGCGAGACGGGTCTGACGCGTTATGACAACGACTTCAACGATTTTGCCGATAGCTATATTCGCCCCGTGCTCGACCGGTTCTGGGGGGCGGGCAAAACGACGTTTGGAGCGGTCATTTCAAACCAGGATGGCTATTTGCCTACCCATATCTCCGAAAGGTCGCATGCGCCCACCGGTGACAAGGTGCATGATGCAGCGCATTGCCGCAGCCGGATGATCGTGCTCGACCGCACCACAACCGAGGCGATCGCACACAAGAACGACGACTATTATGCCGCCGTCTACCGGTTCGAACCGCACCCGGGCGAGGTCCGGATATTGCGCAATATCTTCGCGCCCCTGTGGATCAGAGGACGATACTGGGGCAATTTCGAGCTGGCCTATATCCGTTAGACCAGCCCGTTACCGCCTCACCCGTTGCGGCGGGACATGAACGCGAGGCGCTCGAACAGCATCACGTCTTGCTCGTTCTTGAGCAGCGCGCCGTGCAGCGGCGGGATCGCCTTGCTGGGGTCGCGCGACTGCAGCACCTCGAGCGGCATGTCCTCGTGCAGCAACAGTTTCAGCCAGTCGAGCAATTCGCTGGTCGAGGGCTTCTTCTTGAGACCGGGGACTTCACGCACGTCGTAGAAGATTTCGAGCGCCTTCTGGACGAGGATTTTCTGGATGCCGGGGAAATGGACATCGATGATCGCCTGCATCGTCTCGCGGTCGGGGAACTTGATGTAGTGGAAGAAACAGCGGCGCAGGAACGCGTCGGGCAGTTCCTTCTCGTTATTTGAGGTGATGACCACGATCGGACGGTCCTTGGCCTTCACCAGCTCCTTGGTCTCGTAGACATAGAACTCCATGCGATCGAGTTCCTGCAGCAGATCGTTGGGGAACTCGATGTCTGCCTTGTCGATCTCGTCGATCAGAAGCACGGGCAGCTCAGGCGCGGTAAACGCTTCCCACAATTTGCCCTTCTTGATGTAGTTGCCGATGTCGTGGACGCGCTCGTCACCCAACTGGCCATCGCGCAGACGCGCGACGGCGTCATATTCATACAGGCCCTGCTGTGCCTTGGTGGTGGACTTGATGTTCCACTCGATCAGCGGTGCACCTGCGGCCTGCGCAATCTGGTGCGCCAGCACGGTCTTGCCGGTGCCCGGTTCGCCCTTCACCAGCAACGGCCGACGCAGCGCGACAGCAGCATTCACCGCCACTTTCAGATCGTCGGTTGCAACATATTCGCTGGTGCCTTCAAAGCGCATGGGGAGCCTTCCTGCCGCTGTTAACTGGGTGGTTAAGCGATAGGGGGCTTGGGCCACCTTGGCAAGCGGGCAGAAAGATCTGGCTTTACGTTCCCGTAAGGCGCCGCGTTCGCAGGCTAGATGCCATCCTGCGCCCGGCGCAGTTCGGCGCGCTCTTCCAGCATGTCCCAGAACTGGCGATGCTGCTGCAGCATCTGCGAGGCGCCAAAGCCTATCGCGCGGCCGATCATGCGATCAGTGCTCAGTTCGGCGGCCAACTGCCGGGTGTCATCCAGCGACGGGAGGGAGGAGGAACGTATGTCCAGCCCGGTGCGTGCGGCGATGACATCAAGAACCTGGCGGACGCCGATCCAGTCGATCACCAGCGCAAAGGCCGCGCCGACGGCGCAGCCCTGCCGGTCGGATTGCGACAGCGCGTTGAGCGCGGCGCGCAGGTTGATGATCGCAGGGGTGCACCTGTCCTGGCCGGGCGTGCTGGTAATCGGTCCGGCGGCCACGGTCAGCCGGGTGAGCAACGCACGCTCGCCGACAAAGGCCTCGCACGCCTGAGTGAGCCATTTGCCCACATATGGATCGGCGGTGCGCGTGGCGGCGTAATCGATCAGACCCGGATAACGGCCATGAAGCAGGCACAGATAATGCGCCGCGTCGGCGAGATCGATCGCGCGCACCGGACTTGCCTTGCTGGTCAGCACGCCGACGAAAGCGTGCGCCGCGCTGGTGCCCTGCGCCAGCGCTGCATCCAGCGAGCGCTGAGGCGCTGCATCGGGCTGGGCGCGGTCAAAGGCTCCGGGCTGGTCGAAGGACACGTGGTTGCTTCCCTGATCTGCTTTTCGGCAGGACTGGTGTGGCAGGCAAGCGGGTTGCGCCTGCCTCCACAGGATCAACCTAGCGCAGCGTCCTAAAGAGAAAGTTTACGCGGCCGCAGGTTTATCGCGCGCGGCCATGCTCTTCGTCGAGAAATGCCGCGACATCGTCCAGATCGACATCATGGCATACGAAGGTTTGGCCAATGCCGCGTGCGAGAAGGAAGGGCAGGGTACCGCCGATCATCTTCTTGTCGTGGCGCATATGCTCCACCAGCGCCGCGCCGCCTGCGCTCACCCCGGCCTCTCGCAGCGTGACCGGCATAGCTAACGCTTTGAAATGCGCCGCGAGCCGACCGGCATCTTCAGAGTCGCACAGGCCGCGCCGCGCCGAATAGCGCAACGCCAGCACCATGCCGACCCCCACAGCCTCGCCATGCAGCAGCCTCTCGCCAAAGCCGGTGTCGGCCTCCAGCGCGTGGCCAAAGGTGTGCCCAAGGTTGAGCAGCGCGCGGCGATCCTTGGTTTCGCGTTCATCCTCGCCAACGATCCGCGCCTTGGCCGCCACGCTGGTGGTGATGGCATGGTCGAGTGCTTGCGGATTGCCCGCCAGCACATCGCTGCCATGCGTCTCGCACCAGTCGAAGAAGGCGGAATCGTCGATCAGTCCGTATTTGACCACCTCGGCATAGCCGGCACGCATTTCGCGCGGGGGAAGGGTGGAGAGAACCTGCGGGTCGATCAGCACGAAACGCGGCTGATAGAAGGCGCCGACAAGGTTCTTGCCCGCAGCAGTGTTGATGGCCGTCTTTCCGCCCACCGAACTGTCCACCTGCGCCAGAAGGGTGGTGGGCACCTGGACGAAATCGCATCCGCGCTTGACGATGGCCGCGGCAAAGCCGGTCAGATCGCCGATCATCCCGCCGCCCAGCGCGAAGATCGTGTCGCTGCGCTCGACCCCCTGGCCAAGCAGCCAGTCGGTGAGCCGCGCAAGTTCCGTCCAGCTCTTGCTCGGTTCGCCCGCAGGCACGACGTGCAGCGCCGCCGCGATCCCCGCCGCTTCGAGCTGCGTGGCGATCCGCGGCCAGTGACGTTCGGCAACGGTGCTGTCGCTGACCCACAGGCTGCGTCCGCGCTTGACCCAGGGTTCAACATGCCCGGCCACTTCGTCAAGCGCTCGCGCTTCGACGACGATGTCATAGCTGCGCTGGCCCAATGCGATATTCAGCCGTGCCATCGGGCAAGTGCCTCCAGGATAGTGAAAACGGTGCGGTGATGCGGGCCATCCTTGCTTCGCACATGGATTTGCGCCTGCGCATAGACAGGGTTGCGGACCTCGGCGAGCTTCGCAAGAACCTCGCCGGGATTGCCATTGCGTAGCAGGGGACGGGTGTTCCTGCGGCTGACGCGTTCGACGAGGGTCGCAAGATCGGCGTCCAGCCAGATAGCGATCGCACCCTTCAGGATAAGCGCGCGGGTCTGTTCGTTCATGAAAGCGCCGCCGCCCGTGGCGATGACCCGCGGCACGCCATCGATTAAGCGGGAGATCACCCGGCGCTCACCATCGCGAAAATAGGGTTCGCCAAACCGCTCGAAGATCTCCGAAATAGACATCTGGGCCGCGGCTTCGATTTCCTCGTCGGCGTCGACGAAGCTGATGCCGAGATCTGTCGCCAGCCGCTTGCCCACCGTCGACTTGCCGACACCCATCAGCCCGACAAGCACCAGCGGGCGGTCAAGCCACCGCATGATGTCGCCTGCCAGCCGGGCGGGATCGGATTTTCGGTTCTGCAGCATTGCCGCGCAGCCTATAAATAGGCTAGGCGGTGGCGCAAGTTTTCTAGACACATCACGGAGCATATCTCGGCCATGGCCATTTTGGGACAGAACTACCGGCAGCGCAGGCGGCCCATGGGCCCGTTGATTCTGGTCGTCCTGGCTGTTCTGATCGTCGTACTCTTGGTTTTCGCCTATTCGCGGGGTGGCGAAGTGCCGACCGCGCGCGTGGAAAAGCAGATCGCCATGCCGGCGGCCGCCGCACCCGATAGCGGCATGGCGCAGCCGGAAGGCTGACCCCGATGCGGCGGGGCATGCTGCTGGCCTGTGCCAGCCTGGTGGCTGTAGCGTTCGTTTCGGCGCCAGTGATCGGCCAGAACGAGGCGCCGGAATCGCTTTTGCCGCCCGGATTCAACGATCCCGCGCCTGCGCCATCGCAGTCTGACCCGACGGCTCCGGCGGCCCCGGGCCGTGCGCTCCCCATCCCGCCACCGGCGACCACTGTGCCAGTGGTGCCGCTGCCGTCGCTGGCAGGGCAGGACGAGGCCGATGAAGCGCTGAGCGAGGAACTGGCCGAGCTGCAGGAACAATTGGCCGAGCAGCTTGCCCTGACCCAGGCCCTGCCGCCGAGTGCGCGCCGCTCGCTCGACAGGATCGGTCCGTTGACCGAGGCGAATGGTGGATTTGCCGCGACTTCGCTCGGCAACATTGGCGGCCCCTATGCCCAGATGCTCGTCCGCCGCACCAGTGGACGGATCATCTCGCGCTGGGCCTCGCTGGGGCTGCAGCGGCTGTTGCTCAGCGAACTTGCCACGCCGCAAGGGATCAACGGGGCAAACTTCGCGGCGGAACGTGCGGCACTGTTGCTGCGGATCGGCTCGGCCGATGGCGCGGTGCGCATGGTTCAGGCGATCGACCCACCTGCGGCAACGCCGCGCCTGCTGAGCGTCGCGCTGGACAGCTATGTCGCGGCTGCCGATCCACTGGGCATGTGTCCGTTGCTTCCCTTCGCCGGCGATGCCGCCAAGGGCAATGAATGGCAATTGATCCGCGCCATGTGCTCTGGCTTTTCGGGCGAGGGCAGCGCTGCGCGCGAACAGATCGACCGCACGCGGCGGCAGGGCGGCATGGACCGTATCGATGTGCTGCTGGCAGAGAAGATCGTCGGTGCCAGCCAGAATGGCAGGCGCGCGGTCAGCATTCAGTGGGATGATGTCGGCCAATTGAATCGCTGGCGTTTCGGCCTTGCCCTGACTGCGGGGATCGAGCCGCCCGAAACCCTCTATGCCAGCGCCGACCGCAATTTCCAGGCGTGGCGTGCGGTTGCGCCAATGGCGCCGCTCGCCTCGCGGGTGCAGGCTGCCGACATGGCTGCGGCCATGGGTATCCTGTCCAGCGCACAAATGATCGATCTGTATGGCGCAGCCTTCGATGATCCGGGCACCGAGGAGGCCCTGCGCGACCGTACGGCGCTCCTTCGGACAGCTTACGTCGCCGCCGATGTCGATGACCGGGTGGGCGCGATGCGGGCGCTGTGGAACCGCTCTGAAAACAGGTTCGTGCGCTATTCCTCGCATATTCTGACCGCTCACGCTGCGGCACGGGTCGTGCCGTCCGAGGATCTGGCCGATATGAGTGACGACCTGATTGTCTCGATGGTCGCGGCAGGGTTCGATACCAGCGCCGCCCGCTGGGCCAGTGTCGTTCCCCAAGGCGGCCTGGGCTGGGCGGTGCTGAGCCTTGCCGTGCCCAACCAGCGTTCGCAATTGTCATCCTCGCAGGTCAGCGATTTTTTCGGCAACGACAGCAGTTCCGATTCGCGCAAGAGCGCATTTCTGGTCGCAGGATTGGCCGGGCTCAACCGGATCAGCGATAGCGACCGCGATTCGCTTGCGAGCGATCTGGGCCTGCAGCTTGGCGGGGAAACCCGATGGATCCGAGCGATTCGTCGCGCTGCGGCGCAAGGCGATGACGGGCTGGTGACGCTTCTGGTCGCGATGGGCATGCAAGGTAATGACTGGTCGGCGATGACGCCGCGCCAGTTGTTTCATGTCGTTTCGGCGTTGCGCATTGTCGGTCGTCAGGCAGAGGCCAGGATGATCGCTGCAGAAGCCGTCAGCCGCGCCTGATCCATGGCAGGCGATGACGCCCGTCTGATCGAACGGTATCTGGAAATGATGGCCGCAGAGCGCGGCGCGGCGGCCAATACGCTGGCAGCCTATCGCCGCGACCTCGAACAGGCCTCCGAGGTGATGGCTGGTGCGCTTTGTGGTGCGGGGCAGGCGGGCCTGACCCGGTTGGACCACCATTGGCGCGATCTGGCTGCGAGCACCGTGGCGCGCAAATCATCGGCGCTACGCGGGTTCTTCGCTTTTCTGGAAGATGAAGGGCTGGCTGCAGCATCGGGCGGCAAGGCACCCAAAGTCCTGGCCCGGCCCGGGGTTCAGCGGCCTCTGCCCAAGATCCTGACGCATGAAGATATCGCCCGGCTGTTTGCTTTGGCGGAAGAACGCGCATCCTCGCCTGAGGCGCGGGCGCCGGACCTGCGGCTGCTGGCGTTGATCGAGCTGCTGTATGGCTCGGGTCTGAGGGCCAGCGAGCTGGTCAGCTTGCCGCGCGCGGCGGCCAGCATTGGCCGCCCGTTGCTGGCGATCACCGGCAAGGGCGACAAGCAGCGGCTGGTGCCGATCTCTGGCCGCGCGCGCGACGCTCTGGCACGCTGGCTGGCGGTGAGCCCTGGCGAAACGCGCTGGCTGTTTCCTTCGCGCACCGGCCATATCAGCCGTATCCGGCTGTACCAGCTGATCAAGGAATTCGCGGCCAGCGCCGGAATAGACCCCGCAAGGGTCAGCCCGCATGTGCTCCGACACGCGTTTGCGACCCACTTGCTCGAAGGCGGTGCGGATTTGCGAACCTTGCAGACGTTTCTGGGCCATGCCGACATCGCCACCACGCAAATCTATACCCATGTCGACAGCAAGCGGCTGGTCGAACTGGTCAACCGCCGCCATCCGCTGCCGCAGATGAATCTTGCCGACAGGCAAAGGCGTAGCTAGCAGGACTCCATCATGACCATGACAAGCTATCTGGAATTCGAAAAGCCGATCGCCGCGCTCGATGCGCGTATCGCCGAGCTGCGCGAAACCGCCGACACCGGCGAGATCGATATCGAGAGCGAAATCGAACGGCTCGCGGCCAAGTCGCGCAAGCAACTGGCCTCAACCTATGCTGGGCTGACCCCGTGGCAGAAGACATTGGTCGCACGCCACCCGGCGCGGCCGCATTTCAAGCACTACGTCGCGGGGATGTTCGACGAGTTCCTGCCACTCGCAGGCGACCGCGCCTTTGGCGATGACAAGGCCATCATGGGCGGCTTTGCCCGCATGGGCGAACAAAGGCTGGTCGTGATCGGTCACGAAAAGGGCGACAATACCGAAAGCCGCATCCGCCACAATTTCGGCATGGGCAAGCCGGAGGGTTATCGCAAGGCGATCCGGCTGATGGATATTGCAGACCGGTTCGGGCTCCCGGTGGTGACATTGGTCGATACATCGGGCGCGTTTCCCGGTGTGCAGGCCGAAGAACGCGGCCAGGCCGAGGCGATCGCCCGGTCGACGGAGCGTTGCCTGTCGCTGGGGGTTCCGATGGTTTCCGCGATCGTGGGGGAAGGCGGATCGGGCGGCGCGGTGGCGCTGGCATCGGCCGAGCGCGTCTTGATGTTCGAGCATGCCGTCTATTCGGTGATTTCCCCCGAAGGCTGCGCCTCGATCCTGTGGCGCACCGCGGATCGCGCCGCGGATGCGGCCGAGGCAATGCAGGTGACGGCGGCGGATCTCAAGCGGCTGAACGTCATCGACCGGATCGTCAAGGAACCGGTCGGCGGCGCGCATCGCGATCCGGCGCAGGCGATCCAGGAGCTGGCAAAGGCTGTGCGCGAAGAGCTGGAAACCCTCAAGAAACTGAGCCCGATCGAGCTACGTGCAGCGCGCGAGGCGCGCTTTCTTGCGATCGGGTCGCTCTGACGCAGCTGTAAATTCGCGCAACCTGGGCACGGTTGCTTCGTTGTGCCGACATGGCCGTTTGATCCGCGCGTCCGCTCGGGGCATCATGCGATCAACGACACCGACAATTCACTGGCGAGGAGAGCGCGATGGCACGGCGGATCAGGTTTCTTGCGATAACAGCCGCAGCAGCGCTAGGGACCGCTGCTTTGGTCAACGGTCCGTTCGCGACCAGGGCCGATGCGCTGGTCGCGCAGGCGCAATCGATCACCGCCGCCGAAAAACGCCAGGGATCCGAAGCGCACCCCAAGCTGCTGGAGGAATTCGGCGGCGCCTATCAGGTGCCCCAGACCCCCTATGTCGTGCAGGTCGGCAAGACCATCGCGGTGCAATCCGGCCTTGGTAACGCGCGTGACGATTTCACCGTCACGCTGCTCAATTCTCCTGTCAACAACGCCTTCGCGATTCCGGGCGGCTATGTCTACGTCACCCGCCAGTTGCTGGCGCTGATGAACGACGAGGCAGAGCTGGCGGGCGTGCTGGGGCACGAGGTCGGTCATGTCGCCGCCCGCCATTCGGAAAAGCGGCAGCGGGCATCGCAGCGTAACAGCATCATCGGATTGCTCGGACAGATCGGCGCGTCCGTGCTCCTGGGCGACACCGCTGCAGGCCAGCTTGGCCAGCAAGTGTTCGGCACCGGAACGCAGCTCCTGACTCTCAAATACTCGCGCAAGCAGGAGGAGGAAGCCGACGATCTGGGCGTGCGCTATCTGAGCAGCGCGGGCTATGATCCCAGGGCCTTGTCCTCGATGCTGGCCTCGCTGGCGGCGCAGCAGGCGATCGACACCAGATCGCAAGGCAGCGATGCTCGGTCGGTGCCGGAATGGGCGAGCACGCATCCGGATCCGGCGCGGCGCGTCAGCCGCGCTGCTACGGTGGCAAGCCGGTTCAATGGCACCCAGCGCAATCGCGACGTGTTCCTGTCGCGACTCGACGGGTTGCTCTATGGCGATGATCCCAAGCAGGGCCTGGTGCAGGGCAGGGAGTTCCTGCATCCCGAACTGGGACTGAAGTTCGCGGTCCCGCAAGGCTATGCGATGCAGAACGGCACCAGCGCGGTGTCGATCAGCGGCCAGTCGGCGCAGGCGCAGTTCAGCATGGCGCCCTATTCCGGTGATCTGACCCGCTATGTCGACCAGGCCTTCCGCGCAGTCGGCGGCAACCAGCAGCTCGGTTATGGCCAGATTCAGCGCACCACGATCAATGGCCTGCCCGCAGCCTTCGCGACAGCCCGCGTCACTGCTAATCGCCAGACGTTGGATGTCACGGTTTTCGCTTACAGCTTCGCCGACGATCGCGCCTACCACTTCACCGCGATCACGCCAGCAGGGCAAGGCAACCTGTTCACGCCGATGTATCAGTCGGTGCGACGCCTGACCGGTACGGAGGCGTCCGCCATCCGGCCCCGTCGCCTCCGGGTGGTCAGCGTCCAGCGCGGCGACAGCTTGCAATCGCTGGCCGGGCGCATGGCCTATGATGATCTGAAGGTAGAGCGGTTCCTCGCGCTCAACGGGCTGCCGTCCAGCGCGCAGCTCGTCCCGGGACAGAACATCAAGATCGTAACCTATTGAGCGCTTCGAGCGCAAAAAAAGGGCGGCATCGCTGCCACCCTTTTTCCTTCAGTCGTCATGCCAAGCTTAGGTAGCAGGCGCCTGAGTGGTCAGCTTGGTGCTGACGGTGTCGAACGTTGCGGAAAGGTTGGTGCCCAGCGAGGTCATCGCGGTGATGGCAGCCACGGCGATCAGGGCGGCGATCAGGCCGTATTCGATGGCGGTCGCGCCCTTTTTGTTGCCGAGAATGTTGCGAATGGTCTTCATGTCTGGTCTCCTGTTCAAGGTCTTCACTTCCCCGTCCCATCGTCACGCGTGCTGATTGGACAGGACCGGATTAAAACGAAATGCTTACGATATTCCTAAGATCGGCCGAGGTGTCTGAATTTCCGACACCTCACTCTTCCTTTGGGACAATGTTGGTCTTCACATAGCCCCACATGTCGATGGTATTGTCGGCCACCGAGTTGATGGCGGTCATGCAGGCAAGTGCCACAAGAGCCACGATCAAACCGTACTCAATCGCGGTTGCGCCGCGTTTTGATTTGGCCAATTGATCAAACAGACGGCGCATGGTGGTTCCGAAACTAGCCGGGGACCCGCTTGCCCCAGCGACAAATTTGCAAAATCGTCTTTCTAAAAGGTTAAATCTGGTCTCTGACATGGAAATAAATCCGACACTCTTCCCCGTTGTGGCGGCGTTGATGGCTGACCCTGCCGGGCAGGTTCTGGTGCAGCAGCGGCCTCCCGGCACCGCGATGGCAGGTTTATGGGAGTTTCCCGGGGGCAAGATCGAACCCGGTGAAACGCCCGAGGCCGCCTTGGCACGTGAACTGGTTGAAGAACTGGGAATCCGTGTCCTGACCAACGACCTTGAGCCCCTGACCTTTGCCAGCGACGCATTGGGCCAGCGCCATCTCGTGCTGCTGCTCTATCGCTGCACAGCGTGGGAGGGGGTTCCAGAACCGCTTCATGCCAGCGCAATTCGCTGGGCGACGGTGGCGGAATTGTACGAGCTGGCCATGCCGCCGGCCGATTTGCCACTGCTTGCCCACATTGCCCGGTTCCTGCGTCACCCGAGCGATGCAGAATAAAGCGTGGCCGAGAACAAAAAGATGTTGCCATCTGAAAGGCCGCTGACTATGTCGCCCACTCCAACGCGCCCGTAGCTCAGCTGGATAGAGCATCAGACTACGAATCTGAGGGTCGGACGTTCGAATCGTTCCGGGCGCACCATTTCTCCTTTACCGGGAAATCGGACTGAAAAGGCGGGCAGCTTGCCCGCCTTTTTCTGTTTGGGCTCGGCTCGGCGAAGGACGCCAATCTAGTTTCATTTGACACCAGTTTGTCCTCCGGCTATTCTTGGCGCATAACCCAAGCGCAGGAGAATGATGTCATGGCCGATCTATTTGAGAACCCCCTGGGTCTGGACGGGTTCGAATTCATCGAATTCTGTGCGCCCGAAAAGGGGCTGCTGGAGCCGGTCTTTTCGGCCATGGGCTTCTCCCGCATCGCACAGCACCGTTCCAAGGACGTGCATCTGTGGCGCCAGGGCGACATCAACCTGATTGCGAACTATGAGCCTGCCAGCCCGGCGGCTTACTTCGCTTCCGAACACGGCCCCTCAGCCTGCGGCATGGGGTTTCGCGTCCACAACGCTCGCATCGCCTATCAGGAGGCGCTGAACCGTGGAGCCGAGCCGGTGGAGACCAGGACCGGACCGATGGAACTGCGCCTGCCGGCGATCCGTGGCATTGGCGGAGCGATCATCTACCTGATCGACCGCTATGCCTCGCTCGACAATCCCGACGCCCTGTCGATCTATGACATCGATTTCGAATATCTTCCCGGGGTTGACCGCCATCCCGTCGGTGCTGGTTTCAGGATGATCGATCACCTCACGCACAATGTCTATGGCGGCCGCATGGACCATTGGGCTAAATTCTACGAGCGGGTGTTCAACTTCCGCGAGATCCGCTTCTTCGACATCAAGGGCGAGTATACCGGTCTCACCAGCCGCGCGATGACCGCGCCCGATGGCAAGATCCGTATCCCGCTCAATGAGGAAGGCGCCAAGGGCGGGGGCCAGATCGACGAGTTCCTGCGTGCCTATAATGGCGAGGGCATCCAGCACATCGCGTTCATCTGTGACGACCTGATCGGCTGCCTCGACCGGATCAAGGCCATGGGCGCTCCGCTGATGACCCCGCCGCCTGCTACCTATTACGAGGCGTTGGAAGAGCGTCTCCCGGGCCACGGCGAGCCCGTGGAAGATCTGCAGAAGCGCGGCATCCTGCTCGATGGATCGACCGAGAACAATGATCCGCGGCTGCTGCTGCAGATCTTTGGTCAGCCGACGATCGGCCCGGTTTTCTTCGAGTTCATCCAGCGCAAGAAGGACGAGGGCTTTGGCAACGGCAATTTCACTGCATTGTTCAAGTCGATGGAAGAAGACCAGATGCGCCGCGGCGTGCTCAAGATCCAGGAACCCGCGGAATGACCGCGCCTTTTCCGCTCTCGCGCATCCACCACGTCGCCTATCGCTGCAAGGATGCGAAGGAGACGGTGGAATGGTACGAGAAGGTGATGGGGATGACCTTCACCAGCGCGTTCTCCGAAGATCATGTGCCCTCCACCGGGGCATATGATCCTTATATGCACGTGTTCCTGGACTGCGGCGGCGGCAATGTGCTGGCATTCTTCGAACTGCCCGAGCAGCCCGATATGGGCCGCGATGCCAACACGCCCGAATGGGTGCAGCATATTGCGTTCGAGGTGCCGGACATGGACGCGCTGAATGCTGCCAAGGCGCACATCGAAGGTCTGGGCATCGACGTGCTGGGGCCGACCTTTCACGGCATCTTCCGCTCGATCTATTTCTTCGATCCCAACGGTCACCGCGTCGAACTCGCATGCAACATCGGCAAGCCCGAGCATTATGTCGAGCTCAAGCGCGTCGCGCCGCTGATGCTGGAAGAATGGAGCCAGACCAAGAAGGCGCCGCGCCATGCCGACTGGTTGCACAAGGATCCCGATGCGGCCTAAAGGTCATCGCCATGACTTTTGAAGACCAGCTTGAGCGCTATTTCGGAACGCGCGACCCTGCCGCCATCGCACCGCAGGCGGTGAATGCGGCGATCGAGCGGATGCAGGTCGATCTGGGGCTGGCGACGGTGTCAGGTGAGCGTTTTGCTTTGTGGTGCATGCTGTTCATGTTCGGCCACGCCCCCGACATCGACGAGACCTTCGTCGAGCGCTCGGAGCGCGATCTGGCGCGGGATTTCATCGAGATGTCGGAGCAGGGCATCTGATTATGGCCGAGATCATCAACCTCAGACAGGCGCGCAAGGCGCAAAAACGCAAACAGGCTGAAGCGACAGCATCTGCAAACCGAGCGAAGTTCGGCCAGACCAAGGCCGACCGAAATGCGCAGACTGCTGAGAACCAACGGGCGGCGCGGCTCCTCGACGGCGCAAGGCGGGAGCACGACTGATGCGATCGACCTCTGACTCGGTCAGCGTGAGGCTGTATCTGCTCGATGGGGACGTCGAAGGCGGGGCGACCAGCAGTCTTTTCTACGGGCCGTTGTCCGAAGCGCTGCACATCGCCTCCCAGCAAAGCGCGGACGTCCAAGATGGCTTATATATCGCCACGGACAACGATGTGGTCGCCTATCTCGATCTGGTCGAGGAATAGCCGGCGGCTACATTTCCGACTGGCGCGCGACTTCCAGGATGCAGTCGACAAAGCCCTGCGGGTCATCCTCCTGAATGAAGTGACCGCCGCGGAGCGGACGGTGGTTCTGGCCCGCGGTGCCTGGCACGCGTCCGATGAACAGGGCATCGCCGCCGCGCGTAATCGGGTCGCGGTCACTGAAGCAGCACAGGAACGGCTTTTCCCATCGCTCGAGGACCGACCATGCCTTGAGCTGATCGGGCACCGCAACATTCGATCCGAACGGGACGAAGCTGGGAAAGATGCGCGCGCCCGCCTTGTAGCTGCCATCGGGGAAGGGGGCGTCGTAGGCCGCGATTTCGGCCTCCGACAGCGTTCGCGCGGTGCCCTTGGCGATGATCTTGCCGATCGGGAACACCGGGCTCCATTTGGAGAACGCCCGCCAGATGGCGAAGGCACGCGGCGGCTCCTGACCGGCAGGCAGGCCGCCGTTCGACAGGACCACCCCGTTGAACCGCTCGGGCATCTCGGCCACCAGTCGCAGCCCGATCAGTGAACCCCAGTCCTGGCAGGCGAGAGTGATGTTCTTGAGGTCGAGCTTCTCGATCCATCTCCGCATCCAGGCGACATGCCTTGCATAGCTGTAATCGCTTTTGTTCGCAGGCTTGTCCGATTTGCCAAAGCCGATCAGATCGGGCGCGACTGCCCGCAGACCAGCGGCTGCGACAGGCCCGATCATGTGGCGGTAAAGATAGCTCCAGCTCGGCTCGCCGTGCAGCATCAGCACGACGGGGGCATCAGAAGGACCTTGGTCGACATAATGGACCCGCAATCTGGTGCCATCAGTTGCATCGGCTATTTCGGCATAATGCGGCGCAAACGGGAAATCCTCGATTCCCACGAACCGGCTGTCCGGCGTCCTCAAAACCCGCATAACTTCTCCCGCAGCGCCATGTTCTTATGTCACGATATATGACATAATAATGGGCCACCGGCAATGGTCCGCCGGGGGGGTGAGGGCTCAGGCGGCGATGCTCTGGGCTACGTAAATTTCTCGACGAGCCGCAGCAGATCGAACCGGCTATGGACCCCAGTACGGTCGTAGATCTGGCCGAGGAATACGCGCGCGGTATTCTTGGTGATCGACATCAGCTTGGCAGCGTCTTCGAGCGTATATGCCTGCCGGATGATCTTGAGCAGCTGCGCCTGACGCTGGGTGAGGCCGAAGGCTGCCATGAAAACCTTTTCAAGCTCGACGGCGTGCTTGACATAGGTGATCGAAACTTCGGTGAGCTTGTTCGAGACGACGCCGAAGGTGGTCGTAATGCTGACCAGCGTATCGCAGATACTCGATTTGTGGGCGAGCTGGATCGCCCCCTGAGGCGGAAGTCCGTGGACCGTGCTGAGGATGGCCATGTGAAAATCGGGGTCCAGCGGTTCGAGCTGGAGTTCATCATCCAGGCGTGCAAGACCGGTCAATGCCAGCATATACCGGGTCGCCCCGTCGGACTGGGAGACAACCAGATTCTCGTCCAGACAGAATTTGAACGAGCCGATGTGCTGGAGAGGCAACGCGTCCGCGCAAGCATCGCCCTCCTTGCGCCTTTCGCGACGCAAGGCTGAATTGATGGCCGTGAACTTGTCGTAGAATTTCGTCAGAAATCTCGTCAGCTGGGCAGATTGCGTATCCGCTTGATCACGATGGATTCCCAGAATGATCTTGGCATTGTCCACGCATGGCAGCACCAGTGCAGCCGCGTGGTTGGGCGCTCCGCCCGATTCCAGCCAGGACCAGAATTCGCCATTGCTACCCGGCATGCTCGATTGGCGGATGTCCTGGTCGATGATCACGCCGGTCTTGCCGTTCTGCCGGATGAACGCCGCCCGCGGATCGACCTGGAAATAGTAATCGCAATAGGCGTCGACCATGGTCTGGTCGAACCCATAGGTCCCCATCGACTTGATCGCCTGATTGCTGCCGAGCATCAGATCCATCGTAATGGCGTCGGCCCCTATGAGACGGGCCATGGCCTCGAGGCATTGGGACCAGCTGATGTTTCCGAGCGCAGCTTCTGCAATATACTCGTCGAGCCTGTCGAACTCGCTGGAAATGACGATCATGCCTAATGCGTCATTCGTCGGTGGAGGAGCGCTGCAATGTGTAATCCTCGCGCCCTTCTATCGAGACGATCAACTTAACGTCCCATTCGCCGCCATGTCCAAAGCGGATGTTGCTGAGCACTCGTCCCGCTTCGCCCAGATTATGGAACGAACTCGTATTGGCCGTGCGGTTGGACGTTCCGGATTGCGATTCGATGCGGAATTTTCCCGCACACTCGCACGCTGAAGCAGAAATCACCTTGGCCTCAACGAGCGGTCCGTGCTGTTCCACGATCAAGGTCACGGGTTGGTCGGATCGGCTGGTCATGGCAAGGGCACTCTGCTCGACGGAGGGGGAAGCATGGGCGGTCACGAGGCCCATGGCGGATGCCACCAGCAAGCTGACTGTCCAGCGGATTTCAGCGTGGGTCTGCGGCATTGATGACTCCCAAGATTGCATCGATCGCATTGGTGGCGTCGGCGGGAATCTGGCTGCTGTCGTCCCCTTGAGTGACCGGCGGAGCGCCTTGTCCTGCGGTCACTGAAGCCGCAATGGCGAGATCGTCGTTGTTCAGCTCGCCGTTACGTCCGGCCGCAAGGCGCCTTGCGGTTCCATCGGCAGCATCGCCGGATGCCGGGACCGAAAATTGCTGCGCAAGCAGACGCTGCTCTGCAGACAGCTGCGGCTGACGTCTTCCAGGAAAATCTCTCGCGCGGCTTTCAAGCGGATTGGCACAGACATCCGGGCTGGCTGAACTCTGCACACCGTCACAGGCATCCGGGCCTTCAAGCCGTTGGAGTGCGAGCTGCCCGCGATCTTGCCCGGGGGCCGTCAATTGCGGGGCAGGGGTAGGCGTCCCGGCGCGCAGCGTTATTTGTGTCGTATCGGTCAGGTCGCGGTTCATTGTCGGTTCGGCGGCGGAGACAGCCGGCACCTGAAGCGAGCGGTCCGAAGGCATCGCCTGGTCGCTGGACACCGACTGGCTGCGGTCGTTGGCAACGCCGGACGCTGGTTTGGCCTTCTCTGCCTGCTGGGCCGAAGCGCCGGGCATGAGCTGGGTCGATGCAACCGCGATCAGAACCAGCATCACCAATATGCCAAAGCGCCTGATCTGCCGCAAAGTCGGGATGAACGTAAAGACGCTCTGGGTGGAGAGCCCCCGTGCCATCAACTGCCTCCGTTCGATTGCACAATCGAAATGGCCTGGCTGCCGCTTTGAACAATCTGCAGGTCGGACAGGCCGCTGCCGTCCTGCACCCATCGCAGCTGGTTGTCGGATCCGTTCTGGGTGGCTGTCATGGCGTTGCTGTCGCCCAACTGAACCAGTTCAGCGCGATTGTCGGATCCTGACTGATCGAGTTTCATCTGATTGCCTGCACCATGCTGGGCCAAAACGGCTCCATTGGCGCTACCCGCTGTGGCGGTCTGGTCAAGCAGTATGACGTTGTTTTCACCGAATTGTTCTGCAAGCGCAAGGTTGCTGCCGCCGGGTGTGGCCTCCTGCCGGACCACGATGCTGTTGAGCAGGCCAGCCTGATCAACTTCAAGATATGCCACTCCTTCGCCCAATTGCCGACTGGTGGCAGCGTTGCCCTCGCCGTTCTGCGCAATCCGGGCGAACTGCTGGCTTGCGCTCTGGCTGATGCTGGCCTGATTGTTGTCGCCGATCTGCGTGATGTATGCGCTGGTCCTGAGCGGGGCGGGGCGGGCAACATCGATCGACTGGGTCAGCGGTCCGCTGGTGCACGATCCGGATGACGCCGTATCACAAGGACCACCCTGGGCCTGCTGAGCCCATGCGCCATGCGCCCCCATGACAAAGGCCACTGCGGTGAGGCTGAGCTTTGCGATGTAGGTGCGCATGATGAACTTCCTTTGAAAGACCTCTTGGCGATCCTGTGACCAGCGCAAACCGGATACAGGATCGCTTCGAGGCTAGAAGGCCTTAGAGACCCTGAGTGACATTGGCGATGTGGCCAGTGCCGGACTGGTTGATGAACGATTCGTTCAGGTTCGAGTTCTGCGTGACATTGGCTTCATGGCCGGTTCCGGTCTGAGCGATTTCAGACAGGTTGCCTTCGCCGAGCTGCGTGACATTGGCCGTCTGGCTACTGCCGCCCTGATCGATGTCGGACACATTGTTCGCACCGCTCTGGATGACATTGGCATTCAGCAGAACCGCACCACCGTTTCCGGTCTGCGTGACCGTGCTGGTGTTGAAGCCATTGCCACCCTGCCAGACGTTTGCAGCCAGGCTGGTGCCCTGCTGGTTGGTCAGCGCGCGGTTGACGTTGGAGATCTGGACGATCGATGCGGAGTTGTCGCTGCCGAAATCGCCGCCCTGGATGATCTGGGCACCATAAGCGAATCCGCCGCCACCGACGTTGAGCGAACCGACCTGTTCGATCATCGCGCTCTGGTTTTCACCGCGCTGGGTCGTCTGTGCAGTGTTGTCGTTGCCTTCCTGCGTAATGCTGGCCACCTGGTCTTCGCCAAAGCCACCATCGAACAGGCCAGCCAGGCCGCCGAGGCGATCCCGACCCTGATCGACTTCGGCTTCGTTGCCATCGCCGGGCTGACTGATCGTGGCAGTCTGGTTTTCACCGCGCTGCGCGATATCGGCGAAGTTGTCGCTGCCGTCCTGGATCACGAAGGCATTGTGGTTACGGCCAACGCCGCCGCCCTGGTCGACCTTGGCAACGTTCTCGTCACCGGTCTGCAGAACATCGGCATTTTCGTTGAAGCCGCGCTGCACGATGTCAGCATTGTTCTCGAAGCCATCCTGACGGATATCGGCGGTGTGGTCGGAGCTGGCATTGGCGCCCTGATCGATCGAGGCGATGTTGTCGTTGCCGCCCTTCTGCTCGATGAAGGCTTCATGCAGACCACCGGCCTGACGCACAGTGGCTTCGTTGCCATCGCTCAGCTGGACGACGCCCGCTGCGGTCGAACTGCCCACGCCGTTTCCGGCACCGCCCTGGATGATGTCGGAATCGTTGTCTGATCCAGTCTGCAGAACGTTGGCAACGTTCGCGCCGATGCCGGTCTGGACCAGCGTCGAGTCGTTGAAATCGCCACCCTGTGCAACGATCGCCTGGTTGAGGCCGCTGCTCTGGGTGAGGATGGACTCGTTGTTGCCACCGCTCTGGAAAACGGCCGCGTCGTTGAGGTTACCCGACTGGGTTACCGTCGACTTGTTGTCATTGCCGCTCTGTTCGACATCGGCATTGTCGAGGTCGCCGCTCTGGGTGACCAGCGATTCATTGCCAGCAGCCGACTGGGCAACCGTGGCGGTCGAGAAATCGTTGGTCTGGAGGACGCGCGAGAAGTTGGCAGAGCCCGACTGGGTGACTTCAGCGGTGTTGTTGTCGTCGCTGCTGCCGGTGCCGTTGTCCTGAACGATTTGCGACTCGTTGAAGTCTCCGCCCTGGTTCAGCGTCGCCGAATTTGTGTCGCCGCCCTGGGTAATGGTCGACTTGCCGTTGCTGCCCGTCTGGTCGACGATGGCATCGCCATCGGTTCCAGTCTGCGCGACGGTCGAATTGTTGTTCTGCGCCAGCGCCGGTGCGACGGTGAGCAGCGCCAGCGATGAAGCGCCGGCAAGAAGAAGCTTTTTCATGTCATTTCTTTCCAAAAGAATGCTCTGGCTGGCGTCCCCGTCAAGACGCCAGCCAGAAACATTAGGCCTTAGATAACGCCAGGGGTTCCCTGCGTAACCGTTGCGGTATTGTTGCTGCCCGACTGGTTCACGAAAGACTCGTTGCCGTTCGAGAACTGCGACACGGTCGCCGAGTTGCCCGATCCGTCCTGCGCGATGGTTGATTCATTGAAAGAACCATCCTGCAAGACGATCGCTGTGTTGAGATCACCACCCTGATTGATCAGCGAGTCGTTGTTGTCGCCCGTCTGGTCAACGACTGCAGTCAGCGTGTCGTTGGTGTTGTCAGCGTCGGTCAGACCCTGATTGACGGTCGACAGGTTCTCATCACCGATCTGGGTGATGTTGGCGTAGAACTGTCCATTCAGGCCGTTCGCGCCCTGGGTGATGAACGAGGTGTTGTCCGTTCCTCCCTGATCGACTTCAGCAAAGCCCTGACGGCCATTCTGGACGATCGTCGACGCAGCACGCAGACTGCCTTCACGCTGCCGTACGCCTGCGCCACCCTGATCGGTCGGAGCCTGCGCCTGATCATTCACGACGTTGCTGGTGCCGTTCTGCACGATCGTTGAGTTGCCGGAGGTGCCCAGCTGATCGACAAACGCGTTGTTGCCCAGCGCGTTCTGCGTGATGCTCGAGGTGTTGCTGTTGCCGATCTGATCAACTTCTGCCCGGTTGGTCCGAGCGTTCTGGTCGATCACCGAGCTGTTACCCGTACCGGTCTGGTTATTCACAGCGATGCTGTTTGCGCCGGTCTGGAAGACGTCGGAGTCGTTTCCGGTGCCGTTCTGGACGATCGTTGTGCGCTGGCCGGTGTTGGCAATGGGGCTCGGGTCAGAGCTGTCCTGCTCAACCAGAGCGTTGTTGCCTGTTCCGGTCTGCGTGACATTGACGAAGGTTCCATTGGTGCCGCCACCAAAGCCGGTCTGAGTGATGTCCGAAGCGTTGTTCAGGCCGCTCTGGGTCACGTTCACCGATGCATCGTTGGCCGACTGCAACACGTCCGAAACGTTGCCATCGCCAGTCTGCGTAACGTCAGTCGAGGAACCGGTGCCGCTCTGCGAAACGAACGAGTCGTTTGACGGGAAGCCATTGGTCGGAACGTTCGCGGTTTGCGTCACGGAGACCGAGGACGAGCTACCGCTCTGGAGAATAGTCGACAGGTTGTCGCCCTGGCCATCGCCGGGACCGCCCGACGCCGGGACGCCGGTCTGGACCACAGTTGCGGATGCGTTCACTGCACCGGCATTCTGAGTGACAAACGAGCGGTTATAGACACCGGTCTGATCGACATCGGCCAAAGCGCCGGTAGCACCGGCATTCTGGGTCACGGAGGAGAGGTTCAACTCGCCCGACTGATTTACTATTGCCTCAGCGCCTGTAGCAGCCTGGGTCACCGTGGAATTGTTGTTCGGCGGTGCCAGGTTGTAACCGACTTCGATTCCATCCTGGGTGACGGTGGCCGTTGCATCTGCAGACTGGGTGATGGTGGAGAGATTTTCTGCTCCGGTCTGGGTGACGTTCGCCTCTGCACCGGTAGACCCGGCATTCTGGGTAACAAACGACTGGTTGTTGCTGCCATTCTGGAACACATTGGCGTCCGCACCGGCATTCTGAAGCACCGTCGACGAGTTCGACGTGCCGAGCTGGGTCACGTCAGCGGCGGCATCATTGCCGTTCTGGGTGATCAGCGAGGAATTGCCGTCGCCATTTTGCACCAGGTCGGCTTCACCGCGCAAACCGTTCTGCAGTACGGTGGAGTTGTTGATCAGGCCCGACCCGGTGGTGTTGGTCTGGTCCACGTTAGCGTCGGAACTGCGTGCTGACGTTGCCTGCCGGACAACCGAGTTGTTGCTCTGGCCGGTCTGATTGACATCCGCGTTGCCGAAGCGTGCGCGCTGCTGAACATCTGAGGTGTTGGAAAACACGCCGAGTACCGATGCTTCACCCGTGCTGTCCTGCGTAACCGTGGCGCTGACATCGTCGTTCGCCTGCAACACGTTCGACTGGTTGGCAGCTCCGGTCTGCGAGACTTCCAAAATGGCATTGTCGCCGTTTTCGTCGAACTGGTTATTCGTCGACGCACCCTGGAACACCACCGAGTCGTTGCCGTCGCCGTCCTGTGTCACAATAGCGCTGGCATTGTCGGCACGCTGACGCAGGTCTGACGTATTGCCTTCACCGGTCTGCGCCACGCTGACGAAACCATCGCTGTCGCCGGTCTTGTTGGCGGCCGCGGGGGGCGGGCCGCCCTGATCTGCGTACGAGACGTTGCCATCACCGGTCTGGCTGACCAGCATTTCGTTGTTTTCGCCCAGCTGTGCGACAGTTGACGAGCTGGCGCCGTCCTGGGTGACCGTAGCGGTGTTGCCGACGATCGGGTTGCTTCCGCCCGAGCTGTCCTGGCCGACCGAAGAGGTCGCGCCGTTTGCCTGGCTGACAACAGCTGTGTTGTCTTCACCGTCCTGCGCCACTGTCGATGCGTTGCCAGCAGCCGTTTGCGTGACAGTCGCTTCATTGGTGCCACCTGCGCCACCATCAAGCAGATTCTGCTCGATCAAAGACGAGCTGGTGCTGGATGCGGACTGGTCGACCGTTGCGGCGTTGCTTGTGCCAGCCTGGTCCACCGTGGAGGTGTTGTTCTGCGCCATCGCCGGAGCGGCAAAGAGCGCGATCGACGATACGCCGATCATGAGTAGCTTTTTCATGATAGTTCATTCCTTAAATTGGAGTGGGTGCGACCAAAAGGCGCTGCGGCAATCCGGGATCTCAAGCCCCGGCAGCCACATCCGGGCGGGCCACAACGGCCCGCCCGGCGTGTTGCAGGCTTAAAGGCCGCCCTGCGTTACAACGGCAGAATTGTTGTTGCCCGACTGAGTGATGTTCGAGATGTTATCGTTCGACGACTGGGTAACCGTCGCCGAGTGGTTGTTACCGCTCTGATCGACCAGCGAGTAGTTGTCCGTACCCGACTGTGTAACCGCAGCAACATGGTCATCTCCCGTCTGGAAAATGTCCGATTCCTCGCGCAGCGAAGCTGCGGTCTGGATCAGGGTTGCAGCGTTGCCTGTACCGCCCTGTTCGATCAGCGAGATGCCGCTGTCACCCAGCTGTTGCACGTCGGCGGCTGCCCGCAGACCTGCAAAAGATGCGCCGGTCTGCGTGACCGTCGAGTCATTGCTGTCGCCGATCTGCTCGACGAAGGCGCTGCTGGCGGCCGACTGCGTCACCAGCGAGCCGTTGCCGACACCACCTTGGATGACGTCGGCTTCCGCACCGGCGGCGCCGGCGAGTTGCGAGACGACCGAGGCGTTATCGGTTCCGGTCTGGGTCACGTCGGCACGAGCACCATCTGCAGTGGCGTCCTGTGTGATGGTCGAAGTGAGGAACGTGCCGTTCTGGTCGACAGTTGCCTCACCATTGGCGGCAGCCTGTTCGATGCCCGAATCGTTGTTCGAACCGTTCTGCGTGACCGAAGCATCGCCGCCCGCGCCCGACTGGTTTATGTCGGAAACGTTGGTGAAGGCAGGACCAACCGAAGGCTGTCCGGTCTGGACAACCGTTGCAGAAGCGTTGGTGGTCTGCGTGACATTGGAGACGTTGTCGCCATATCCGCCGCCCTGGGTAATGTCTGCCACCGCGCCTCCGGTTCCGGTCTGCACCACAGAAGAGGTGTTGAAGATGTTGTTTTGACGCACAGTAGCCGAGCTATTGGTGGCGTCCTGCTCGATTTCCGAGAGGTTCAAAACTCCGTTCTGACGAACGATAGCTTCCGAACCGCCTGCATTTGCAGTCTGCACAATGTCGGACACGTTGTTTTCACGTCCGGCAAACGGGCCAGGATTGGAAATGTTTCCGCCCTGTTCAACATCAGCAGTGGCAGCCGATGCCTGCACTATAGTCGACAGATTGTTGTCGCTCGTTTGCAGCACAGAAGCGTCCGCGCCTGCCGAATCCTGCGTGATGCTCGAAGTGTTATCATCGCCCAGCTGCCGAACGTCGGCGGACGAGAAGTTGGCTTGCGAACCACCGTCGTAGTTCTGCCTCACGATGTCAGACGTATTCCTGTCACCGTCCTGCAAGATAAATGCGTTTGCACGGGTACCTTCCTGCAGAATGTCCGAGCGGTTATCATCACCGAACTGGTTGACGTCTGCCCTCGAATAGTTCCGATCACCGCTGGCGGGGATAGAACCGTTCTGAATGATATTCGAGATATTGCGGTCACCATCCTGGTCGACGCCCACACGGCTATCGGCAATCGGGTTTGGCGAGTAGACATCGTTGCCAGACAGGGGGTCGCCAACAATGCCATATGTACCCGACTGATCGACTGTCGAACTATTGTCATCACCCGTTTGCCGCACGGCCGCCTCATTTGCGTTGGCGCTTTGGTTGATTGACGAGAAGTTGCCGCTGCCGTTTTGTTCAGCCCAAGCATTTGAGTTTCTGGCAGCATTGGTTTGGACGATCGTCGAAGTTGAATCGCCGCGCTGTTGGATAGAGCGTGCAAAGCTGTTGGCACCACCCTGCTCAATAGTCGAAACAGCATTCACCGCTGTTGCAGACTGGCGGATCAGCGCAGTCGCGCCCGAGTTGTTCGTGTTCGAGGTTTGAGTCACGGTAGCTTGGCTGGTTGTACCGGCCTGCTCGACATCAGCTTTGTTGTTCTGTCCGCTCTGATCCACGAGCGAACCATTCCCGGAGCCCGTCTGAGTCACATTCGCGGTCTGGTTGCTACCTGCCTGATCCACGGTCGAGGTATTGCTCTGCGCGAACGCAGGCGCACCGATCATCAGCGCTAGCGCCGAGACGGAGGTATAGATGGAGGTCTTCATGGTTGATAATCCTCTTTCGAAGGGTCATAACCATGCTGCTCCGAAAGCAGACTGCGATCGGGGTCAGCATGATTGTTTCACACGCACTCATTGTTGTCACGCTCACGCATCGGAGTTGCACCTCCGGTGCGTGAGTTTTGCCAGGCTTTTGTTACCTCGCCGAATACCGCCTGACCGGCTCCGGCTCTCTTCCGCGATCCTTGGGTTTTGAGGCCAGCCTGATGGATCAGATTGGCCCGCGACCCTGGTTTTGCTGACCGCCGTGCACTCCACGAGCGATCAGGGAAAATCTGTCAATCCGCTTGCGGACTGCCCTTGTTCGGTTCCCCGTTCCTCCGAGTTTCCTTGACTTTCATTGGGGTCAGCTTGCGTGCCTTCTCTTCGGCACGCTGGACCTGACCCGGAGTAAATATGCCCTCGCGCTCCTGCTGGTACTGCAGCAGCTTGGCCATGCCGGCATTGCGGTCGGCAAAATCCCAAAGCTTGAGTTCAACACCTTCCATCACCAGCGCGTAGACCGCCTTTTCGATCGCCTGTTGCAGCGCAAGCTGGTCGGGTTCGTTGGTGGTGAAGCCGGCTTCCGCCTCGAGCAGCTCGCGGAAGGCGACGAACTTGAACGCACTGGCCCCCATCGACTGCGAAGCAATCGTCTTGGACGCTGTAACCGTCGTCAGAACCTCACCTGTGCGCACCGACACAGCCCGCAGATAAACCGTCACCGTGTCCTGGCGATATTCGGTGCGGCCACCGATGCCCAGGAACGCCGCGCCCGCACCGCCGGTCAACGTGTTGGTGTCGTAACCGATCACGCCGCCCTCGAGCAGCACCCCGGCGAACAGCAAGGCGGGGAGGGCATCCGGGTTGACCGCTCGTTCGCCCAGATAGCGCTCGCGCATTTCGCGGATGATCTGCCGTTCGTTGAGCAGGTTCTTGAGGTTCTCGCGCTCGACGATGGTAAACCACGAACGGTCGCCCACATCCTGCAGTGCCTTGACCAGAACCGACGCGCCCCCCTGGCTGACGGCCCTCGACAGGGTTTGGCCGGTCGCGCTCGGTTTGAACTGCCCGGTCTGGTCGGTGAAATTGTAAACCGCAACCGCGACCTGGCGAGACGGGGCCGGAATACCGCGCAGCAGATTTTGCGTCTGCGTTGGGTTGGGCAGATAGGCGTAAGTGGTGGTCTCGGGAATGAAGGCCTTGCCGCTGCCACCGACGGTGGTGCAGCCCGCGATCAGGATGGTCATCATCAACGCCGCAAGGCGAATGGTTTTGCCCCCAATCATCATCAGTTCACATCGATAAATGTTGGAACGACAATGACGGTTTGTTCGCCGGTTTCATCGTTGATAATGGTGATGGTGACCTCGGTCAGTGAGCGGATGAAATTCACCGTTTGGCCCCCAAAGCTGATTGTTCCGCTTTCCTGAGGATTGTCGCCGAAGATGGCCGAAACGATTTGCGACGAAAGCGCCGACAGCAACCGGGACTGCAACTGGCGGGCGAAAATATCAGCCTGTGACGAACTGCTGCTGGACGCGGGGTTGGTGAAATCGTTCTGGGCGTTGGCGATTCCCAGCAGATGATTGGAATTGAACGGATTTCCGCCGAAGCTGGGATTGATAGGCTGATAGATGATATCCTGGGCAAGCGCCGGGTTGCCTATTGGCAGCGTAAGCCACAATCCCGCCGTCAAGATCGCAACGGCGACCTTGGCGGCACCTTTCAACGAGTGCACAATTAATCTCCTGCGGTTTGCCCGGTGAGCTTTGCGCTCGTCCCGTGACATCATTTTTTGCGACTCGATCTTTGTTAAGCGGACCTTAATGGGGATTAACGAAGCGTAAAATAATGCAAAGAGACTATATAACTCATTCAAAATGAAGCATGTTTTTCGACCCATCACTACGACGGTCGGCACGGCCGCCACAGAGCGTCGCATTTCCGGGTGTTTCAAGCGAATAAAGCGAGACAATTGAAAGCGGCAATTGCGGCGCCCTTCGCCATGCCGCACTCCTGGATTTTACATTATGTCCGGATATGACACAAAAATCGGACGAACGGTTAACATGGTGGTGTCATTAGGTCTGCCAAAACCGGCTTCGGCCGCACCAACTGACACGTCGTAGGCGTGGCCAGCAAGGGTTCCCGACATGCGATATCGCAAATTAGCTGTGGCGGAAGAGGTGCCCGCCTGTCCGCCGTTTATGTGGGTTTTATGGGAAACCAACCCCTTGCAATAACCTATAAAAACGACAATACCCGTATTGTGGTTATGGCAACGGGGATTGAAAATGGCACGGCACAAGCTCACCGAGGCAGGAATTAAGCGACTCGACCAGGCTGGGATCTATTCCGATGGCGACGGCTTGTTCATCCGCGTTCGCAAGGGCGGCTCTCGCCAATGGTTCTTCATCTACAAGCGCGACAACAAGCGCACCGAGATTGGCCTAGGCGGATACGGGCAGGGAACCGCGCCGGTATCGCTGGCACTGGCGCGCGAGAAGGCTGAGGCCATCCGCAGCAAGCTGGCTCGCGGGTTCAATCCGCGCGAGGAAAAGAAGCCCGTCCGCGTCATCACGTTTAAGCACTGCATGGACGAACTGCTCGCCTCAAAGGAAGGCAGCTGGAAGAACGACAAGCATCGGGCGCAATGGCTGATGACCCTAAACGATTACGCCAAGCCCCTGCACGATCTGCCGATTGACCAGATTGCTATCGGCGACGTCAAAGCTTGTCTGATGACGCACTGGCAGGATCGCCCGGTAACGGCTGACAGGCTACGCGGGCGGGTGCAGGCTGTAATAGACTACGGCATCGCTCACGGCTGGCGCACGGCCCATAATCCGGCCCGCTGGCAAGGGTTGCTCGATAAGGTGATGCCACCCCGGCGTAAGACTTCAAGGGGCCACCACGCGGCGCTGGGCTATCGTGATGCGCCTGTCATGGCAAAGGCCCTTCGTAAGTCGGCCGGCACCGCTGCACGTGCGGTTGAATTCCTAATGCTGACCGCAGCACGATCAGGGGAAGCGCGCTTTGCGACGTTCGACGAAATCGACTTTGAGGCGCGGACCTGGACAGTTCCCGCCGATCGCATGAAGGCTGACAGGGAGCATGTTGTTCCATTGCCAGACCGCGCCATCGATATCCTGCAGGCTATGCGCCAGCGGTCGACCAGTGCGCTTGTGTTCGCGGGTGCCGTAAACGATCGCCCCATATCCGACACGGCGATGACCAAAGCCTTGCGCCTGGCGAGCCCCGACAAGGCTGCTACCCTGCACGGCCTGCGCTCGACGTTTCGCGACTGGTGCGGCGATCAGACGACATTCCCCCGCGACGTTGCCGAGGCTGCGCTGGCGCACACTGTCAGCGACAAGACCGAGGCCGCATATCGGCGCGGGACCGCCTTCGACAAGCGCCGCGAGCTGATGACCGCTTGGGAGGATTATCTGCGCACCAGCCCAAAGGGGCAGGCTGATGCCGGATAAATCAATCGCAATTTGGCAGGCCTATGCGGACGCAAACCCGCCCAACATCCTGCCCGGCGATGCTATGGCCTTGCAGGCATACGTTGACCAGTTCGCGGCAAGCCGAGAGCCTGCGTATCTTGACGCTGCCCTAGAATATTGTGCCAATCGAGGCCTACCCGCATTGCCGGAATTACTGGCCTATGTGGTGCAGGGAATTGCTCAGCGCAGGGACACGAAAGTCGCTAACACAAAGCCGGTCAAGCAGGCCGTTAAGAGCCGCGCGATGATGCACATGGCAAATCTGATAGCTCGAGGCTGCACGGTCGAAATCGCGGCGGAGATCGCCAGCGCCTGGACCCAAGACACCCTGTATCCGTACAAGGCCTCTACGCTGGACAAAGACTACCCTGCGGAGGGATCGGGCTTGCAGGCCAGTATTGAGCGCGACTTGGCTTTCCGCACAGCCCAAGGCGACATTAGCGCCGCCGAGGTGGAACAGATGCGGATGCAATACCGGGCATTCATAGACGGCTGGGCAGGCATTCCCGAGGGCCAAAAGGGCAATCGCAGACTGTAGGGAATTTCTTTCTGAGTTTCGCTCCCATGCCTAATAGGCCGCGATAAACGACAAGGACCGAGGCAACACCAATACCGGAGTGTCTCATGTCCCAAGTCCCTACCTTGATGTCACTGAATGAGGCTGCGAAAGTCACCAGCCTGAGCCGCACCAGTATTTTCAAGCTGCGCGAGCGTGGCGACTTTCCCCGCGCAGTCGCGCTCAGCGAAAAGCGCGTTGCGTTTGTCCGCGACGAGGTAAACGCGTGGATCGCCGCACGCATTGCCGACCGGGGGCGGAGCGCAGCCTGATGGAAACGAAAAACCCGTGCGGGGCTATCGCACGGGCTTCGGTATCCATTACGGCGGACACCCAAGCCTTTACTCGAAATCGCCCCCTTATTCAAGCAACCCCGCCAATGGTCGCGCGGTTGCGCAAGCTCACCTGGGCCTGGCCCTGGGTGCCGATCCGCCGTCGCAAGATTGCGCAGCAAGGCGGTGCGGCATGATGCAGCCCAAACCCGACCAGATACTTGCCGACCGCGTGCGGGCGCACATCCCCGATGTTGATATCGACCAGCTCGTGCATCGCGTCATGCTGCTGCGCGCTTTCGATCATGCAGCTGTCTTACGCGGCAACACCACTTCATGGCTGGCGCATGATTGTGCTGGGCGTGTGATCGACATTGCAGGCCAGTTCGCACTGCGTCGCGGTGAAAGCAGCCTCAGGCTGGAAGAGGCCGCGCGGCTTGCTCGCAACCTGATGGCCGCCGCGATGCGCGCCGAAACCCTGAACGACCCGGAGACACCCTTATGAGCGCGGCCCACCACAACCTGGCGAGCCTGCTTGGAGAGATACATGGGTATCTCAGCAAGTTCATTGCCTACCCCAGCCCCGATGCTGCCGTCGCGCATGTCCTTTGGATTGCCCACTGCCATGCGATGAACGCTTGGGAATCCACCCCGCGGCTTGCTGCGCTCTCACCAGAGCCTGGCAGCGGGAAGACCCGCTTGCTCGAAATGACCGAGAACCTTGTCCCGCGTCCGGTCGAGGCGGTGAACGTCACGCCCGCCTACCTCTTCCGCAAAGTCGCTGATGAGAACGGCAGGCCAACCATCCTGTTTGATGAGATCGATACGGTATTCGGCCCGAAGGCCAAGGATAACGAGGAAATCCGTGGACTGTTGAATGCTGGCCATCGCCAAGGGGCTGTCGCAGGCCGTTGCGTAGTGCGCGGTAAGGAAATCCACACAGAGGAAATCCCCGCCTATTGCGCTGTCGCACTCGCTGGCCTGGACGACTTGCCCGACACGATCCGCACCCGGTCGATCCTAATCCGTATGCGCCGCCGTGCGCCCGGTGAAACAGTCGAGCCGTATCGCCGCCGCCTGCACGCATCGGAAGGCCACGCCCTGCGAGACCGTCTTGCGGGGATGATTGCTGCCGCCGAGCATGAATTGCACTGCGCCATGCCGGTGATGCCAGAATGCGTTGTCGACCGCGATGCAGACGTTTGGGAGCCGCTTCTGGCGATTGCGGACAAGGCCGGTGGAGACTGGCCAGACCGCGCCCGTGTTGCGGCTGTTACGCTTGTTACGGACTCTAAGGCAGGCACTCCCAGTCTTGGCGTGCGACTGCTGTCTGACCTGCGCGTGATCTTTGCTAACAGCGATCAACTCCGGACTGATGAGATCATCGAGAAGCTGTGTGCTCTTGAGGAAAGCCCTTGGGGAGACCTGAGGGGGAAGCCGATAGATTCCCGTGGCCTGGCGCAGCGTCTGCGCAAGTATGACGTAAAGCCAAAGACCATCCGCGTGATGTCCGCAACGGCTAAAGGATACACCCGAGACAGCCTTACCGATGCCTGGCAGCGCTATCTACCTTCTGAATCTGCTTTGGGTTCCCCTCCCCATGGCAACGTAACATCCGTAACAAACGGCACAGATGATATTTGCCCGTCATGCAGCGGTGAAGGCTGCGATTGGTGCCAGCCATGATCGAGCTTGCCCACAACTGGACAGCCTATCATGCGAGGATTCCGAGGCGGCTAAAGTCCGTTGCAAATCGGCACCTATCTTGCATGTTTTTGTGCGGCTGCGCCCCAGATGACGGGGTGGGCGGTTCACCTATCCGCCTGCAACCCACCAAAAACATGCAATCTCTAGGGACTGCTGACGTTTGCCATAACTTTAGCCATACCCAAACAAGCGAATTTGTGCTATGTCGGCACAAGAATTCTGACGGGAGGGCCGCACAATGACGCGAACAAGGAAGGCACCAGAGCCACCACTGCCGCAGTTTGCCACCCGCAAAGGCACCGGGTCTGCTGTCCTGGTTGGCGTCGATGGCCGGTCGCAGATGGCGCGGCGCTATCGTGAGATCACCGCATCGATCGAAAGCGACCTAGGCGGCGATTTGACTGAGGCGCAACGCCACCTGATAGCCCGATCTGCAACGCTCGCGATCTGGTGCGAGGCTCGCGAGGCAGAGCTTGCCAACGGCGCTGAGTTCGACGCTGCCGCCTATGCGACGATCAGCAACGCATTGCGCCGCCTGCTGTCCGATCTAGGCCTGGAGCGCCGCGCTAGGGACGTGACACCCCGTCTGCATGACTACATCAACGGGAAGGCTGCGGCATGATCGACATTCGCCAAGCCATGACCGACCCGGCGTTGTTCGGCAACCAGTTCGGCGGCGTTAGCTTCGCAGCCTGGCGCGCCTTGCTGGCAGCGTTCTACGGCCTGCCCCTGGACGATGCCGAGCGGGCAACCGTATTGGCCCTGACAGGCCGCGAGAGCATCCCTGAGGGCGCATTTGGGGAGCTATGGCTAGCCATCGGGCGGCGTGGCGGCAAGTCGCAGATAGCGGCCCTGATAGCCACCTATGAGGCCTTATTCAGGGACCACCGGGACAAGCTGGCGCAAGGCGAGGTTGCAACCGTGATGGCCATTGCTGCCGATCGCAAGCAGGCCCGATCAGTCATGCGATACACAAGCGGTCTGGTGAACGGCAACGCCATGCTGCGCAAGTCGATCATCCGGCAGAGCGGCGAGACTATCGAGTTCGACAACCGGGCGGTGATCGAGGTTGCCACGGCAAGCCATCGCACCACGCGCGGCTATACGCTGTCCGCTGCCATCCTGGACGAAATCGCTTTCTGGCACGTCGAGGGCGCAAACCCCGATAAGGAGATCGTGACGGGGCTTAGGCCGGGCCTGGCGACCCTTGGCGGCAAGATGATCGCCCTGAGTTCACCCTATGCAAAGCGCGGCGTTCTTTGGGACACGCACAAGCGCCATTGGGGCGGCGATGGCGGGCGGGTGCTGGTGGCGCAGGCTCCATCCCTGACGATGAACCCGACTTTAAACCCCGAGGTTGTCGCAGATGCGATGCGGGAAGATCCGGAAGCTGCGCGGGCTGAATATCTGGCTGAATTCCGGGGCGATATTTCCAGCTTTCTGGACATCGAGCTTGTCGAACGCGCGACCCGCTCCAAACCGCTTGTTCTGCCCCCGCGTGATGGCGAGGAATACACGGCCTTTGTCGATCCCAACGGCGGCGGCGCAGATGAATTCACGCTGGGCATTGCGCACGTCGAGGGCGAGCTGGCTGTGGTGGATGGCGTTTGGGGTAAGCATGGCTCCCCGGCTGTCATTGCCGAGGAGTTCGCGGCGATCATGCGCACCTATCGCATAAGCCGTGCGCGCGGGGACCGCTACGCCGGTCGCTGGCCAGCCGATGAATTCCGCAAGCATGGCGTTGAATACGTGGCTTCCGACCGTGACCGTAGCGCGCTCTACCTGGAGTTCATGGCCCGCATCAATTCCGGGGCGGTGATCCTGCCACCCGATCAGCGGATGCAACGGCAGTTCGCCAACCTGGAGCGCCGCACGCACCGGGGCGGACGGGACACTATCGACCACCCGCCAAATTCCCATGATGACCGGGCAAATGCGGTGGCGGGCGCGGTTGCCTTCTCCACCCTACCCAAAGCGTGGGCCAAAACCTCAGCATTGATAGGCGCTTACTGACTACTGAAAGGAACTACACGATGGCTAACGGACACACTGAAATCCGCTCTGCACTGCTCAATAGCGAAACCACACGCAACAATCTGATGCCCGGCAAAGATAAGTGGCCGGAAATCTCGCACGCCCTTGGCGGCATCGATCGTATCGGCTCGCTGTATGACGCGATCCGCAAGGTGCATGAAGCAAGCAACCCGCACGAGACGCCCGAGGCTCGGGCGATGCGCTACGAGAAGCAATATTTGTCCGTCGTCGCTGAAACCAAAAAGATCGCATATGAGGCCGCAGGCAAACTCGATGGATTTGCAGAGTCGATCAGGGCGCGGGCGCTTCATGAAGCTGGGCTGACCAGCCAGCCACTGACCGGCCCTGAAATCCGCGCATCGCTTCGCGCTATGTCTCAGGCCGACCGCGACAAGGCAATCCACGAAGCATTCGAGAGCGGCGACAATGAGGTCCTGTCATCGATCTACAATCACAACCGCGTCACCTGGGGCGGCACCAGCAAGCCGTTGGACGTGCATTTCAATCTCTACATCGACAAGGCCGCGCCTGATTCAGTCAGCGACCGGGAGGCACTCGACAAGGCGACGGAAGGCTTAGACCTGGCCGTAGGTGCGTTCCTGGATTCTGCCAAGAAATGGCGCGATCCGCTGACTGCATCCAAGGGATTTGCGCAGGAAAAGCAATACGAACAGGCCGAGGCCGCGCTCAAGGCGGCAATGGGCCCTCAGGAATAGCGCACCGGAGCCATCGGCCGGCAGCGCTGGGGGCCGCGTGTTTAGGGAAACGGCGCGGCCCCCATTCAATGAAAGGAATTCAACATGACGAAAACGTTACGAGCCACGGCAATCGATAGTGCCGCAGGCGCATCTACGGAAGCGGGTGGGCTATGAGCAAGGTTCTCCGCACCGTAATCTCGCCCATCCGTCTGGTCATTGGCGACAAAGCCACGTCGACCCTGCTTTCGGTCGCTGCGGCCATTCCGGGGCCGCACACACCCATCGCCGCCCTTGCAGCAACTGCCTACAATATTTCGATGCAAATCAGCCAGCCACGGACACTTTCAAGCGCGAACATCACACGGATAGGAATTGAAGATGACACTTGCGAACGGACTTTGGACAAAAAGTGCGGTGTATCTATGGTCCGACACAGCCTATTGGGCGAGCGCGTATTCAGCGAAGCGCAGGATCGTCATGCACCAACCGAAACTGGCGGTAGGGGAAGATTGGCCCTATGCGTTCGTGACTTCCGGCAATTCGACGGGTCTGGCGGCGGTGGCGTCGGCGGTGCTGCGAGGGAGGCCAAGAAACTTTTGGGAACTGCGCGATTGCGTGCGGGGGGCGCTGGCTGAATTTGTCGGCAAGGGCGATGGTGGACGAACACTGATCGCCTCTTTTGCCGATCAGCCCCGCATGACCATGATCGATAGCGAGCAATTCTGCGAGTATCCGCCCCTGACTGTCATGGAGCTTAGGCCGCAGCAGATTTGCTCCAACGCGGGCAGGCCTGAAACCATGCGGCTGATTGAGGCGGGCGTAACTGTCGACACCATGCCCGACATCATCCGCGCGCAGCATAGCGATTGGGACCACGAAAACGGGGCGCTGATCGCAGGCACAATTGGCCGCGTGAAGGTGACCCGCCGTGGGGTTGAAGCAGCAGATATTGACGAGCTTCCCGATCCCACAGCAGGCAAGGCGTCGGGCGGAACTTGATTTAAAATCAAGGAACAGCGGGACGCGCATATCCGGCGCTATGCCGAGTTGGTGGCAGTTTCGACGCAAAATGCTGCGAAACCTGTTTCGGGTCCGCAGGGCGGTAGGCCAAAAGCCATTCCGCGCCAGTTGGTAGACCCAAAGCTATTGCAACAGATGCTGCCCGAGTATCCGGCGCACAGCCTCAGGGCGTGACGGGCTGTCATCCTGGGCGGCAATCCAGCGGTCAAGCTGGGCAAGCTGATCTGGCTGCAATCGCACCATGACCGGGGTGCTGTCCGTGCGCGGGCGACCCCTGACCGATTTTCCAATATTGTTTATTGCATCAACCATGAATTATCGATATTGGAAAAGGCGAGCCGATGCAAGGTTCGTCCCCAAGCATCGGCTCTAACCACCACACGCCCTAGAGGAGCGCATAATGGCTAACACTGAACTACAGGCGGATTCCGCTCACGTCACCCCCATCAAACCACTAAGCCGTCGACACATTGAAAAGTGGCTGCGGCCGCGCGGCCTTGCTGGGCCGATCGGTAAGAAGCTGCGCGACGATATTTGCTGGCACATCACATCGCAGGCCTACATGCAGGCGATGGAGGAAACAAAGCTGTTCCCTTTGACGCCAGAGGGTGCGCGGGCAGCTATGGACGCCATCGCCGCCCTGGACATAAACGATCAGCCGAACTGGCCCGAAGATCACCCCGGCGTCATTCTGTCTCGCCACGCAATCAAGTTTGCCGCTGCCGATCTGGCAAATCTGGAGGGCAGGGCATGACCACGAGCCAAATGACCCCCGAGTTTGACAAGCTCTATTGCGCTTATCGTCGCGCCAAGGCCATGGCTGATCTAGCGTTCTATACGGCGCCGGGGCCGGGGAACATGACCGACCAGGAGAGCGATGCCTACTGCACTGCGCAGCACTCTTCCGCCATGGCCGTGATGCGTCACCCCGCTAGCAACGCTATCGAACTGGCCCTCAAGATGGAGGTTTTCATGGCAGAGGAGCTATACGAAGGTAACTTCTCCATGGTCAAAGATGTGGCATTCCGTCTTGCCGATGACGCCCACGGGCTCGCCTACGGCAGATAACCGACCACCGATTGCACATTGCAAAGGCCGCAGGGATTGGCGTTCCTGCGGCTTTTTTGTGATAAAAAAGGGGCCCGGCGGGGGGCGCCGGGCCAGAAGTCAGCAGCCCTGGAAGGGTCGCAAAGATGAGCTGCGCGTCGCGCGTTGCGAAATCGTCGGCGATTCGTCAACTGGTGATCAGCGGGACGCGCAATTGAGGCAATGAGGGGCCCCAGCCGTATAAGCCTGGACCCCTCACAGCCCTCATAGTCCCACCAGCCCCCCTTAGGTTGGACTGCGATAATGTTTGTCGGCATCGTCGGACGATCTAGCAGTATCGAATGTTAGGACCTGTAGCGTGATCGATCAAAAATTAATGCCGCAAGCGCAAGCGCATTGACGATGACCATCAGGGTCCATGCAATATTGGAAATCACGCACCCCTGCCTCATTGTTTGGTAATCTGCCCCAAACGTCGCGGCGGGTGTTCTTGTTTCTCGGCAGGCGATGAAGCGAGCTTCCAGCGAGACCAGTCAACTGTCATGGGCGGGTTCATCGCTGCCCCATAACCCCGGTCCTTCCCGAGATACCTCACTAACGTATGCAGTAGAACGGGCGTCCATGTGCGGCTGAAATAATCAGCACGCAGCGCTGCACCGTGCTTCACCTGCATAGACGCGACCCCATGCAGGTGGGGGCCAGGGGGCCCGGCGTCGCTAACCGCTGGGCCCCTTGGTTGCATGGTATCGAAAGTGCGGCGGATAACGCCGGTGTTAGCCCCTTGACCCGCCGAGATGTAAATTATTTTGGTTATGGCAAATGCTATGACACTGCCAATATTCGCCCCTAAGTTACTAATTTATATAGGGGTATGGCGGAAGAGGTGGGATTCGAACCCACGGAGAGCTTGCACCCTCGCCGGTTTTCAAGACCGGTTCCTTAAACCACTCGGACACTCTTCCAGCGGGCAGCAGACGCGAAGCGATCTTAAGATCGGGCGCCCGGCATGCGGCGCGGTTCCTAGCGAAGAGGGGGGTATCTGAAAAGCAAAACTTGGCATGCAGGGCATTCGCCAGCGCCCTAGGGCCAGGCCGGCACCGATCAACTGTGGCGGGCCCGGGACGGGTGGTCGATGTTCGCTCTTTCCGGTTGGCGACAAACTGTGGCACAACGCCCTATTGGGAGTATCGCATGGTTTTCAATATTGTTCAAAGGTTTGGAACGCGCCTGGCAGTGACGGGGGCGGCCGCTGCGCTGCTTGCCTGTGGAGCGCCGAGCACCGCGCAGCGCGAGATCGTCCAGCCGCTTCCGGGCGTCAATGCGCAGCAGCCTCGGGGTTTTGCGGCCTATCTTGATACGGTCGCCGCGCGGGCGCGGCGCGAAGGGGTGTCGCAGCGCACGCTGGACAGTGTATTGCCCTCGCTTGGCTATGATGAAAGCGTCGCGGCGCTCGACCGGCGGTTTGCGCCGACGCCCGCTGGCCAGGCGTTTCCGTCATTCGGGCCGGAAATGGCCAAGCGCATCAATGCTGCCAAGATTCGTCAGGGGCGGCAGGTCCATGCCGACGAAGCCGCGCGACTGATTGCGATCGAACAGCAAACCGGGGTGCCGTCATCGATCATGGTATCGATCTTTGGCCATGAGACCAACTACGGGACAATCATGGGCAAGACCGATCTTCCCCGCGCGCTCGCAACGCTGGCTTATGAGGGGCGCAGGCGCGAACTGTTCGAGGGCGAGCTGATAGCGGTGCTCAAGATGATCGACATGGGCGTGCCTCGCTCGGTGCTGCGCGGCAGCTATGCCGGCGCGTTCGGCTATCCGCAGTTTCTGCCCTCGGTGTATCTCAAGCTGGCCAAGGATGGCGATGGCGACGGCAAGGCAGAAATCTGGTCGAGCAGGGCCGATGCCTTCGCCTCGATCGCCAACTACATGGTGGCAGCCGGATGGCGCCGCGGCGAGCCCTGGGGCTTTGCCGTATCGGTGCCAGCGACATTGAACGTCAACGCCATCGCCAACCGGGAACGTGTGGCCAAATGCGAGCGCGCGGTCGAACGGCATAGCGATTGGAAGACCATGCGCGAATGGAAGGCGCTTGGGGTCTATCCGGCAGGAGGCGTCTGGCCGGCAAACGACAAGGTCCAGGCCTCGCTGCTGATCACGCCGGGGCTCGACGCCCAGGGATATTTGCTGACGCGCAATTACCGCGCGATACTGGATTACAACTGCTCCAATTATTATGCGATGTCGGTTGGCTTGCTGGCGGATGGCGTTCGCGACTGACTGGGTCGCGCGAAGGGGGATAGGCGATGAAGAATGCGATGATCGGCTGCCTGGGGGCGGCGTTGCTGCTGTCGGGTTGCGGCGGTGGCGGCGGCAGCACGAGCCGCAGCCTTGAGACGGCACCGCCGACCTTGGCGGGATCGGTCTCCGATTATCCAGCCAAACTGGGCGAGCCCTATGTGCTCGGGGGGATCACCTATACACCTGTCGATGTCTTCAATTACGACGAGGCCGGCTATGCAAGCTGGTATGGCCAGGAGCTGAAGGGCAGCAACACCGCCAATGGAGAGATATTCCTTCCGGACGCTATTTCTGGCGCGCACCGTACATTGCCCTTGCCGAGCTACGTCGAGGTTACGGCGCTCGATACCGGCAAGACCATATTGGTGCGTCTGAACGACCGCGGACCATCATCGGCTGACCGGCTGGTTGATCTGTCCTACGGCGCGGCCAAGCAGCTTGGCGTGCTGGAAAAGGGTTCGTTCCCGGTCCGGGTGCGCAGGGTCAATCCGCCCGAATCCGAGCGCGCGATGCTGCGTGCGGGCAGGCCTGTGGCCATGCGCATGGAAACACCGGAATCGCTTCTGGTGCCGCTGCGCCGCAAGCTGGAGGATCGGCCCCGGCCAGCCAATGCGGCGGCGCCTTCCGCTGCGACCGCGGCCGCAGACCCAGCTATGCAAAAACCTCTCGGCGCTGCAGGCAAGAGGCAACCGCCAAAGCAGACCACAGCCAAGCCAGCGACCGCCAGTCCTGGCTCGTCCCAGGGGGGCGATCGTTTCATCGTCGAAGGGCAGGGCTCGCGTCCCCGGATCGCCGAGAACAGCACTGGCGATAACCGCGCGACGCTGGATCAGCCGCGCGCCGCGGTGCCTCCGGCAGCAGCCACATCATCCGGACCGACTCCATCCGCGGCTTCCCAGACGTCCGCATCGTTGTCCTATTATGTTCAGGTCGCCGCATTTTCATCCAAGGCCAGGGCAGACGAACTGGCCAAGCGAATCGGCGCAAAGACGCAGAAAAGCGGCGACGGCAGACTGTTCCGTGTCCGCTATGGCCCCTATCCCGACACCAGGGCCGCAGAAGAGGGTCTTACGCTGGCGAAGCGGAATGGCTATCAGGGGGCGCGAATCCTGCAGGACTCCGGTCGCTGACAAAAGCGGGCCGTGCAATGGCTCGCACCCCTTTGATCAAAACCATGGGAAACAGATGAAAACCCCGATTATCGGCATTCCGCTTGTTGGCCGCGCGCTTGCCGGCCTCGCCTTATTCCCGATGCTGGCCACGCCGCTTGCAGCGGCAGCGCCGAGCTATGTTTCCGAAGCGCCGATCGCCTATATGACCGACCTGAATTCGGGCGCGATACTGTTTTCGCGCGATGCGGACAGGCAGATTCCGCCCGCCTCGATGGCCAAGATGATGACGGTCTATGTCGCGTTCGACCTGCTGAAGAAGGGCGAGCTCAAGCTGGACCAGAAGATCACGGTGTCTCCCGACACTTGGCGCAAGTGGAACAACCAGGGCTCCAGCATGTTTCTCGCGGTCGGCAGCCAGGTGTCGGTCGCCGATTTGCTCGATGGGATCGTGACGCTTTCGGGCAACGATGCCTGCGTGGTGCTGGCCGAAGGGATTGCAGGGTCCGAAGAAGCCTTTGTCGATATGATGAACAAGAAGGCGCGCGAGATCGGTCTTGCCAACAGCCGCTTCGGTAACAGCAACGGCTGGCCCGACGAGGGACTGACACAGGTCACCGCACGCGATCTGGCACAGCTGGCGACTGCGACCATCCGCAATCACCCCAAATTGTATAAGCGCTTCTATTCCAAGGGCAGCTTCACATGGAACGGCATCACCCAGCCTAACCGCGATCCGCTGCTGGGCAAGGTCGATGGCGCCGATGGCCTCAAGACCGGGCACACCGAGGAAGCCGGATACGGTTTTACCGGATCGGCCGAGCAGAACGGGCGCAGGCTGGTCATGGTTGTCGCCGGCCTCAACAGTTACAATGGTCGCATCAATGAATCGGTCCGGTTCATGAACTGGGGCTTCCGCTCGTGGAAAGCGGTGCCGCTGTTCGCCAAGGGCAAGACGGTCGATACCGCGCCGGTCCAGCTTGGCAGCGTGCGCCAATTGTCGCTTGTGGCGCCGCGCGATCTGGCCCTGACCCTGCCACGCACCGCCGATACCGATGCCGTGACCTTGAAGGTCGTTTATCAGGGCCCGCTCAAGGCCCCGATCGCCAAGGGTCAGCAGGTCGCCACCTTGGTCGTCTCCGCGCCCGACATGCAGCGCCAGGTGATGCCGCTGGTGGCGGGCGAAGCAGTCGAAGAGGCTGGTTTTTTCGGACGGCTATGGGCGGGCATTCTCTCGCTCTTCGGCGCCTGATCTCCCCGATATGCGCGGGCGCTTCATCTCGATCGAAGGTGGCGAGGCGGTCGGCAAATCGACGCAGATCCGGTTGCTCGCCGATTGGCTGAAGGGCCAAGGGCGCACGGTCGACATCACCCGCGAACCAGGCGGCACCGACGGTGCCGAAGCGATCCGCGCACTGCTGCTGCAAGGCGGCGCAGATCGGTGGAACGCGCGCAGCGAGGCCCTGCTGTTCGCCGCGGCGCGAGCCGACCATGTCGCGCGACTGATCCGCCCGGCGATCGAAGCTGGCGTCTGGGTGGTCTCGGACCGGTTCGTCGACAGCAGCCGGGCCTATCAGGGGATCGCAGGCGGATTGGGCGACGCGGCGGTTCTCGACCTGCACCGCTTCGGATCGCAAGGATTTCTCCCCGATTGCACGCTGCTGCTCGAACTGCCCGCCGAAGAGGCGGCACGCCGCGCCTCAGCGCGTGACGGCAATGCCAGCGACCGCATCGGGGGCCGTGACGCAGCCTATCATGCCGCAGTGGCGTGCGCCTTCCGCAGCTTCGCGGATGCCGAGCCCCAGCGCTTCCGGCTGATCGACGCGAGCGGCGATGCCGATACCGTGCATGGCCGCATCACCGCCGCAATTGCCCATCTGGCGGCATGACGTCATGATGGCATCCGAAGCCCAGTGGCTGGGCCATTCCGAACCGGAAGCCACGCTTTTGCGGGCATTTCAATCACGCAGGTTGCACCATGGCTGGCTGCTGGCGGGTCCCGAAGGCATCGGCAAGCGCAGCTTTGCATTGGCCGCTGCGGCGCATCTGTTGACACGATCTCCGGATTTTCCAGCAGGGCATTTCAGCGGTGAGATGCAGGGCCCCGAAGGCCGCCTGCTGCAGGATGGCAAGCATCCCGACTGTCATTACATCACTCTGGGCCCGCAGAACGACAAGGAATCGCGCAAGGCAGAGGAAGGCAAACCCTTCGATCTGGCGCGCAATATCAAGGTCAACCAGATCCGGGCGCTGCAGAAGCGGCTGACCGTCCGGCCGAGCCTTGCCGATCGCCGCGTGATCATCTTCGATGCGGCTGACCAGCTTGAGCGCGGCGCCGCCAACGCGCTGCTCAAGAGCCTTGAGGAGCCGCCGTCGGACACCGTGTTCCTGCTGATCGCGCACAATCCGGGCCGTCTGCTGCCCACTATCCGGTCGCGGTGTCTGGTACTCGATTTTCCTGCGCTCAGCGATACAGATATGGCCGATGCCCTGCGCGCGGCCCGACCCGAGCTGCCCGACGCCGAGATCGCCGCTCTGGTGCGCCTCGGGCAGGGAGCGCCCGGTCAGGCGCTCAGCTTTGCCGGACTCGATATGGCGCGGATCGACGCGCTGCTCAGCGAGATTGCGGACCATGGTGACCGCGATCATCGCGTGCGCATTACACTGGGGACAATGGTGGCGAATAAGGCCAACCGCGAGCGATTTCAGGCGCTGCTGCATTACGCCCCTCGCTTCGCCGCCCAGCGAATCCGCACCCTGCGCGATGATCGGTTGCCCGACGCGATCGCCGCATGGCAGGAGATTGGTTCGCTGGCATCGCGGGCATTGCTGCTCAACCTCGACGCTGCCGCGGTCGCCTTTCAAATTGGCGGGTTGCTGGCAAGGCTGGCCCCGCCTAGATAGGCGGCAACAGGCTGGCACGGCCATCACCCGAACGAACGGCAGACACACACGCCATGGGCGAACCCTATTACATCACCACCGCGATCAGCTACCCCAATGGCCGGCCGCATATCGGCCATGCCTATGAGGCGATCGCGGCCGACGTCATCGCACGTTTCCAGCGGCTCTGCGGCCGCGACGTCCGCTTCCAGACCGGGACGGACGTCCATGGCCTCAAGATGCTGCAAAAGGCACGCGAGCTGGAGACCACTCCGCGTGCACTGGCCGATGAGATGTCGCAATATTTCAAGGACATGTGTGATAGACTTGATGTCAGTTACGATCGATTCATTCAGACTTCCGAGGACGTTCATCACCGCGCCAGCCGGGCCTTGTGGAGCGCGATGGAAGCCAATGGCGACCTGTATCTTGATCGCTACGAAGGCTGGTACTCGGTACGCGACGAAGCCTATTACGCCGAGGACGAACTGGTCGATGACGGGCAGGGGGGCAAGCAGTCGCCCCAGGCCACGCCGGTCGAATGGACGGTCGAGGAAAGCTGGTTCTTCCGGCTCGACGCTTATCAAGACAGGCTGCTGGCGCTCTATGAAGAGCATCCCGAGTTTCTCCAGCCCGATACGCGGCGCAACGAGATCGTCAGCTTCGTCAAGTCGGGCCTGCGACCGCTCTCGATCTCGCGCACCAGCTTTGATTGGGGGGTCAAGGTGCCGGGCAGCGACGGGCATGTGATGTATGTCTGGGTCGACGCGCTGACCAACTATCTCACGGGGCTCGGCTATCCCGATGCCGACAGCGAACTGATGAAATTCTGGCCTGCCGATCTCCACCTGATCGGCAAGGACATCGTGCGCTTCCATGCGGTCTACTGGCCCGCGTTTCTCATGAGTGCCGGGATCGCGCTTCCGAAACAGGTGTTCGGCCACGGCTTTCTGCTCAACAAGGGCGAGAAGATGTCCAAGTCGGTGGGCAACGTCGTCGATCCGTTCGCGCTCGCCGATGCCTTTGGTGTCGACCAGCTCCGCTATTTCCTGTTGCGCGAGGTCAGCTTCGGACAGGATGGCAGCTATTCGGCGCAAGCCATTGCGCTGCGGTCGAATGCTGATCTGTCGAACAGCTTCGGCAATCTGGCGCAGCGGATCCTGAGCTTCATCGCCAAGAACCTCGACGGACGTCTGCCCGCAGTCAGTGCGCAACTACCAGCCGATACCGCGTTGCTTGATGTGCTGGCTGATGCGCTCCAGACCGAAATGCCCAAGGCATTCGAGGAGCTAGCGCTCTCGCAAGGGATCGAGGCCTGGATGCGTGGCGTGTTCGCCTGCAACGCCTATGTCGACGAACAGGCACCATGGGCGCTCAAGAAGACAGATCCGGAGCGGATGGAAACAGTGCTGGCGACGCTCTATATCGCGATCGCGCAGCTATCTATCGCGATCTCGCCGGTCATTCCTGGCAGCGCCAGGGCCTTGCTCGATCATATGGGCGTGCCGGAAGACGTACGCTCGCTGGCGGCAATGGGAAGCCACTGGTATTCGCCGCTGGTCGAAAGCGGCCATCAGGTCGGCGTCCCCAAGCCGCTGTTCCCGCGTATCGACCTGCCAGCCGAAGACGCCGAGTGATGCTGGTCGATTCGCACTGCCACCTCAACTACAAGGGCATGGCCGAGCAGCAGGACGTACTGCTCGCCCGGGCGCGCGCGTCAGGGGTCACGGCGATGCTCAACATCTCAACACGGGCAAGCGAATGGGATGCGGTCACGGCGACCGCGCACAGGGAGGCGGATGTCTGGGCGAGCATCGGTATTCACCCGCACGAGGCGGACGCCCATGCCGATATCGACACCGCGCGCCTCGTCACCCGTGCAGAGGCGGATGAGCGCGTAATCGGCATCGGTGAAACCGGGCTCGACTATTTTTACGATCATTCGGACCGCGAGCAGCAGCGTCGCAGCTTCGTTGCGCATGTCGCAGCATCGCGCATCACCGGCCTGCCGCTGATCATCCATACCCGCGATGCGGAGGAGGATACCGCCGCGATCCTGGCCGATGAATTGGGGAAGGGGGTCTTCCCCGCGCTGATCCATTGTTTCACCGCCAGTGCAGATTTTGCTGCCAAGGTACTGGATATGGGGCTTTATATCTCCATCTCGGGGATCGTGACTTTCAAGAATGCCAAGGATCTGCAGGCGGTGGCGCGCGATATTCCAGCAGACCGGCTGATGGTCGAAACCGATGCACCGTTCCTCGCGCCGGTCCCGCACCGCGGCAAGCAAGGCGAGCCGGCCTTCGTGGCCGATACCGCGCGCTGCGTCGCTGCGCTGCGTGACGAGCCGTACGAACAGCTGTGCGAGACGACATCGCAGAACTTCTATCGTCTGTTCAACCGGGCGCGCCCGTGAAGGCGATCCTGCTGGGATCGGGCACCTCTGGCGGCGTCCCGCGCATCGGCAACGACTGGGGCGCGTGCGATCCGGCAAACCCCCGCAACCGCCGCTCGCGGGTGTCGATGATCGTCGAGCATGCCGGGCAACTCATTTTGATCGATACCTCGCCGGACCTGCGCAACCAGTTGCTGGCGCAGGATATCGGCGCGCTCGATGCGGTGATCTGGACGCACGATCATGCCGATCACAGCCATGGCATAGACGATCTGCGCGCGCTCTATCATCGCAGTCGCAAGCCGCTGGCGGCCTATGGGCGCGATTACACATTGCAGAGCCTTGTCAGGCGCTTCGACTATGTTTTCGTCGGCGGAGACGGTTATCCGCCGACCGCCAAGGCTTCCGAACTGATTGACGACCAGCGCATCTGCGACATGCGTGTGCGCTGCGTCGATCAGCCGCATGGAGCGGTGTTTTCGACCGGGTTGCGGTTCGACGTGAATGGCATGTCCGTCGTTTACGCGACCGACTTTGCCGAGGTGACCGACGCCATGGTTGCGCTCTATGCGGGTTGCGATCTTCTGGTGACGGATTGCCTTCGGTATGAGAAGCATCCCACCCACGCACATCTGGAGATGGCCATGGACCTGGCCGAGCGTTGCGGCGCACAGCACACGGTGCTGACGCACATGGATAAGAGCCTGGATTATGCGACATTGTGCGCAGAGCTGCCCGATGGAATCGAACCCGGCTATGACGGGCTGACCATCGATCTGGCGCAGACGTCATGACGGGAGGCAGCGACACGGCCAGCCTGGTCTATAGCCTGTTGCTGCTGGTGTTGGTCGGCAGTGCATTGATCTCTCGCGGGCTGCCGATCGGTCAGACGTTCAAGATGGCGATGGGATGGGTCGGCATTTTCGCGGTCATCTTTCTTCTCGTGAGCTTCCGGCCCGAGTTGAAGATGATCTGGCAGCGCGTCACCGGCGAACTGGGCTTCGGCGATATGCCGGCGATCAGCGGTGAGCCGATGACGCTGCGCAAGGAGTCCGATGGTCATTTCTGGGTCACGGCCCAGGTCAACGGTGCACCGGTGCGGTTTATGGTCGACAGCGGCGCGAGCTATACTGTTTTGTCTTCCGAAGCTGCGCGCAGCGCTGGTGTCGAACCCGACCGGTTCAGCATGAAGGTGGTGCTTAATACTGCCAATGGCATTATCGAGGCCGACCGGGCCACGGTTGGGGAACTGCGCGTGGGATCGCTGGCGATGCGCGATCATGCCGTGGTGATCGCGGAGGCGTTCGGGGACACCAACGTGCTGGGCATGAACTTTCTTTCGGCTCTGGAAAGCTGGCGCGTCGAGGGAAGCAGCATGACCCTGGTGCCGGCCGTCCCTTGAGTTGACTGAACAATAATTTAACATAATATATATTATCGGACTTTAAGATATGGCATCCGAGCAGAACCCGACCGATCAGTCTGACACTCCCCCCGACGCCCATGCGCCATCGGCTCCGCTCGACCGGCTGGTGGCGATCATGGCGCGGCTGCGCGATCCGGAGAATGGGTGTCCGTGGGATATCGCGCAGGACTTCGCCAGCATTGCGCCTTACACGATCGAGGAAGCCTATGAGGTTGCCGATGCCATCGACCGTGACGACATGACGGCGCTCAAGGATGAGCTTGGCGATCTATTGCTGCAGGTCGTGTTCCACAGCCGCATGGCCGAAGAAGCTGGTCATTTCGCCATTGGAGATGTCGTCGATGCGATCAGCGACAAGATGGTTCGGCGCCACCCGCACATCTTCGCGGGCAAGGCGGTCGAGCAATGGGACTGGGAAGCGATCAAGGCCGAAGAACGCAGCGATGGGGGCTCGACCAGCGCGATGGACGGCGTCGCCCGCGCACTCCCGGCATTGATGCGCGCCCAGAAGTTGCAGAAGCGTGCCGCGCGCACCGGCTTTGACTGGCCCGACGTGATGGGCGCAGTCGAGAAAATCGGTGAGGAAATCGAGGAATTGCTGGAGGCGGAAACCGAGGACGAACGCATCGATGAAGCCGGCGACCTGCTGTTCGCTGCGGTCAATATGGTCCGTCACATGGGCGTCAGCGCCGAAGACGCGTTGCGCGCCGCCAGTGCCAAGTTCGAACGACGGTTCCGTGCGATGGAGACGGAAGCCGGCGAAGGCTTCGTCGGGCTGCCACTCGCGGAGAAGGAAGCGCTTTGGCAGCGAGCGAAGCATTCGACGCGTCCGCTATAGCGCCTGAAACCTGCCCCAGTCCTTGTCTGAAAGCCGCACCGAAAGCACAAGCTGATCCCCCTGCTCGTGCGTTTCAAGCACTTCGCCATGCGCGTGCAGCCAGGCGAGGCGCTGCCCGTCATGGCGCGGCAGATTCACCGCATGGATATGATGGCCGACCACCAAGGCTGCAGAAGCAAGCCGGAGCAGTTCGTCGACCCCCTCGCCAGTCAGCGCCGATATCGGGCAGATGGTGCGATCCTCGGGCATGGTTTCCAGCAAAAACGCCCGCGCGTCCTCGTCCAGGCTGTCCCACTTGTTCCACGCCTCGATCATCGGCACGGCAAGCCCCTGCCCGGCCAGTACCGGATCGAACTCCAGCCCCAGATCGGTGAGGATCGCCTCGACCGATTCGGCCTGCATCTGCGCATCGGGGTGCGACATGTCGCGCACATGGATCACCAGATCGGCCGACAGCACCTCTTCCAGCGTTGCGCGGAAGGCGGCGACCAGCTCGGTTGGCAAGTCGGAGACGAAACCCACGGTGTCGGACAGGATGACCTTTTCGACACCGTCCAGCCGGATGGCGCGCATGGTCGGATCGAGCGTGGCGAACAGCAGGTCCTCCGCCATGACGTCAGCATGGGTCAGCCGGTTGAACAGCGTCGACTTGCCCGCATTGGTATATCCGACAAGAGCCACCACCGGCCATGGTGCCTTTTGCCGCCGCTCGCGGTGCAGCCCGCGGGTGCGCTTGACCTGCTCGAGCTCGCGCCGCAATTTTGCCATCCGATCACGGATCATCCGGCGGTCGGCTTCAATCTGGGTTTCGCCCGGGCCGCCCAGAAAGCCGAAGCCGCCGCGTTGCCGCTCGAGGTGGGTCCAGCTTCGCACCAGACGCCCTGCCTGATAGTCGAGATGCGCCAGTTCGACCTGCAAACGGCCTTCGGCGGTCGCTGCTCGCTCTCCGAATATCTCGAGGATCAGCCCGGTGCGGTCGATCACCTTGACCTTGAGGCGTTCCTCCAGATTGCGCTGCTGGATCGCGGACAGGCTGCCGTCGACGATCAGCAGTTCGGCCTTCTCGTCTTCCAGGCTGGCGGCGATGATATCGACCTGCCCACCGCCGAACAGCGTGGCTGGCCGTGCGGTACGGATGCGAAAAGCGTGCGCCGCGCACACGGAGATGCCGATCGCCAGCGCGAGCCCGCGCGCTTCATCCAGACGCGCGTCGGAATCCACCGCGCCGCGTCGGCCGAGATCGGGATAGGCAATGACTGCGCGGGTACCGCGAACGAAATCAAGAGCGTGAGGGTCGTTCAAAACTGTGCTTTATCCTTTTGTCCGGCCCCCAGCTAACAGGTCACTCGGCTTCGCCGTCGGTATCGGTATCGCCCCAGTCTCCGGTCAGGTCGACAGGAGCATTGGGTTGCACCGTCGACACAGCGTGCTTGTAGGCAAGCTGCGCCATGCCTTCGCGTTCAAGCAGCATGCAGAAAAGATCATAGGCAGCGACCTTGCCCTGCAACATCACGCCGTTGATCAGGAACATCGTCACCGGCACGCCGGTTTCCTGCACCGTGCGCAGAAACACTTCCTGCAGGTTGCGGTTCTTGGCGTTTTTCGCGCCCATCAGTCCGGCAAAGATGCCCAGATCAATAGGCTGTGCAGGCATGACAGTGGAGATCGCATGCTTGTAGACCAGTTGCGACTGGCCATCGCGGCGCAGCATCACCGAGAAATTGTCGAACCAGGTTACGATGCCCTGGAGCTTGACACCCTTGACCAGGAACATGGTTACCGGAATTTTCGATTTTCTTAAGGAATTCAAGAAAACATCCTGAATGTTTTGAGCCTTTTCGGTCATTTTGACCCCCGGTCTTGGTGGTGACGTTGCACCACGGTTCATGAAAAGCCAGCCCGTCACGTTCCGAACCCGCTGCTGCCAGAGGCCGCAGGTCTATACATAGTGGCGAAACACCCTGCCGCCAATGGCCAGTTTACGGGTTTTCCTTGCGGTCAGCGGTCGTGCAGTCCGAGCAGCTTGAGTTTGCGGTGGAGCGCGGAACGTTCCATGCCGATGAACTCTGCAGTTTTGGAGATATTGCCGGAGAAACGCCGGATCTGAATCTTCAGATATTCGCGCTCGAAGCTCTCGCGCGCCTCGCGCAACGGCACCCCCATCAAGCTGGATACCCCCGCGGCGCGCCCTCCGTCACCCTGCACCAGCTCGGGCGGAAGCATGTCGACGTCGATGCGCGAGAGGCGGCCGCGCGGAGCGAGGATGATCGTGCGCTCGATGACATTGCGCAGCTGGCGCACGTTGCCCGGCCAGTTGTAGCTTTGCAGCGCTGCCATGGCCTCGCTGCTGGTCTCGGGCGGCGTGATGCCATGCTCGCTGGCGAACCGCGCGACATAATGCTCGACCAAAGGCGGAATATCGTCGCGCCGTTCGGTGAGCGCGGGGATTTCGACCGGGACCACATTCAGGCGATAGAACAGGTCTTCGCGGAAGCGCCCTTCGGCAATCTCGTGTTCCAGATTGCGCGAAGTGGCGGACACGAACCGCACATCGACCTTGATCGGGCGGGTGGCGCCGACGCGCGAGAAGCTCTGGTCGGTCAGCACCCGCAAGATCTTGGCCTGAGTCGATTCCGGCATGTCGGCGACCTCGTCGAGGAAAAGCGTACCGCCATGGGCGCGCTCGAGCAGGCCGGAGGTTGCCACCCTGCCCTGATCTTCCTCCCCGAACAGTTCCTGCTCGAACCGGTCCGGCGTCATCCGCGCGGAGTTGACCGTGATGAACGGGCCGCCAGCCCTGCCGCTCCAGCTGTGCAGCAGCCGCGCAGCAACCTCCTTGCCCACGCCTGCAGGCCCGGTGATCAACAACCGGCTGCCGCTGCCGGCCACCCGCTTGAGCGTGGCGCGGACCGCGTTGATCGCGCTCGAGCTGCCGGTCAGTTCGTCGGAGATGCCGAGCTTCTCGCGGAGCTGGGCATTTTCGCGCCGCAGCCGCGCCGTCTCGGTGCCCCGCGCGACCATATGGATCAACCGCTCGGCCTCGAACGGCTTTTCGATGAAATCCATCGCCCCGCGAGAGATCGCCGAGACGGCGGTGTCGATGTTGCCGTGGCCCGAGAAGATGATCACGGGCAGATCGGCATCGCGCGCCTTGATCTCGTCGAGCAGTTCCAGCCCGTCGAGCTTGCTGCCCTTGAGCCACACGTCGAGCAGCACAAGCGACGGCCGGCGCTCGTCGATCGCGGCAAGCGCGGCATCGCTGCCGCCTGCGGATCGGCAGCTATAACCCTCATCCTCCAGCACCCCGGCAACGAGGTCCCGGATATCGCGTTCATCATCTACGATCAGGATTTCCAATGGCATAGATCAGTTGCTTTCTTCATCCTGTGCCGTGCGGCTCAGTTCGCTGTCTTGGCGTCCGGTATGCTTCACGGTGGCCGGCATCCGTTCGGCGCCGTTGCGCCTGACATCCGGCGTTGCGCTCGCAGCGCTCTGGACCGCGCTGGCGAGCAAAAGATCGGTATCAAGCCGGATGGTGACGCAGGTGCCACCGGTATCGTTGGGCTCAAAGGCAAGGTCGCCGAAATGTTCCTCGACGATCTTCTTCACGATCGCGAGACCGAGCCCGGTGCCCTTCTCCCGCGTCGTCATGTAGGGTTCGACGATCCGGTCCCTGTCTGCCGGCAGGCCGATACCGTTATCATCGAGTGTCAGCACCACATACTGGTCCTGGCGTGTCACGCGCGCGGCGACCCGGCCATCGTGCCCCTCATCCGCCTGTGTCCTGGATTCAATGGCTTCCACGGCGTTCTTTAGAATATTTGTGATGGCCTGGCCAATTTGGCGCCGATCGCAATGCAAGTCGCTGCCATCATGGCTGCCTTCGGTGACGAAGTGGATCGCCGGATGCGCAACCTCCTGCAGGAAAATCGCCTGACGGACCAGGTCGAAGAAATTCTCCTCGCGAAACACCGGCTTGGGCATGCGCGCGAAGGACGAGAATTCGTCGACCATGTTGCGCAGGTCCCCCACCTGCCGCACGATAGTGTCGGTCAGCTGGCCGAATGTCGGGTCGTCCTCGCTGACCTTCTTGCCATACCGCCGCTTCAGACGCTCGGCCGCGAGCTGAATGGGGGTGAGCGGGTTCTTGATCTCATGGGCAATTCGCCGTGCCACGTCCGACCACGCCGCCTGGCGCTGATCGACGAGCTGCTGGGTGATGTCCTCGAAGGTGATGACAAGGCCATAAGGCTCGCGCACGGTGCGCACCGCCAGCGTCAGCAGATCGCTGCCGCGGGAATACTGGATAACCGCTTTTTCGGTGCCGTCCGCCACCAGGCGCGCAAACGGGGGCGCAATGCTCGAAAGGGTGCACCCCAGACATTGTTCGACATTGATCAGCAACAGCCGCTGTGCGGTGCTGTTCATCAGCCGCACCGTTCCCATGGGATCGACCGATATCACTCCGGCGCTGACCGATTCCAGTACCGCTTCGGTAAACGCGCGCCGATCATCGAGCTGGCTGTTGGCCCGGATCAAGGCCGAGGTCTGCTCAGACAGCCGGCTTGCCATGCGATTGAATGCCCGACCCAGGACGCCGACCTCATCGGTGCGGTTGGCGGTATCGACCCGGGTGGCGAAATTGCCGGTACTGATGTCACGCGCCGCGCTCGCCATGTCGGTCAGCGGCCGCACCATACGATCGGCGAACTTGAGGGCTGCCCATAGCGCCACCGCGACGAGCAGCAGCGACACGACGAACAGGGCGATGTTGAAACGGACTTGCAACGACTGCGATCTTGAGAACAAAGCCTTATAATCGGACAGCACCGTCTGTGCCCGCTCCCACTGGCTGAGCGCCAGCTGGTTGGAGGCGCGCGCGACATAGAGATAGACCTTGGCTTCCTTGTCCAGCGGCGTGACCACCTCGATCCGATCTGCTTCTGCCGACACCACCGCCGTCTCGCCGGCGTCGAGCTGGCGCACTATCTCGGGCGTCACCCGATCGGCCGATGTGCGATTGTCCGGGTCGACGATCGCCGCAGTGCGAATGACGCCATCCTCCCCGATCTCGACGATGGCGGACTCGTTCATCTTCCTCCCGACAACCTGGAAGATATAGGCTTCGGCAAATTCCGGGCTGTCGATCCGGGTCTGCTGCAGATATTCGCGCAGATCGCTCGCCATCGCGACGGTTTCCGCCGAAACGTCGCGGCGGCCTTCCTCATAATAGCCACGCGCCAGATCATTGGCGTTTTCGAGCATCCCGCGCGCGCGGTCCGAAAACCAGAATTCGACCCCATATTGGAACAGCAGCGAGGTAATGACGACGACCAGCAGCATCGGTATCGAGGAAATCAGCGAAAACAGCGCGACGAAGCGGACATGCAATCGCCCGGTACCCTGCTCGCCGCTCATCCCTGCGCGGCTGATCGCGACCCGCCTGCCGATGAGCGCGAGCAGTGCCATCGCGGGAACGAGATTGCCGACAAGCAGCGTCGCCGTGAGCGATGCCGGCACCATCACCTGCCGCCCCTGGTAGGTGCTTATCAGCCAGAAGGAGAAGCCGATGATCACGATCAGGAGCAGGACGCAGCCGATTTCCAGCACGGGAAAAAGGTTGCCCTTCCGCATCATGACGGCAAAACGACGCGCCAAGCGGCTTTTGCGGGGCTGGGGCAGTGCGGAAGACGCAGGCATAGTTGTCAGTTTACAACAGGTGCGTTGCCAGAATACAAGGCATTTCACGAGAAGGTCTGAAATGTCGGCGTATTTGCCACCCGCTTTGGCGCAACGGCCATAGGGAGCCGCTCCCAGTCAAGCGGCGCTAAGCCCATGCTCCAGCAGCTTCTTGCGCAGGGTATTGCGGTTTATGCCCAGCATCGCTGCCGCCCGCACCTGATTTCCATCGCATTGCCGCATGACAGCTTGCAGCAACGGGATTTCGAACGCGGCAAGCGCGCGCTCATACACCGCGCCATGATCGGGTCGTTCGGTCAGGAGGAAGCGATTGACCGCCTGATCGAAATCACTCTCCTCGCGCCGGGTCTCTCCCCCGAGCGCCGGCTCGTCGAAGATACCGCCAAGCGCTTCTGCGGTGATCAGATCGTCACGGCTCATGATCACCGAGCGAAACACCAGATTGCGCAATTCGCGCACATTGCCGCGCCAGTTGCGCCTCTGCATCGCGGCGATGGCGCTGTCGTCGAACGCCCTGCGCGGCAGGCCTTCGTGAACTGCTAGCGCCAGGAAATGGTCCACCAGAGCAGGAATATCGCTCAATCGCTCGCGCAGCGGCGGAAGTTCGATGGGTACCACGTTGATCCGATAATATAGATCCTCGCGGAACTGCCCCGCCTCGATCAAGGGTCCGAAAGGCTTGTTGGTGGCCGCGAGGAACCGCACATCGAGTTCGATTTCGCGATGGCCGCCGACGCGGGTGATGCGCCCGGTTTGGAGCGTCCGCAAAAGTCGCGTCTGCGCCTGCATGGGCATGTCACCGATTTCGTCGAGAAAAAGTGTGCCGCCGTGCGCCTGCTCGAACTTTCCGATGGTTTGGGTGACCGCCCCGGTAAACGCGCCCTTTTCGTGCCCGAACAGTTCGGACTCGATCAGCTCAGCGGGGATCGCTGCCATGTTCACTGCCACAAACGGCCCCTG
>JBKBTF010000090.1:0-8340 GCA_046291395.1 Blastomonas sp. | reverse complement strand
GCTTTCGATCCACTTTTCGAGCAGCACGACATCGTTGCCGAAACTCGCCGCCGCCTCGCGCTTGCAGCTGACGAGCGCATCGGCGAAGTCCGCCGGGTCATCCACCTTGCGCATCCCCTTGCCGCCGCCGCCCGCAACCGCCTTGATCAGCACCGGATAGCCGATCTTGGCGGCCTGCTCGGCGAGGAAACCGGGGTCCTGATTGTCGCCCAGATAGCCCGGCGTGGTGGGCACGCCAGCCGCGTCCATCAGCTTCTTCGCCGCGTCCTTCAGACCCATCGCGCGGATCGAAGCCGGCTTTGGGCCGACCCAGATCAGCCCGGCGTCGATCACGGATTGCGCGAACTCGGCGTTCTCGGAGAGGAAGCCATAGCCCGGATGGATCGCCTCGGCGCCGGTCGCCTTGGCCGCAGCGATGATCTTCTCGCCCACCAGGTAGGATTCGCGCGCCGGCGACGGCCCGATATGCACCGCCTCATCGGCAGAGCGCACATGCAGCGCCTTGGCATCGGCGTCCGAGTACACCGCAACCGTGCGGATACCCATATCGCGCGCGGTGCGGATGATCCGGCAGGCGATTTCGCCGCGGTTGGCGATGAGGAGGGAGGTGATCATGCAGGGCTTCCTGAAATTCCTCCCCGAGCTTGTCTCGGGGAGGGGGACCGCCCGGCACTTGCCGGGTGGTGGAGGGGCAATCGCGACCGGGCGAACTGAACGATGCCGTCGGCTACTGTGGCACAATCCCGAAGGACGTCACTTGCGGGTATTCGCAGGGTTTCAATCCCTTGGGACTGCAACCACGCATCGCGGCGCTCATCGCGCTGTGGCCGGTCGCCACAGTCGTGCGATTGCCCGTCGATCTCGATCGCGAGGCGCGCGTCGGCGCAGTAGAAATCGAGTGTGAGGTCCCCGCTGGGATGCTGACGACGGAACTTCAGACCTTCGGGTTGCGCTTTGAGCAGCTTCCAAAGCAGCACCTCGGGCAGGCTCATGTCCTTCCGCAATCGGCGTGCGCGCGTGACAGAGCCTGTTGCGGGTTTGGGGGACTCATCCTTGAGCATCAAGAGCCCCTCCACCACCCGCTGCGCGGGCGGTCCCCCTCCCCGAGCAAGCTCGGGGAGGATTTTTGGGGTGAGCAGCGTCACCCCTCACATCCGGAACACGCCGAACCGCGTGCCCTCCTCGACCGGCGCGTTGAGGCACGCCGCGAACGCCAGGCCCAGCACGTCGCGCGTTTGCGCGGGGTCGATCACGCCGTCGTCCCACAGCCGCGAGGTCGCGTGATACGGATTGCCCTCGTCCTCGTATTTCTGCCGCACCGGGGCCTTGAAGGCTTCGGCCTCGCGCTCGTCCCATTTGTCGGCGTCGCGGTGCACCGTTGCCAGCACGGCTGCCGCCTGCTCGCCGCCCATCACGCTGATGCGGCTGTTCGGCCAGCTGAACAGGAACCGCGGAGAATACGCCCGCCCGCACATGCCATAATTGCCCGCGCCGAAGCTGCCGCCGATCAGCACGGTGACCTTGGGAACGCTCGCGGTTGCAACGGCGGTCACCAGCTTGGCGCCATGTTTTGCAATGCCTTCGGCCTCGTACTTGCCACCGACCATGAAGCCCGAGATGTTCTGCAGGAACAGCAGCGGGATGCGCCGCTGGCAGGCGAGCTCGATGAAATGCGCGCCCTTGACCGCGCTTTCGCTGAACAGCACGCCGTTGTTGGCGAGGATCGCCACCGGCATCCCCCAGATATGCGCGAAGCCGCAGACCAATGAGCTGCCGTACAGTGCCTTAAACTCGTGAAATTCGCTGCCGTCGACGATGCGCGCGATCACCTCGTGCACGTCATACGGCGCGCGGACGTCCGACGGGATGATGCCGTACAATTCCTCGGCGTCGTACTTCGGCGCGCGCGGCTCGCGGACATCGATGTTGGGCTTGGGGATGGGCCCCAGGTGCGAGATGATATCGCGCACGATGGTCAGCGCGTGCTCGTCATTCTCGGCGACATGATCGACCACGCCCGACTTGCGTCCGTGGAGATCGCCACCGCCAAGGTCCTCGGCGCTGATCTCCTCGCCCGTCGCGGCTTTGACCAGCGGGGGACCTGCGAGAAAGATCGTGCCCTGGTTGCGCACGATCACGCTCTCGTCCGACATCGCAGGGACATACGCGCCGCCCGCGGTGCAGCTACCCATCACGCAGGCGATCTGCGGGATGCCTTTGGCTGACATATTGGCCTGGTTGAAGAAGATGCGGCCGAAATGGTCGCGGTCGGGGAAGACCTCGGCCTGGTGCGGCAGGTTGGCGCCGCCCGAGTCCACCAGATAGATGCACGGCAGCCGGTTGGCCTCGGCGATCTCCTGCGCGCGCAGGTGCTTCTTCACCGTCATCGGGTAATAGGTGCCGCCTTTGACGGTGGCATCGTTGCACACGATCATGCACTGGCGACCCGAGACGCGGCCGATGCCCGCGATCAGGCCTGCGCCGGGGATCTCGCCGCCATACAGGTCGCAAGCGGCGAGCTGGCCGATCTCGAGGAAGGGCGAACCCGGATCGAGCAGCCGCTCGACGCGCTCGCGCGGCAGCAGCTTGCCCCGCGCCGTATGCCGCTCGCGCGACTTGGCGTTGCCGCCCAATGCGGCTTCGGCGACCTTGCTCCAGAGTTCATCGCGCAGGGTGATATTGTGCGTGAAGGATGCGCGGTAGGTATCTGAATTGGTTTCGATCCTGGTGTCGAGGGTTGGCGCGGTCATCACCGCGCTCCGATCAGTTCGCGCGCGATCAGGAACCGCCGGATCTCGTTGGTGCCTGCCCCGATGTCGTACAGTTTGGCATCGCGCAGGAAGCGTTCGACCGGCCAGTCGGTGGTGTAGCCCGCCCCGCCCAGCGCCTGGATTGCCTCGAGCGAGCATTTCACCGCGTTCTCGCTGGCGAGCAGGATCGCGCCGGCGGCATCGAACCGTGTGGTCTTGCCCGCATCGCAGGCCCGCGCCACCGCATAGACATAGGCGCGCGCGCTGTTGAGCGCGACGTACATGTCGGCGACCTTGGCCTGCACCATCTGGAACGAGCCGATCGGCGAGCCGAACTGCTTGCGCTCGCGCACATAGGGCAGCACCACGTCGAGGCACGCCTGCATGATGCCGAGCGGCCCGGCGGCGAGCACAGCACGCTCGTAATCGAGGCCCGACATCAGCACGCCGACGCCACCGTTCATCGGCCCCATGATGTTCTCTTCAGGGACGAAGCAGTCGTCGAATACCAGTTCCGCGGTGGGAGACCCACGCATCCCCATCTTGGCGATCTTCTGGCCGATCGAGAATCCCGGCATGTCCTTTTCGATGATGAACGCGGTGATCCCGCCCGATCCCTCACCAGTCTTGGCATAGACGATCAGCGTCTGCGCATAGGCCGCGTTGGTGATCCAGAACTTGGTGCCGTTGAGCCGGTATCCGCCCGCGACCGCGCTCGCCTTCAACTTCATCGAGACCACGTCCGACCCCGCGCCGGCCTCGGACATCGCCAGCGAGCCGACATGCTCGCCCGAGATCAGCCCGGGCAGATACTTGGCCTTCTGCTCTGCACTGCCCCAGCGGCGCAACTGGTTGACGCACAGGTTGGAGTGCGCGCCGTAGCTCAGCCCCAGCGAGGCGCTCGCGCGGCTGACCTCTTCCATCGCGATAACGTGTTCCAGATAGCCCAGGCCAAGCCCGCCGTCTTCCTCGCCCACGGTGATGCCGTGCAGGCCCAGGGCACCCATCTGCGGCCACAGTTCGACCGGGAACCAGTCCTCGGCGTCGATTTTTGCGGCGAGCGGGGCGATCTTGTCGGCGGCAAAGCGCGCGGTGGTGTCGCGGATCATGTCGGCGGCTTCGCCCAGTGCGAAGTCGAAATCGGGCATCGTGGACATTGTGGCATCCTCTCCTGGAGCTCTTAATGCTCCGGTTCTAGGGCCTCAAGTCAACAAAGGAAAATTGATATTGAAAGGGGTTTATCCTAGACCGCGTCTATGATCGAACGCTATCTGCTGCGCTACTTCCTCGCCGTGGTCGAACACGGCAATTTCACGCGCGCGGCCGAGAGCTGCAACGTCACCCAGCCGACGCTGTCGGTGGGGATAGCGCGGCTGGAGGAATCGGTCGGCCAGCGCCTGTTCCGCCGATCCAACCGCCGGGTCGACCTGACGCCGACGGGCGCGCAGTTCGCCGAGCACGCGCGCCGGATCGAGGCGCAGTTCAACCTGGCCGAACAGGCGATGAAGCAGGGCCAGCCCGAGGCGATCGTGCGGCTGGGGGTGCTCTCCACCCTGCCCAGCGCGATCATCGCCGCGATCGCCGGTGCGCTGGGCGCGATCGAGGGCATCCGCACCGAGTTCGTCGAGGGCCGCGCCAGCGAGCTGCAGGACCGGCTCGATGCCGCGCGGATCGATTTGTGCGTAACCACCGAGCCGCAGGGGCGGCAGCGCGAGCATTTCTCCGGCATTGCCAGCGAAGGCTACAGCCTCGCTTTGCCCGCGAGCCACCCGCTCGCCGCGCGCGCATCGATCGCCGCGCACGAGCTCGCTGACAATGTGATGCTGGTGCGCCGCCACTGCGAATTGCTCACCGCGACCAGCCAGCATTTCACCGCGCGCGGCGTCCGCCCCTTCTTCGCCGCCCGCTCACGCAACGACGACCGCATCCTGGCGCTGGTCGCAGCCGGCGTTGGCGTGACGGTGATGCCGGACTGCTTCACCGCGCCGGGGGTAGCGCGCGTCCCGATGGAAGACTTCGCGCATGCGCGGACCCTGGGGGTACTGATGCGCGAGGCGGACGCGGTGCCGGAGGCGGTGGTGGAGCGGGTGCGGGCGGTGCTGGCGGAGCGGATTGGTGGGGTTTGGGGTGATGGGTGAGCAGCATCACTCGACATTCTCAGATAGTTAGTTGACATTCCATTGTCGAGAAAACAACAATTGTCACCGCCCACTCATCTACGATTTAAGTCAGCTGGAGCTGCTTCAAATGAAAATAGAATCGCAGGACAAGCGAATTGATGAGCTTTTGAAAGGAAATACGTTTGTAATACCCCGCTTTCAGCGAGCGTACTCATGGGAAGCAGAACAAGTAAACCAGCTCTGGAATGATCTAATTGATAATATCGATGAGTCATATTTTATCGGCTCTATGGTGGTATATAAGGTAGGTAGATCGGCTGTGGCCGTTGTAGATGGCCAACAGAGGTTAACTACCATAACTATCTTGCTTTGTGCGATCCGCGAAGGGTTCAAAACTTTAGGCGAAACCGACCTAGCCAATGGACTACAAGCGTACATAGAACAAAAAAATCGAGAGAATAAAACTGAATACGTGCTGCAAACAGAAACATCTTTCCCATATTTACAAGAGGAAGTTCTAAAAAACGGCCCAGCAGACGCCCCCTACACTATTGGGCGCGAGGAAGAGGCCATTGAACGTGCCTATAGAATATTTAAATCCCAAATAACAGATGTCGTTGCTGAATATCTATCCGTCAACGAGCAGCCTGCAGATGAGAATATCAAAGATGCTATTGCTTGGTTGACATCATTAAGGGATACTGTTTTCGATTTGAATGTAATACTTGTGACTCTTGATAATGAAGATGACGCTTACTTGATTTTTGAAACTTTAAACACAAGAGGAAAAGATTTAGCTCTATCTGATTTATTAAGGAACCACTTTACAAAGTTTATTAAACCGGAAAGTGGGGTTGATCAATCAAAACTGAAATGGGGTAAAGTATTAGATATAATCAGTAGCGCCCCCATGCCCTTAGACCCCGATACCTTTATCGTACATTCATGGCAGTCACGTTATGACTTTGTAACCAAAGCAAAAGCGTTCCAGAAGGTGAAACAAAGGGTTGTAAAAAAGAATGCAAAAATACACTTAGATAGATTTGTTAGCGATGCCAGTCATTGGAGATCCATTTTCGATACGGACTTTGATTGGACAAAGACTGAACGAAGTGCGTCCAGATCGTTATCAGCACTCCGTATTTTTAAGGTTGTTCAACCTGCTCCCGGAATTCTCTCCTTGATCCGAGCATATCGAGATGGCGTCATTCGATATAAAGTCTTACGAGACGCCCTTGATAAGATCGAGAAATTTCATTTTTCGTTCAATGCCATCACGTCTTCACGCTCGTCTGGCGGCATTTCAGGCATGTACTCGTCTTTTGGCCGTCAAGTTTTTGAAAGCAAAGAAAGTAATATTGTAGGGCTAGCAATCGGCGAACTTGTAGCAAAGCTTCGTGACCGTGAGGCGCCGGAGGTCGAATTTGATGCAGGATTCCAGCAAGTTCTTTTCACCCGGACACATTCATCACAAAAAACGCTAGTCCAATATATATTAAAGAAAATAGCGCTATACGAGGGTCAACCATTTATCGGCGATACCGATGAATTAACAATTGAACATATAATCCCCCAATCGTCAGCTAAAATTGCGATCAAGGAAACAACCATTGGTCAACTTGGAAACCTTATGCTTGTCGATAACAAAACAAACGAAATGCTATCAAATAAAAATTGGTCCGAAAAGAAATGCATATTACTAGAAAGAGGCTACAAAGTTCCCGAAATATTTCTGAACTCTGACATCGTAGATGAGGAAATTATTAAGGAAAACACCATCCGGCTTTCCATATTATCTAGAGAGCAAATCTGGAAAGTTTAGATTTTTGGCTTTTACCTTATCGGTATCGACTGCCCTACGATGATCGAGAAACCACTCTCTCGCAGCAGTGGTTTCGGGAATTACGAAGTCAATCAGGGACTAGGAGCTCCGTGCAGCATTGGGCTCGGGCACAACCCTTCGCGATAGCTTCGCCATGACACCTCCTCTTGCAGGGGAGGATTTTAAGGTATCGCGAGGACGTCTGGCCTCAGCCCACCACTCAGCTCAAGGCTGCTCGGTCACCGGTGCCACGGTCGGCGTAGACGCCACCGCTTCGGCGGACAGCACCGGGCGGGAGGCGGCCTTGTCGATGATGCCGAGCAGGCGGCCGGCTTCGGTGCATTCGGTGGCGCACAGGGATTCGATGCGCACGAGGTTGCGGCGGGCCTTTTCGACCGCGCCGCGCTGGACCATCGCTTCGCCCTGGCCGGCGAGCGCGGCGACGTCGTTGGGGTCGAGCCGGAGCGCCTCCCGGTAGAAGCGGATCGCCTTGCCGGGCAGGCCTTGCGCGCTCGCGACCTGCGCCAGCGCGATATAGGCGGTGCGGTTGCCCGGATCGACCGCCAGCGCGGCCTCGTACAGCCCGATCGCCTCGTCGAGATCGCCAGCCTGCTGCACGCGCGATCCTTCGTCGACCAGCACCTGCGAGGCAGGGTTGACGACATAGCGCACCGGTTGACCGATGCTGGTGCTGGATACGGTGGCAAGCAGCAGTGACAGCGCGACGGCTGCGGGCGTGAAACGCATGATAGTCTCCCAGGTTGGCCGCAAGGCTAACACGACCGGATCGCCCTTGTGAAGAAAAAGCCATCGGTGCCGTCGTGATGCGGCGTCAGCAGCATTCCGGCGGGCTGGGAGGCACTTTCAGGCGCCCCGGCCAGCTCGCCATCGGCCCTAACAGGACGGCCAATGTTCATAAGTCCCAAGGATATATGCCAACCCGGCTGGCCCTTCAAGGCGCGTGCGACCTGCCGAGCCCCCTCCTCGGGGAGCAGCGAGCATACCGCATAGACCAGGGCGCCGCCGGGCCGCACCAGCCGCATCGCGATGTCAATCAGCCGCGCCTGTTCGGCGACCAATTTGTCGAGCCGTTCGGGGGTGAGCCGCCAGCGCGTCTCGGGGTTGCGCCGCCAGGTGCCCGAGCCGCTGCACGGCGCATCGACCAACACCACGTCCGCCTGCCCCTCAAACGGCTCGAGGCTCTCCCATTCGCGCTTCGGGTTGAGCAGCAAGGTCTCGATCCGGTCGGGCCCGGCGCGCCTGCGCCTCGGCTCCATCGCGGAGAGCCGGTCGCGGCTGGTGTCCGAGGCGATGATCCGCGCGTCCGGCAGCATCGCCGAGAGCGCCAGCGTCTTGCCGCCCGCGCCCGCGCAAAGATCGATCACCAGCGCGGCATCGGGGAGGTCGCACGCCGCGACGATCGCCTGGCTGCCCCAGTCCTGCACATCGATCGCGCCCTGTAGCCACAGCGCGCTGTCCTCGACAGCGGTGCCGTTGGGCAGCCGCGCGCCGCGGGGCAGTGCATCGGAGAATTCGATCTCCGGCCATTGCGCGGCGAGCGCCGCGCGGTCGGTGCGGTCGGGATCGAAGCGCAGGTCGAGCGCGGCGCGATCGAGCAGCGCGTCCTGTTCGGCTGCATCGAACAGGG
>JBKBTF010000089.1:0-8511 GCA_046291395.1 Blastomonas sp. | reverse complement strand
TCTGATCGGCGGCATCGGGGCAGGGGCCGCGTTCGTGCGCGAGCATCATCGAGGCTTCGGACGCCTTGGCCGCGATGTGCTTGAAGATCTTCATGTTCCACGACTTGGCGAGCGCGGATTCGAAGCCGAGGCCGCGCGCCTGCAGGAACGAGTGGAAGCCCATCACGCCCATGCCGACCGAGCGTTCGCGCATCGCGCTGTAGCGGGCGCGCGCCATTTCGGGCGGGGCGCGGTCGATATAGTCCTGCAGCACGTTGTCGAGGAAACGCATGATGTCCTCGATGAAGAGCTTGTCTTCGTGCCACTGGTCCCAGGTCTCGATGTTGAGCGACGACAGGCAGCACACCGCGGTGCGGTCGTTGCCCAGGTGATCGCGGCCGGTGGGAAGCGTGATCTCGCTGCACAGGTTCGAGGTCGAGACCTTGAGGCCCAGTTCGCGGTGATGCTTGGGCATCATCCGGTTCACGGTGTCGTTGAACACGATGTAAGGCTCGCCGGTGGCCAGCCGCGTTTCGACCAGCTTCTGGAACAGCGCGCGCGCGTTGACCGTGTTGCGGACGCTGCCGTCCTTGGGGCTGACAAGGTCGAAGTCCGCGCCATCGCGCACCGCTTCCATGAACTTGTCGGTGAGCAGCACGCCGTGGTGGAGGTTGAGCGCCTTGCGGTTGAAGTCTCCGCTAGCCTTGCGGATTTCGAGGAACTCCTCGATCTCGGGGTGCGAGACATCGAGATAGCACGCCGCCGAACCGCGCCGCAGCGAGCCTTGGCTGATCGCGAGCGTCAGTGAATCCATCACGCGGACGAACGGAATGATTCCGCTCGTCTTGCCGTTGAGGCCGACAGGCTCGCCGATGCCGCGGACATTGCCCCAATAGGTGCCGATGCCGCCGCCGCGCGATGCCAGCCAGACGTTCTCGTTCCAGGTGTTGACGATGCCCTCGAGGCTGTCATCGACGCTGTTGAGATAGCAGCTGATCGGCAGGCCGCGTCCCGTGCCGCCGTTCGACAGCACCGGCGTTGCAGGCATGAACCACAGCTTGGAGATATACTCGTACAGCCGCTGCGCGTGCTCCTGGTCGTCGGCATAGGCATCGGCGACGCGGGCGAACAGATCCTGATAGTTCTCGCCGGGCAGCAGATAGCGGTCCTCGAGCGTTTCCTTGCCGAAATCGGTGAGCAACGCATCGCGGCTGGTGTCGGTGACAATCGTGAAGCGGCGCGCTTCGACAGCCTTGCTGTCGCGGACGTCGGCGGGGAGGGCAGCAGCGGCCTGAGTCGCAGCCATGGCGATCAGCGCCATTTCCGCGCTGCTGGATTCGCCAGCCGCCAGCCCGCTGCCCGCAGGCGCTGCTGGTGTAGTTGCGATTCCTGCCTTGTCGGCTGCTTCCAGTACATCTGATTCACCCATATCGACCGTATTGCCCTTGCCCGTATCTCTGAAATCCATGACGCCCCGTAACCTCTTTTGGCGGAAGTTTGTTCCGCTATTGTTCGACTCGGGGCGCAAGCGTCCCGTATAGCATCTTGTAGGGGCCGGCGGGGGAAAACTTATCCCCAACAGGAGCCGGGAAAAGAGGCGAAATACCCTTGACGCGAAAGCGCTTAGCTGCGCTCGCGATTCCCTGAACCCACTGTTATTGGTATGCCCCAGTCGCTTACCCCACAACCCATAGTGCCTCATCCTCGATCTGGCGCAAGGGGGTAAATGGTTAATTCGATACACGGTTCGTCGTATCTGGGATTCGTTTCGTCGATGTCGGGACGCGGTCGCAGGCCGCGACGCGCGGTCAAAAGCCGGTCCGAAAAAGTGCAAGGGGGCAATTGCCGATTGCCCACAATTTCCTCTCCACAGGCTTGTGCACGGTTAATGCTGCGTGGTCTCCGGCGGACCTTGCTTTAGACCGTGAGGATCACGACGCATTCCCTCAGGCCCCACCTTGCGATAGCATCCCCGGCGCAATAGAGACGGTCGCACTTCATCCGCGCAGCGCCAGCAGCGCCCATCCGTGTCCGGGGGAATGCATATGACCGTCACCATCCGCGCAGCCGATCTGATCGAGAGCGTCGCCGACGCGCTGCAGTTCATCAGCTATTACCATCCGATGGATTACATCCGCGCGCTGGGCGAGGCGTATGAGGCCGAGCAGTCGCCCGCCGCCAAGGACGCGATCGCGCAGATCCTCACCAACAGCCGGATGTGCGCCGAGGGCCACCGGCCGATCTGCCAGGACACCGGCATCGTCAACGTCTTCGTCAAATGGGGCATGGACTGCCGGATGGATGAGACGGGCAAGTCGCTGCAGGAGATCGTCGACGAGGGCGTGCGCCGCGCGTATCTGCACCCGGAAAACAAGCTGCGTGCCTCGGTGCTCGCCGACCCCGCCTTTACGCGCCGCAACACCAAGGACAATACGCCCTGCGTGCTGCACGTCGAGATGGTGCCGGGCCATCATGTCCATGTCGATGTCGCGGCCAAGGGCGGCGGCAGCGAGAACAAGTCCAAGTTCAAGATGATGAACCCGTCCGACAACATCGTCGACTGGGTGCTCGAGATGATCCCGCAGATGGGTGCTGGCTGGTGCCCGCCCGGCATGCTGGGCATCGGCATCGGCGGCACGGCCGAACATGCGGTGCTGCTCGCCAAGAAGGCGCTGATGGATCCCATCGACATGGGTCCGTTGAAAGCGCGCGGCTCGGGGAGCGACATCGAGGCGATGCGGATCGAGATTTTCGACAAGGTCAATGCGCTGGGCATCGGTGCGCAGGGGCTTGGCGGCCTGTCGACCATCCTCGACGTCAAGATCATGGACGCGCCGTGCCACGCTGCGGGCAAGCCGGTGGCGATGATCCCCAACTGCGCCGCGACGCGCCATGCGCATTTCTCGCTGGATGGGTCGGGGCCCGCCTTTCTCGAAGCGCCCAGGCTCGACGAATGGCCCGATGTCAACTGGACGCCTGACAAGGCCGCGATCCGCGTCGATCTCGATGCGCTGACGCCGGAGGTGGTGCAGAGCTGGAAGCAGGGCGATCGGCTGCTGCTCAACGGCAAGATGCTGACCGGACGCGACGCGGCGCACAAGCGCATCCAGGACATGCTCAGCAAGGGCGAGCAGCTGCCGGTCGAGTTCCGCGGCCGCGTGATCTATTATGTCGGCCCGGTCGATCCGGTGGGCGAGGAAATCGTTGGCCCCGCCGGCCCCACCACCGCGACCCGGATGGACAAGTTCACCCGGATGATGCTCGAACAGGGGCTGCTCGCGATGGTCGGCAAGGCCGAGCGCGGTCCCGCCGCGGTCGAGGCGATCCGCGACCACAAGAGCGCCTATCTGATGGCGGTCGGCGGCGCGGCCTACCTGGTCGCCCGCGCAATCAAGGGCTCGGAGGTCGTCGGTTTCCACGATCTGGGGATGGAAGCGATCTACGAGTTCGAGGTCAGCGATTTTCCCGTGACGGTCGCGGTCGACAGCGAAGGCAACAACGTCCACCAACTCGCGCCGCTCGTATGGAAGGAACGCATCGCGAAGGAAGGGCTGCTGCAGGGGGCGTGAGGGCAGTCGGTGGTGGTTGGCGTTACGCCCCACATCCGCTCAGCCTGAGCCTGTCGAAGGCCGCGCGTAAACGGCACCAGATATAACCCCGTCACCCTGAACTTGTTTCAGGGCCCATTTCTCCCCACGCGGATTCGGTCCCTGGGGCGCGATGGGTCCTGAAACAAGTTCAGGATGACGGTGGAGTGCGGGGCAAACTTTGGCGTGGGGCCTTCGACAGGCTCAGGCTGAGCAGAGGTTGCGGATAGGCTCGCGCAACCGCCCCCTCAAAACCCGCCCACCGGCACGCAGTTCACGCCCGGTGCCGCCGGCACGATCGGCGTCACGGGAACCAGCACCGGCCCGCCGGTGCCCGGATTGACGAACGGCAGATCGCCATCGGGATAGGCATTGCGACCGCGCAGCGCGTCGATCTCCGCCTGACGCCGCTTCAGGTAGAAATCGCGTGCGTCGATATACGGGTCGTTGCTCTGGTTGCGCAGCGCGTTCAGTTGCTCGTCGATCTGGATGCGGCCCTGCAGCGCACTCAAGGTCGCGGCGGGCAGGGTGAATTTGATGTCGTTGAACGGCGCGCCGACCACCGAGGGCAGCAGCAGCCCGTCGATGGTGCCGCCTACCAGATCGCGTACCGTGGTCGGGCCGATCAGCGGCAGGAACAGATACGCGCCCGGCTCGACCCCGTAATAGCCCAGTGTGTTGGCAAAGCCGTTGCGGCGATAGGGCAGGTTGAACGGGTCGCGCTTGGCGACATCGAACAGCCCGCCAATGCCGATGGTGGTATTGACCGCGAACCTGCCGACCGTCTCGGCGGCCTTGCCGGGCTTCAATTGCAGCAGAAAGTTGAGCGCGACGATCGGTTCGGTGAGGTTGCGCAGGAAATTGCGCAGACCGTGCCGCAGCGGTTTGGGGATCGCGTCCTTGTAGGCCATTGCCACCGGACCGACGAGCGCCTCGTCGACATCCTGCACGACCTCATAGGATTGCGCGTTGAGCTGCAGCATCGGGTCGCCGGGTTCCGAATCGGGCCGCGCGGTGACGACGATCGCATTATCGTCGGCAGGTGCCGATGGGGCACCGTTGCCAGGCACCGCAGGCGCCGCATCGGCAGAGGGCAGCGCAACGCCCTGGGGACACGGCGGCAGAGAGGCTGGCGGCGGCGCAGCAGGTTGGGCGCCGGGCGGACTGGCGACCTGCTCGGTTGCGGTAACCTGCTGCGTGAGGTCCGCACCGGCCGGTGCGAGCGGAGTCGCCGACAGCGCAAGCGCCAATGCTAGAGCTGAAAAACTCATCGAATGAAGCCGCAGATGGAGAAGAATGGGGTGGTCAGCATGCTCGCGCCAATATCCTTACGCAAGTGTCGCCCCATCGCCCGCAGCTATGGGCGGATCGCAGACAAGTCAATGACAGTTGTGTGAAATGGGAATTCAATTCTGAGCCAACCATACCGCCGGGCGCCAGAAAAAGCAGTTCCCACCTGTCCACTGTATGTTCTAAAGCGTGACCCATGCTGCTGTCGCTTGCCATTCGTGACCTGGTGCTGATCGAGGCGCTCGACCTCGATTTTCATGGTGGTCTGGGCGTGCTGACCGGGGAGACCGGCGCGGGCAAGTCGATCCTGCTCGACGCACTGGGGCTTGCGATGGGCGCGCGCGCCGACAGCGGGCTGGTGCGGCAGGGGGCCGAGCGGGCTTTGGTGATCGCGGGCTTCGATATAGCTGGGCACGAGGCGGTGGCCACGATCCTTTCGGACAACGACATCACGCAGGAGCCGGGCGAGCCGCTGCTGATCCGCCGGCAAGTGCGCGCCGATGGCGGCAGTCGCGCCTTCGTCAACGACCAGCCGGTATCCGCCGGGCTGTTGCGCGATCTGGGCGCGCTGCTGGTCGAGATCCACGGCCAGCACGACGATCGCGGTCTGATCAACCCCAGGGGGCACCGCGATCTGCTCGACAGCTTCGGGCGCTGCGACGTCGCAGGCGTGGCTGCGGCGTGGCGCGGCTGGCAGGCGGCAGAGCGCGTCTATGCCGACGCCAAGGCCGTGATCGACACCGCCTTGCGCGACCGCGACCTGCTTGAGCACAATCTCGCCGAACTCACCGCGTTCATGCCGCAGCCGGGCGAGGAAGCCGAACTCGCGGGCGACCGCGCCGCGATGCAGAAGGGGGAGCGGCTGTCGGGCGATATCGCCGATCTGTTCGCCACCTTCGAGGGATCGAAGGGCGCGCTGGCGCAGTTGCGCGGCGCGGCGCGCAAGCTCGACCGGATCGCCGAGGAGCATCCACTGCTGAACGAAGCGCTCGAGGCGCTCGACCGGTCGGTGATCGAGGCCGACGACGCCGAGGCCAAATTGCGCGCGGCGTCCGAAGCGCTGACCTATGATTCGGTTCGGCTCGACGAGATGGAGCGACGCCTGTTCGATCTGCGCGCGCTCGCCCGCAAGCACAACGTCGCGGGCGATGCGCTGCCCGATCTGCTTGCCCAGATGCAGGCGGACTGGGCCGCGCTCGAATCGGGCGGCGCGAATCTCACCGCGCTCGACCAAGCGCGCCATGCCGCGAAGGCTGCGTACACCGCCGCCGCCGAGGCGCTGAGCGCGGCGCGGGCGAAGGCGGGCAAGGCGCTCGATGCCGCGGTGCAGGGCGAGCTGATCCCGCTCAAACTCGACGCCGCACGCTTCCGCACCCTGGTCGATCCGCTGGACGAGGCGCGCTGGGGGCCATCGGGAATGGACCATGTCGAGTTCCTGATCTCGACCAACCCCGGCAGCGATTTCGCGCCGCTGATGAAGATCGCGTCCGGAGGCGAACTGTCGCGCTTCATCCTCTCATTGAAGGTCGCGCTGGCCCAGCAGGGCGGCGCGGAGACGATGATCTTCGACGAGATCGACCGCGGCGTCGGCGGTGCGGTGGCCTCGGCGATCGGCGAGCGGCTGGCCCGGCTCGCCCGCACCACGCAATTGCTGGTCGTCACCCACTCGCCCCAGGTCGCCGCCCGCGGCGCGCATCATCTGCTGATCGCGAAGACCTCGGACGGCACCGTCGCGCGCACCGGCGTGCGCCTGCTCGATGACGCCGACCGCAAGGAAGAGATCGCGCGGATGTTGTCGGGCGCGGAGATTACGCCTGAGGCCAGGGCGCAGGCGGATCGGTTGCTGGAGCGGGTGTGATTACCGGTGAGCTCTATGCGACTATAGTCGCGACCTACGCAGCGATTGTTGCAACAGGCACTGCTATCTTCGAGGTGGTTAAATGGCGAAAATCTCGTAATTTTCTTTGTATAAATGAAAGTTACCAGTGGGGTGAAAGTGGCGCGAGGGTCCTTTTTTCAATTTCAAATCGCAGCGATGGGGCTGTCTTTTTGGATTATGTAGCAATGACGTACAGCGAACGGCGGGGGTGGCTCAGGCGGTACGATTCGCAATCTCAGAAATCGGTTTCAAGAGCATTGGATATGCATGAAGGCTTGCCTTCTGGTGTTCTCGACGGCTCGCTGCTCGAGCCCGGACGAATGTGTTTTGGTGTGATCGAACAGTCTGAGCTTCTGGCTTTGAAGAGAGAATGGCCTGACGTGCCTCCAGCCAAAAGTTACAAGTTTCAAATCTGGATCGAGCATTCACAGAGCAATCGACCTTATATTAAGACATTAAAACTGAATGTACCGGATGACTGACATTGCCCAACTCTCCGAAGCCGAAGTCGCGATCGAGCTGCAGCGGCTTGCGAAGAAGATCGCGCATCATAACCGGCTCTATCATGCCGAGGATTCGCCGGAGATTTCCGATGCGGATTATGATGCTTTGGTGCGGCGGAACAATGAACTGGAGGCGGCTTTCCCGCATCTGATCCGCGCCGACAGCCCCAGCCGGATGGTTGGGGCGGCGGTGGAGGCTTCTCCGCTGACCAAGGTGCGGCACGAGCAGCGGATGATGAGCCTCGACAACGGCTTTTCGGACGAAGACATCGCCGAGTTCGTGGCAAAGGTGCGGCGCTATCTGGCGTTGCCCGAGGACGAGGTGCTGGCGCTGACCGCCGAGGACAAGATCGACGGGCTCTCGCTCTCGCTGCGCTATGAGGACGGCGTGCTGGTCCGGGCGGCGACGCGCGGCGATGGCGAGGTGGGCGAGGACGTCACCGCCAATGTGCGGATGATTGGCGATATTCCGGACAAGCTAAAGCCCCTCCCCTTCAGGGGAGGGGTTGGGGGTGGGGGAGTCACTGACGACCTGAAGTCCATTCCCCACCCCAACCCAGTTTTGGAGTCACGTGCCTCCAAAACTCCTGAAGGGGAGGGGCTCTTGATGCCCGCGATCTTCGAGATCCGCGGCGAGGTTTATATGTCGAAACAGGACTTTACCGCGCTCAACGCTGCACAGGCCGAGCGCGGGGAGAAGCTATTCGCCAACCCGCGCAACGCCGCCGCCGGGTCGCTGCGACAGAAAGATGCCAAGGTCACCGCCGCGCGCCCTTTGCGCTTCCTCGCGCATGGCTGGGGCGTGGCGAGCGAAGTTCCGGGCGATACGCAGCACGAGGTGATGCAGGCGATTGCCGCGATGGGGGTGCCCGTCTCGCCGCTACTGGTCCGGGTGGAATCGCTCGACGATCTGCTCGCGCATTATCGCGAGATCGAACGTGTCCGTGCCGACCTGCCCTATGATATCGACGGCGTGGTCTACAAGGTTGACCGGCTCGACTGGCAGGCGCGGCTGGGCTTTGTCGCCAAGGCGCCGCGCTGGGCGCTGGCGCACAAGTTCCCCGCCGAGCGCGCCGAGACCACGTTGCAGGCGATCGACATCCAGGTCGGGCGCACCGGAAAGCTGACCCCGGTCGGACGGCTGACCCCGGTCACCGTCGGCGGCGTCGTCGTCTCCAACGTCACCCTGCACAACCGCGACGAGATCGCGCGATTGGGCGTGCGACCCGGCGACCGGGTCGTCGTCCAGCGCGCGGGCGATGTCATCCCGCAG
>JBKBTF010000015.1:0-58283 GCA_046291395.1 Blastomonas sp. | reverse complement strand
CTGATGCGACAGGTAAGTGGCTCCCCGAGTAGGATTCGAACCTACGGCCAAGTGATTAACAGTCACCTACTCTACCGCTGAGCTATCGGGGAATGCCCTTTATCCTCCTGATGAACCTGCGTTCTCCAAGAGAAGCGCGCCTATAGCACCGGGTTTTTTGGTTTGGCAAGCGTCTCGATGCGCCTTCACACGATAAATTGTTCGGCCGATATGCGGTCATCGAGGCTGTGGCCCGGATCGAACATCAAGGAGAGCCGGCGGTTGGGGTCGATGGCAATCTGAATGTCGCGGATATCACGCACTTCGCGTTGATCGGCCACCGCGCTGACCGGGCGCTTGGCGGGCTCCAGGATGCGCAATGATATCTTCGAGGAATCGGGCAGCAGCGCGCCTTTCCAGCGACGCGGGCGGAATGGGCTGATCGGGGTTAACGCCAGCATGCCGCAGCCCAACGGCAGGATCGGGCCGTTGGCGGACAGGTTGTAGGCGGTCGAACCGGCGGGCGTCGCCACCAGAACGCCGTCGCAGACCAGCTCGCTGATACGCACGGCGTTGTTGACGCTGACCTCTATCTTGGCGGTCTGGCGGGTCTCACGCAGCAGCGACACCTCGTTGATTGCTGGGTAGGTAACCCGTTCGCCCGACATCGTGGTTGCAGTCATCGACAGCGGCAGCACTTCATAGGATTGCGCCTGCTCCAGCCGCCGCACGATGCTGTCCCCTGCGCGCCACAGGTTCATCAGAAAGCCGACCGTGCCCAGGTTGAGACCGTAGACCGGAACGATCCGGCCCCGCTCGAGCATCTGGTGCAGCGTCTGCAGCATGAAACCGTCGCCACCCATGACCACGACGATATCAGCATCCTCCAGCGGCACCCAGTCATGGGCAGCCTGGACCTCGCGCGCTGCCTTGCGCGCCCGCTCGGTTGGTGAGACGGCCAGCGCGATTTTGCGTTCGAGAACCGGGGTCGGCATGCTTTGCGCCTTTGAGCCAGAGTGCACCGGGTCTTAACTGATCCCTGCTAATGCGCCAATCATTCTTGACGCCGTCCGGCGCGCCCCACAAAGGCACATTCGGATAGCCAGACACCCGGTTCTTTTCCTGCTTAGGGAGGCATTTTGATCAGCATCGCCGAACAGCGGCATCGCCCCAGTTGGCGCAGGCTCGGATCGGGCCATGCCGATCCGGCGCTTTCGTCCACGCTGGCTGCCGTCGGCTTTACTGCCTCCACGACATTGGATGCCGATCTGGTCGTGGTCGATATCCGCGGGCAAGGCAGTCAGGCAACGCCGGAGGCGGCCGAGGGGCATTCGGGGTTTGTCCTGCTGCTGTGCGATAGCGATCAGGCCGAGATCCTCTGCGAGCTTGCGCCTGAGGCCACGCACAGTCTCGTTGCGCCCTTTAGCGACGCTGCGCTCGTGCTGCAGCTGATCCTGATCCGCTCCCAGTTGAACGGAGGCTCCCGCGTTCCTCGCGATCTGCACCTGCAACTGGCTGCGCTGCTGCAGGCGGGCGAGGGCAGGCTGCACGTCATGCTGATCGGGTTGAGGCGGATGTCCGCGATCAACACCACATATGGTGCGGCGGTGGGTGACGCCGCGCTGGAGACGATCGGGCAGCGCCTGTCGCGGCACAGCGCGCGCCTGTCTGGCCACGCGCTTACCGTGCGGCTGTCGGGCGGGGATTATCTTCTCGCCCATGTCATGCCCGAAGAGCGCGTCGGCTGGCAGGTGGCGGCAGAGCGGCTGCTGCGCGTAATATCGGAGCCGCTCGATGCGGCAGGCCATCGGCTGCGGCTGACCGCGCGGGCGGCACTTGCCATTGCCCGTCCAGAAGAGAGCCCGCTGTCTCTGCTCGACCGGTTGTCGGCGGGGCTGGCGGCAGCACGGGAAAGCGCTGCGGAACCGGTACGCTGGGCCGATCGGCAATCGGACAATGCGCCCCAAAGCGGCTATCGGCTGGAACAGGACATCGTTGGCGCCATCGAACGCGACGAGATCACAGTGCTGTTTCAGCCGCAGTTTTCCATCGAAAGCGGCCAGATCAGCGGCGCCGAGGCGCTGGCCCGCTGGCAGCACCCGCAATATGGGGAGATCGGCGCGGGGGCGCTGTTCGCGATCGCAGACAAGGCAGACTTCACCCGGCCACTGTCGCGCCATATCCGGCTGCGTGCGATGGAACAGGCCGCCGCCTGGACGGGACCGTTATCCGGCGTGCGCCTGTCCCTCAATGTCACCGCCGAAGACCTGGGCGAAAAAGGCTTTGCCCAGCGGGAGCTGAATATGATCGCCGCGTCCGGCTTTGACGCAACGAGGCTGACGCTGGAGATGACCGAGTCCGCCCTGATTCCCGATCTGAAACGCGCCGCTGCGCGTTTCGCCAGCCTGCGCGAGGCAGGGGTGTGCATTGCGGTCGATGATTTCGGTACCGGCTATTCCAGCCTGCTCTACCTCAAGCGGCTTCCGCTCGATTACCTCAAGCTCGACCATGCCATGACCCGCGATATCGGCGGCGCAGAGGCCGACCGCATCATCGTGCGTTCGATCGTGGCGATGGCCAAGGCGCTCGACCTCAAGGTGATAGCCGAAGGAGTGGAGAGTGAGGCGCAACTCGAAGCATTGCGCGAAGAGGGTTGTGATTACTTCCAGGGTTTCTTGCGCGGCAAGGCGATGGAAGCGGATGTGTTCGCGGAATTTGCTACTGCGGCTCTCTCTCCTTCAGAAGAGAGATAGGAGCCTTTCGAGCTTGCTCGCCAGTCGCAGCAGAGAGGGGCGGCAGCGGTGCCGAAGTCGCCCATTCCCTGCTGCCACCCGCTGACCGAGGCACGTGACCCGGTCAGCCCCCTAAAGGGGAGAGGGTTTCACGCCTTAGCCTTCTTCTTCAAAACCCCTGCCAGGCCCTTGGAAAGCTGGATCAAACCGTTGATCCGTGATGCCGGGTCGCTCCACACGCGCTGGATCATCAGCTTCTGGTCGGGACGCAATTTGGCGATCCCCTTCAGGCGTTCGACATAGGCGAGTAGCCCCGGCACATCCGGGAAGCTGTCGTTGTGGAAGCTGACCAGTGCGCCACGCGCGCCGACGTCGATCTTGGAGACGCAGGCGGTAATGCAGTTCTGCTTGATCTCTATCAGCTTGATCAGGTTGGTCGTCGCCTCTGGCAGCGGACCGAACCGGTCGATCATCTCGGCTGCGAAGGCCTCGATTTCGGGTCCGCTGCTGAGGTCGTTCATCCGGCGATAGAGCGCCATGCGCACCGCAAGGTCGGGAACATAGTCCTCGGGGATCAGGATCGGCGCATCGACGGTGATCTGCGGCGAGAACTTCTGGCGCGGCAGATCGAGCGCGAAGCCGCCCGCCTTGGCCTCCATGATCGCCTCTTCGAGCATCGACTGATACAGCTCGAACCCGACCTCGCGGATATGGCCAGACTGCTCGTCACCGACCAGATTGCCCGCACCGCGGATGTCGAGATCGTGGCTGGCGAGCTGGAAACCCGCACCCAAGGTATCGAGATCGCCGAGCACCTTGAGCCGCTTTTCGGCGGTCTCTGTGAGGACCCGGTTTTCCGGAGTGGTGAGATAGGCATAGGCCCGAGTCTTTGACCGGCCGACGCGGCCGCGCAGCTGATAGAGCTGGGCAAGGCCGAAGGTGTCGGCGCGGTGGATGATCAGCGTGTTGGCACTGGGGATGTCGAGCCCCGATTCCACGATCGTGGTCGACAGCAGCACGTCGTACTTGCGGTCGTAGAACGCGCTCATCCGCTCCTCGACCTCGGACGGCGCCATCTGCCCATGTGCCATGATGTGGCGGATTTCGGGGACCTGTTCGCGGATGAACTCGCCCAGTTTGTCGAGATCGCTGATCCGGGGCGCGACGAAATACGACTGGCCGCCGCGATAATGTTCGCGCAGCAACGCCTCGCGGATCACCACCGGGTCCCAGGGCATCACATAGGTGCGCACCGCGAGCCGATCGACCGGCGGGGTTTGGATGACTGATAGCTCGCGCAGGCCGCTCATCGCCATCTGCAGCGTGCGAGGGATCGGGGTGGCGGTCAGCGTCAGCACATGGACGTTGGCCTTCAAGGACTTCAGCCGCTCCTTGTGGACCACGCCAAAGCGCTGCTCCTCGTCGATGATCACCAGCCCCAGCCGCTTGAACTCGACCGATTTGGCGAGCAGCGCATGGGTGCCGATGACGATATCGGTGGTGCCGTTGGCCAGCCCCTCGCGCGTCGCCTTGGCTTCGCCTGCGGTCACCAGTCGCGACAGGCGGCCGATGATCAGCGGGAAGTTCTGAAAGCGTTCGACGAAATTGGTGTAATGCTGGCGTGCAAGCAAAGTGGTCGGCGCGATGATCGCGACCTGCATGCCGGCCATGGCCGCAGCGAAGGCCGCGCGCATCGCGACCTCGGTCTTGCCGAAACCGACATCGCCGCACACCAGCCGATCCATCGGTTTGCCCGAGGCGAGATCCTCGAGCACCTCGGCGATGACGCGCTCCTGGTCCTCGGTTTCCTCGTACGGGAAACGGTCGACGAAGCTGGCATAGGTGCCCGGATCGATCTCGGCGACATCGGCGACGCGCAGCGCGCGCTCGGCGGCGGTCTTCATCAGCTCGCCGGCAATCGCCTGGATGCGCTCCTTGAGCTTGGAACGGCGGCGCTGCCAGGCTTCTCCGCCCAGCCTGTCGAGCGGAACGCCATCGCTTTCCGAGCCGTAGCGGGTGAGGACATCGATGTTCTCGACCGGCACGAAGAGCTTGTCGCCGCCCGCGTAGGTGAGCCATACGCAATCATGCGGGCTCTTGCCGACGGGGATCGACACCAGCCCCTCATAGCGCCCGATGCCGTGGTCGATATGCACGACGAGATCGCCTGCGGCCAGCGACTGCAGTTCGGCGAGGAACGCGTCGGCGGACTTGCGCTTCTTGCGCCGCCGCACCAGCCGGTCACCCAGCAGGTCCTGTTCGGAAAGCAGTTCATAGCGGTCAGTGGCAAAGCCATGGTCCTGCGGCAGCACCACCATCGCAGCGAGCCCGGTTGCGGCCTGGCCCAGCGCCTCTTGCCAGCTCGATGCCATCGACAGTCTGGCAAGGCCATGGTCCTGCAACAGGCCAAGCAGACGACTGCGCGAGCCTTCCGAATAGCTGGCGATGATTGCGCCCTTGGCCGATGCGCGAAGCGTATCGATATGCGCGGCAGCGGCGGTATAGACATTGTCGCCGCGCGCGCGCTCGGCACCGAAATCGCGCGCGGTGCGATAGCCCAGCCCCAGTACGGTTGCGGACTCAGGTTCGTCATGACTGCTGACCAGATGCACCGGCGCCTCGGCCTGCACCGCGCGCCATTCCTTAGGGACCAGATACAGCGCCGAAGGCTTGAGAGGGCGATAGCTGCCCGTCTTGTCCTCGTTGCCGCGCGTCCGGTTGGCGTGGTAATCGGTGATGCTTTCGAAGCGCTGGTCGGCGGCGGCATCTGCGCCCGCATCGCGCAGGATCAGATCGGTGTCGTCGAGATGATCGAACAGCGTATCGAGCCGCTCCTCGATCATCGGCAGCCAGTGTTCCATGCCCGCCAGACGTCGCCCGTCGCTGATCGCCTGATAGAGCGGGTCCCCGGTCGCACCTGCGCCGAAGGTTTCGCGATAGGCGCTGCGGAAACGTTTGATGCTGTCGGCGTCGAGCAGCACTTCGGACGCGGGAAGCAGGATGTGGCGGCTGACCCTTTCAGTCGAGCGCTGGGTGCCTGGGTCGAACGCGCGCATCGAATCCAGCTCGTCGCCGAAGAAGTCGAGCCTGAGGCCGCTGTCCATACCGGCGGGGAAGATATCGATCAGGTTGCCGCGCACCGCGAATTCGCCCGAATCGGCAACGGTATCCGTGCGGGCATAGCCCTGGCGCACCAGCTTGGCGATCAGCGCCTCGCGCTCGACCACCAAGCCGGGCTTGAGCTCGGCGCCGACCTGACGGATGCGGAACGGGGTGAGCGTGCGCTGGGTGACCGCGTTGGCGGTGGTGACCAGCAGTTGCGGGCCACCGGCAGGCTGCTGCAGCGTCCACAGCGCCTTCAGCCGCCGCGCGGTGATGGCCAGCGAAGGCGAGGCGCGGTCATAGGGCAGGCAGTCCCAGGCGGGGAACTCGATCGCCTCGATATCAGGCGCATAAAACGGCGCGGTTTCCGCCACCGCATGCATCAACGCATCGTCGGGAGCGATATAGACCACGCGCCCGCCGGACTTGCGACCCGCTGCGGCGCGCGCCAGATCGGCGAGCAGCAGCGGTAGCGCGCCTGTCGCCACGCCAGCCAGCGTCAACGGGCTTGTGGCCTGTAAAATCCTGCTGATGCTGTCCATAATCAGGTGGGTGTCCGTCGTCCGGGATCAGCGGGGAATGTCGATGAAGTCGAGCTGGCGCATCGCGTCCATCTGCGGACCTTCGTACGCGGCGGGCACCGGCAGGGTTCCGATCGCCCACGCCATGATATCGACGTCCTGCTCCTCGATCAGCGCCTCGAACCAGGCCAGCTCGTCATCGGACCAGTCCTTGCCATAGCGATCAAAAAATCCCCCGATCATGAAATCGGCTTCGCGCGTGCCGCGATGCCAGGCGCGGAAGGCCAGGCGGCGCAGTCGTGTTTCGCGGTCCATGCCAGAAATTCCTTTGCTTGCGGGGCGGGCCGTGCCTGCCTAAGACGGGCGGCAGGACTTCAGCCAGCGGAACGTTTTGCGTCCGCGTTTTTTGCGATAGCCATGCGCCCCGATATACTCAACCCCGCATTCGCCGAGATCGATAGCCTCAAGGGCGTCGGCGTGAGCCTGCAGAAGCCGTTTGCGCGGCTGGGGATCGCGCGGGTCAAGGACATGGCTTATCATCTGCCCACCGGCTTCATCCACAGGCGCGCTGTCGAGACGGCAGACGATGCCGCGACCGGCGAGCAGATCATCATCGCGCTGACCGCCACCGGATACCGCAGCAGCCCGGGGCGCGGACCGACGCGGGTGATTGCCGAGGACAGCATCGGCAACCACATCAGCCTGGTCTATTTCGGCGGCAATCCGGGCTGGGCGCGCAAGCTCTGGCCGCTGGGCGAGACGAAGCTGGCAGCGGGCAAGCTCGAGATCTGGGGCGAGGCATGGCAGATCGTCCACCCCGATCATGTCGTCGCCCCCGAGGACGCTGGCGAGATCGGCGAGGCCGAGCCGGTGTATCCGCTCGCCGAGGGTCTGGGGCAGAAGCGCGTCGCGTCGCTCGCGGCGCAGGCACTGTCGCTGATGCCGCCCTTGCCCGAATGGATCGAGCCGACGTTGAAGGCGCGCGAGGGCTGGCCCGACTGGCACGACGCGCTGGCGACCGCGCACCAGGGGATGGATGAACTGCCCCGCGAGCGGCTGGCCTATGACGAGATTTTCGCCAACCAGCTCGCCTTTGCGCTGATCCGGCAGAGCAACCGCAAGCGCAAGGGGTTCGCGCTGCAGGGCGACGGGCAGCTGCGCGACGCGCTGCGGCTGCCGTTCGCGCTGACCGGCGCGCAGCTGCGCACGATCGGCGAGATCACCGGCGACATGGCGCAGGGCGTGCCGATGCTGCGGCTGCTGCAGGGCGATGTCGGCGCCGGCAAAACTCTGGTCGCGGTGATGGCGATGCTCAATGCAGTCGAATGCGGCGGGCAGGCGGCCCTGCTCGCGCCAACCGAGATTCTCGCGCGGCAGCATTTCGATACGATCTCGCGGATGCTGTCGGGACTGCCGGTGAGCATCGCGGTGCTCACCGGGCGCGACAAGGGGCGCGCGCGCGAGGCGACGATGATGGGACTGGCCGATGGCTCGATCCAGATCATCATCGGCACCCATGCACTGTTCCAGGATGCGGTGAAGTACCGCAACCTTGCGCTCGCGGTGATCGACGAGCAGCACAAGTTCGGCGTGTCGCAGCGGCTAATGCTGCAGGAAAAGGGCAGGGCGACCCCGCATCTGCTGGCGATGACCGCAACCCCGATCCCGCGCACGCTGACACTCAGCCATTACGGCGAGATGGACGTCTCGCGGCTCGATGAGCTGCCACCCGGCCGCCAGCCGATCGAAACGCGGGTGATCGCCGATGAGCGGTTGTCAGAGATCGTCGATGGTCTGGCCAGGCATATCGAGCGCGGCGGGCAGGCGTACTGGGTCTGCCCGCTGGTGATGGACAGCGAGACCAGCGATCTTGCCGCCGCCGAGACGCGCGCGGCGCAACTTTCCGAGCGGTTTCCCGGCAAGGTGTCCTTGGTCCACGGACAGATGCCCGCCGAGCGCAAGGATGCGATGATGGCGGACTTCGCCAGCGGCAGGACGGCGCTTCTGGTCGCCACGACGGTGATCGAGGTTGGCGTCGACGTTCCCAACGCGACGCTGATGATCATCGAGGCGGCCGAGCGCTTCGGGCTTGCCCAGTTGCACCAGCTGCGCGGGCGGGTGGGGCGCGGCGATCAGAAGTCGGTCTGCGTGCTGCTGCGCGGCAATGCGCTCAGCGAGACTGCGCGGGCGCGTCTGGCGCTGATGCGGTCGAGCCAGGATGGGTTCCATATCGCCGAGGAGGACCTGCGGCTGCGCGGTGGCGGCGAATTGCTGGGCACACGCCAGTCGGGCGACGGCGCGTTCCGCATCGCGGGCCCCGAGCAGGTGCAGCGATTGATCGCGACCGCGACCGACGACGCGCGCCTGCTGATGGACCGCGATGGCGGGCTCGACAGCGAACGCGGCCAGGCAGCGCGAGTGGCGCTGTATCTGTTCGAGCGGGATTACGGGGCAAAACTGTTGAGGGGCGGGTGAGGCCACCACCCGACGCTGACGAATTTCCGCCACCCTGAACTTGTTTTCAGGGTGACGAAGAAATGCTGGTTCGATTTTGCCTCAACGCCGCCCGTTGGGTCCGGTATTCGATCCCAGCACGTCGATCATCTCGTTAAACTCGCTCAAGCGGATAACGCGCTCGAGCTGGAAGCCGCAGCGCCCGCCAAGCGACCAGATCAGATGCGCCTCGATGCGACCGATCACGGGGAGACGAACGGTGATGCGCTCGCCCTTGGCCAGCGGCATTTCGCCTTCGGTCATGAAGCCGTTGGCCGAGATGTTGACGATATGCGTCTTGATATCGCCCAGATGGCGATGCTCGGCAATGGTCGCATGATTGACCGCATGGCGTGCGGCCTGACGCTTTTCTACCACTGCGAGTCTTGCTCCTCTGGACATCATAGACCACCCGTTTTGCGACAATTGACTGACCTCCACCATCGGTCAAAAGTGCGAACAAAGTGTAAATTCTACCGGAAGGCGTACGCTCCCCGGACTATCGCGTTCAATCCTCGGCGAGCACCACCCCGTGCTTTTTCTGGCCCAGGCTCAATGTGTCACCTGGCTTCACCATATAGTCGAACGCCTGCACCTTCTGGCCGTTGACGCGCACCGCGCCCTCCTCGATTTTGCGCTTGGCTTCCTTGTTGGAGGCTGTGAAGCCCATGGCGGTGTTGGCCTGGACGATCGACATGCCGCCCACAGGCACCTTGATACTGGGCAGATCGCCACCGGCATGGCCCTGTTCGAAGGTTGCGCGTGCGGTTTCGGCTGCCGATCGCGCGGCCTCGGCCCCACGACACATCGTGGTTGCGGCATCGGCGAGCACCTTTTTGGCATCGTTGATCTCTGCGCCCTCGAGCTTCTCGAGCCGCGCGATCTCATCGAGCGGAAGATCGGTGAACAGCCGCATGAAGCGCCCGACATCGGCATCCTGGGTGTTGCGCCAGAACTGCCAGTAATCATAAGCAGGCAGCGAGTCCTCGTTCAGCCAGACCGCGCCTTTCTCGGTCTTGCCCATCTTGCCGCCATCGGCGAGCGTGATCAGCGGCGTGGTGACGCCATAGACCTCGGTGCCATCGACCCGCCGCGCCAGCTCGATGCCGTTGACGATGTTGCCCCACTGGTCCGAACCGCCCATCTGCAACCGGCAGCCGACGCGGCGCGAAAGTTCCAGAAAGTCGTATGCCTGCAGGATCATGTAGTTGAACTCGAGGAAGCTCAGCGACTGCTCGCGCTCGAGCCGCAGCTTGACCGAGTCGAAGCTGAGCATCCGGTTGATCGAAAAATGCTGTCCGATATCGCGCAGGAACGGGACGTATTCGAGCTTGTCGAGCCACTCGGCATTGTCGACCATGATCGCATCCGTCGGTCCATCTCCGAAGGTCAGGAAACGTTCGAACACGCGCTTGATCGAGGCGACGTTGGACGCGATCGTTTCGGGCGTCAGCAGGCGGCGCGCCTCGTCCTTGAAGCTGGGGTCGCCGATCTTGCCGGTGCCTCCGCCCATCACGACGATCGGCTTGTGGCCGCTCTGCTGCAGGCGGCGCAACAGCATGATCTGGACCAAAGATCCGACGTGCAGCGACGGCGCGGTCGGATCGAAACCGATATAGCCCGGCACGATCTGCTTGGCCGCCAACGCATCGAGCGCGGCCGCATCGGTCAACTGGTGGATATAGCCGCGCGCATCGAGCAGCGCCAAGAGATCGGATGTGTACTGGGTCATGATGGCCGCGCGCTTAGCATTGATGGCGACATGCGGGAAGATCGCTTGTCACGCGCCGACGGCATCGGCAGGCGGGCAGCGTGCGTCATCGCAGGGCACCACCTCGAAGGTGCAGTGTGACAGGTTGCCGATGCCCTTGAGAAGCCCGCGATAATGCGCGGGCGGGCGCGGATGGTGCGTGGCGAGCGAAACGATCAGCGCCAGGTGCCCGGTGCCGACCTGCCAGAGATGCAGATCGACCACGCGGTTGTCGGCATCCGCCTCGATCCGCTCGCGGATGGTTCTGGCCGTCGCCGGGTCCGCCTCCATGTCGAGCAGCACGCGTGCGCACTCGCGCAACAACCCGCGTGCCCACCACAGGATGACCGCTGCGCCGACGATGCCCATCAACGGATCGAGCCAGTCTAGCCCCAGCATCAGCCCGCCGACCAGTGCGACCAGCGCCAGCACCGATGTCAGCGCATCGGTGAGCACATGCACATAGGCGGCGCGCAGATTGTGATCGTGGTGGTGATGGTGGTCATCATCATGGTCGTGGCCATGATGATCATGCCCGTGCCCGTGATCATGCTCATGACCGTGACCGCTGAGCATGAAGGCACTGGCGATGTTCACGGCGAGGCCGATCACCGTCACCATGATGGCAGTCGAATAATCGATCGCGACCGGATCTGTGAGACGCTGGGAGGATTCCCAGATCATCAGCAGCGCGATCACGCCCAGCAGCAGCGCGCTGCTGAAGCCGGTCAGCGAGCCGACCTTGCCGGTGCCCAGCGAAAAACGGCGATCATGCGCATGGGTGCGGGCGAAGCGATAGGCGAAGGCAGCGAGGCCCATGGCAGCGACATGGCTACCCATGTGCCAACCGTCGGCGAGCAGAGCCATCGATCCGGTCCACAATCCTCCCACGATTTCGGCGACCATCGTCAGGGCGGTGAGGGCGACCACCCACAGGGTCCGGCGCTCGCTTCGCGCTTCGCTATCGGCGGCGAACCGGTGGTGGTGGGTCAGCTTTTCGAGCGCGGCATCGTGATGCATGGGCGTTCCGGATGACAGGGGACGTCCGGGCTGTTGTGTCCCGGTACAGGCCTGCAACTCTGTCAGTCCGACGCTGCGAACGCAATCCCCCTGGGGACGCGCAGCGCGGTGCTCAGCCTTCGGCCAGCGCCTTCAGCAGCGCGCGTTCGAGCGGGTCTAGCTTGCCGTCGCCGCTGACCTTCGCTTGCAGCCATTCCTGTTCGCTGGCGGTGAGACCGTCTTCGGGCGCCGGGCCCATCTGGTCGGTTGCAGGCGAAGGGGCCCTATCGCCAATCGAGCCTCCCATCCGACCGAAGAAGCTGCCGATGCCGGATGAGGTATCGGCCATGAAGGCATGGAGCCTCTGCGCGTCCTGCCGGGTCAGCGCCCGGAAGCGCTGGTTGGTCATCAGGTGCAGGCTGATCGCCTGGAGGAACAGGGTTTGCCATTCGGGTGCATTGGCGCCTGCAAGTGTCGCATCCTTGATCTCGAACAACAGCTCTGCTTCGGCGCGGCTGATATGGGCAGGCGCATCGCCTGCAGCGGCATACAGCACGCGGCGCAGCAGCCGCACCTCGGACGTACCTATGGTTCCCGGTTGCAGGCCAGCGCCGCTGCGGGTGGGGCCGTCGCCGTGCAACACCGCGTGGCGGATCTGTGCGAGCGTATAGGCTTTCAAGCTGTCGGGAACGTTTTCGGCTCGCTCGACCACCTTGACCAGCAATTCCAGCTCGGCCAGCGTGTCGACATGGCCGTCATGATCGATCGCCCGCATCAGCCAGGCGGCGTTGTCATCGCTCACATATCCACGCGGCTCGGCCTGTTCCACGACATATGCGGTGATCGCCTCGACGAAGAAGTCCACCCATTCTGGGCTCGGCGCGCTGCTGGTGTGGTTGAGTTCGAACAGGATGCCGGCTTCCTGCGCGCTGATCTGGCCGTCTGGCCACACGGCGCGGCGCAGCGCCAGTGTTTCGTCCGGCCCCAGCGCGCGGGTCTGGGCGATCATCGCGGTTACATCGTCAAGAGGTAGGGTCATGGAATTGCGCCGCCTGCCAGTGCTGTTCGGACGCAGCATAGCCGGCAAGGTTTAACGATGGGTTAGGGGTGAATGGTTGCGCCGCCAGACCTGCTTTTCTATCAGCAGCAGATGCCCAAGCCTTTTAAAACACTGCAAACCTTGAGGGCCTGCCGCCTGGCCGGCATCGCTGCTATCGCCCTGGCGTTCACCGGCTGCACCAGCAGCAGGATGCTGGATCGTCAAGCCGGTTGCATCACGCCGACGGCCTTGCCTGCCGTGCAGACACTGCCGCAGGGTCAAAAGGCGGTGCGGCTGAGTGTGCTGATCTACAATGTCGAGGGACTGCCCTGGCCTGCGCGCAAGAACCGGAGCGCGTCACTCCGCCGGATCGGCGAGACACTGCAGAGGATGCGCGCCAAGGGGAGCGGACCCGACGTGGTGATGCTGCAGGAAGCCTTTACCCCGGCTGCGCGCGATATCCTGGAGCAGGCGGGCTATGCCAATATCGTTTCCGGGCCGGGACGACGCACGCGACGCAGCGTCGAGCCCGCCGAAATAGAAACCGAATTCAAGAAAGCGCGCAAACGCAAAAAGGGCGAGCGCTTCGGGCGGTTGCTCAACAGCGGGCTGTATATCGCATCCGATCTGCCGCTGACCGTACTGGCGGCAGAGCCGTTTTCGCTGCGGGCCTGTGCTGGTTTCGATTGCCTGTCGAACAAGGGCGCGCTTGTGGCGAGCCTGCATATCGACGGAATGCCAGCACCGCTGGTGTTGTTGACCACCCACCTCAACTCGCAACGCGCCGCGCGGGTGCCGCTCGACCGAGCGCGTCAGGCGCACGGCTATCAGATCGACGAGAATGCTCTGCTGCTGGACCAGGTGCGCGATCCGGCCGCGCCGTTGATCCTCGGAGGTGATTTCAACATGCGCGGCGACCTAAGCCGGTTCGAAGCCTTCGCGGCGGCCAAACCCTATACCATCGTCCACGAATTCTGCATCAACCAGCCCGATATCTGCACGGCAAAATTGTCGTTCGATGGCGATGAGCCCTGGCTTGATACGCAGGATTTGCAGGCATATGACGACGGCCGCGATGTCGCCATGACTCCCGTAGAAATTGCCGCCATGTTCGATGGACTGAGGGGGGAGCGGCTGTCCGACCATGATGGTCTGCTGGTTACCTATGAGCTGCGCTGGCCAGGTTCGCTGACCAGCCCCGAACCCCAATTTCCGATTTGTCCGGGCTGATGCTCATGCTCATGCCTTTTTGGGAGGCAGCGGAAAGAAGGCTGAGGTGCGGGCGATATAGTCGGCATATTCGGGGCGCGTCTTTTTGAGGCCGCGTTCCAGCATCGCTGCGCCGCTCCATTTGACAAGGGTGAAATTGAGGAACACCGGCCCGATCAGGCTGGCGAGGCCAACGTCCCAGCCGGTGGACAGCGCGATCAGCCACATGCCCCACCAAGTGCAGGCATCGCCGAAATAATTGGGATGCCGTGTGTAGCGCCAGAGCCCGGTGTTCAGGACCTTGCCTCGGTTCGCCACGTCGGCCCGGAAGCGCTCGAGTTGCCAGTCGCCGATTGTCTCAAAGGCGATGCCGGTGATGGCAAGGAGCGTTCCGATCAGGGCAAGCGCTCCTGCCTCGCCGCCACGCCAGATGCCGAGTTGGGCAGGCAAGCACACCATGAACAGCAAAGGTCCCTGCAGCAGGAATACCTGCAGCAGCGCGGTCTTGGCAAAGCTCCAGCCCTTCTTGTCCTTTGCCGATGCGATGATCCTGGCGTAGCGCGGGTCCACCCCGTTGCGCCGCCAGCGAATGAACAGATGCATGCCAAGCCGCAGGCCCCACGCCATGGTGAGCGCCAGCAGCAGCAGCGATGCGGGCGAGGCCGCATTGGTCAGCCAGAAAGTCGTGGCTGCGAGCAACACCATTCCCATCGGCCAGACGGCATCGATGAACGACACATCGCGGATCGCCACGGCCACGCCCCACAGCACGATCATGACGCCGAAGATCAGCACCAGATTGTGCAGCAGCAGCGGGATCGCGTCGGTTACCGGCAATGTCACAGATGGCTGTCCTTGATGATGTCGATCCCCGCCAGGTCCGGATGGCGCGGGGTGACGCTTTTGTAGAACTGCATGATCTGTTTCATGTCTTCGACATAATCGCCAGTCGGCATGATCGCGGGGCCAAGCCCGCCGACCTTCCGGCCATAGTCCATCAGACCGCAGACCAGAGGCACCCGCGCGGCCAGCGCGATCTGGTAGAAGCCGGTGCGCCATTGGCGGACATTGCCGCGCGTGCCTTCCGGCGCGATGGTGAGCATGAACTCTTCGCGCCGGGCGAACTCCTCTACCATCTGCTGGACCTGACCACGATTATAACTGCGCTCCACCGGCACTCCGCCCATGTCGCGCATGAACCGCCCCAGCGGCCAGCGAAACAGCGACGTCTTTGCCATGAAATGCGCCTTCACCCCCAGATCGGTGGTGAGGCCGAGAAAATAGAGGAAGTCCCAGTTGCTGGTGTGCGGCGCGGCGATGATGACGAAACGGCGCGGTTCGGGCACCACCCCCTCTGCGCGCCAGCCATGGTTGCGATAGATCAGGAGAAGCAAGCGGCGGACGAGACGGGAGAGCAAGGTCGGCGGACGGTCGTCCGTGCGGGGCGGCCACGCCCCTGTTTGCAACTCGATGCCCATGTACCCCCCCAATGCCAGCCATGCTGCCAGATACGAGGGTGAGAGTGCATAAGATGCAGGCAACAGGCAAATGATATTGATGTATGTTGATGAACGCTTAAGTGCATGAACCTTCAGTCGCCGAAAAGCGACTCCAGCCGGGCGGCAAGGACGCTGGGCTCGCCGGCGATATATACCTGCTTGTTGCGCGCCGCTCCGCCGGACCGCACGGTGATGTCGCGCTTGCGCAGATCGAGTGCTGTGGCGAGCAGCGCGATGAGCGCCAGGTTCGCTGCACCCTCGACCGGCGGCACGGCGATGCGCACCAGAAGCACCGAGCGTCCGTCGGCATCCGACCCGATCCCCTCGATCCGGCTTCGGCTTGCACGGGGAGTGGCGCGGATAGCGATGATCACCCCGCCCCGCGCGATGCGCCAGGGCGGGGCAGGGGTACCGGACCCCGGAACCAGATCAACCAGGGCAAATCATCCCTTGGTTGCGGCGATCCAGCGGTTGATCTTGTCTTCCAGCACACTCATCGGCAGCGCGCCGGTGTTGAGCACCTGGTCATGGAACTCGCGCGGATCAAACTTGCCGCCCAGTTCAGTCTCGGCCTTGGCCTTGAGCCGCTGGATGGTCAGCGCGCCGATCTTGTAGGCGAGGGCCTGGCTTGGGATGGCGATATAGCGCTCGACCTCGGCGGTGGCGTCGGTCTCGCCCATCGACGAGTTGTCGAGCATGTACTTGATCGCCTGTTCACGGGTCCATCCCTTGGAGTGGATGCCGGTATCGACCACCAGCCGCATAGCGCGGAGCATTTCGTCATCAAGATGCCCGAAGCGCTGATAGGGGTCGGTATAGAGACCCATCGGATAGCCCAGCTTTTCCGAATACAGCGCCCAGCCCTCGACATAGGCGGTGTTGCCGCCAAACCGCATGAACGCGGGCAACGCCTCGTTCTCCTGCGCCAGGCTGATCTGGAAATGGTGACCCGGCGCGCCTTCGTGCAGATACAAGGTGGTAATGCCCGGCGTGGTGCGGCTGGGCAGGTCATAGGCGTTGAAATAAAAGATACCGGGGCGCGAACCATCCGGATTGCCCGACTGGTAGCTGCCGCCCGCTTCGAACTTCTCGCGGAATTCCTCATAGGGGCGGATTTCCAGCGGCGTGATCGGCAGCACCTTGAACTGGGTCGCGATCTGCGCATCAACCTTCTTGCTGACGTCGTAATAGCGCTGCGTCAGGCCTTCGCGGCTTTCGGGCTTGAACTGCGGATCGGTGCGGATGTGGTTGAAGAAGTCCTCGAGCGTTCCCTTGAATGCGACTTCGGCCTTGATCGAATCCATTTCGGTGAGGATGCGCTTGACCTCACTGAGGCCCAGATTGTGCACCTCGTCTGCGGTTAGCGGCAGCGTCGTCGTCTGCTCGATCATATAGGCATATAATTTTTCGCCGCCCTTCATATACTTCAGACCGACACCCTCGCGCGCATCCTTCAGATAATCGTCGGCGAGATAGTCGCGCAGCCGCCGATAAGCGGGGTAGATCTCTTCGCTGATGACCCTGCGGTATTCCTGAGTGAACCGGGCCTTGTCGGCATCGCTGAAGTCCGCCGGGAACGCCTTCACAGGACCGTAATAAGGCGAGTTTTCAGGGGCCTGTTTGAGCTGGGTTTCAAGCTGCTCGATCACGTTGCGGATGGTGAGCTTCGTTTCCAAAACGCCCGAGGCCTGGCCCTCCTTGAAGCGCCCGATCGACCGATCGAGCAGCACCACGAATTCCTTGTGGCGCTTGAGGTTGTTTTCATAGTCGACCACGGTCTTGAACGGCGCGGTTCCGGTACCCGAAGCGAAATTCGGGTAGAAGGTGTGGAAGCCGAAAAAATGGTTGAGCGGACGCACGGCGGTCAGCGGAAGATACTCGGGCGACAGGCCCTTGATCGCGTCCTTCTGGTTGCGTGCAAAAATATCGTACGCGATCTGGTTGGTCGACGTCAGCTTGTTGCGATCGATCTTCGCAAGCGCAGCGAGGTTTGCTTCGGCCGCGTTGCGCTCGCCCTCGTAATAGGCGTCCGAAATATAGTCGCCCAACCGGTCGGCATAGCGCAGATCGCCCCGAAACAGGCCCCCAATGGGATTGCGCTTGAGTTGTGCTTCATCGTCCGCGGCGAAAAGCGCGGTCAGGCGGGCGTCCTCGGACTGAGGCGCGGCCTGGACCGACGGCTGGCCGATCGCGGGCGAAAGCGCCAATGGCGCACAAAGCGCGGCGCTGGCGAGAAGCAGAATGGTCTGACGGAAAGACGGCATAGATATGGAACCTTTCGGGTCGCAAGGGAGTGCGAGCTTGGGGGAGGCTGCCAGGCTGCGGATAGCTTGCGCTATCACGTGGTTAATCTGGCAGCAATCTGGCCGTTAACCCACTGGTCGATCCCTGCGGTGCGTTGGTGGAAATCATCGGCGCAAATTCGATGAACCGAGCGCCAAAATTAATCTATATCAACTTTGCTATGAAACTTTATGGCGCAACGGGGGTTTGATATTGCAAGCATCGTCCATTGGGGGCGATACAGGAATCCTTGAAGAATTGACGATATGAATGCCCGCATCCTCATAATTGAAGACGAGTTCCTCGTCGCACTCGACATGCAGGTCGGGCTGGAAGATGCGGGGCATGCAGTGGTCGGGGTCGGCGACGATTGGTCATCTGCGATGCGGCTGGCACAGCTTCTGCCCGATGTCGCTCTGGTCGACGTTAACCTATGCGATGGGGCGACGGGCCCGGCGATCGGTGCCTGGCTGGGCCAGGAGATCGGTTGCACCGTGATATTCGTGACCGCAAACCCGCGCCAGATTAATATCCCCATTCCGGGTGCTTTGGGTGTCATGATCAAGCCCGTCGACAGCCGCCAGGTGGCAGAAGCGGTGAATTTTGCAGCGGCTGCACGCAACGGAATGCAAACGCCGACACCGCCGCCCGGGCTGATGCTGCTGGCATCCTGAACCGTAATCCAGCGCCGTCAGTGTCTGGAATCGTGGATCAAACCGGCGCACCATCCGGCCTTCGCAACCGGGCAGCCGATATCCGCATATCGACCCGCAATCCCTCCTTCAGCCATTGACGCTCTATGTCGCCAGCCAATTGCTGCGCGATGGCGAGCTGCACAAGCCGCGTGCCAAAACCCGTCTCAGCAGGTTCGTCGGTAATGGCGGGGCCATCGCATTCGGCCCAGCTCACCATGACGTCGCCATCCTTCTGGGTGATGCTGATGTCGACCTTGCCCTGCTCTGCCGATAGTGCCCCATATTTCGCCGAGTTCGTCGCCAGTTCGTGAAACACCAGCGCAATCGGCGTGGCGCTGCGGTCGTCGATCGCGGGATCATCTCCCGAAATGGTCAAACGACCCTCGCCGAGAGCAGGATAGGCCACCAGTATCTCGGTGAGCAGGCCCTGCAAGGTGGCCGCGATGGAGACGGGCCGCGACTGTTCACTATGCGGCCGGGCAAACTCGTGCGCGCGTCCCAGCGCGGCGATGCGGTCCTGCAACTCGGCGGCAAGTGGCTTGAGTTCGGGGTTCTGACGCGCAGACATGCCGATCAACCCATTGATCACCGCGAAGATATTCTTGATGCGGTGACTGAGCTCCCGGCTGAGGATCTCGTTTTCCTCGGCGATCATCTTGCCGTCGTGGATGTCGGTGCAGGTACCGATCCAGCGGACGATATCGCCGTCGTCGTTGCGAAGTGGCAAGGCCCGGCCCAGCGTCCAGCGATACTCGCCGCTGTGATGGCGCAGGCGGTAGGTGATTTCGTAAGGTTCGCCGGTCTCCAGCGATCGCCGCCACACATCCCGGGCGTGCGGCTGGTCGTTGGGATGAAACACGTCGTTCCATCCCTTTCCGTCGGTCGAACCTGCAGGGACCCCGGTAAACTCGTACCAGCGGGCATTGAAATAATCGTGAAACCCGTCGGGCAAGGTTGACCAGACCATCTGCGGCATCGCGTCGGTGAGTATCCGGAAGGCCGTGTTCATCCGCAGCAAAGCATCGCGCGCGGCGAGCACGGACCCTTCTTTGTGGGTGTCGACGGCTGCAGTTCCGCTGCTGATGCCAAATGCGCGCGCAAGAAAATCGAGTTCAGACATGGAGGTACTTTCTAACGGACGCAATTGCGGATGAACCGGGCAATCGCTGGTCAGGACTTGGCAGGCGGAAACCAGCTTGAATCGAGCGAACTGAAGCGATCCACGAACCGCGCCAGTTGCACCAGGCCCTCCTCATTCAGCAAGGTGACGGTGCTGCGGTTGCGCGTGATCAGCTTTTCTTCGGTCATCTGCCGGATCAGCCGGTTGACGTGGACCTGTGTCAGCCCGACCGCATCCCCTAGATCGCTCTGGGTCAGCGGGATCCGCACCACCGGATTATGTTCGCCGGTAACCGCGCGCATCCGCGCAGCGATCGAGAGAAACAGATTGGCGAGCCTGGCCTTGCCCTCGCTGCGACCCATTGCGCGCAACCGGTCGGACAGATCAATGCCCTCCATCTGGCTGATCGAAAAGAGCAATGCGGCCAGACGGGGATGGCTGAGGAAGGTGTCTCCCAGCGCCGAACGGGGAAACCGGCATACGGTCATGTCGGTCGCCGCCACGATGCTCGCAGGCGCATCGCGGAAGGCGATGCCCGAGGCGCCGATCAGGTCACCCGAAAAGTGGAAGCGCAAGATCTGTCTCTTGCCCTCTGTCACGCGTGTTTCCGACAAGGCCCAACCGTGGTGCACGATCAGCAGTTCGGAGACATCGTCGCCTTCCGTCCACAGAGTTGTGCCTGCGGAATAATCCTTCGGCTCGCGCTCGAGCTCCGCAATCGCATCCCTTTCGGACTGCGTGAGATCGAGGTACCGGTTCAGACGGGCAACAAAACAGCTGTCGGACAAAGGTTGGTCTCCTGCGGCGCGGACGTTTCGGCAAAGAACCTCAACATCCTCAGATTCATTTCCAAACAGATGTCAGGTGCGGCCTGTTTAGGTGGTTGAGATTAATTATCCAGAAAAATCAGTAAATTAACGTATGTTATAAACCGCGATGGGTCCCAATCGAGACAACGCGCCAGAGCGCGAAGCGATCCGGAAATTCAGGGATTGCGTCGCGCATTCATTGGCATAGTGTCTGCCCAAGACGATAAAACGCTGTGAGAGGATCGCTGTGCCCATGACGACAACGGAAACCCTGGTTGCGCCCGGAAACCATGTCATGGCCGACTGGTCGCCGCCGCCCGGTTGGCCGGCGATGTCGGTCAAGCAGATCGAGACGGTGCTGTGCGCGCCGGGCCAGCCTTTCGAAATCGAGACAATCGATATCGATGGCATTCCCACCCGCTGCTGGAAGAATGCGCCGCCGAGCCTTGCTGCGCTCGCGCACGCGGCGCGCGCGCATGGCGAGCGGACTTTCGTGGTCTATGAAGATGAGCGCGTCAGCTATGAAGGGTGGTTTCGTGCGATGGCCACGCTGGCGCAGGCCCTGCAGGCCGCCGGGATCAAAAAGGGCGACCGGGTGGCGCTGGCAATGCGAAACCTGCCCGAATGGCCGGTGGCTTTCTTTGCCATCGTCAGCCTCGGCGCGATCGCGGTTCCGCTGAACGCCTGGTGGACCGGAGGCGAACTCGCATACGGTATCGCCGATTCCGGGGCAAAGCTGCTGATCGCCGATGCCGAGCGGGTCGATCGCATTATGCCGCACCTTGCCGACCTGGATTTGCTGGAGACCATGTTTGTCAGTCGCAGCGTCGGCGACCTGCCGTCCCGCGCTGTGCGGCTGGAAGACCTGATCGGATCACCGGGCGGCTATGGCAATCTGGAATCGATCACATTGAACGACGCCGGGATCGCGCCCGACGATGCTGCGACCATATTCTATACCAGCGGCACCACCGGCAACCCCAAGGGTGCGCTCGGAAGCCATCGCAACATGACGACCAACATCCTGACTACCGCTTATGCCGGGACGCGCGCGTCTCTCCGACGTGGCGAGACGCCACCGGCGCCCGAGCCCGCGGTGATGCTGACGGTCATCCCGCTGTTCCACGTCACCGCCTGCAGCGCAGGCATGACCGGCATCATGTTTGGTGGTTCGACGATGGTGTTCATGCACAAATGGGATACGCAAAAGGCGTTTCAGATTATCGAGCGCGAACGGGTAACCGCGACCGGCGGCGTGCCGACCATCGCCTGGCAGCTGATCGAGCACCCCGATCGCGAAAAATATGACCTCAGTTCGCTCAAGTCGATCTCCTATGGCGGCGCACCCTCCGCGCCAGAACTGGTGCGCAAGATCCGCGAAGTGTTCGGAGCGCTGCCGGGCAATGGGTGGGGGATGACCGAAACGATGGCCACCGTCACCAGTCACACCGCGGAGGACTATCTGAACCGGCCCGACAGCTGCGGCCCTGCGGTTCCGGTCAGCGATCTGAGGATCGTCGACGCGGATGGAGTCACCGAAATGCCGATAGGCGAGGTGGGCGAACTGTGGGCGAGGGGGCCGCAGATCGTCAAAGGCTATTGGAACAAGCCCGCCGAGACCGCTGCGACCTTTGTCGATGGCTGGGTACGCACCGGCGATCTGGCGCGCCTCGATGAGGAGGGTTTCTGCTACATCGTTGACCGCGCCAAGGACATGATCATCCGCGGCGGCGAGAACATCTATTCATCCGAGGTAGAAAACGTGCTGTACGATCATCCTGCCGTCACCGATGCCGCGCTGATCGGCCTGCCGCATCGCACGTTGGGCGAAGAACCTGCGGCGGTAGTTCATTTGGCGCCTGGAACCAGCGCGACGGAAGCCGAATTGCAATCCTGGGTGCGCCAGCGGCTGGCGGCCTTCAAGGTGCCGGTGCGGATCGTGTTCTGCGCGGACACCCTGCCGCGCAACGCCAATGGCAAGATACTCAAAAAGGACCTTGCAGGGTTGTTCAAATGAACCGGCGATGTCACGCGCGGTTCGGCCGCCGCGCTTTCCGGCCTTCGCCGGGAGAGCGCAGCGGCCTGTTGTGACCGTCAGTTTGCGGCCGCGTTCTGGGCAGGAAGGTTGGGCACCTTGCCATCGGCAGCCTGCTGGGCGAACAGTTCGCGCATCACCTGCAGCGAGAAGAGATGCGCGTGGATCAGCGGAAGCGCGCCGTTCTGGCTGAGCTTGCGCAGTTCGTCTCCGCGCATGTCGCGCAGCTTTTCCTCGTTCACCATCTGGAAGCCCTGATAGACGAAGGGCTGGGCCAGTGCCTGGTGTTCGATCTTGAGCTCGCCATCCATCAGCAGTCCGTGCTTCTTGAGCTCTTCCATGAAGAACGCGGTGCCCTGCACGGCGCGCTCGAAATCCTCGCAGAACTTCAGGATGTTCTTGGTGGTCTCGGAGGGCTGGTCGCCGTCGAACAGCGCATCGCCTTCCTCGAACTCGCCCAAAGCCTCGCAGGTCGGATCAAAGCACAGCGAAAGTTCATCGGCATCGGGCCGGAGCCGCGCGAGCATGAACGGATAGCGCCGGACATAGGCGGGCACATAGGCAGGCTGACGATATTTGCCGTTGTCGTCGAGGAAGACGTTCACGCCCTCGTTCATGCCCATCAGCGCCAGCGGAACGGGATCAGGACCGGCAGAGAAGATGATCGGGTAGTGGCGCTGGGCAGCCGGGAACTCTTCCACGGTCAGCGGAATGGCATGCTGGTTCTTGAGGAAGTGCGCGCCTTCGATCGCCCGCGAACGAAACTTGGCATGATCGTTGGAATTGAGCGGCACCAGGTCGTTGAAAAGGACCGGCAGACGGTTGGCTTGCGGCGCACTGGCCATGAACTATTCTCCGCTGAAACTGTTGCTTGGATTATTATCCGGAAAAAGCGCCTTAAGTTGCCCGAAAGCCCGGCGCAAGAGGGACCACGATCACACCAGAAGCAACTTGCCGGGATTCATGATACCCTGAGGGTCGAGCGCGCGTTTGATCGCCTTCATCGCACCGAGCCGCGCAGGCTCGCCCAGCCGTTCAAGCTCGTCGCGCTTCAACTGGCCGATGCCATGCTCGGCAGAGATCGAACCGCCCGCCGCGACCACCAGATCGTGCACGAAGGCACTGATATCCTTGCCGGGACTATCGGGCCAAAGGTTCGGGTCGGCACCTGCCGGGGCGGCGACATGAAAGTGCACATTGCCATCGCCCATGTGGCCAAACGCCGCGACCTGCGTGCCAGGGAACCGCGCTTCCACCTTCGCACTCGCCTCGACAATGAAAGGCGCCATCGCAGCGACCGGCACGCTGATGTCGTGTTGCATCGCCGGTCCCACGGCACGCTCGGCCTCGGATATGGAATCGCGCAATTTCCAGAAGGCCTCGGCCTGCGATTCGCTCGCTGAGATCGTAGCGTCCAGCACCAGGCCGCGCTCGAAGGCTTCCGCGAGCAAACTCTCGGCGAAGGTTTCCGGCGCGGGTGCCGACACGGTGTCCCGGGCGAATTCGATCAGCACATGCCACGGACAGGCCGAAGCGAGGGGCGCGCGCGTTCCCGGAATATGGCGCAACACATGGCTCAGACAGCGCTGCGGCACGATCTCGAAGCCCTCCATCTCGCGGCCCGCGCGGTCTTCCAGCATCAGCAGCAGTTCGCGCGCTTGGATGGGTGACTCGACGCCAGCCCATACCACAGCCCTGTCGATCAGTGCGGGCACCAGCTTGAGCGTTGCCGCGGTAACGATCCCCAACGTGCCTTCCGCGCCGATGAGCAGATGCTTCAGATCATAGCCGCGATTGTCCTTCTTGAGCGTCACCAGCCCCTCATACAGAGAACCGTTCGGCAGGACCGCCTCGACCCCCTCGACCAGTGCGCGCATCGTGCCATGACGCAGCACCTGCGTGCCCCCGGCATTGGTCGAAACCAGCCCGCCGACAGTGGCCGATCCCTTGCCGCCCAGCGTCAGGGGAAAGCGCAGACCTTGAGTCGCGACTGCCTCGTGCAGCGTTTGCAGCACGACGCCGGCCTCTGCGACCACTGTGCGCGATTGCGCATCGATCGAGCGGATTGCGTTCATCCGGCGGGTACTGAGCAGCAAGGCCCGTCCCCGGCTATCGGGCGTGGCGCCGCCGACCATGCCGCTGTTGCCACCCTGGGGCACGAGCGGCGTGCCGGTCCGCGCAGCCAGCCTGACGATTTCACGCAGTTCTTCGGGGTTTGCGGGGGCAACCATCGCCACCGCCGCACCGTGATAACGTCCACGCCAATCGGTAAGCCATGGCGCGAGATCGGAAGGGTCGGTTGTCAGGCCCTTGTCGCCGACCACCGAATGAAGGGTGTCGACAAGCGCGGTGAGCTGGGATGGGGTATGCATGCTCGATCTGTTACACCCGCTTACCATACCAGACAATGCCCTTGCCCCGACCATAACCGTTGCGCCGAGGCAACACGCCGCCGCAATCTGCAGCCCGCAGCGTCAGGAATGATGGCGTTAATCCACCGTTCAATCGCCCGGCTTAACCCGGGTCGGGGGTGACTGCGCAGGCAGCACAAAGGGTCCGGAGGATAGCCGCGCGCGGCCATGACATATGTCGAATTCCTGTTTGCGCTTCTGATGTTGGGATCGCTGCCCGCGCTGGAGGATCGTGCCCCGATGGCCCAGCCCGAGGGTGCCGGGTTGCCTACGCTATTGGACGCGGTCGATCCCGTCCCGCAGGCCATGGCGCAGGTGCGGATCGAACAGCGCATCGTCATCCGTGTGCCTCGCCAATCGCTTTCTCGCTCATCGCTGCTGCCCATGCCTGCGCCGCGCCAGGACCCACCGCCGGAACCGCCGCGCTTCGAGCGGCGCAAGATCGGCAAGTGTCTCGCCATGCGCGACGTCACAGGCGTCCGGGTGGTCAACAACGACATGTTGGTGCTGTTCATGCGCGACCAGCGCATGATCGAGGCACGGCTGGAGCGCACCTGCAGCGCGCGCGAATTCTATCAGGGTTTCTATATGGAGCGAAGCGACGATGGTCGGCTGTGTGTGGACCGCGATTTGCTGCAGGCGCGGTCGGGCAGCAAATGCGAGGTCGAAAGGCTGCGCCAGCTCGTCCCGGAGGATTGAGCGCGCGTCTTCACGTCAACGCACAATGGTTGACTTTTGACCGATGTTTGCCCACAGCACCCGCGTGACCACTGGTCCTGCATCGATAGCGCGACGAACTGTGTCTGCGCTGCTGCCTTAATCTGGATACTCTATGATATTTGCCGATCTCGGCCTTTCCGAAGAATTGATCCAGGCGGTCACTGATTCCGGCTACACGACCCCGACCGCGATCCAGGCGCAGGCCATCCCATCGGTGCTGATGGGCAAGGACATCATCGGAATAGCGCAGACGGGCACGGGCAAGACCGCTGCTTTCGTGCTGCCGATGATCGATGTCCTGGGCGAAGGCCGCAGCCGCGCGCGCATGCCGCGCTCGCTGATCCTCGAGCCGACGCGCGAACTCGCCGCGCAGGTCGCGGAAAACTTCGACAAATACGGCAAGTATCACAAGCTCTCGATGGCGTTGCTGATCGGTGGCGTCTCGATGGGCGACCAGATCAAGGCGCTCGAAAAGGGTGTCGACGTGCTGATCGCCACTCCTGGCCGCCTGATGGACCTCTATGATCGCGGCAACATCCTGCTTACCGGCTGCGGCTTGCTCGTCATCGACGAGGCCGACCGGATGCTCGATATGGGCTTCATCCCCGACATCGAGACGATTTGCACCCGCTTGCCGGCGACGCGCCAGACCTTGCTGTTCTCCGCGACGATGCCGCCGCCGATCAAGAAGCTCTCGGACCGGTTCCTGACCAGCCCGAAATATATCGAGGTGGCACGGCCTGCGAGCGCCAATGCGTCGATCGAACAGGGCAAGGTTCGCGTCCAGTCGCGGCGCAAGCGCGATACATTGTTTGCCATGCTCGATGCCGGTGTCCACACCGCGATCATCTTCTGCAATCGCAAGACAACGGTGCGCGATCTCAACAAGGCTTTGCGCCAGGGCGGATTCGATTCGGGCGAGATCCATGGCGACATGGAGCAGCGCGACCGCATCGCCGAACTCGACAAGTTCAAGGATGGCACGATCAATATCCTGGTCGCCTCCGATGTCGCCGCGCGCGGTCTGGACATCAAGGGCGTCAGCCATGTGTTCAACTATGACGCGCCATGGCATCCGGACGATTATGTCCACCGCATCGGCCGCACGGGCCGTGCAGGGGCCACCGGCAAGGCCTATACCTTCATCACCGAGGAAGACGCCGAGGCGCTTGCCAATATCGAGAAACTGATCGGCACGACCATCCCCGAGATTACCGTTGCCGACCCCGGCGCCGCGAGCGTTGAAGCCAAGCCCGCCAAGGCCCGCGAACCTGAAGAACGTACACCCCGTCGCAGGACACGCAGCGGCGAAGCTAAGGCGCGCGCGCCTCGCGAGGAGCGTGCGCCCCGTGAAGAGCGTGCGCCCCGTGAAGAGCGTGCGCCCCGTGAAGAGCGTAAGGTCGAGGAAGAGGTCCGCGAGGAAAAGCCGCGCCGCGAACCGCGTGCGGCTAAGTCCAGCGAGAGCAAGCCGCGCGAGGAACGCCCGCGTGCCGCCGAGCGTCGCCCGGCCGCTGCATCCAAGCCTCGCCGCTCGCACGAGCGTGACGACGGTCCTGATGATGGCTGGAACGGTCCGATGCCTGACTTCCTGTCGGTGGGCTTCGGCGAAAGCTGACTCGTTCGTTTCGCACTCCGCGAAAGCACTGACCCCAGCACCACAAAAGTAACCCCGGACCCCAGCAAACGCGGGGCCCGGGGTTTCTTTTTTCATTCTGTCATCGCTCGTGTTCCACCTTTTGCCGGAGAACAGGAGCGATGCAGGTTCATGCGCTTAGAAGCTGAACTTCGCAGCGATGCGGAAGTCGCGGCCCGCGAGCGGGGCGAAATCCTTGGTGAAGCTTGCGGCACGCCGACCTACGACATCGAAGATGTTGTTGGCCGATGCGATCAGCGTCACCCCGCGTGCCGTGCCGAAAGGCTTCCAGGACGCGCTGGCGTTCACGAGGGTGAAACCTTCGGTCTCGGTCTCGAAATTGGCATTGCGCTGCTGGTTGTCGAACCATTCCACTTCAGCGCGAAGGCTGACGACATCGCTCCGTGCCTCAAGCCCACCGAGCAGGCGCAGCGGCGGAATCCGCGGCACCGGACCCAGACCATCGAGTGAAGCGCGAACGTAATCGGCGACACCATCCGCGCTGAAGCGGAAACCGCCGGCGCGTGCAAAGATCACCGACGCTTCGGCTTCGAAGCCATAATATTTGGCGTCGTTCTGGATGTACTGGAAGACCGGCAGCTCGTCTTCTTCCAGACCGGTCGGAACGTCGATAATGAAATCATCGAAGTCGTTGTAGAAGCCGGTGAGCGCGAGGCTCACGTCCGGGGTGGACCAGCGGATATAGGCTTCACCGCCCCAGCTTTTCTCGGTCTTGAAGTTGGGATTTCCGATTTCGAACGCCTGGGTTGCGATATGCGCTCCGTTGGAAAACAGCTCTTCCGCCGCCGGCGCACGCTGCGCACGGTTGAGGTTGACGCCCATGCGTAACCGGTCGTCGGCGATATAGGCAAAGCCCAATGCGAACGAATAAGAGTTGAAGTCGCGCTCGACGCCCACAACCTGCGACTTGACGTTGACCTTGTCATAGCGCGCCGCACCTTCGATTTCGAAGTTGCCGCTGCGCACTTCCTGCAGCGTGAAGAAGCCTATCTGGTCGGTGACGTTGGGTGGCAGGAAGGCTTCGGCGCCGACAGCGCTGAAATCGCGGTGGACGTACTGCACGCCGCTCGCGCCGCGCCAGCCACCGTTTTCGCGCTGCACCAATTCAAGCCGCGACTCGATGCCCTTGTTGCTGAATACGGTGCCGACCTCGTCGCCCTCGAACTCGGTCTGCTTGAAATCGGCATAGGCAGCGCGCAGCCGCAGCGATTCGAAGAATCCGGGAAGGAAAACCTCGCCGCGGAAATCGACCTTGATCTGGTCGAGGCCGATGGTGACGGGGCCTTCTTCTTCCTCGCCGCCGGCTTCTTCCTCTTCGCCTTCCTCACCGTGGTGATGGCCCGCGCCGGGGCGCTCGGGAACGCCGTAGAGGCTGTTGTAATAGCTGCCCGAGACACCGAAGCTGCCGCCTTCGCCGATATAGGCGAGGCCACCGGCAAAGCTGTATGTTTCGGTGCCGGTGTTGGGAATGCGGCCTCGCAGACCGGCGAGCTCTTCGGCCTCCTGCGCCTCTTCGACATTGCCTTCAGCACGCTCTTCGGCGGCTTCTTCCAGCTGTTGGGCACGCAGGCCCGGAGAAAGCACGAAGCCGCCGACGCGCAAGTCGTTCGATTTGCGATAGCTGCCATCCAGATGCAGCACCAGCTTCGAGGTCAAGGGCACGTCGAGGCTGGCGCCGATGCTGCGTTCATCCGCAGCGCTGCCGTATGTTGCCAGCGCATCGAGATGGAACGGTTCTTCGGGGACCTCGCGCGGAATGCGCTTGTCGATGGCGTTGACCGCGCCGCCAACTGCCTGACCGCCGAACAGCAGCACGGCGGGGCCGCGCAGCACCTCGATGCGATCAAGGACAATCGGCTCCACCGTCACGCCGTGATCGGGAGAAGTGTTGGAAACGTCGATCGTACCGATCCCATCGGTGAGCACGCGGATGCGTTCACCCTGGAAACCGCGCAAAACCGGGCGCGACGCGCCGGGTGAAAAGCTGGTGGCGGATACACCGGGCAGCTTGGTCAGCGTGTCGCCGATCTGCGAGCGGGCCTCGAGCGAAAGCTGGTCGCCCGAAAGCTCCGACGTGCCGGCCAGGATGCTGAGATCGCGGACGAACGGCGCGGTGACGATGATCCCGCGGTTGCGGTGGAAATCGTCGCCATCGTCTTCGGCACTCATCGGGGTCGCTGCCTGCTGCGCCAGCGCGGGCAGGGGGGCCAGCAGCGCGGTACCGAGGCTGAGCGAAGAGGAAACGAGCAAAAGCGTGCTGCGCATGGTCAAAGAATGCTCCCGTGGGTTGTGTTTTTTCAGGTTGCAGCCGCCAGGTGCCAAGGGCAGTCGGGAACATGCGGGTCGAGAACCCGGACGCGACCCAGGCGGCTGATCGCGTGTCCGCTAGCACTGGTGTGATGTTATATCAACATGATTATCGCTGTTCTGCGGCGAGTTGCGACGGGTTGCCGATACGGCCTGCTTGCGGCACAAACCGATGCCTGCCGGGCGCCTGTTGGCCGCCAACCGTTTCAAGGACCATGATCATGACCAGCCCCAGCCGCCAGGACCATATTGCCGAAGCGTTGATTGCGCCGCCAACTGACCCGCAGACCTGGTGCACGCCCGCGCAGTATCGCGAAATGTATGCCGCCTCGCTGCGCGATCCCGATGGCTTCTGGGCGTTGCAGGCCGATCGGATCGACTGGATGTCCAAGCCGACGCGGATCAACCGGTCGTCCTATGACCCAGTCGATATCCGCTGGTATGACGATGGCGAGCTGAACCTGTGCTTCAACTGCGTCGATCGCCATGTCGCTGCGGGGCACGGCGGCGATACGGCGTTGATCTGGGAAGGCGATGCGCCGGGCGATGTCCGTGCGCTGAGCTATGACGACCTGCTGCGCGAGGTACAGACCATGGCGGGCGCGCTCATGGCGCTGGGGGCGAAGAAGGGCGATCGCATAACGATCTACATGCCGATGGTGCTCGAAGGCGCGATCGCGATGCTGGCCTGCGCGCGGATCGGCGCAGTGCATTCGGTGGTGTTCGGCGGATTTTCGCCCGAGGCACTGGCCGGGCGGATCGAGGATTGCGCCAGCCGCTTCGTGATCACCGCCGATGCCGGGATGCGCGGCGGAAAGACGGTGCCATTGAAAGCCAATGTCGATGCGGCGCTCGAACAGCACGGGATCGATGTCGATGCGGTGCTGGTGGTGCGCCACACCGGTGCGGATATCTCCATGAACGAGGGACGCGATCATTGGTATCACGATGTCGCAGCAGCCGTACCTGCCACCTGTCCGTGCGAGCCGATGAATGCCGAAGACCCACTGTTCATTCTCTATACGTCAGGATCGACCGGCAAGCCCAAGGGCGTGCTGCACACCACCGGCGGCTACGCGGTATGGATCGCGACGACGTTCCACTACGCCTTCGATTACCGCCCCGGGGAGGTCTATTGGTGCACCGCCGATATCGGCTGGGTCACCGGGCACAGCTACTCGGTCTATGGCCCGTTGCTCAACCGCGCGACCAGCCTGCTGTTCGAGGGCGTTCCCAATTTTCCCGACCACAGCCGCTTCTGGGACATGTGCGAGCGGCATGGGGTCAACATCTTCTACACCGCACCCACCGCGATCCGCGCACTGATGCGTGAAGGCGATGCGCCGGTCGAGAAGCACGACCTTTCCGCCCTGCGACTGATCGGGTCGGTGGGTGAGCCGATCAACCCCGAGGCGTGGCGCTGGTATCACCGCGTCGTCGGCAAGGAACAGGTGCCCGTCATCGACACCTGGTGGCAGACAGAGACCGGCGGGATCATGATCACCACGCTGCCTTATGCGCATGCCATGCGTCCGGGCAGCGCGGGGCTGCCGTTCTTCGGGATCGATCCTGAACTGGTCGATGCCGACGGCAACGTGCTCGATGGCGCGACCGAGGGCAATCTGTGCATCGCCGGATCATGGCCGGGCCAGGCGCGCACCGTTTATGGCGACCACGACCGGTTCGTGCAGACCTATTTCAGCACCTACAATGGCAAGTATTTCACCGGCGACGGCTGCAAGCGCGATGAGGACGGCTATTACCGGATCACCGGGCGGGTCGATGATGTGATCAATGTCTCGGGCCACCGCATGGGCACCGCCGAGGTCGAAAGCGCGCTGGTGCTCCACCCCAAGGTGGCCGAAGCCGCAGTCGTCGGCTTTCCGCACGACATCAAGGGGCAAGGGATTTACTGCTACGTCACGCTTAATGTCGATGAGATTTTCGACGATGCGCTGGTGGCCGAATTGAAGGCGCTGGTGCGCAAGGAGATCGGGCCGATCGCAACCCCCGACCATCTGCATTTCACCCCATCATTGCCCAAGACCCGCAGCGGAAAAATCATGCGGAGGATTTTGCGCAAGATCGCCGAGAATGACGTCGGGGCATTGGGCGATACCAGCACGTTGGCCGATCCTTCCGTGGTCGATGCACTCATTGCGGGGCGCAAGGCACTGTAATACCGCTGGTCACGCCGTGGATGATGCGGCATGATACGTCATCGGCTTGGCTATTTCGTCGTTCGATTTCTGCGAACCCGCAGCTTGGCCGGACATCGCCCATCATGTTTCAGACACTCCAGTCCACCCTCGTCGTCGCGGGTCTTTTCGGCCTGATTGCCGCTCCATTCGTGGGGATCATGCTGATCCTGCTGGCGATCGGCGCATCGTCTGGCCTGATCGTCGGTCTCGGTTTTCTGGCGTTGCTGGCCAGCATCACCTTTGCAGTGTCCAAGGCCGGACGCAGATTTCTGGCTCCCCGCCTCGACAGGGCTGCCCGTCGAAGCTGATCTTTGCTGCTGATGAGCCAGCCTGTCAGAGCAATGGAGAGAACAAGGCGACCGGCCATGCCGCCGCTGCCAACAGTGTGCCGAGCGGAAAGCGGGTGGCGCTGTTCAACGGTACGCCGCGCTGTTGCAGAACGAGCGCGATGGCCAGACCAGCACCGCTGGCGATCATCAGCACCAGAGGCAGCAGTTGCCAGCCCAGCCACAGCCCGATGGAGCCGAGCAGCAGCGGATCGCCGCCGCCGAGTCCCTCGCGCCGGCGCAGGATTCGATAGGCAAAAGCAATGATCCACAACATTGTGAAGCCGGCAACCGCCCCGATCAGGCGGCTGGTCCAGTCGGGTGGAATGCCTGCGAACGCCGCGATCAGCCCGCCGATGGCCAACACCAGGTTGAGCCGATGGGGTAGCCAATAGTGCCTGAAATCGAGCCAGCCCAAAGGCAGCAATAGCCAGCCGAATGCGGCTATGCCGACGCCGGTCCAGCCCGGATGGAGCGCCAAAGCCAGCGCCCCGACGAATGCTGCCAGCAGTTCGATGACCAGCGTCTCATGTCCGATCTTCGCCCCGCAGGCTGCGCATCTGCCCCGCAGTGCCAGATAGGAGGCAATGGGCACCAACTGCCATGGCCGCAGCACCACGCCGCACGAATCGCATTGCGACCTGCCGGTGAGCACCGACCGACCCTGCGGCCAGCGGCCGACCAAGGCCGCGATGAAGCTGCCGAAGATTGCGCCGAGTATCGCTGCGGCGATCGGAGCGATCACAGGATGGTGCAGCATGGGCGCAAACATCGTTTTATCAGCCTTGCACCGGGGATAGGGACGCGTCACCGGCCTTTAGCGGGCTTGTGCAGGGGGTGAAAAGCGCTTTCGCTGACCGTGAGCGGGATTTGAAATGCAGCGCCGCTTGTTCTAGGGGAAACCCCATCAGTAAAGCTGCCAAAGGACCGAATGTCATGACCGCATTTTCCGCCGCCGATCCCGTCGTCATCGTGTCCTACGCGCGCACACCGATGGGCAGCTTTCAGGGCAGTCTGTCGGGCGCAAGCGCGACCGAACTGGGTGCTACGGCAGTCAAGGCAGCGGTTGAGCGCGCAGGCGTTTCCGGCGATGCGGTCGAGCGGATCTATATGGGCTGCGTGCTGCCGGCGGGACTCGGCCAGGCCCCCGCGCGTCAGGCTGCGATCAAGGCCGGTCTGCCCACCTCTGTCGAGGCGACCACAGTCAACAAGATGTGCGGCAGCGGCATGCAGGCAACGATCATGGGGGCCGAAGCGCTGGCTTCGGGCTCGGTCGACCTGCTGATCGCCGGCGGCATGGAAAGCATGACAAACGCGCCGTACCTGCTGACCAAGCATCGCGGGGGCGCGCGTCTGGGTCATGACCGGGTGATGGATCACATGTTCCTCGACGGGCTTGAGGATGCCTATGAACCCGGCCGCGCGATGGGGACGTTCGCGGAGGAAACCGCCGGGGAATATCAGTTCACCCGTGAAGCCCAGGACGATTACGCGGTGGCATCGCTCACCCGTGCGCAGCACGCACAAACCTCGGGCGCTTTCGATCGCGAGATCGTCGCGGTGGAGATCGCCGGGCGCAAGGGCAGCATCACGGTCGACAAGGACGAGCAGCCGCTCAAGGGCGACGTCGCCAAGATCCCGACGCTCAAGGCGGCTTTTGCCAAGGACGGCACGATCACCGCGGCCAACGCTTCGTCGATTTCGGATGGAGCTGCGGCGCTGGTGCTCACCCGTCAGAGCGTCGCCGACAAGCTTGGCCTCAAGCCGGTGGCGCGGATCGTTGCCCACGCGGCGCATGCGCATGCTCCCTCGAAGTTCACCACCGCGCCCGTGGATGCCAGCCGCAAGGCGATGGAAAAGGCTGGCTGGAGCGTCGACGATGTCGATCTGTTCGAGGTCAATGAGGCCTTTGCCTGTGTGTCGATGATCGCGATGCGCGACCTGGGCATCCCGCACGAAAAGATCAATGTGCACGGCGGCGCCACCGCGCTGGGTCACCCGATCGGCGCAAGCGGCGCCCGGATCATCGCAACGTTGATCTCGGCACTGCAGACGCACGGCGGCAAGCGCGGCGTGGCATCTTTGTGCATTGGCGGCGGGGAAGCGACGGCGGTGGCGTTGGAGCTGATCTGACAGAACAGCGAACCTTTCCGCCACATCGCCTTTTTCGTCACCCCCCGCGAAAGCGGGGGGCCCGCTTCTCCGTCGAGACCAAAGAAAGCGGGATTCCCGCGTTCGCGGGAATGACAGGGGTCAATCCTTCGGAGCGTAGGTCTGGTCGGCGCTGGGGAAGCTGCGGGCGGACACCTCGGCTGAGTAGCTCTTTACCGCGGTCTCGATCACTCCGGCCAAGTCCTCGTAGCGCTTCACGAACCGCGCGGTGCGTTCGAACAGCCCGAGCATGTCCTCGGTGACCAGCACCTGGCCGTCGCACCGCGCCGATGCACCAATACCGATAACGATCGCGGCAACCGCCTCGGTCACCGCAATCGCGATCGGCTCGACCACGCCTTCGACCACGATGGCAAAAGCCCCCGCCTTGTCGAGCGCTGCCGCGTCGCTGACGATCTTGTCGGCCTCGGCGCCCGAGCGTCCGCGCGCGGCATAACTGCCCAGGATGTTGATCGCTTGCGGGGTCAACCCGACATGGCCGACCACGGGGATGCCGCGTTCGGTGAGGAATCGGACTGTGGGCGCCATCGCCGCGCCACCCTCCAGCTTGACCGCCGCCGCGCCGGTTTCCTTGAGCAATCTGGCAGCGCTGGCGAACGCCCGTTCGGGCGAGGCTTCATAGCTGCCGAACGGCATGTCGATGACGACGATGCTGTGATAGCTGCCGCGCACCACTGCCGCGCCATGTGCGGCCATCATCTCCAACGTCACCGGCACCGTGCTGGGCAGGCCATAGATCACCTGCCCCAGCGAATCGCCGACGAGCAGCATGTCGCAATGCGGATCGAGCAGTTGCGCCATCCGCGCGGTATAGGCGGTCAGCATCACCACCGGCTTTTCGGTGGTTCCATCGACCTTGCGCCGCTGGATCGCGGGCACGGTCAGGCGCTTCATCGGCGCGGGGGTGGGGTTGGCGCGGCTGGTCGACGTATCGAGCGTGTAGGTAGTGGACATGGGCCCGGTGTAGCGGGGCAGGCGGTGCGGTGCAAATACAACAGCCCCTGGCGACTGATAACCGTTGGCGAAGCCACACTTGCCTAATGCCTCGCGTTTCGCGACAAGGGCACCCGCCACCTTCTCGAGACATGGATATAACACAGGATGCTGCGAACACTGGTTTTTGTGCTGGCTGCGATTGCCGCCACCGGCACAGCGCTCAGCCTGCTGACCAGCTATCGCTGGTATATCCGCATGTGGGATTTCCCGCGTGTCGCGCTGATCCTGATTGCTGTGCTGGCGTTGGTCATGGCGGTTCCGGTTCTTACAGGCTGGACGCGCGCGCTGGTCGTGGTGGGCATGGCGCTGGTGATCGGATGGCAGGCCGCGCGCATCTATCCCTATACGCGGCTCGCCAAGACGGAAGTGGCGCAGGCTGTGATCAGCCGGGAAAATTGCATCAGCGTGTTCTCATTCAACGTGCTGCAGACCAACCGCGATTACGCGCGCACGATCTCCCTGATCGATCGCGAGGATCCCGATATCGTGCTGCTGCTGGAAACCGATGAGAAATGGGAAGCTGCGCTCAAGCCGGTAATCGATCGCTATCCGCACCGCTCTTCGGCTCCGCTCGATAACCTTTACGGGCTGATCCTGCTGTCGCGGCTGCCGGTGCAGGACGCCGAAATCACCTGGCTGATCGACAACGAGACCCCTTCGGTGTTTGCGACCATGTCGACCGGAGGAGGGGCGAAGTTCCGGTATATCGGTCTGCATCCGCGTCCACCGCAGCCCGGCCATGATACCGAAAAACGCGATGCCGAAATTGCGATCGCCGCGCGGCACGCCAAGGAAACCAATCTTCCCGTGCTGGCGATGGGTGATTTCAACGATGTCGCCTGGTCGCGGACCTCGCAGATGTTCAAGCGGATCGGCGGTTATCTCGATCCGCGCGTCGGTCGCGGGCTGTTTGCGACCTTCCCGGCGAATTTGCCCGGGCTGCGCTGGCCGCTCGACCACCTGTTCATATCGCCCGACTTCACCTTGATGGACATGAAGGTGCTCGAGAATGTCGGGTCCGATCACCTGCCGGTCTTTGCCCGGCTGTGCCTGGCACCAGGCGCGGCGAAGGCTCTGAACGACGAGCCGGAAACGCCCGACGCGGACGATAAGAAGGATATGCGCGACGCAATCCGCGATGGCAAAGGAGCCGCGCGCGAAGAGGGCACCGCTTCGGGTGGTGCGCCGCCGCCGCCGTGATCAGCGCGCGGCGGCGACGCCTTCTGCGACATTGTCGGTAAAGAAGCCGTCGATTCCGATGGCACGATAAGCGCGGATTTCGGTGGTCACGTCTCCTGCTGCCCTGGGATCAGCCCCTGTGCGCAGGTTCTGCGGAAGAAAGTAGTTTTCGCGCCTAAACGTCCAGATATGGACCTTGAGGCCCGCCGCATGCGCATCGCGCACCAGCATTGTCGGCTCGGCCAGATTGCCATTCCGATCGCGCGGGATCACCAACGTCTTCTCCGCCCCGATTGCGTTGGCGTAACGCGCGACATCGCCCAGGCCCTGCGCAGTGCTCATCGCGGCATATGTCACGCCCGGCAGGTCGGGCGGGCCGTCTGATGCTGCCATGAGCTGCACCAGCGACAGCCCGGTCATGCCGCGCAGCCGCTTGAGGTTTTCGACCTCAAAGCTCTGGATGAACACCGGATCGTCCGCGCCGACATAGCCGGCTGCTGTCAATGCCTTCACCAGCGGCTCCTCGATCGGCAGGCCAATCGAGCGGAAATAGCCCGGGTGCTTGGTCTCGGGGTACAGGCCGATCGTGCGTCCGGTCTCGCTCTGCCGCTTCTGCACCAGCGCGATGATCTCGCTGAGCGTCGGGACCTCGAACCGGCCGTCATAGGCGGTGTTCGCGTTGCGCAATTGTGGCAACCGCTCCTTGGCGCGCAGGGTCTTCAGTTCGGTCAGCGTGAAGTCCTCGGTGAACCAGCCTGTCATGCTCTGGCCATCGATCAGCTTGGTGGTCTTGCGATCGGCAAATTCCGGGTGGCTGGCGACATCGGTGGTCTCCGATATCTCGTTCTCGTGCCGCGCCACGAGCACGCCGTCGCGGGTGCTCACCAGATCGGGCTCGAGATAGTCCGCGCCCTGCTCGATCGCGAGGGCATAAGCCTCCAGCGTATGCTCCGGCCGCTCGCCGCTTGCCCCGCGATGCGCGATGACGAGCGGGCTTGCAGTGCTGGCGAGCAGCATCAATCCGCCCAGGATCACGCGGTAACCTCAACGCCCTTCCAGAAGGCGAGCCTGTCGGTGATCTCCTTGGCCGCGTCCTTGGGTTCAGGGTAATACCAGACAGCATCGGGGTTGGTCTTGCCGTCGACCTCGAGCGAATAATAGGACGCGGTGCCCTTCCACCCGCACACGCTGGTGGTGGCGCTGGGTTTCAGCAGATCGGCGCGCACGCTCTCGCGCGGGAAATAATGGTTGCGCTCGACGACGACGGTGTCATCGCTCTCGGCGATGACGGTGCCGTTCCAGATGGCCTTGGGCATGCTCTCATTCTCCTGTCAGTGATCCGGCTTAAATGGGGATGGCGACAGCGATATGACAGCGGTTCACCCCAGCGCCTCGGCATAGATTTCAGCCTTGAACCCGACCAGCACCCCGCCGGGATATTCCAGCACCGGGCGCTTGATCAGCGAAGGCTGCTCGACCATCAGCGCAATCGCCTTGTCGCGGTCGATGCCAGCCTTGTCGGCATCGGGCAGCTTGCGAAAAGTGGTGCCCGCCCTGTTGAGCAGAACCTCCCAACCGACGAGATCGGCCCATGCATCGAGCTTGTCCGCCGTGACGCCCACCTTCTTGTAGTCGTGGAAGGCATACGCGATGCCTTGCGTGTCCAGCCACACGCGCGCCTTCTTCATCGTGTCGCAATTGGGAATGCCGTGGAGAGTGATCTTGGTCATTGATTTCCCTGTAAATTTTGGTCGTGTGCTGATAAAGTGTGATTACATATTCCGTAGATGTTTCAGACGACAGCTTTTCAAGCCATCTCCTAAAATCTGCTGTTCATGAAACGACCCCATAGCGGCCGTTGCAAACATTCGGTGGCTCCGCTAATTTCGAGTTATGAGAAAGCGTTTCACAATCCTGATCTTGGCATTCGCTACATTGCCGGCAAACAGTGTGTCACTTTCTGCTGCTCAACATAATTCAGAAAATCCAGCACTTATAATCACATCCGTTGATGAAGACACTGTATTGCTTGGCAAGCCGCTCCGAAAATTGGTCGGACTAATGTCGATTGTCAATCATGGAAGAGAAGATCTTTGCATTCAAACCGATATATTGGCGAACGATTTATCACCTCATGTGGTTATTAATGACGATACGCGGGGCCTTCCGCACCCACCCCTTGCGGAAGGCATCACTCGAATTGGTCAGGGCAAAGCTGTCTCGTTCAAAAGGGTGGTTGCCTTTCGCGAACTGGATCAGCCCAAAAGGCGACTCCGAGTGCGGGCCACAGTCTCTGCGTCGTGGTGCGATCGCGAAGTCTTTATCCGGTTAAGGTCGAATGTGTTTAGGGGTTGAGCGGGTTTGACCCTTCGGCAGCTATCCACCCAATCTCAGACATTCCGCCATCCACGTGCGAAGCCTGAAAGCAGATTCTACGAGGCGCGCGGTGCGATAGCGGTCTGCTCGACAAGCATTCCCAATTGGTCGCAGTTGGGTATTCCGTGAATTGAGGGATTGCTCATTAACCCTCCTCCTCAGACGCGCCCATCACGAACTTCACCCGCTCGGTACAGCCCACAAAGCCCTGGGTGGTCACCACTTTTCCACCCCGCACGACGTTCACAGCCTGGGTGCCGAAGTCTTCGGTCGGCTCGCTCGCGACCACCTGGATGTTCGAGACTTCGCCCCATGGCGCGACATCATAAGTCACGACCGCCCAGCCTTCGATCGCGCGGCGGCGATAGGGTTCCGGGAAGCGCAGCGCGGGTTGGACGGCCCAGTCGTGGCGGTCGGGGCATGTCGCGCCTGTGGGGCGGAACAGTGTGTCGTCGGGTGCAGCGGGGGCGGGAAGCGTTGCGGGGCTGCGCCAATAGGGGAAGCGGCAGCCCTTGCGGCCACCCTTGTAATAGCGCGTCTCTTGGACGGCCTTCCTGCTCGCGGCATCGAGGGCCGCGTTTTTCGTCCCCGCGATCGTCTCGACGTTCGAGGTCGTCCCATCTTCGCGAACGTCGTAGCCGACCATTGACCATTCTCGCACGCCGGGCGTTGCGGGCATCGCCTGGAAGTCGGGGAACACGCGCGCCTGCAGCCCAAGCGTGCGTTCGTCGCGGCAGTCGCTATCTGCGAACATCCGTTCCCACGCGTCCCTGGGCAATGGTCCGGATATCGCATTCACCGAATATGCGGTGAGGTCGGCAACCGGCGTCGCATCGAGGCTGGTCTGGCGAGGGACATAGTTGATCGTGCAATTTGCATGTCCGCTGCCGGCGGCGAAGCGGGTGGCGGCAAGCGAGGGCGCGATGTCCTCCGATCCAACGCCGCGCATCTCCTTGCCAACCTTGCGAATCGCCATCGTCCGGCCATCGGCGTCGATATCGAACGTATAGGCCATGGCATTGCCCTGGGCCTGGCTTGCCCAGGTCAGGCTCGACAAGGGGCGTTCGAGGAACTCCGGCGACACGATCGCGCCGCCGCAACGGACCTCCCCAGGCAGCCAGGCGATCAGCGCCCGGTCCGGACGTCCGGCAGGCGTGCTCACCGCAATCGGAGGCGGCGGTGTTGCGATGACAAAGGCGATGGGCAGCAGGAGCGCAGCGTGGACAACGTTGATCATGGCTGATCTTATGCCTTGAAATCATTACGGTTTCGAGGCGAAAAATACCCGCCGGAACAACTTTCAACGCCGCTGAATGAACCCCCGGATATCGCGCGACAGCTTGGTCAGGTCGGTCTCGTTGACATACATCATGTGCCCCGCGTCATAGCTCGTATATTCTATGCGGTCGGTGGGCATGCCGGTGCGGGTGAGTGAGTATTCGGCGCCGAAGAAAGGGGTGGCGAAATCATACCAGCCCTGCGCCACCAGCACGCGAAGGCCGCTGTTCTCGCGCAGCGCGCGGCCGATATAAGGCGCGACGTTCTTGTAATAGCGGTTCTCGCCGCCTCTGCCGGGAAGGTCCCAGTCCCAGGTTCCGACCCCGCCGATGGTGACGTATTGCCGTTCGGGATTGAACTTCAGCTCCTGCCGGACAAAAGCGTTGAACGCGGCGGTGTAGCTCGCATCAATGCCGTAGAAGCTGGGATCGTTGTCGGGCGTTTCGCCCGCATTGTCATAGTCCTTGCCGGTGTAGCGTGCGTCGAGACGGCCGACGACCAGCCCGCGGTCGCGCAGCAGCTCCTTGTAGAAGCGGCCCGGCACCACGCGCAGATCGGCGCTTTCCAGATACTGCTCGGTAAGGCCGGTGTAACGGGCCAGTTTGGTGCGGACGGTCGCGCGCTCCTCGCCAACCAGTGCGGTGCCCTTCATCAGCGCAGGCAGATATTCGTTCACCGCAAACGCCTTGGCTTCCGCCGCCAGTTCGGCAGGACCACCGCCAGCAGCGGCAGGTGTGGTCTTGCCATGGTACAGCGCGGTCACCGCCATGCTGGGTACCATCAGCACATAGGGCATCTCGTTGCCCGGCACCTCGGCCTGCGCAGCGAAATCGAGGATGGTCGAAATCAGCAGCAGGCCGTTGAAGGCAACGTCATTGTACGTGCCTTCGAGCTCGTTCACCACGGCAGCGGTGCGGGTGGTGCCATAGCTTTCCCCGCCCAGATATTTGGGCGCGTTCCAGCGATTGTTCTGCGACAGCCAGATGCGGATGAACTCGGCGATCGATTTGGCATCCTTGGTGACGCCCCAGAACTCCTTGGGGTCGGTATCGCCCAAGGCCGTGGAGAATGCCGTGCCGACCGGATCGATGAACACGATGTCGGTGACATCGAGCAGGCTGTCGGGATTATCGATGATGCGATAGGGCGGGGCGCCGTCGTCGCGACCGTCATTGGGCAGGGCGACGCGCTTGGGGCCGAACGCTCCCATGTGCAGCCACAGAGATCCCGAGCCGGGGCCGCCGTTGAACAGGAAGGTGACCGGGCGGTTGGCCTCGGGCGTGTCCTTGACATAGCTCACCGAGAAGATGCGGGCGCGCGGTGTGCCCTTGTCGTCCTTGAGGAAGGTGTCGCTCGCGGTCGCGGTGAAGGCGATGCGCTGGCCGCCGAAGGTGCCATTGTGCCTGGTGACCGACACCAGCGGCTCGACACGCGCGGGCGCAGCCTTCTCGCTGTCCTTGCCACCCGCCTTTGCGCCGTCTTGCGCCATTAGCGGCGTCGCTGTCAGGCAAAGTGCTACTGCCGCAGAACCGATCAAGCCGCGCATCATGTCATCCTTCTCATATCGAAAATTCGTATACCATCTGCAGCTTGGCACGTCCGCTGCCCGCTTGGCAACCCGCCTGAGGAGGATCGGTCGATCAGGCGGGCTGCAAGGGGCGCTGGCCGACTTCGGTGAACCTGCGTGGGCCGAGATCCAGCCTGAGCGGGCCGACGCGCGGTCCCGGAGGCGAGCTTTCCTCGCCCAGCACGAACGACTGGGTCACGGCATAGCGCGCCCCGTCGGGCCCGGAATAGCCGATCCAGATATGGACAACCGGGACGAACAGCAGACGACCCTGCATCTCGATTGGTTCGATCTGCTCGAGTGGAAGGCGGATCTGCCCTTCGCAGCGCTGGGTGCCATCGGGCGCGATGTCGGCGAGCGTCTGCAGCAGCGGCAACAGGCTGTCACCGCGCATAGGGTCGACCGTCGGGGGCATGCCGCGCCGGGCCTGCACCACCGCCCCGTGCAGCGCGATGCCGCTGACGGCGATATCGGCCATATTGGTGATCGCCAGGTGATAGCGCGCGATGGCGTTGACCAGGGTCACGTCGACCCCCAGCGTGGTGAAATCCAGCAGCAGTCGGGGAGCCTGCGCGCCAGCATCGGGAGCAGATTGCGGCACGGGTCCCGGCTGCGGCGCAGGCGGTGAGTAGGGCGCCGGGGCCGGTGCTGGTTTCGGCACAGGCGCTGCTCCGAAGGATAGGCTGGTTGACTGGATCGTACCGAATGGCGCTGCCGGGGCAGGGGTCCGCGCTGGTGGAGCAGCAGGCGCACGGGGCGCTGTCTGGGGCTGGGGCGGAGGTTTACGCAGCGGAGGTGTCGGAACCGTGGCTGTTGGCACCACAGGCGCAGCCTCGGCCGCAGACCGGGCGCGGCCCGCAGACCGCTGCCGCAGCCCCATCACGATCAGGCTCAACAGCGCAACCAGCCCTGCGCCCAACCACAGCCACAGCGATCCGTCACCAGCATCGTCTGCCGCTTCGGCCTCGGGCATCGTGGCGGTTGGCGCGTCGGTGTCAAGGTTGGGCACGGGTAGCGGCGGCGGCGCCACGACACTGGGGGCAGGCGGGGCGGCATCGACGGCCGGATCCTGCGGCGTCTGGGCAGAAGACTCGGCCTCAGGGCGCGGCCGCTGCGCAGGTAGTTGCGCCTGCGGCTGATCGCGTTGCGCTTCGGGGCGGGCACGCTGGCGCGGCGGCTCTTCCTGGCGTTGCTGGGGCACCGGCACGGGAACCGGCGCGATGCTCGGCACCACAGGGTCGGGCGCCCGATCGACCGGCTGGTCGGTGCGGCGGGGTGGCGTGGATTCGCTGTCGACCGGACCCTGGACGTTGCTGGGGGGCTGCTGTTGCGGCTGGGGGCCGGGGGGCAGCGAGAAGCTGCCAGGCGATCCATCCTGCGCTTGACCCGCCATGGGCATCACCAGCGCCAGCGCAAGGATAGCGGGTACCGCTGCGCGATACCTTTTCATCGATGCTTCCATGCCGTTGATCTTCCCCATTCTACCCTGAGCAGCGCCATGCCCGATCGACGCGCGCCTGTCTGTCCCAGCAACGCAGCGCCAGCGCTTAATCGGCGCTGAATGCATCGCGGGAGATGACATCAGCCGTGTGCCGCATTAGATGAGCCGCATGTCCGATCAACCCCAAACACGCTTTCTGGGCAAAGACAGCCCCATCCCGACGTCGCCCGAGACGGCGGTGCTCGATTACGTGCCCAATCCGCGGCCCGGCAAGCCCTATCTGGTGCGCTTCGCCGTGCCCGAATTCACGTCGCTGTGCCCGGTGACCGGCCAGCCTGATTTTGCGCATCTCGTGATCGATTATTCGCCTCACACGGTGATGGTCGAATCGAAGTCGCTCAAGCTGTTCCTGGGCAGTTTCCGCAACCACCAGGCGTTTCACGAGGACTGCACCGTGGGTATCGGCGAGCGGCTGTTTGCCGAGATGCAACCGCATTGGCTGCGCATCGGGGGGTACTGGTATCCGCGCGGTGGCATCCCGATCGACGTGTTCTGGCAGTCGGGCGAACCGCCGGCGGGGCTTTGGCTGCCGCCGCAGGAGGTTCCCGGGTATCGCGGGCGCGGCTAGCATCCGCGTCCCAGCCCGCTTCCGGCGAACGGCCACGATCGAAAAAGATCAGGCGCCTCGGGAACCTTCAGCGATGTCAGCAACTTTCGTTTAAAGAACTCGCATGTTATGGGTAGCCATATGACAAATCCTACTGCCGTTAGCCATGACCATCCGATCTGCGTCAACGCATCCGAGATCGATTTTATGGGTCATGTGAACAATGCCTATTATCTGAAATGGGTGCAGGACGCGGTCGTCGCGCACTGGCAGAACATCGCGCCGCCGCAGGCGGTGGCAGGGCATCTGTGGGTCGCTCTCAAGCACGAAATTACCTACCGCAAACCTGCATTTCTGGACGATCAGGTGATTGCGACCGTCGTGCTCGAAAAGGTTCACGGCGCGCGTGCTTTCTATGAGACGATCATTCGGCGCGGTGAGGATGTGCTCGCCGAGGTCAAGTCGAGTTGGTGCTGCCTCGATGCAGAAACGCTGCGCCCGGCGCGTCTGGCCGAGGATATCAAGCGTCGCTTCTTCGGCAGCTGACCGTCAGCCGATCAACCCCAGGCTGATCAAGATCGACAGGAATAATGTCACGACGATGCTCGTGCAGGTCAACAGCAGAGCGAGCCTGAACACCCCGCCGATGCGCGAGGTACCATAAGCGTGCCGCAGTTGGCGGTACATATGGAACGGCGCGTATAGCAACGCCGCAGGGACCACGAGGCTGGTCAGCACATTGAATTTCACCGACAGTGTCACGACAATGAACAGCAGCGACATGAACGCGATCGAATAGGTCGTGAACACGGCATGGTCGTAAAATCGGTGACCGCGTTTGCCCAAGGTGCACAGCCAGACAAAGGGAATGGAAAGCGGGATCAGCAGCCAGGCGAACTTGTATCCGTTGGACTGGATCTTGTAGAGCAAGAGCTCGGGATTCTTGTTGGCCTTGGCGGCAATCTTGTTGATCCAGGTGTCGAAGGCCTTGAAGCCGGTGGCGACATTCGAGTTGAAGTCGAACATGCCCGCCATATTTTCGCCGCCCGGGCCAAGCGCCTCGGGGTAGCGTGCTTTGCCCTCGGTCGCATAGGTCATTCCGTTAACCTCGCGCTTGAGATCGTCGATCCTTGCGGTCAGTCCCGCCCTGGCCGGAGCATCGGCGGGCAGCGCCTCCAGTTCGGCCGTGCCGGCGGCGATCTGCGGTTCGAGCCTGGCGATCTCCTGTCGCATCTCGGCACGCCAGTCGTTGACGCTGAACACGTTGACGCCGTTCTTCGATGCCCCGCCCGTCTCGCCGGTGAAATCGGGCGATCCGACATAAGAGAAGATCGCGAACATCATGAAGATCGAAAACAGGAACAGCGCCATCGGGCTGATGAACTTGGCGCGCTCGCCATGGACATAGCGGCGGGTCAGATGCCCCGGCTTCCAGGCGAGCAGGGGCAGGGTGTTCCAGAACTTGCCGTCGAAATGCAGCACGCCATGCAGGATATCGTGCCAGAATGCCGAGATGGAGCGGTGGACATGCGCGGCCTGGCCGCATTGGTGGCAGTGAGGGCCGGTAAGTACCGTGCTGCAGTTGAGGCATTTGCCATGAGCTTCAGCCGTCGCTTCGCCTGCATGGGGTTCGGCCACCCGCGCCCAGAGGCTACCCTCCGCAAGTGCGCCTGCTGCCTCGAATTCATCGCTCATGTTCGTCGCCGCCCCGCATCCGTTCTTCCGCTCCAGTCTACAATCGGCGGAACCGGCGGCCAAGCAGATTGTCGGCGCCGTCACGCCCCGGGCATTAGCCATTGCCTTTGAACTTCGCCTGCGGTTAATCGGCGCGCATGGCCCATTTCGATCCCAAGACCTATCGCAACGCATTGGGGCAGTTCGCCACCGGTGTTACCATCGTCACGACACGCGACGCAGAAGGCAATGCGGTCGGCGTGACCGCCAACAGCTTCAATTCGGTCTCGCTCGACCCGCCGCTGGTGCTGTGGTCGCTGGCGCGGACGGCGAGGTCGATGGCCGCGTTCGAGCAGGCGAGCGATTTTGCCGTGCACATTCTGGCGAGCGACCAGGATCATCTTTCCAACCTGTTTGCTTCGCGCGTCGATGACAAGTTCGCCGGCATGGATATCGGCAGCGAAGGCCCACCGCGGATCGACGGCTGCTCGGCCCGCTTGGTATGCGCCACCCGGCATATGTATGAAGGCGGCGATCATGTGATCATGGTCGGCGAGGTCATGGACTATGAAAGCGAGGGCAAGCCGCCTTTGGTGTTCCATGGCGGGGCTTATGCCGACCGCATCGAACGTGATGCACCGTCGGGCCCGCCGCCGGTTCTGTATGCAGTAGAACGCCGTATCGCGACCATCACCCTCAACCGCCCCGAAACGCGCAATGCCCTGTCGGAAGAGGTGCTAAGTGCGCTGGTCTCGGCGCTGGAGGCTGCCGATGCGGACAGCGACATCGATTGTGTGATCCTCACAGGCGAGGGCCCCAGCTTCTGCTCTGGCGGCAATATCAAGCATATCAAGGCGCTGACTGCCGAAAAGCACATGTCACCGATAGAGCTGGAAAACTGGTACAAGACGCAGATCCAGCGCATACCGCTTACAATGGACCGGATGTCGGTGCCGGTCATCGCGGCGGTGCGCGGTCACGCCATTGGCGCGGGATGCGATCTGGCCTGTATGGCCGATATCCGGATCGCTGCCGATGATGCCGTGTTTGCCGAAAGCTTTTTGCGGGTGGGCATCATTCCCGGTGACGGCGGCGCGTGGCTGCTGCCAAGGATCATCGGCTTGGCCAAGGCCAGTCAGATGATGCTCACCGGCGAGTTCATCGACGCGCAAAAGGCGGAGCGTTACGGCTTGGTGTCCGAAGTGGTTGGTGTGGACGCCCTGCCCGAACGGGCGATGGCGCTGGCGCACATGGTTGCGCAGTTTCCGCCCTCTGCGATCCGCAAGACCAAAAGGCTCATCAAGGACGCGCGCGATGTCTCGCTGGTGGAGCATCTTGATCAGGCCGCGATCTGGCAGGGAGTGCTTCAGCAGATGGACGATCACCGCGAAGCCATTGATGCCATCCTCGAAAAGCGCGCACCAGATTTCAAGGGGAAGTAAGGTGCCAGGCTGATCACTGGCCGAACTACTTCGGTCATCGGCAATAAATGGCTCGGTTTTGTTAACCTTTTCGAATCAGTTCTATGACGATTGTCTGCTCGAACACAGCGCTTCGCCATCGCATACGCCTAGCTCGCGACGTGGATCGACCAAAAGAAATGACCCCGGCTTTTGGCCGGGGTCAAATGCTTGAAAAGCCGAGTTTTCAGCTTAGTTCCAGCCGCCGCCCAGGACCCAGTCCCAGAAACCGCGAACAGGCTGCTTGGTACGCTTTGCCATTTTTAGCACTCCTTGTTCGGACGCGAATTACGAGCCACGTCCAATGCTGGAAGCTACCAGAATGTAAATTGGTCAACAAGATATTAACTGTAGTTGTTAACCAATTGAGCCGGCACGCGCATGTCCGGCGCGCCGGGAACCGTCCCGGCGCGAGCCTTCCTTGGCTTTTCGAGCAGTTGCCAGTTTAGTCGTTGAAGCTTTTCGGGGCCGGCGAGGCGACGGTAAGCTGTCCGGCTCCGACCTGTTGCACCTCGAGAAGACGCTCCGCCACACCGTCGCGACCAAAGCGGAAGGCGCCATCCAATCCTATGAAGCCACCGGCATCGCGCAGGCGATCGATGGGGAACGGCGTGCCGGGTCTCCAGTCGCGCGCGATCCGGGTGGTGAGCAATACGCTGTCATAGCCGAGGGTCGACAAACGGAACGGATCGCTCCCGAACTGCGCGCGGTACTTGGTGGCATATTGGCGGTACAGACCGTCCGACACGCTGGCAAACCACGCGCCGCGCATCGCGGCCGAAGCAGGAAGCGCACGTTCGGTGTTCCACAATTCGGTTCCCAGCACCCGCGCATCAGCGCCGCCATTGGCTCGGATCAGAGGCACGATGCGGATGGCAGCGGCGCCGCTGTCGGCAATCAGGATCGCTTCATAGGCGCTATCCTGCTGCATTTTCCTGAGGGCTGTGGTGACAGCGGCATTGCCGGAGCCATAGCTCTGCATCGAGACCACGGTCCCGCCCGCGGCATTGACCGATCCCAGGATAGCGGAGGATGCGCGCTGGCCATAGGTGCCTGCCGGAACCAGTGCCGCAAAGCGGGTCATGCCCTGGGCCCGGGCATGCCGGACCACCCGGTCGATCGACTGCGCGGGCACATAGCCCATGATAAAGACGTTGTTCCCGGCCACGCCGACATCGTTCGAATAGCTAATGATGGGGACATTGGCCGATCTTGCGGCTGAGGCAATGGCCACGACATCGTCGCCCAGCAGCGGGCCCAGGATCAGCCGGTTGCCATCGGCGATCGCCCGCTGGGCAGCGGGCAGAGCGCCGCGCGCAGTGTCATAGCTGGTGATGCGGATGTTGGTGGCCTTGGTATCGATCAGTGCCAGGGTAGTGGCGTTGGCGAGCGACTGGCCGACCGCAGCGTCCTTGCCAGACAAGGGCAGCAGGAGCGCGATCCGGTGACGCGTCGCATCGCTGGGCAATACCCCGGTGATCGGACCATCATCAGGCCGGGCGGCCGGTCGATCGGGCTGCTGGCTGGGGGTCGATGGCGGCGCGGTCTTCGGAACCATGGTCTGGCATGCAGCCAGGAACATGGTGCCCAGCACCAGCATGAGGATCGCCTGCCATTTTCGATAGAGATGTTTCACCGCTTGTCGCTCCCGCCATGCCGGTCCATGAACATCCGCGTGAATCATGATCCCGAACCCGGCCTGTATATCGTTGCGACACCAATCGGCAACCTTGGTGATCTGTCCGAACGCGCCCGGAAGGTGCTGGAACAGGCTGATATGATTGCCTGTGAGGACAGCCGCGTGACGGGGGGCCTATTGCACCATCTGGGGTTCAAGCGGCCGCTGGTGCGCTATGACGACCACGCCCGGCCTTCGGATCGGGCGCGTCTGATCGACGCTGCCTTGCGCGGTCCGGTGGCGCTGGTCAGCGATGCCGGCACGCCGCTGATCTCCGATCCGGGCTATCGGCTGGTGCGCGAAGCGCGCGAGGCTGGGGTCGCGATTCACTCGGTGCCGGGGCCATCCGCTCTGATAGTCGCGCTCACACTGGCAGGCCTGCCAACGGACAGATTTTACTTCCACGGCTTCCTGCCCAACAAGGCAGGCGCGAGGGACAAGGAGATAGCAGGACTTGCCGCGATCCCGGCCACCCTGGTGTTTTATGAAAGCGCCAAGCGAATCGCTGCCTGCCTCGCGGCGCTGCGTGATGGACTTGGTGACCGCGAAGCGGCAGTCGTGCGCGAAATCAGCAAGAAGTTCGAGGAAACCCGTACCGGGACACTGAGCGAGCTTGCCGCATTTTATACCGACGCCACGCCCAAAGGCGAGATTGTCTTGGTTGTCGGCCCGCCTTTCGACAACGCAGGCGAAGCGGATGAAGACGCGGTTGCCGCCGCGCTGGCCGAGGCGCTGGCGACGATGCCGCCGGGCCGGGCTGCGGGCGAGGTGGCAAGGCGCTTTGGATTGGACCGCAAGGCGCTCTATGCCCGGATCACGGCCGAGCGGGCAGCGGATGGCTGACGCCCGGCGCAAGCACGCCGAAGCCGCCGGACGCCGGGCCGAGGCGCTGGCTGCCTGGTGGTTGCGCCTGAAGGGCTGGCGGATATTGGCGATGCGCGTGCGCACGCCCATGGGCGAGGTGGACATCGTGGCCCGGCGTGGGCGGATGGTCGCCTTCGTCGAGGTCAAGCATCGCGCTACTGCCCTGGAACTGGATGATGCCATAGATCATCACCGCCTGCGCCGCGTCGCTGCGGCTGCAGAAGCGCTGATGCCCCGCTATGTGCGGACGCATGACGATGTACGGATCGACGTCATCCTGCTTGCGCCGCGCCGCTTGCCACGCCATCTGACCCACGTCTGGCAGGGCGACTGATCGCTCCGCACCCATTCCGACCGTTCAAGCAAAGGCCATTTCATGAAAATCGCGGTACAGATGGACCCGATGCCCGGCATCAACATCAAGGGCGACAGCAGTTTCGCGCTGATGCTGTCGGCGCAGGCGCGCGGCTATACGCTCTATCACTACGATGTCGAAACGCTGACCTATGAGGCCGGTGAGGTCACCTGCACCGCCCACCCGGTGACGGTGCGCGCCGTTCAGGGCGATCATTTCACCTTCGGCGAACCCGTGCGGCTGAACCTCGGCGAAGACGTCGACGTCGTGCTGATGCGGCAGGATCCGCCGTTCGATGTCGGTTACATCACCGCCACGCATATTCTCGAGCGGCTGAAGGGCCGGACCCTGGTGGTCAACGACCCGGCATCGGTGCGCAATGCCCCTGAAAAGGTCTATGTGCTGGATTTCGAGCGGTTCATGCCGCCCACGCTGGTCACCCGCTCGCTCGACGAGGTGAAGCGGTTTCAGGCGCAACACGGGGCGATCGTGGTCAAGCCGCTGCATGGCAATGGCGGCAAGGCGGTGTTCCTGGTGGGCGAGGACGGTGCGAACCTCTCCGCTCTGGTCGAACTGTTCGGCCAGATCTGGCGCGAACCCTTCATGGTCCAGCCCTTTCTCCCCGAAGTCGCCGAGGGCGACAAGCGCATCGTGCTGGTCGATGGCAAGGTGGCAGGGGCGATCAACCGCAAGCCGGGCGAGGGCGAATTCCGCTCGAACCTCGCCGTTGGCGGTTATGCCGAGTCCGCGACCTTGACGCAGCGCGAGCAGGAAATTTGCGACGCCATGGGACCCGAACTGAAGGAACGCGGCCTGCTGTTCGTGGGTATTGATGTGATCGGTGGCAAGTGGCTGACCGAAATCAACGTCACATCTCCGACCGGCATCGTCGCTATCGGTGCGTTCAACAACACCGATGTCGCGGGCATGATCTGGGACGCAATCGAGGCTCGCCTGACACCAACATGACCGACTTCATCATCAACCTGGTGGCCAATGGCGGGTATTGGGGTGTCGCGCTGCTGATGGCGCTGGAAAACGTCTTTCCGCCGATTCCATCGGAGCTGATCATGGGGCTTGCGGGGATCGAGGCGGGCAAGGGCCGGGTCAATTTGTGGGTGATGATCCTGGCAGGCACCGTCGGATCGGTCGCGGGCAATTATTTCTGGTATGCGATCGGGCGGTCGTTCGGACACCAGCGGCTCGACAGGTTCGTGGCGCGTTGGGGCCGCTGGCTCACGCTGGACCATCGCGAGGTGGACCGGTTCAACCGGTTGTTTCACCGCCACGGCGCCTCGACCATCTTCTTTGCCCGCATGATCCCGACGGTGCGCACCCTGATTTCGCTGCCCGCCGGAATCTTCGAGATGAGCCGGAAGAAATTCCTGCTGTGGACCTTTGCCGGTGCGGGGCTGTGGAACATCGTGTTTGCCGGGATCGGCTTTCAATTGGGCTCACGGTTCGAGGACATCGATGCCTGGACCGGGCCGATCTCTACCGCGGTTATCGGGCTGATCGCGTTGGTGTATCTCGTGCGTGTCATATTCTGGCGGCCTTCGCCCAGCGGTTGACAGCGGGGGGGACCTGGGCAGCAGATTCAAGCCCTTGGATGGGCATTTTCATAGACGTCGAGAAGGTGAGCGGCATCGACCTGGGTATAAATCTGGGTGGAGGACAGGCTGGCATGGCCCAGCAGTTCCTGCAACGATCGGAGGTCCGCGCCGCCTGCCAGCAGGTGTGTCGCAAAGCTGTGGCGCAGCGCGTGCGGCGTGGCGTCTTCGGCCAGGCCCAGCAGCCGCCGAGCGTTCATCATCGCACGCCGCACCAGCGCCGGAGACAGCGGTCCACCGCGAGTGCCCCGGAAAAGCGGGTCTTGCGCGCCGAAATCGAACGGGGCAAGCCTGACATACCGGCCGATCGCCTCGCGCAATTGCGGGAGCAGGGGCACGACGCGCTGCTTGTTACCCTTGCCGGTGATGCGCAGCGTCTCGCCCAAAGGCAGCGCCGAGCCGGTCAACCCGGTCGCCTCGCTGATCCGCAACCCAGCGCCATAGAGCAGCAGCAGCACCGCCCAGTCGCGTGCCTGCACCCAGGCGGGCGCATCGCGCGCCGCCATCGCATCGCCGAGTGCCATGATGTCGTCGGGCGCGATTGGCCGCGGCAGGCTGCGTTTGATCCGCGGACCCTTGATGCGCGGGGCGATCCCCTCAGAGCCGCTTTGCTCCCCTGCAAACACAAGAAACGCGCGGATAGCCGACAGTTCGCGCGCGGTGCTACGATTGGCGAGACCATCGCCGCGCCGTGCCGCCAGAAACGCGCGCAGGTCAGCCTGGGTCACATCGCCCAGCTTCGGCGCATCGGGGCGCTCGCCCCAATGCTCGGCCAGAAAGTCAGTCAACCGTTCTGCCGTCGCGACATAGGCGCGCACCGTGTGCTGCGAGCGGCGGCGGTTGTCCGCCAGATGCGCTCGCCAAAGGCTGATCAGGGGAGGGTCGGGGTGTGCCATCGGTGGCAGAGTATCAGGCGACAGCGGCAGGCTCAATCGCCACCACCTCGGCGAGGATCGCATCAAGCAGCGGGATGCCCTGCGGGGTCACGGTGAGATGATCACCAGCGCGCTGGACGAATCCCAAGCTGATCAAGCGATCGGCCGCCCCGTCATCGATCAGTGCCGATTTTGCGACGCCGGATCGCGCCGCCACCCGTTCCAGATCGAGCCCTTCGGCGAGCCGCAGCCCCATCAGCAAGGCTTCTGTCGCTTGGGTTTCGGCATCGAGCGGACGCTCGACAGACAGCCCATTGCCATTGCGAGTGATCGCCGAGAGATAATTCTCGGGCTTGCGATGGCGTTCGGTTGCCATGGCGCCACGCCGCCCATGCGCGCCGGGACCGATCCCGGCATAATCGCCATAGCGCCAGTAGGTGAGGTTGTGCCGGCTCTGCTCGCCGCTGCGGGCGTGGTTGCTGATTTCGTAGGCGGGCAGGCCCGCATCTGACGTGATCTGCCGCGTCAGGTCGAACAGGTCGGCGCAATGATCGTCATCCGCCGGGACCAGATCGCCGCGCCGGACCAACGTTTCAAACCGGGTGCCCGGTTCGATCGTGAGCTGGTACAGCGACAGGTGCCCGGTGCCGAACCCGAGCGCGCGGGTCAGTTCGCGCTCCCAATCGGCGAGCGACTGGCCGGGGCGGGCATAGATCAGGTCGAATGATACGCGGGCAAACCGGTCCTGAGCGACCTCGAGAGCCGCGAGTGCCTCGTTCACCGAATGCGCCCGGCCCAGAAATGCCAGCACATCGTCGTCGAGCGCCTGCAGCCCGAGCGATACGCGGTTCACCCCGGCGAGCGCCAGATCGGCAAAGCGTGCGGATTCGACCGATGAGGGGTTGGCCTCCAGCGTGATCTCGATATCAGCGGAAAACCGCCAGTGGCGCCCGGCGTGTTCGATCAGCGTCTGCACCAGCGCAGGCGGCATCAGCGAGGGCGTGCCTCCACCGAAGAAGATCGAGCCCAGCTCGCGCCCCGGCAGCAACGCCGCCTCGTGCGCCATGTCGGCGAGCAGCGCGGCCTGCCATTGCGCCATATCCACGCCCTCGCGGACATGGCTGTTGAAGTCGCAATAGGGACATTTGGAGACGCAGAACGGCCAGTGGATGTAGAGCGCCAGCGCCTCTCCCCTACCGCCTGCGGGAGGGGAAGGTTCAGCTTGCTGAACCGGGGTGGGCAGGGAGCACGACCCTAAGTTCAGGCCCACCCCGGCCTCGGCTATGCCTCGGCCACCCCTCCCGCTTGCGGGAGGGGAGAGGTGCGCGCCGTTAATCAAAAGCACGCCTCGACCAGCTTGGCGAAGGCGTCGGCGCGGTGGCTGATCGCGTGTTTGTGCGCGGGATCGAGCTCGGCAAAGGTCTGGTCGAAGCCCTGCGCCACGAACACGGGGTCATAGCCGAAGCCCAATGTTCCGCGCGGCGGCCAGGTCAGCCCTCCGGTCACCCGGCCTTCGAACACCTCGGCATGACCATCGGGCCAGGCGAGAGCGAGCGTGCAGATGAACCAGGCGCCGCGGTCGGCATCGGGACCCAGCTCGGCAAGACGGCCTTCAACCTTGCCCATTGCCATATACCAGTCGCGGCCCGGATCGCCCTCGAACCACTGCCTCTCGGCCCAGTCTGCGGTGTAGACACCGGGCCTGCCGCCAAGTGCTGCGACGCAAAGCCCACTGTCATCGGCCAATGCGACGCACCCTGAAGCCTTTGCCGAGGCGTGGGCCTTGAGCAGCGCATTTTCGGCGAAGGTGGTGCCGGTCTCCTCGGGTTCAGGCAGGCCAAGATCGCCCGCCGACACCGGCACGATGCCGAACGGCTCGAGCAGCGCGCGGATTTCGCGCACCTTGCCCTGGTTGTGGCTGGCGATCACCAGCCGTCCAGGTTCGAGTTTGCGCGCCGCCATGGCTTCAGGAAACCGCACGGTCCTGCGCGGCGAAAATCTCGTTGCAGCCCATCCGCGCCAGACGCAGCAGCCGCAGCAGCGCTTCCTCGTCATAGGGCGCGCCTTCCGCCGTGGCCTGCGCCTCGGCGATGTTGCCGCCTTCGATCAGCACGAAGTTGGCGTCGGCATCGGCGTTCGAATCCTCGATATAATCAAGGTCGAGCACTGGCGTGCCCTGATGGATGCCACAGCTGATCGCAGCGACCTTGGCAGAGATTGGGTCCTCCTTGATCAGACCCTTGGTCATCAGCCCGTTGACCGCCAGGCGCAGCGCAACCCATGCACCCGAGATCGCCGCCGTGCGCGTCCCGCCATCGGCCTGGATGACGTCGCAATCGAGCGTGAGCTGGCGCTCGCCTAGCTTTTTCAGGTCGACCACCGCGCGCAGCGAGCGCCCGATCAGCCGCTGGATTTCCTGCGTCCGGCCCGATTGCTTGCCCTTGGCCGCCTCACGCTGGCCGCGGGTGTGGGTGGCACGGGGCAGCATCGAATACTCCGCCGTGACCCAGCCTTCGCCCTTGCCCTTGAGCCAGGGCGGAAGCCGCTCCTCGACGCTCGCGGTAACCAGCACCTTGGTATCGCCAAAGCCGATCAGGCAGCTGCCCTCGGCGTGCTTGGTGAAGCCGGTTTCGATGCTGATCACTCGCATTTCGTCGGGGGCGCGGCCTGATGGGCGCATAAGGTGATTCTCCAGGGATGAAAGGTCAATGCAGCGCCCCTAGCGGTCGCCCGCTCCAATGGAAAGCATCAAGCCACTTGCCATGGCGCAGCAAAAATGGCAGTGGCGCCGCACTCAAGCGATCATGGGCGATTAGCTCAGTTGGTAGAGCATCTCGTTTACACCGAGAGGGTCGGCAGTTCGAGCCTGTCATCGCCCACCATGGTCCGCTGAAGCCCCCGAGAATGTTGCAGCATTGCCACGCCCTTGCGGCGAATCACCGGCGGTCGGTTTCGTTCAGCAACGGGTCAGGCAGACGCTTTCACACAATACGCCCATGCCGGGTCACCTCTTCCTTGCCTTAGCCTTGGGCACCGCCACGATCGGCGGTACAGCGATGCTGGCAACGACGGATCGCGGCGCGCCGGTGCAAGGCGAATGCCTGGGCAAGAAACGGATCATCGCCGGCACGGCACGGGCAAAGCGCACCGAGGCGCGCAAACGCTGCCATATCTTCATGCCGATCCTGATGTAGGCATGGGGTTTCAGCCCTTGGCCAAGGTCTCTTCCATCAGTGCCGACGCGCGGCTGCCGTTCCAGTCCATGCCGCCGATCATCCGCCACACTTCCTTGCCCTCGGCATCGTAGAGCACCGTGGTCGGCATCACGCCGGTCATATAGCTGAAGCCCAGGTTGTTTTCCGGATCGACGAACGGTTCGATGGTTCGGTAGCCCTTTTCGGCGAAAAACGGCTTGATCTTGTCGAGGTTCTGCATGTCCTGCGACACGGTCAGCACCACCAGCCGGTCCTTCTCGCGTTCCGCCAGCGCGTCCAGCGTCGGCATCTCGACGACGCACGGACCGCACCATGTCGCCCATAGGTTGACCAGCACCGGCTTGCCCTTGAACGCGGCGAGGCTGGTGGTCTTGCCGTCGGGATCGTTGAAGCTGACGTCGGGCGCCGCCTTGCCGCGCTGCGAGATATCGAGCGTTCCCGACAGCGGCACCGACGGGCCTTGGCTGTCTGCGCTTTTTTCGGCTCCGGCGGGTTGCTCCGAAGCGGGGGATTGCTTATCGCACGCGCCAGTTGCCAGCGCGGCAAGGGCCACCACCGGCCAGATGCGCTTGCTGGAAAAATGGGCGATACACATGGATAACAACTCCAACAGCATGTGGGGCGGACGGTTTGCCGCAGGCCCATCCGACGTGATGCGCGCCATAAACGCGTCCATCCCGTTCGACAAGGCGCTGTGGCGGCAGGATATCGATGGCTCGCTGGCGCATGTCGCGATGCTGGGCGCGCAGGGGATCATTCCTGCTAACGATGCGGACGCGATCACCGCCGGTCTCAAGCAGATCGCCGAGGAATATGCCGCAAACGGCGTGACCGAGGACTGGTCGCTCGAGGACATCCACATGCACGTCGAGGCGCGGCTGGCCGAACTCATCGGTCCCGCGGCAGGCCGCCTGCACACCGCGCGCTCGCGCAACGACCAGGTCGCGACCGACTTCCGGCTGTGGGTGCGCGATGCCTGCGATGCCGCCGATGCCGCGCTGCATGCACTGCAGTCCGCTTTGGTCGACCGCGCCGGCGAGCATGCCGATGCGATCATGCCGGGGTTCACTCATCTGCAGATCGCGCAGCCGGTGACCTTGGGGCACCATCTGCTCGCCTATTACGAGATGTTCGCGCGTGATCGCGACCGGTTCGCGAGCGCGCGCGCGCGGATGAACCAGTGCCCGCTGGGCTCTGCCGCGCTCGCCGGAACCGGCTTTCCGATCGACCGCGACGCCACGGCTGCAGCGCTGGGCTTCGACAAGCCTACCGCCAACTCGCTCGATGCGGTGTCGGACCGCGATTTCGCGCTAGATTACCTCACTGCCGCCTCGCAATGCGCGCTGCACCTGTCGCGGCTGGCCGAGGAGTTCATCATCTGGGCGAGCCAGCCTTATGGCTTCGTCAAGCTGCCCGACAGCTTCTCGACCGGATCGTCTATCATGCCGCAGAAACGCAACCCCGATGCGGCCGAGCTGGTGCGCGGCCATGCCGGGCGGATCATCGGGTGCCAGACCGCGCTGATGATTACCATGAAAGGCCTTCCGCTCGCTTATTCCAAGGACATGCAGGACGACAAGCCGCCGGTGTTCGAGGCCGAAGGACTGCTGATGCTGAGCCTCGCTGCGATGACCGGGATGGTCGCCGAGACCACCTTCGAGACCGCCGCAATGCGCAAGGCGACCGAGCGCGGCTTTGCCACCGCGACCGATCTGGCCGACTGGCTGGTGCGCCAGGCGGGCATCCCGTTCCGCGAGGCGCACCACATTACCGGTGCGGTGGTCAAGCTTGCCGAACAGCGCGGCGTTGCGCTCGATACGCTGCCGATCGGCGATCTGCAGGCGATCGACGCACGGATTACCGAGGCGGTTTACCCTGCATTGTCGGTCGACGCATCGGTCGCCAGCCGCAACAGCTATGGCGGCACCGCACCCGATCAGGTAAGGCTGCAAGCCGCGCGCGCCAAGGCTGCGCTGGGAGAATGACGATGCTGCGTGCCTGTGTTGTGCTGCTGTCTGCGACCGCCATGCTGGCGTTGCCTGCATGTGGCAGCCGTCAGAAGCTGACCGCGGTCGAAGGCACTCAGCCGGTGCCCAAAGCCTATGGCGCGCCGATTGTCGCGACGCCGGATGAGCTGCTCGAGCCGAGCACCCAGTCTCGCCCCGAACGCAACGTCGAGCTTCGCCGCAAATCCGAAGCCCGCACCGACGATCCGTTCGATCTTCCTCCCGAATAACCACAAGGGCTCTGCTCAATCATGGACCATTTTTCGCTGATTGGCGGCCAGCTGCATGCCGAGCGGGTTCCGCTGGCGCGGATCGCCGAGGAGGTCGGTACGCCGGTCTATGTCTATTCGCGCGCCACGCTGGAACGCCATGCCGATGTGTTTCGCGAAGGCCTGGCCGGCGTTCCGCGCAAGCACCTGGCATTCGCGGTCAAGTCGAACCCCAATCTTGCCGTGCTCAAGGTGCTGGCCAAGCGCGGCTATGGCGCGGATGTCGTCTCGGGCGGAGAGCTTGATCGCGCCCTGGCTGCGGGCATAGCACCTGCCGACATCGTGTTTTCAGGCGTCGGCAAGATTGCCGATGAAATCCGCCACGCGCTGGCGACAGGTATCGGCCAGTTCAATATCGAATCCGAGGAAGAGGGCGCAATGCTCGCCGCCATTGCGGATTCGATGGGGCTGACCGCAGCGGCGGTCCTGCGCATCAATCCCGATGTCGATGCAGGCACTCATGCCAAGATATCGACCGGCAAGGCGGACAACAAGTTCGGCGTCGGGCTGCATGTCGGCCCGGGCATCTATCAGCGTCTGTCGCAGCATCCGGGGATCGGCCTGCGCGGCGTCGCCGTGCATATCGGCAGCCAGCTGCTCAGCCTCGATCCGCTGGAAGCCGCGTTCGGCAAGATCGGCCAGTTGGTCGCCGATCTGCGCGGCAGCGGTCATATCATTAGCCATGTCGATCTGGGCGGTGGCCTGGGCGTGCCCTATCAGGCGGAAAACGACCCGCCATCGCCTGCTGCTTATGGTGCCTTGGTCGCCCGCTTGAAG
>JBKBTF010000088.1:0-8947 GCA_046291395.1 Blastomonas sp. | reverse complement strand
TAACGGCGGCTTCCAGTTCGGCAAGGATCCGTGCGGCGGCAGTGGGCCCAATGCGGCCATGCCCCTCAGGCAGACGCCCGCGAGCGACGGCGCGGGCGCGGGCTTCGTCAAGGCCGATGTCGGATTGCAGGAAGGCGAGCAGTGCGCCCTCGTCCTCCTCCTCGCGCAGCCGTTCAATGATGCGCCATTGCGCGTCCGGCGAAAGCGCGCGCCAACCGGGGCCGTAGTGCTTCACCAGCTCGGCCTCGACCTCGTCGCCCACCAGCCCCTTGCCGCGCTGGTCTTCGCCTTTGAAGCGGCTGCTGCGCGGCAGGCCTGCCGCTTTGCGCAGCGCCCCCCAGGTCATGCTGCGCTTGGTCTCGGTCGGCGATCGCCACGCGCGCAGGATAGCGTCGCGTTGCTCCAGAGTCAGTGCTCGCGGCGTCTCCCCGATCTCCTCGACCGTCAGTTCGTTGACCGCCTTCACCAACCGCAGGCGCTGGAACAGCGGGTGCGCCTTGGCCATGCGCGGCTCGTCGGTGTAGGCGCAGCGACCCACCGGCTGGCTCTTGAGCGGGCGCTGGTAGAAGATGACCGCATGCAGCCGGGTGCGGGCTTCCTCGGTCAGAATGTCCGGGTGGTGCGGCGCTTGCGCGGCCCACAGCGCCGCAAATTCCTCCTCCAGATGGCGGCGCGCGGGGTAGAAGGCGTATTCCTCGTCCCCGTCATCGCGGCGGATGCGGGTGCGGCGCGCTGCGGCGGCGTGATCGCCTGGGGCCAGCGCATGGCGGCGGGCGAGATATTCGCCATAGGTGCGCGCCCCTGCTGCCTGCATAGCGGCATCGAGGTTTTCGTTGCCGGTCGCGACCATGCCCAGTTCAGCGTCGTCCGCGGCGCGATCGGCCTTTCGGTTGGACTTGAACCCGCGCCGCTGATTGAGGTGAAATAGGGCGCGGCCCAAGAAATGCACCGGCACCGCCTGGTCCAGCGCCGCCGCGCGGATGTGATAAGCATCAAGCGATTCGAGTGCCTTCCGGTCGGATTCGCGCGAAGGCATTAAGCCGAAGCGGGTGAGCTCCGCCAGCAGAACCGCCCGACGGCGCAAATAGCGGTCGCGGCGGCGGCGCATTGCGCGTGCATTGCGGCGATCTACAGCGAGCGAGGCACCGGTTTTAGCTTCGCGCCCGTTAGAAAAAATACGAACTCCGCCATCAATCACCCCCACAGGCGCGCCATCGGTACCGAGTTTCAGCGCGCACCAGCCCAGCGAATTGGTGCCGAGGTCGATTCCGAGTCTGTAAGGCATGCCCTTACCCTTCCCCCCAGTTAACGAAAAGGATAAGGCACAAGCCGCTGGCAGGTAAACACAATTTTTTGAAGGAACCACCGTCGCTATTGCCTTGTGGAGGGGTTTGGCGTATCGTCCATCTATTCATGAGATCGCGGCCTGATCGCTAGCAAGTAGTCAGAGCTGCACCAAATTAGGGCTGCCCTGAGGGGCAGCCCTTTTGGTCTGTCAGCATCGCAGCATCAGGAGCGCGCGAGATCGTATTCGCATCTCCGAAGATAGCGGCAGCATCGCTCAAAAAAGGCCACAATTGCAGCCAAGGCAAATAGCGGACAAATGAAGCTGCGTATCAAACTTTATTGCCTGCGGCCGTTGCGCCCTAAGCGGCTTCCAAATCCTGACCAATCCAGCGCTCCAATGCGGCGCCGAAGGCCTTGAGTTCCGACAGCAAAGGATGCGCGGGACGCTGGCGGAGGAACGCGGCGATCATGCCGATCACGGCGGGTTCGAACCGGCGACTAGGCGCACCCTGCACAATACGCCAGGCCAGCATGACGATGGCGGTGATAAGGGTGTCCAGCTGGCGATGCCCTGGCAGCACGCGCCAATCTGCAGCCGTCCGGGTCTGGAAGAAGCGGGCCATGTCTCGGAGCAGCGCGAGCGGGACGCCGATCCTGTATGCCACTTCCGGCAAATGGTGCCAGGTTTTCCCGCCCGCCCACATGGCCAGTGACAGGTCGAGGTGGATCCGCTGTCGGTTGCCGAATACGGGCTCGCGCAACTGCGGCGGCAGGAGGAGGCCGAACTGCATGGCGCTCAACGTCAGCACCTGCTGATCGACAGGCACGCCGCCCCATGTGACGACCGTCCGGGGCTCGCGATCGGCAAGAGCATCGAACTGGGCTTTGGTGACCGTCAGGTCCGACTCAAGCGTGTGCTCACTCCACGATTTGACGGCGCCGAACGACACGGCTCACCCTGGCGGTGTAGCAGCTACCGTTATCCGTCAGCCACTCGATGGTAGTAGGGAGCCTGTTCAAACGGCCGAAGCGGTGCTCGACGGTGGCGGTCATGAGATCGCGCACGTCTTCGGCAGATATGCCGGCAGTGGTGGTAACGAAGCCCATCGCCTCGCGATCGCAGCAGTCGGGCGAGAAGGCGAGCCGCACCTTCTCGCCGTTGTCGCAGCCGATCTCGAAGCCGTCGGAGCACCAGCGGGTGTTGCGAGTATCGACCGCGACGCGCCCGTTGTGGCGGCGCTCGTCACCCTTACCGTTATGGCGCTGGAGCAGCAGGCCATGCACCTTCATCACCCGGCAGACCCGCTTGGCATTGGGCGCAGATGGCCCGCCATTGCGTGCTTGCCGCCGCAGGAGCGCATGGATCCGGCGGTAGCCATAGGTCGGCAGATCGCCGGTCAGGGCGCCGCTTGCCGCCTGCCGGCGCCAGCCAAACAGCTGGTTCGGCGCCACCCCGTGCATGCGCGCCACACGCGACACGTTGTTGCCGCGCAGGAAGGTCTCTGCGACCATGCGGAGCTTCCGGGATAATTGTCGGTCCTATGCCTCACTCTTACATGAGTGTGAGGAACTGTCCGGTCATTTTTGGGGGCGCTTCATCAACTCACAAGCCGCTTGAGCTTGGCGAGCGCGCTGGCGTTGGTTTCGTCGTAGGCGATGATCGACTGGAGCTTGCCCGACGCGTCCATCAGGTAGACGTTGGCGGTGTGATCGATGGTGTAGTCCGCGCCCTGGTTGGTCGGGACCTTCTTGTAGAATGCGCGATAGGCTTTGACCGCGGCATCGACCTCCTTGTCGGTGCCGGTGAGGCCGAGGATCGGGGTGCCGAACAGTTCGACATAGCGACCAATGTCCTCGGGGCTGTCATAGCCAGGATCGACCGAAACAAAGACGATCCGGAACTTATCGCCGTCCTTACCCAGCTGCTTCCTGAGCTGCGCCATACGCGAGAGCGTGGTCGGGCACACGTCGGGGCAGCGGGTGAAGCCGAAGAAGATCGCAAAGGGCGTGCCCTTGAGCGTCTGGTCGGTGACTCGCGAGCCGTCAGGCGCGGTCAGGGCGAAAGGTCCGCCGATAAGATCGGCATAGGTCGCCTGATCGGCTGCGGTGGGCGTGCGGCCGGGCGCGAGCATTGTGACGAGGCCGATTCCCAACACGAGCAAGACCACGCCCCATAGGGCGAGACGCAGGGTCTTCCGCCCCTCGGACTTACGCTCGGGCGAGATATCTTCTCCCAGTTCGGGGAAGGGATCAGCCATGGGGCTTTTCCTTCTCGCCGTGCTTCATGATGGGGACCATGGTGCCCGTGGGCCGGACTTCGAGCTCGGTCTCCACGGTCCCCGCGCCTGCGAAGGTCAGTGACAACGGAACCTTTTCACCCGCCTTCAAGGGCTGTTTCAGGTCCATCAGCATCACGTGGAAGCTGCCGGGCTTGAGCCTCACTTCGCCACCTGCCGGGATTTCCAGCCCGTCCCCAAGCTGGCGCATCTGCATCACATCACCCTCCATCGTCATGGTGTGGATCTCGACGCGCCCGGCCACCGGGGTGCTGCCGCCGGTCAGGCGGTCGGCGGCGGTGCCAGTGTTGGCGATGGTCATGAAGGCGCCGCCTGCGTTCTGCCCTGCGGCGGTCTCGCGCGACCACGGATCGATGAGGACGATGCTGCTGGCGGCGGTTTCAGTTACGGAGGGGGTATCGGCCTCGGGCACGGCGTTACAGCCTGCGAGGATGACGGTGCTGCCCAGCAGGGCGGCGGCAAGGCAGTCACGGATCATGGCAAGGTCTCCAAGGATTAGAAAGACAGGGAAGATGCACCCTGCCGGGCGACGGAAAGTTCACGCATGATGAGATCGGCCACCGCGCGGCGTTCCTCGAGGCCGAGACAGGTCGCGATTTCGATGCGGCGGGCGCGGTGTTCGAGGAACAGCCGCAGGCGCGCAGGCACTGCATCGTCGATGACGAGGCGCGTGGCAGCGAGGGGCCATTCGACCGTGTCGTGGGCAAGGCTGCGCCACAGCAGTCGGCCCTGATCCAGCGCCAGCCACTCAGCCCTGGGTCGCGTGCGGCGATGCCAGTCGAGCACCCCGACCAGCAGCGCCATGGTGCCGATCGCATAGGCGGGGACCAGCCACTGCCCGCGTAGCGCAGGCAGGATCGCCATCGCCATGAACACGGCGATCAGGACGGTGAAGGTAACGCGCGCGTCCTGCGAGAGGTGCGAGCGGTTCTCCTGCAAGTGCAGGATCAGCCCGCCTTGCTCGGCGCGCTGCGCAGGGATTCCCGCGTCTGGCTGCCCTGAGGGGCAGCTATGAATGGCATACATGGGAAGAAGCTCCGACAGCCCACCGCGCCGCAAGGGCGCAGATCCGGGCTTACCGACACGAAGGGTTCAACGTGTCAGGCGGAAAGGGGCGGCCCGCGCAATTGCGGGCGCAGGAAGGGCAGCTCGCGCCGGGGCAGCGCGGGGAGCGGGGCAATCCCGATCAGCAGGATAAAGGCCAGCGCACCCGCCAGCAGCAGCGGATCGGCCCCGCCGAGCGCGGAATGGCCAAGGCCCGAAAAGGCGCAATGGGTCGCCTTGGCGGCTGCGTCGGAATGATCGCCGCCCGTACCCTGCTTGCCCGGAATGGCGATCTGCATCTGCTTGGGGCTACCGCTCGCATCCGAGCAGATCGTCACCGTCAGGAACCGGTCACCGTTCGCCGACACCATGAACCCTGCCGGCACCACAGCCTTCATCGCCAGCGCAAGCGCCAGCAGCACCAGCGTCAGCCGGGCATGGTCACGGATCAGGTCGCGAAGGCGCAACATTAAGGCAGGCTTTAGCGCTGCAATTCCGTTGTGTCACGATGCAACTCAGGCCGGGGCTGTTGCGGAAAGATCAATGGGCCGTGCCGCGACCGATGAGCACCCATTAGCGAAGACCAGTTTGCAACGGCCAACTGGAACGTCGCGATGGCGGACACGGGGTCGGTTGCTGAAGGGCATTAATTTTTCGCGAACGCGGCAAAGCGGACATAGTCCAAGGCCACCGCCACACGCCGCTGATTGATTGCAGAAGCGGCTGGCAGCCGACCGGATGAGCAATGCAAGCCGACCGGTCGCGTTCGCCGGTCAGCACCCAGCCCCGCCCGTATTCGGCCCTTGCGGCGGGATTCGTCCTATGTCACATGCCTGTGCTCACGGCATGCGCGCCGTGCTGCAACCTGCGGTTTTCCGGGCTTTGCGGGTGGTCGGAAAGGTGGACTCGCATCCTCTCTCCCCGACCATTCGATTTCTCGCAATCATTGAAAATGCCGGGCGCGCTCGTTCACGCCCCTGCGGCGACTGCGCCCGAAGTCTTGGCTTGAGCTGCTTGCGAAGCGGCGCGATTGGGTCGCCGGAATCAAAAAAGCCCCGGTTTCCCGGGGCTTTTTCTTATAAGTGGAACCGTTGATTAGCGCGTACCGAACAGTTCGCCAAACCAAGCCCAGATGCCCTTGAAAACGTCCATGACGACCTCCTTTGGTGTGAAACCAAGACAGGTCTTAACACAAAATTAACCTTAATCAAGCGTTAACTGATGCTTTGCCGCTCCCCATCATGGCGAGCAGCTCGCTCATCGTGATCGCGCGCGAGAACAGGTAGCCCTGCGCCTGGTCGCAACCCATGGCGCGCAGCGTTGCGGCGACAGCTTCGGTCTCGACCCCTTCGGCGACCACCACCTTGCCGAGCGAGTGGGCAATCTCGATCGTCGCCCGCACCACCGCCCGGCTTTCTTCGGAGGTAGCCATCTGCTGGACGAACTTCTTGTCGATCTTGAGCTCCGTGCTCGGCAGCTTCTCGAGATATTCGAGATTCGACTGGCCGGTGCCGAAATCGTCGATCGACAACCCAATCCCGCGCGCGTTGAGCGCGGCGATCTGCGGCGCGATCAGCTGGTCCTCGAGCTTGGCCGTCTCGGTCAGCTCCAGCGTCAGGTTTTCGGCCGGGAACCCGATTCGTCCCAGCATCGTCATCATGTCGAACAGCAGATCCGTGTCGCTCAGGCTCTTGGCCGACATATTGACCGCGAGCTTGAAGCCCGGGTCGAGTGCAATGGCCTGACGGCCATCGCGCAGCGCTGCTTCCATCACGATCAGGGTCAACTCGTTGATTCGGTCGGTCGCTTCGGCCGCCAGCACCAGTTCCTGCGGATTGACCGGCTCCTGACCTTCCGGTTGCCAGCGAATCAGCGTTTCGGCCCCGACGATCCGGCCTGTGGCAAGCTCGATCTTGGGCTGATAGGCGATGCCGATGTCGCGCTCGCGCAGGCCCCGTTCGAGCACACGAATGGTTTCGAGCCGATGGTTGCGCGCTTCAAGGTGGGCGGCATCGTTGATGATGAAGCGCGCACCGCGGCTGGCGGCTTCATCGGCAACCTGGATCGCCTTCTTGATGCGCTGGCCCAGCGGCAGGTCATAGTTGGTGTCGATGCCGATTGCGGGCGCGCTGCTGGCCGACTGCCAGTCATAACTGATCGCGGTCTTGAGCATCAGCGCGAGGCCATCGGCGTGGCGTTCGAGGCTGACCGCATCTATCCGCGGCGCGAGCCAGACCAGCGAGTCGCGCTCGAAGGCGACATCGCCCGCCTCGCCCGGCCCCTTGATATAGGTGATCAGGGTGTTCACGAATTCACCCAGCTCGCGCGGGCTCCAGTCTTCGGACATCTCGGCCAGATTGGCGATCTTGAGCGCATAGACATCCAGTTCGGCGCTGGCCTTGTCGAGCCCGAGCGCGGTGGTCGTCATCGCGTCGACTTCGGCGCTGTAATACTTGCGCTTGATGCGCTGGAAGCCGAAAGCGGCGATGCCAACCGCCAGCAGCCCCGACATGATGTCGATGTTGATGCTGAACTCATCGAGCACGAAAGATGCCACGATCAGGAAGATGGCGGCGATCCACAAGGGCTTCGATGAGCGCAAATCCCCCAGCGCCTGCACTGCGATCGCAATTCCGGCCACCAGCAATGCCGGGAACCAAATCAGATCGACCGGCTGGCCCTGCTTGAGCGTCTGGGCACCCAGAATATGGTAATAGCCCCCCGGCACCCGGCCATAGACGGGGTGGCGAAATACGTCGGTGGTGGCCAGAAAGGTCTTGCCGATCAACACATTCTTGCCTGCCAACGCACTGGCAGGCACGCGCCCGTGGAGGATATCGACAAACCGATAGGTCGGCACATGGCCCGGATTGAAGGCAAAATCCGGCCGATAGCTGATTGGCGGACCATCATAACCCGCCAGAACGGCCGAGATCGAGGGATAGGTTTTGCCGTGCAATTTGACCTGGGTTGGAAACTTTGCCGACAATCCAAACGGCGACAGCTCGCCATACATCGAAGCAATCCCGGCCTGATCCCGGAATCGTTGGTGTGGCAAAATCTCTGCCGTTTTCTGAAACCCGAGATCCCGTTCCGGGGACATCCCCAACCATACCTTGCCAGGATAGCGTTCAAGCGTGTGAGCAAATTGCGCGTCGGTCTGCGGCGTTTCGGGATCGGCATGGGCGCGATCAAACACGATCTTGTTAACCCCGGCGGCAACCAACCGGTCGATAAGCTCGCTTTCGTGCTTGCGCGTGGGCACGCCGACGCCCAATTCATTAAGTGTGCCATCGTCAACTGCGATCATGACGATATCCTGCGGCGCGGGTCGCATTCGCAATTGCGCGCGGGCCAGCCGCAGTGCGTCTTCGGCGGGCAGCGGCAGGTCGATTGCGGCCGAAACCACCCCGAGCATAATCGCGATGATCGCAATCTTGATGCGCTTGCGGCGCAGCAGGTGCTCGCCCGATTTGAGCGTCTTGTCCTCGCCCGCGTCAGGCTCGACCGGACCCAGCCGGCCACGGCTGCGGCCCAGCAATGCAGACAGTGTTGGCAGTCCGGCAATCATCGCGCGAGGCAGGTCCGTTTATGAAACACCGGACTTTGCCTAGGATCGAATGGTTAATTCATCGCCAACGATGGGCCGCGATGCCCGGCCGGGCAGGGTGTCGGGGGGATCACAACCCGCCGAGCGGCGGATCGACCACCTGCCGCGATAGCAGTCCGAGCGCGATCGTAAGGCTGCCCAGCCCGAGCGAAAGATGCCAGCGCAGGCGCTGGAACTCGGGGGCAGCAAAGCCGAGCGCGCGGTCGACCATCGGCGACAGCGCAATCAGCGCACCAAGATAAAGCAGCGCCGGGCCGGGCCACTCCCAACCAAAAGTCCACGGCAGGAACAGCGCCACCGCGATCAGGCTCGGCAGCACCGCCAGCAGATAGGCACCGGTGGTCGCACGCCCGCTCTGCACCGCCTGTCCCCACCACACCCCGCCAAGGAAGCTGAATATCGCCGCAGCATAGGCAAAGCCCCCGCTGAGCGCGGAATAGCGCCATTCATGGCCGGTCAGCACCATGGCAAGGCACAGGATCTGAGGGAGCAGCCCGGCATAGCCCAGCGCGCGGGCGGCCGGGGAAAACGATGTTGTGTCATCCATCCCGGCTTAAAGCCTCGCGCGCCACCGCGGTTCCCGAAGACTTGCAGCGGCGCGGGCTTTGCGCCACTTGGGAGCCATGGAACTGTTCGATCTCACCGGCCGCACAGGGGTGATTACCGGAGGCAATGGCGGGCTGGGCCTGGCGATGGCGCGCGGGCTGGC
>JBKBTF010000014.1:0-61266 GCA_046291395.1 Blastomonas sp. | reverse complement strand
TTCGGGATATGCCTGGGCATGCAGATGGCGTGCATCGAGGCGGCGCGAAACACTTCGGGAATCACGACCGCATCGACCACCGAGTTCGGCACGACCGACGAGCCGATCGTCGGCCTGATCACCGAGTGGATGGGCGAGACCGGTCTGCAAAAGCGCAGCGCCGAAGGCGATCTTGGCGGCACTATGCGGCTGGGTGCCTTTCCGGCGAAGCTTTCAGGCAACAGCCGGGTGCGTGGCATCTATGGCAGCGACACGATCAGCGAACGCCACCGGCACCGTTATGAGGTCAATACCGCCTATCATGACCGGCTGGAAAAGGGCGGTCTGGTGTTTTCCGGAATGTCACCCGACGGTGTGCTGCCGGAGATCGTCGAGCGGCCCGATCATAGCTGGTTCGTGGGCGTGCAATACCACCCCGAGCTCAAGAGCAAGCCGTTCGATCCGCATCCGCTGTTTGCGAGCTTCATCGAAGCCGCCGTGGCGCAGAGTCGCCTCGTCTGATTCTGTCCGCCCCAGGCGCTGAGGCGACCTAGACCGTTCGCCGCAGGACAGGATCGGTGCGGCTGGGCCGCAACACGGGGCGGCATGCCCTGGTTTACCACACTGCTTCATCAGAAATTTACGATATTTGACAGTGTTGTGCGGTGGCGCACAGCGGCGTATGGCGATTCGTGGGAATTGAATACTGTCGGCAGCGACGGGGTGGTTGAAGCAAAATTGCTCGATGCGCCCGATGGCTGACAGAAAGGAAGGGGTAGAGCCAAAAATGCACGCGAACGAGCTTGCCGAATTGCTGGCCAGCCACAGCCTTTTTGCCGACTGCGAAACCGACGAGCTTTCCGACATCATCCTGCGCGGGCACTATGTGCGCTATCGCAAGGGCCAGGAAATCATCGGTCAGGGAGATGACGGGGACAATCTGCTGATCATCCTGACCGGCTTTGCCCGGGTCAGCATGGTTGCCAGCAATGGCCACGAGATTGTGCTCGATTATGCAGAGCCCGGCTATGTCATCGGAGAGATCGCCTTTCTGGATGGCGGGCCGCGCACCGCATCCATCGAGGCGCTGACCGAACTCACCGCGCTGTCGCTGTCGCGCCCTGCTTTCGAAGAAATTGCCGAGCGTCATGTGGCAATGCCGCGCCGGATGCTGCGGGTGATGGCGAAGCGGCTGAGGCAGGCCAATGACGTGATCGAGGCAGATCGGGCCTTCACCTCCGGACCAAGGCTGGCGCGCTATCTGCTGCGCCTCATGGTATCGGGGGCCAAGGAGGGCAAGCTCAAGCTGGATCTGAGCCAGAGCGAACTGGGCACCTTCGCAGGATTGTCACGCGAACAGATCAATCGTCAGCTCTCGGCCTGGTCAGATGCCGGGTTGATTGAGCTGGAGCAGGGCAGGGTAAAGATTGTTGATCGCGATACGCTGCTGGAGATTTCCGAAGCCGCGTGATCCGTCTGCGCTGCCATGAATTTAGTTTTTCCGGGGTTGGGCAACGCTAATGCGACCCGGCCGAACCTGACCCCGGAGAAAACCCCGCGCCCCGGTGGTGCGGGGTCACAGATTACCGGTTTTTTCGGGGGTGGGTGCGGTTAATGCGACCCGGCCAATCCCGTTCCTGGAAAAAGTAGCGTCCTGAGCGGGCGCGGGGGGCGGGCCTGCAAAGGTCCGCCCTCTTCTTATCGACGCAACAAAAAGGGTGGGCCGTTGCCGACCCACCCTGTTGCTTACTACCCTTTTGCGGAGAGGCGCCGGCGTCAGGCCGCCTTGCTGTCTCCGCCTTCCTTGGCGTCGCCCTCGACGACCGACAGCTTGGGCGTGCCGTTGATCGTGATCTTCTTGGGCTTCATCGCCTCGGGCACCTCGCGGACCAGATCGATGGTCAGCAGACCATCCTCGAGCCCTGCGTCGCTGACCCGCACAAAGTCGGCGAGTTCGAAGCGCCGCTCGAAGTTGCGGTTGGCGATGCCCATGTGAAGGAAATTGCCGCGCGATTCGGTTTCAGCAGCCTTGCGACCGGATACCACCAGCAGGTTCTGCTGGGCGGTGATGTCGATCTCTTCGGCCTTGAAACCGGCGACCGCAATGGTGACGCGATAGGCGTCGTCGCTGTTGCGTTCGATGTTGAACGGCGGGTAGTTATCGCCCTGTGCAGCCCGTGCCTGATTTTCCAGCAAGTCGAAAAGCCGGTCAAAGCCAACGGTCGTGCGGCGATAAGGGGTAAAGTCAAAACGGTTCATCTTCAAAATCCTTTATAAGCGATTTCATAGGTTTGAAGCCCGCATCTGCGGCGCTCCCGATGCTGTGACCCACCCGGTTGGCGTGGGTCACATCGCAAATTTAGGATATTGTTCGGGCGTTTCAAGATGGATTTTTTGCCGGTCGATGCGCCGACAGGGCGGGCGGGATGCGCGGGCTGCAGACGAAAAAAGAGCGTCCGGCCCCCAAGACCCGGACGCTCTTTATCAGATCCATCGTGTCGCGCGCTGATGGCGATTTCGCCATGCTCGCAACGTTTGGATCCTGGTAACCGCCGCTTTCCCCAAAACGACGGAAACTATCCCCGAACCCATGGCCGTAGCCGCTTGATCCGCATTGTCATGATTCCGTAATGCGGCCGCTGGCGCTAGGCTTATTCGCGACTTGCCTTCATTTTTGGTCCATTCTGTGTTCATTGTGCAACAGCCACGCGGCGCATCCGGCATTGTCAGTTGGGCATGGGCTGGCTAGAGCCTTTAGCCAATTGCAACGGCAGCCGACCCAGTCTTGCCAGTCATCCGAAAGGTCCGGTGCACCCCTATGCTGTCCACATTCGAATGGACGATCGCCAAACGTTATCTGCTGCCGGGGCGCGGAGAAGCGTTCATTTTTCTTGTCGCGGGAATAAGCCTGATCGCGGTTATGCTGGGCGTTGCCGCCCTGATCATCGTGATGAGCGTGATGAACGGTTTTCGAGCCGAGCTGCTCGACAAGATCGTCGGACTGAACGGTCATGCGGTGGTGCAGGGCTATGGCGGGCGGCTGAAGAACTGGCAGGAGATCCTCGCCGAAACCCGCAAGATGGATGGCGTCGTGGCGGCATCGCCGCTGATCGAGCAGCCGCTGCTGGTGAATTACGACGGCCGGGTGGAGGCGATTCTGGTGCGCGGCACCGACGCGCCCGACATCGCCGATCTTGCAGAAAAGACCGTGCTCGGGTCGGTCGCCGAGTTGAAAGCCGGAGCCTCGAAGGTCGCCATCGGCTCGCGACTGGCGCAGAATCTCGGCGTCCGTCTGGGGGACAGCATCACGATCATCAACCCGGCTGGGCGTTCCACTCCATTCGGCACCGTTCCGAGGGAAATTCTCTACGAAGTCGCCGCCATCGTCGAAATCGGAATTTATGATTATGACAAGGCGTTCGTCATCATGCCGATCCGCGACGCGCAACTGCTTTTGCTGCTGGGCGATCAGGTGGGGATGATCGAGGTGACCACTCGCGATGCCGACGAGGTCAGCCGGATCCTCGCGCCTTTGGCCGAGCGCTTGCGCGGGCAGGCGATCATCGCCGACTGGCGCACGATCAACGCCTCGCTGTTCGAGGCGCTGGCGGTCGAACGGGTGGCAATGTTCATCGTGCTGTCGATCATCATCCTCGTCGCGGTATTCAACATCCTCTCCTCGTTGATCATGCTGGTCCGCGCCAAGACACGCGACATCGCGATTTTGCGCACCATGGGGGCGAGCCGCAAGTCGCTGCTCAAGATCTTCATCACGGTGGGGCTGATCATCGGTTCGCTCGGCACGCTTGCGGGCCTCGGGCTGGGCTTCGTCTTCCTCCATTTCCGCCAGAGCATCGTGATGTTCGTGCAATTGGTGACCGGCCAGGAACTTTGGGATCCCTCGATCCGCTTTCTCACCGAGCTGCCCAGCCGCACCGACCCGATGGAGGTGCTGGGGATCACCGCGATGGCGCTGATCTTCAGCTTCCTCGCAACGCTCTATCCGGCGCTCAAGGCTTCGAGCACCGATCCTGTCCAGGTGTTGCGCTATGAGTGATGCCGTCATCCATCTGACCGATGTTCGCCGCAGCTTCGTGCAGGGCGGAGTCACCATCGACGTGCTCAAGGGCATTGATCTGGCGGTGCAGCCGGGCGAGATCGTCGGACTGCTCGGCCCGTCGGGATCGGGCAAGTCGACGATGCTTCAGGCGGTGGGGCTGCTCGAAGGCGGGTTTACCGGATCGATCCGCATCGCCGGTGAAGAGGCGGCGAAGCTCAGCAGCAACGGGCGGACGCTGCTGCGTAAGACGGCACTGGGCTTCATCTATCAGTTCCATCACTTGCTGCCCGATTTTACGGCGCGGGAAAATGTGGTGCTCCCGCAATTGATCCTCGGGCAAACACGCGAGGCAGCGTCTGACCGTGCGGCGGAATTGCTCACCCGGCTGGGATTGGGGCAGCGGCTTGACCACCGGCCGACCCAGCTTTCGGGCGGCGAACAGCAACGGGTGGCCGTCGCCAGAGCCCTGGCCAACCGCCCAAAGGTGGTTCTGGCCGACGAACCGACCGGAAATCTGGACGAGGCGACCGCGGACATGGTGTTCGCAGAGTTCCTCCATCTTGTAAGGGAGGAAGGCAGCGCGGCATTGGTGGCCACCCATAACGAAAGACTGGCTACGCGCATGGACCGGGTTGTCCGCCTGCACGATGGAAGGATCGCATGACCGTTTTCGACTACAAAATGCCGCTGCCCGATGGCAGCGCGAAGCCGCTGTCCGATTATCAAGGCCAGGTGCTGCTGATCGTCAATACCGCATCCAAATGCGGATTTACGCCGCAATATGAGGGGCTTGAGGCGCTGCACCGCGATTTTGCCGATCGCGGGTTCGAAGTGCTTGGATATCCCTGCAATCAGTTCGGCGCGCAAGAACCGGGCGATGCCGAAGAGATCAAGAATTTCTGTTCGCTGACCTATGACGTCACTTTCCCGCTTTCGGCCAAGGTCGCGGTCAACGGCGAAGAGGCCGACCCGCTGTGGAAGTATCTCAAGAGCCAGCAGGCAGGCCTGATGGGCAGCCGCACGATCAAATGGAACTTCACCAAGTTCCTGATCGACCGCAAGGGCACCGTAGTTGCCCGTTACGGATCGATGGTGAAGCCCGAGCAGCTCAAGGCGGACATCGAGAAGCTGCTGTAACCGGGGGCTTGGGCTGAACGAACTTCGGCTAAGGTGGCACGGGCGAATCGCCCAATCTGCAGGACAGCAAGCACATGATCGAAGCCATCAGCGCCTGGGCGAACGCACTTGGCTCGCAATATGGCGTCAATCCGTGGATTTTCGCGTCGATCTATGTCGGCGCGATACCGCTGTTCCTCGCCAGCATCGCTTGGCTGGTGCGTAACGCGCGCGCGGGCACGCCGACCCTGCTGCCGGTGATGTGTGCCGGTGCGTGCTTCGTCTCGGCCTATGTCTATCTGGCGATCGTGGGCAAGGATATCCCGCTGTGGGTCTGGATCTTCCTTGGCGCGCTGATTCTCTATGGAATCTGGTCGACGGTGCGCGATGTGCGGCGCAAGATCGCGGCCAAGGATTTATCCACCGGCGAGTGATGCCTTTGAGTTCACGAATCAGGGCCCAACCGGTAGCGTCGATCCATGGCCTATGAACCCTTCGTCCCGCTTCGTGTCTTCTCGGCCTACACCATGCTGGAAGGCGCGATCGAGCCCAAGGCGATCGCCAAGACCGCCAATGCGCGCGGCTTTCCCGCCATAGCGCTGGCCGACCGCAACGGGCTGTATGCGGGCATGCCGTTCGCTGATGGTTGCATGGAAAGCGGCATCCAGCCGATCATCGGGACGCTGCTGTGCGTCGCGCGGCCCGATGTGGCAGGATCGGCGCCGGTGCTCGACTGGCTGGCGCTCTATGCGCAGAATGCCACCGGTTACGACAATCTGTGCGATCTGGTCTCGCACGCGCATCTCGACCGCCCGCTTGAACTCCCCGCGCACGTCCCGTTCGAACGGCTCGAGGGCCGCACCGAAGGCGTGATCGCGCTGACCGCGGGCGGTGAGGGGGCGCTGGTCCGCCTGCTCGCTGCAGGGCAGAATGACGCCGCGAACGCCTATGGCGACCGGCTGCAGAGCCTGTTCGGCGACCGGTTGTATATCGAATTGTGCCGCCGGGGCGAGGAGATCGAGACGCTGGCCGAGACCGCGTTGCTCGATCTGGCCTATGCGCGCGGCCTGCCGCTCGTCGCCACCAATCCGGCCTGCTATTCCGACCCCGGCTTTCACGCTGCCCATGACGCTATGCTGTGCATTGCGCGCGGCGAGTATGTGAGCGCTGCCAACCGCGAACGCAGCTCGCCCGAAGCGTGGATCAAGTCCGCGCCTATGATGCGCGAATTGTTCAGCGACCTGCCGGAGGCCTTGGTCAACACGTTGGTGGTCGCGCAGCGCTGCGCCTTCGCGCCGCCCAAGCGCAAGCCGATCCTGCCCAGCCTTGCAGGCGACCTCGAGGGCGAGGCCGCGCAGCTGCGCGCCGATGCGTTCGCCGGGCTCGAAATGCGGCTATCGACCTATGCCGATCAGAGCGCAGAAGAGCGCAAACTCTACTTCGAGCGGCTCGAGTTCGAGGTCAACGTCATCGTCGGGATGGGCTTTCCCGGCTATTTCCTGATCGTTGCCGACTTCATCAAATGGGCCAAGGATCACAACATCCCGGTGGGCCCGGGACGTGGATCGGGCGCGGGTTCGGTCGTTGCCTGGGCGCTGACGATCACCGATCTCGACCCGATCCAGCTCGGGCTGCTGTTCGAACGCTTCCTCAACCCCGAACGCGTCTCGATGCCCGACTTCGATATCGACTTCTGCGAAACCCGCCGCGGCGAGGTGATCCGCTATGTCCAGGCCAAATACGGCCGCGATCACGTCGCGCAGATCATCACCTTTGGAAAGCTGAAGGCGCGCGCGGTGCTGCGCGACACCGGCCGCGTGCTGCAGATGGGCTATGGCCGGATCGACGGGTTATGCAAGCTGGTCCCCAACCACCCGACCGATCCGTGGAAGCTCGATCGCGCGCTGGCTGGCGTCGAGGAACTGCGCCATCAGTATCGTGATGACGCCGAGGTCAAGCGCCTGTTTGACCTTGCGATGCAGCTCGAGGGGCTGCCGCGCCACAGCTCGACCCATGCCGCCGGCGTCGTCATCGGCGATCGTCCGCTGGCGCAATTGGTGCCGCTATATCGTGACCCGCGATCGGACATGCCGGTGACGCAGTTCGACATGAAATATGTCGAGACCGCAGGGCTGGTGAAGTTCGACTTTCTCGGGCTCAAGACGCTCTCGGTGCTGCACAAGGCGACCGAGATGCTGGCAAAGCGCGGCATCACCGTCGATCTGAGCACGCTGCCCTGGGACGATGCCGGGGTTTACGAACTGCTCAAGCGCGGCGACACCGTCGGCGTGTTCCAGCTCGAATCCGAAGGCATGCGCCGCACGCTGGCGCAGGTGAAACCGACCGCGTTCGGCGACATCATCGCGCTGGTCTCGCTCTACCGCCCCGGCCCAATGGACAATATTCCAAGCTTCGGCGCGCGCAAGAACGGGCGCGAGACGATCACCTATCCGCACCCGTTGCTCGAGGATATCCTCAAGGAAACCTACGGCATCATCGTCTATCAGGAACAGGTGATGCAGGCCGCGCAGGTGCTCGCGGGCTATTCGCTCGGCGATGCCGACCTTCTGCGCCGCGCGATGGGCAAGAAGATCAAGGCCGAGATGGACCAGCAGCGCGGCCGCTTCGTCGAGGGCGCGGGTCGCAACAATATCGATAAGAAGAAGGCCAACGAGCTGTTCGACTTGATCGACAAGTTCGCAGGCTATGGCTTCAACAAGAGCCATGCTGCGGCCTATGCGCTGCTCGCCTATCAGACCGCGTGGCTGAAGGCGCATTACCCGCACGAGTTCTTCGCCGCCTCGATGTGCTTCGACATGCACCAGAGCGAAAAGCTCAATATCTTCGTCGACGACATGCGGCGAATGGGCGTTGCCTGCCTGCCGCCGTGCATCAATGCCAGCGAGGCGGAATTCTCGGTCGAGGAGACGCCCGACGGGCTGGCGGTGCGCTATGCGCTGGCGGGGCTCAAGAACGTCGGCGAAAAGGCGATGGAGGCGGTGGTCGCCTCGCGCGTTTCGGGCGGAGTGTTCGCGTCTTTGGGCGAATTTGCCGACCGGGTCGATGCCGGACTGGTCAACAAGCGCCAGATCGAAAGTCTCGCGGCTGCAGGCGCGTTCGACTGTTTCGAGATCGAGCGTGCCGCGGTGCATGGGGGGGCCGATATGGTGCTCGCGGTCGCCGCGGACGCCCATCGGCAGCGCACCAGCGGGCAGGGCGGACTGTTCGGCGATGTCCAGCAGCCCGGCCAGTCGCTGCGGCTGCCCATGGGCAAGACCTGGGCGATGGGCGAGCGGATGACCGCCGAGCGCGACGCGTTCGGGTTCTTCTTTTCCGCGCATCCGGTCACCGAGTTTTCCGCCACCGCGCGATCGCAGGGCGCGCGCCCTTATCAGCAGGTGATTGAGACGATGGATGTGCGCGTTGGCGAGCGCAAGACCGCCAAGGTCGCCGCTCTGGTCGAAAGCTGCAATCGCCGCCAGAGCAAGCGCGGCAATGCGTTCGTGATGGTCGATCTTTCGGACGAAAGCGGGCAGTTCTCTGCAAGTTCGTTCGATGACGACATCGTTGCAGCCATGCCTGACTGGGCCAAGGCATCGGCCTGTTTGCTGATCGAACTGGAATTCGACCGGTCGAGTGAAGACCAGGCGCCGCGCGCGACCATCCGCCGGGCCACGCCGCTCGACGAGATCAAGGTCACCCTGCGCCACCGGGCGAAGATCGACATCCTGCAGCCCGATGCTCTGGCGCGGCTGTCCAATTTGCTGGGCCCGGCAGGGAGCGGCCAGGATGAGCTGCACGCGCGGCTGATCATGGGCGAGGGTCGGGTGATGCCGGTCAAGCTTGGCAATCGCTTCCGGCTGGATGGGGAGACACTGGAAGCCTTGCGCGCCCTTGAGGGGATCGCCGTGCGCGATGTCGAATCCTTTGCCGCCCAGCGCCCCGAACTGCGCCTGGTGAGTTGACTCAAGGCCCGCTTCGGGGTTTCTGAACCCATTGCACGAAACGCGCTCCAAACGGAGCCATGGGTCAGGAGAGACAGATGATTACAGGCGGTATGCAGGATTATGAACTGCGCGTCATGCGGCTGCTCGACCATGCCGAGCGTGAGAGTGGAAAGCGCGAGATCGTCAGCCACTGGGCCGATGGCAGCCAGACCCGCACCCATTGGGCAGGGATTGCCCGCGACGCCCGGCGGCTGGCCAGTGCGCTCGAAGGCCTGGGACTTCAGCCCGGCGATCGCGTCGCCACGCTGGCGATGAACCACAGCCGCCACCTTGTCGCCTGGTACGGCACAATCGGCATGGGCGGGGTGATCCACACCATCAACCCGCGATTGTTCGAGGAGCAACTCGAATACATCGCCAACCACGCCGAGGACAAGGTGCTGTGCTATGACGCGGCGTTCCAGCCGATCATCGACAAGATGAAGGACCGCTGGACGACGATCGAGCATTACATCTGCTTCGATCCGCCCGCAGGGTCGTCGGCGACGAGCTTCGAGGCGCTGCTAGAAGCCGGCGATGCGGACTATCGCTGGCACGAGGGCTCGGAGCGCGATCCGTGCATGCTGTGCTATACCTCGGGCACCACCGGCAATCCCAAGGGCGTGCTCTATGAGCACCGCTCCACCGTGATTCACGCGCTCGCCGAGATGCAGCCTGCGGTGTTCAGCCTGTCGACACAGGCGGTGGCGCTGCCCGTGGTGCCGATGTTCCACGCCGCTGCCTGGGGCCTACCCTTTGCGGGGGCGGCTGCCGGGATCAAGTTCGTCTTCTCCGCAGTCAACGATCCGGCGGTGCTGTGCACGTTGATGAACGAGGAAAAGGTCACGCATTCGGCGGGCGTGCCCACGGTGTGGCTGGCGATGTTCCAACATATCGACAGCACCGGGCAGAAGCCTGAATATCTGCAGGTCGTCACCATCGGGGGATCGGCCGCGCCGCGTGCGATGTGCGAGCGGATCATGAAGATGGGCGCGCGGATGAACCACGCCTGGGGCATGACCGAAACCTCGCCTATCGGCACGATGGGCGCGCCATCGCCCGACTGGGATGACCTGAGCTTCGAAGAGCAGCTCGACCTTGTGACCAAGCAGGGCAGGGTGCCTTTCGGGGTCGAACTTCGCGTCGTCGACGAGGATGGCAATATCTTGCCCCGCGATGGCAAGTCCAGCGGACGTCTGCAGATCAAGGGCCCCTGGATCATCAAGCGCTATTTCAAGGCCGATGAAGATGCGCTGACCGAGGATGGCTGGTTCGATACGGGCGACGTCTCGGTCATCCACCCCGATGGCGTGATGCAGATCACCGACCGCGCCAAGGACGTGATCAAGTCGGGCGGCGAATGGATCAGTTCGGTCGATCTGGAGAATGCGGCGATGGGCATGGCCGATGTGGCCGAAGCCGCCGCGATCGGCATGCCCCACCCCAAATGGGACGAGCGCCCCTTGCTGTTGGTGGTGCCCAAGCCGGGCACCAGCCCCAGCCAGCAGGCGATCCGCGAGCATCTGGAAAAGCATGTCGCCAAATGGTGGCTACCCGATGACATCGTGTTCGTCGATCAGCTTCCGCATTCGGCGACCGGCAAACTGCTAAAGACCGCACTGCGCGACCAGTTCAGGGACTACGTTCTGCCGACAGTGTGAGAGGCAACCCCTGCCCCCTCCCGCTTGCGGGAGGGGGCAGGCGGACTGCTCAGCGTGGCTTGCCTTTCCCCAGCACCCCTGCCAGCGACGCGGTCGCGCTGCCGCGCTTGGCCGGCTTGGGCTGGTCGGGGGAGGGGGCCCAGCCACTGAGATAAATGATCTCGAAGCGCTCTGCGGTCTTTCCGTCGGCCTCTGCCGCCTCGGCGAAATTCTGCAGCGCCGCGATCAGCCCTAGCCGGCCCACTGGCGGCGCCGAGGAGGTGAGGACGTTGGTCCACCCATGGCAGCGCAGGTCGCGTACCAAAGCGGGCAAGGATGAATAGCGCACCATCAGCGTGTCGCTGTCCGCCACCGGCATTGCAAAACGCGCGCGCTGCAGAAGGTCGCCCGCCGCGCGGACATCGACCTGCGGATGGATGTGCGCCGCAACGCCGCGCCCGCCCGCCTCGTCGGCGGCCAGCATCGCAGCCTTGAGCTTCTGCAGCGAGCCGGCGCCGATCAGCGCCGCCATCATCAGCCCGTCGGGGCGCAGCGTCCGGTTGATCTGGATCAGCGCGCCGGGAAGATCATTGACGCTGTCGAGCGTACCGATCGCGATCACCAGATCGAACGAGGCGCGTTCAAAGGGCAGTGCGTCTTCCTCGCAAAGGACATCCGCGCCCACCGGCCCGGCCTGCGTCACATTCGTTCCGCGCGCGGCGAGCGCCGCCAGCAGCATCGCGGGCGCATGGCCGATCACCAGCGCATCGCCAAAGCTGCGGTTGACCCAGCCTAGCCGCTCGACGATCTCGTCGGCCATATGGTCGGCGAGGAACGCGCCGCCGTGCTGCGCGGCCATCCGAGATCCGCGCGCCATCACCAGGCGACGCCGATGAGTCGAAAACAGGATGCGGGGGGCAGGATCGTCGCTCATCGCGGCCTTGTGCCGGGACGTTCGTCGCGCGACAAGGGGGCATGAGCCTTGCTACCGCTGTCGTCAAACCGCTGGTCGATCTGGTGCTGCCGTCGCGTTGCCCGGGCTGCGGGGTGCTGGTCGGGGATGACCTGCAGTTTTGCGGCGAATGCTGGGGCAAATTGCGCTTCATAAGCGATCCGGCCTGCGCATCGTGCGGCAAGCCTTTCGCGCAGGGGCGCGACGATGATCTGGTCTGCGCCGAGTGCCTCGCCCGGCCCCCGCTGCACGACGGCATCAAGGCAGCTGTGCTGTATGACGATCTATCACGCTCGATCGTGTTGCGGCTGAAGCATGGCGGCAAGATCGGGCTGGCCCGACTGGTGGCCAAGCACCTGGAGCGGCACCTGCCCGAGAATGCGGCAGACGTCGTGCTGGTCCCGGTGCCTCTGCACCGCTGGCGGCTGTGGCGACGCGGCTTCAACCAGTCGATCCTGATCGCAAGGGCCCTCGCGGCGCAACGCGAGCTTCGGGTGGAAACCGATGTGCTTCGCCGGACCCGCGTGACACCTCCGCTCAAGGGCATGACAAGAAAACAGCGGGCGGTCGCGGTGCGCGGGGTGTTCGAGATCCCCGCCGACCGACGCCATCTGATCGCGGGACGCCATGTGCTGCTGGTCGACGATGTCTACACCACCGGTGCGACTGCCAACGCCTGTGTCAGGCTGCTGAAGAAGGCGGGCGCGGCGCGGGTGACCATCTTCTGCTGGGCAAGGGTGCTGCGCGAAGGCGACGAAGCGGATACGCCATGATGGTCCGCTGCGCGCCAGCAAGGTTGCAATTCTGCGCGATTGGCCCAAATATGACGGCAAGGACGGAATGATGCCCAAAATTGAAATCTATACCAAGTTCACCTGCCCCTATTGCTACAGGGCCAAATCGCTGCTGAGCGAAAAGGGGGTGGATTTCGAGGAGGTCGAGATCTCGATGGGCGGCGAGCCGCGTGCCGAGATGATCCGCAGGGCGGGCGGCCGGATGACGGTCCCGCAGATATTCATCGATGGAAAGCATATCGGCGGGTCCGATGAGCTTGCCGCCCTCGACCGCGCCGGAAAGCTCGATCCGCTGCTGGGCCAGTAAGATCGCCATGAAAATCGCGATTCTCCAGATGACTGCGGGTTTTGACCCCGCTGCCAACGCGGCTGTGCTCACCGATGCGGTGGCGCAGGCCAGGGCTGGCGGGGCAAAGATGCTGTTCACGCCCGAAATGTCGAACATGCTCGATCGCAATCGGGGGCGGGCTGCCGAAAATATCCGCTACGAAGTCGAAGACCCTGTGCTGGCGGCGGTTCGCGCTGCAGCCGCGGATGAAGGCATGTGGGTGCATCTGGGCTCGCTTGCGGTTCGCGGCGCAGACGCAACCGGCGGCGGCGGCGGCAAATGGCGCAACCGTGCGTTCGTGATCGCGCCTGATGGGGGTGTCGCAGCGCGCTATGACAAGATCCACCTGTTCGATGTCGACCTGGCGTCAGGTGAAAGCTGGCGTGAGTCCTCGGTTTATCAGGGCGGCAATCAGGCAGTGGCCGTGCGGTTGCCAGACGCGGTGCTGGGTCTGTCGATTTGCTACGACATTCGCTTTCCCGCGGTCTATTCCGCGCTCAGCAGGGCAGGGGCGGATATTGTCGCGGTGCCCGCGGCGTTCACCGTGCCCACCGGCGAGGCGCACTGGCATGTGCTGTTGCGCGCGCGCGCGATCGAAAGCGCGTGCTTCGTGGTTGCCGCGGCGCAGACCGGCACCCATCCCGATGGTCGCAGCACCTATGGCCACAGCCTGGTCGTTGATCCATGGGGCGATGTGCTGCTCGACATGGGCGAAGAGCCGGGCCTGGCTTTTGCCGATCTGCCGATCGAGCGGATAGCCGAAGTGCGAGGTCGCGTGCCTGTGATCGCCAACAGGCGGCCGGTCGGCGAGGCGGTCGTCGCGTGATCGTGTTCGATCTCAAGTGCTCGAACGACCATGTGTTCGAGGTGTGGTTCGCCTCGAGCCAGGCCTATGAGGATCAGCGTGCACGCGGGATTGTCACCTGCGCCTTTTGCGGATCGACCGATGTCGCCAAGGCTGTGATGGCACCGCATCTCAATGCCAAGGGAAACCAGCAGGTGGCAGCCGTCGCCGGCCGACGCGAACCCGAAGCTGCCGCACCGGGCGCATCGCCCGCACCACCGCCTGCCGGCATCGCGCCCGCGCCGGCCGATCTGGTCAAGGCGCGTGCGGTGCTCCAGGCACTTGCCAGGGCCCAGACAGAGGCGCTGAGCCAGTCGACCTGGGTCGGCGGCGACTTTGCCGACCGTGCCAGGGCCATGCACTATGGCGAGGAGGAGCATGCTGCGATCCATGGCGAAGCAGCGCCCGATGAAGCCGCCGCGCTGATCGAGGAGGGGGTTGCGGTGGCGCCTCTGCCATTCCCGGTTATCCCGCCCGAGGCACAGAATTGAAGCCTGCAACGGCGACAAGCACCGCAAACGCAATTGCCTTGCCACCCAACGCTGGCTAAACACCCCAAACCAAGCGCCCGTAGCTCAGCAGGATAGAGCATCAGATTCCTAATCTGGGGGCCACAGGTTCGAATCCTGTCGGGCGCACCATGGTTTTCTCCCAGTGACCGCAACGCGTGACACGATGCCATCACCGCAAAAGCATGCGGGTTGCGCGCTACGCGGTTGCCGTGGTCATCCCGATGCAAGATAAAGCGAATGATAACGTCACAGAAGTGACACACAACTGACATAAAGGCGGCGCCACCGTCCGTCCCGATTGACGGAGTCACTTCCAAAGGCGCTTTCTTCATGTCGTTTGCTTCAGGTGGCGTTTCCACCCGCCTCATTGCGGTGACACTGATGGTGACGGTGAGTGGCCCCGCCCTCGCGCAGGCCGTTCCGGCAACAGAGCCACAGCCTGATCAGGCCAGCCTCATTGCTGACCTGCAGCGCCAGATCGATGAACTCAAGGCGACGGTCACCGAACTCAAGGCCGCACAAATCGCTGCAGCACCGGCGGCGGTCGCTCGCCCGGAAGGTTCGGTCGAGCTCGCTCAGGATGCGGCGTCGCGTTCCAATCCTTCGGCGCCGCCCGCGTTGGCCCAGGCAGCGCCGTTGCCGGCATCGCAGGACCCGCTGCAAGCACCACCATCGCGGCCACGCAGCAGCGAGCCATGGTATGAAAAACTGGCGCTTCGGGGTTACACCCAGATGCGGATGAACAAGATCGTGTCAGGCGATGCCACTGCGCCTGCGGGAGTGTCGCGCCTCAGATCGATTGGCGATAGCGGCATCCGCGATGAGGCGAATTTCTCGCTGCGCCGGGTCCGTCTGGTGCTGCAGGGCGATCTGAACGACTATGTTTCGCTGTATTTCCAGCCTGATTTCGCCACCGCAGTGTCCAACCAGTCTGGGGGAGAGCGGCGAGAAGGGTTTGCACAGCTGCGCGATGCCTATGCCGATGTGTTCCCCACCGGGGACAAGAGCTTCCGGATCCGGCTGGGGCAATCGAAAATCCCTTATGGCTGGGAGAACATGCAGTCCTCGTCCAACCGGCTGGCGCTCGATCGCACCGATGGGATCAACAGTGCAGCGCCGGGTGAACGCGACCTTGGCATCGTGGCTTATTACACGCCAGCCCAAGTCCAGCGGATATGGGACCGGTTGGCCACCGATGGTCAGAAATTGTTCGGCAATTACGGCGCCTTTGGGCTGGGCGTGTTCAACGGCCAAGGTCTCAACCGGACCGAAACCAACGACAATGTGATGAAGGTTGCGCTGGCGACCTGGCCGTTCACGCTCGATGGGCTGGGTCTTGAAGGTCAGGTGCTTGAACTAGGCGGGTCGATGATGCGCAATCGCATTAATCCCGAAGTCCGCACCGGCGGTATCAGCCAAGTCAGCTTTGCCGATAACAGGGTCGGTCTTCATGCTATTCTTTATCCGCAACCCTTTGGGCTGCAGGCCGAATGGAACTGGGGCAGGGGGCCGCAATTCGACCCTATTACCCAGCAGATCGAGACTCGCTCGCTGCGCGGCGGCTATGTCCAGGCGATGGCGCGGGTGAAGCAATCCCCTGTGGGCCCGTTCTATCCGTTCGTGCGCTGGCAATATTATCGCGGCGGGTTCAAGGCTGCGACCAATGCCCCGCGCCTCGAGACTGAGGAACTCGAACTCGGCCTGGAGTTCCTGCCTACCTCGGCGCTGGAGCTGACGGTCACTTATGGCTGGGCTTCGCGCAGGGAGGCGGATGAACGCCGCTCCGGCCAGGCAGAAGGCGAATTGCTTCGCGTTCAGGCACAGTGGAACTATTGACCATTGTCGCCGAGCTTGGTGCCAGTGGAACGACTTTCCGTCGCGCACGTAGAAAAACAGACACAAAACGAACCACGAGGCGCACGATGATTGGCAAGATAATTTCTGCATATGCTGGCAAGCAGATCGCTTCCCGGACCCCTGGGATGAGCGAAGGCCAGGGCGCACTGGTCGGGCTGGCCGCTGCCACCTTGATGCGCCGAATGGGCCCGATGGGCATGGTGGTTGCCGCCGGCGGCGGCTGGGCGGTATCGCGTTACATGAAAAAGCGTCAGGCCCGGACGAATATCTCGGGCTGGTAAACAAGAGGAACGCCGCGAGACCCATCAGGGCAGGGCGTGTACCTAGAATCAAGCGCCCCACGGTTCGGACCGAGCCGTGGGGCGCTTTTCTGTTTCAGGCAACTTGGGCGAAGGGGTCGGGCAGGTGGGGGATGACCTTGTCCAGCGTCATCGGAAAGCTGCGCAAGCGTGCGCCGCAGGCATTGTAGATCGCGTTGGTGATCGAGCCTGCCGCGCCGCAAATGCCCAGTTCGCCCACGCCCTTGGCCTGGAGCGGGCTGGCAGCCGGATCGCGCTCTTCGAGCAGGATGACCTCAATCGCCGGGATGTCGGCATGCACCGGTACATGGTATTCGGCGAGATCATGGTTGACGAGATGGCCATCGCGCAGGTCGAAAACGAGCTTCTCGGTCAATGCGCTGCCGACCCCCCACACCATCCCTCCGAGGCATTGCGAACGCGCGGTCTTGGCGTTGAGCACCCGTCCGAAACCGAATGCTCCGGTCATGCGCCGCACCCGTGTCTCGCCGGTAAAGGCGTGGACCGCGACCTCCGCAAAGAAGGCGCCATAGCTGGCTTGCGAGAAATCCTCGGCCGTCTTGCCCGGCTTGATCGCGCCGATCTCGGAAATGTCCTTGCCGTCCAGCAGGTCGGCCAACGCCTTGCTCTTGTTACCGCTGCTGGCGATGCCGTCCTTGAGATCAAGCGCATCGGCTTCGCATCCCAAGGCATCGGCGAGCCTGCTCCGGATCGCCTCACAGGCGCGCATCACGGCCGACCCCGTCGAGATCGCTCCGAAACTGCCTCCCGACCCTGCGCCGGAGGGCAGGCTGGTATCGCCCAGCACGACCTTCACGCGGGTCATCGGAAGCCCCAGCATCTCGCCCGCAATCTGGCCGAGGATGGCATAGGATCCGGTCCCGATATCGGTCTGATCGGTCTCGACCAGGGCGGTGCCATCCGACTTGAGGGTCACCCGCGCTTCAGCGGCAACCAGCATATTGACGCGGGCTGCGCTGGCCATGCCCATCCCGATCCACCAGTCGCCCTCGCGGGTCTGGCAAGGCTTGGGCTTGCGGTTGCTCCAGCCAAATGCTTTCGCACCCTGATCGAGCGCCTCGACCAGCATCCGCGAGGAATACGGCGTGCCTTCGAACGGTACCTTGGCGGGCAGGTTGCGCTTGCGCAGTTCGACCGGATCGATCCCTGCGGCCTCGGCGAGTTCGTCCATCGCCGCTTCGAGTACCTGCATGCCAACCGCCTCGCCCGGTGCGCGGACAGAGCCTGCGGTCATGCGGCTGATCCGCGCCACATCGACCTTGAGAAGGCGGTTCTCGCCACCGTAGAGAAACTCGGTGGCCTGGGTGACGGGTTCGGCAAACTCCTCATCGGGAAGATTGGAGACCAGCGCCTCATGACCCAGCCCGACGACCCTGCCGGTCTCGTCAGCGGCCAGGCGAACGCGCTGGCGGGTCTCGGAGCGACGCATCACCGTCTGGAACACATGCTGGCGGGTCATCACCACCCGGACGGGGCGCTTCAACTGCCGGGCAGCGATCGCGGCTGCCACCGCTTCATGGGTTATGCCGAGCTTCGAGCCGAAGCCGCCGCCGACATAGGGCGCGATGATCCGCACCTTGTCAGGATCGATCGACAGGCAATCGGCGATCTCTTTGACGTTATAGGCCAGCATCTGGTAGCTGCCGTGCAGCACCAGTTCGTCGCCGTTCCACTGGGCGATCGTCGCATGCGGTTCCATTGCGGCGCTGGCGTGGCCCGGGGTGCGATATTCGACATCCACCGCGAATGCCGCGTCGCGCATCGCCTGTTCGAGGTCGCCGCCCTCGACAGTTTCGCTGCTGTCCGATTCTGATACCGTTGCGTCGGGACTTTCCGGGTCCAGTGCGACGGGCGATTTGCTGTCGACATAGTCCACATCGATCGCCAGCGCTGCATCGCGTGCCTGCTCGAAAGTCTCTGCCACTACCAAGGCGATGGGCTGGGCAAAATACTCGACCGTGTGCACGTCCTGAACCGGTGCCTCACCGGCTGTGCCCTGCGCCGAGCGGCGAGTCATCGCCTTGTCGGCCAGCACGGCGAGCACGCCTGGCATGTCCAGCACGCGCTGCTTGTGGAGCCTCTGGACCGTGCCCTGAGCAATAGCGGCGAGCACCAGCACGCCCTCGGCGCAATCTTCGAATTTCCATTCCGCCGAATAGGTTGCGCTGCCGCTGACCTTGAGAGGTCCCTCTGGGCGGTCGAGCGGTTTGCCAATCACGCCCTGGCGGGTGTGGTCGAGCATGTTGCGGCTATCGGGGCTGTCGTACTTGACGGTGTCGGAGAGGCTCATTGGGTCAGCCCTGTGTTGCATCGTGATGGGATGTTGCTTCGTGAAGGGCGGCGGATAGCGCCCGGGCCGCGAGCGGGATCTTGAAGTCGTTTGCACCAAATCCGCGCGCTTCCTTGAGCAGCATTGCGGCAGCCTTGGCGAACAGGGCGGGCGAGGGGGCTTCGCCTACCAAAAGCTGCTCGACATCCGGATCGCGCCACGGGACGGTGCCCAGGCTGCCAAATGCCAGCGCACAGCGGACGATCCGTCCCTTTTCCATGCTCACGTCCGCCGCAACCGATACCAACGCAAAGGCATAAGAGGCGCGGTCACGCACCTTGCGATAAACCTGTACGCCGCCGGTCGGGGCGGGCAGGCGGACCGCGGTGATCAGTTCGCCATCCTTCAGCGTGTTGTCGCGCGACGGATCGTCGCCGGGCTGGCGGTGAAACCGGGCGATAGGAATTTCGCGCACGCCGTCAGGGCCCTGGGTCAGCACCACAGCATCGAGCGCGAGCATCGCGACCGCCATGTCTCCGGGATATGTGGCGATGCACGCCTCGCTGGTGCCCAGCACCGCATGGATGCGGTTGAAGCCGTCGCGCGCTGCGCAGCCCGATCCCGGCTCCCGTTTGTTGCACGCCTGGCTGGTGTCATAGAAATAGCCGCATCGTGTGCGCTGGCACAGGTTACCACCCGTGGTGGCACAATTGCGGAGCTGCGGGCTTGCCCCGGCAAGGATGGCCTTGGCGAGCAAGGGCCATGCGCCGCGCACGCGCTGATCGGCGGCGCAATCGGCATTGCTGACCAGCGCGCCGATCCGCAGGCCATCATCGTCCTGGGTTATGGCGTTAAGACCTGTGCGGCGGATCGAGACCAGCCGGTCGGGGGTCTCGATTTGCAGCTTCATCAGGTCGACAAGGTTGGTGCCACCCGCGATGGGCTTCGCGCCGCCACCAAGCAAGGCAACAGCAGAATCGGTATCGGCGGCATGGGCGAGGGTGAAGGATTTCATGCGTCTGCCCTCTCGCTGAACGCTTCGGCGAGCACCTCTTCCAGCGCGGCGATGATGTTCGAATAAGCGCCGCAACGGCACAGATTGCCGCTCATGCGCTCGCGCAATTCTTCACGGGTGATCTCGGGCGCTGCTGCAACGTCGTCGGCGGCGAAGCTGGCCCAGCCATCGGACAGCTCCTGCATCATCGCCTTGGCAGAACAGATCTGGCCCGGCGTGCAATAGCCGCACTGGAAGCCGTCGTGCGTCACGAAGGCCTTTTGGAGCGTCGACAGGTTGTCCGCGCTGCCGATCGATTCGATCGTCTCGATCGTGTCGCCCTCGTGCAACTGGGCGAGCGACAGGCATGAATTGACCCGGCGGCCATCGACCAGCACCGTGCAGGCACCGCACTGACCATGGTCGCAGCCCTTTTTGGTGCCGGTGAGGCACAGGTCTTCGCGCAACCAGTCAAGCAGGGTGCGGCGCGGGTCGGTGGGCAGCGGATGTTCGGTACCGTTGACGCTGGCGCGCGACATAGGGGGGGCCATGTCCGTGATCGATCCTTGTTTCGGGGGTTATCCTTTCTGTACAGATTCCCCTCGACAAGGTTCCGCGTCCGCGCGAAAGCAGCGCGCCATCCGTGCCTTCCGACCGCCAGGGCGTAGGCCCGGCAGGGGTGGTCAGTCCCGTCTGGACGAGGTGATCTCGGCCAGCGGAACATGCGCCCAAAGCTTGCTGACCTCGTCATCATGTCCGGTCAGATCATAGCGCAGAAGCGACACGGGCAGGCGACCGGTGTTCATCAGATAATCGTGAAAATCCTTGATCGAAAACTTCTCGCCAAGCTGCCTGCGGCGATCGACTAGCATCTTCTGAAGCTGGATCGCCCCTATGGTGTAGGTCATGCCATATCCGGGCGGTCGGCGGATATAGATGCCGGCATCGACCCGCGCGACATTGTCGTCGAGATACGGCGTCCATTCCTTCCAGAACTCCATGGCCCCGCCCACGGTCATCTCGTTGCGCTGCATCTTGACGTCGCCGATGGTGCGCGCGGCGCGGAACAGGCCGAAGATGTAGATCAGCTCTCGGGTGCGGGGACGGTCATCGAACAGTCCAAGCTGGACCGCGCTTTCCTCGAGGTAAAAGCCCCATCCTTCGGTGCGGCCGCTGTCATTGATGTGACGGCGGACCGGGTGGGTCACCCGCTTGCCGGTCATGCCGTCGAACCGGTGGCCGGGGAAAGTGGCATGAAGGTGGTCGGGAGAGACATCGCGGAACTGGACCTGCTCCCAGAACATCGGTCCGTTGGGACGCACCACCCATGGCGCGTTGTATCCGACCTCCTTGTAGCTTTCGGGAATGTAATCCGGGATCGTAATGATCTCCTCGTCCTTCAGCCATTTGCGGATTTTCGCGTCTGTTCCGGCCAGCTGCTCTTCATACTCTTCGGCCGACGTTGCGAGTTGGAGTTCGGGCAGGTTGCGATTGCGGTGCCGCTCAGTCGTGTAGTTGGCCCAGTGGCGTTCGAGTTCGCGCTCGGCCAGCGTCACGATGTCGTCCGAGTCATAAGGCATCAACCGGACGTGGTGCAGAAACCAGTCATAGGCGGGTTTTCCCACACCGGCGGCAGTCGTCATGCTCGGGCGGGCAGCGACCAACCAATCGCGGAAGCCGGCAATCGCCTGCTGGGCGGCATCGATATCGGGCAGCAGATCGGGCTGCTGGGTTTCGGCGCGGGCGCGCAGATCCGCAAACCAGCCGATCAAGCCTGCAGGCTCGACCGCGCGATACGGCATGCCGTGACCAACGCCGTCGCCATTCGACAGGCTGTGGATGGCAAGGTCCGCATAATCGGCCGCCACGGAATCGAGGTTGACCCGCGCCTGGGCCAGATAGGCCGGGATCGTTCGCAACCGGGCCTGGAAGGGAGCGCGCTGATCAGCGGCGAGCGGCAGATCGGCATAGGCCAACCGCTGCAGTTCATCGACATACATGCCCGGGTCCCGTGCCCAGGGTTTGGTGACGGAGAGCGTGAAGTCCTGCAGATCCATCTGCGCGCGCACGGCAAGGTAATCCACCTGCTGATGCCGGTCCCAGCGCGCCACGGCGAAGCTCGGAAGCTTCGCCTGAAATGCGGCGAGTTCCGCCCGGCGGGTGGCCATGGTCCGAGGGCTGTAATCGACGATGCCGTCGACGGGCCTTGGCGTCTTCCATTCGTTGAACGCGTCGAACAGCGAAACCAGTTCCTGGTAGCTGCCCTGCCCGGCGGGTGGGCCTGCCGGCTGGATGGAACCCTCGGCCGGCAAGGGGGCCTTTGCTGCGTGGGCAAGACTGCCGGGCGCGGCGAGCAGCACCGCGATCGCTGTGAGAGATACCAGGCGCATGAGCTGTACTCCTTCGGTTTTTGACTGCAGCGGCGGGAGCATAACCTGCCGACTCAGTCTTCGGAACATATCATTTGAAACCAAAAACGCGTGAATATGGGTATAGTGTTGCGAGGAAGGGATCAGGTCAAGTGTCCATTCGCATCCCGGGGCTGCTTGTCACTCGTCATGGATGCCGTGTTATGCCAAGGGAGGTCTAGGGAAAGCGACGCCAACTGCAGCCGGACCGTCTATTTCAAAGAAGCGTTATATAACAGTGACGTAAGCCGATATTGATGCTTTCCCTCGCCATATGGGAACGCCGGGCGAGGCGATTTGGCAGGACTCGATGTGACGGTTCTCACATTTTTTTGTGACATGGAATTGACGCCGTCCCCGCAATATGCTCAAAATCACGCAACTGTTCACGGGAATGATCAGCAGGAAAATGTTGGCTTCCGTGACCTTCGCAGGTGGGCGTTTAACTCAGGGAGTGAAAAGATGGTTTTGAGGCGGGTTGGTTTTAATCGTGCGGCATTGAAGTGCGGATCGGCGCTTCTGCTTTCCATGGCAGTGACGGGAACTGCCTTTGCGCAGGACCAGGCGGACGACGAGACAGGCGGCTCGATCGTCGTCACCGGTTCGCGCATTCCGCGTCCGGACGTTGAATCCAACAGCCCGGTGAATGTGATCGGCGAAGAGGAAATCAAGCTTTCGGTGACCGTCGAGAGCGAGCAATTGCTCAATGCGCTGCCGCAGGCGGTCGCAGGCGCCGGCGCTCAGTCCAACTCGGGCAACCTGTCGGCAACCGTCAACTTGCGCGGTCTTGGCCCGGTTCGCACCCTGGTGCTGCAGAACGGCCGGCGTATCGTGGGCGCATCGCAGGACGGTGTGGTCGATCTCAACATGATCCCGCCCTCGCTGGTGTCCCGGATCGAGGTCGTGACCGGCGGCGCATCGGCGGTGTACGGTTCGGACGCGATGGCCGGTGTCGTCAACTTCGTGATGAAGGATGATTTCGAGGGCTTCGAGGTTGGCGGCTTCTATGGCATCAGCGACGAGGGCGATGCCGCACGTTACAACGTGGAATTCACCGCGGGCGGCAACTTTGCCGATGGGCGCGGCAATATCGTGTTCCACGGCAGCTATTTCGATCGCGCGCAGGTGAGAGGCGCTCAGCGTGATCACGCGACCGTGTTCCTCGCCGATGCCATCGTCAACGGCCAGCCGACGCTGGTCCCCGCGGGCAACGGCGTGACGCCGCAGGGTACCATCTTCAGCCCGCAGCTTGTCGGCCTGCGTGACCGCGCCGGAACCGCGATCGGCACCGCAGGCATCTTCTTCGCGCCTGAAGGCTGGCGCGCCTATCGGGCTGCCGACGGCTTCAACGACCGTCCGTTCACCAATCTGCAGATGCCCATGCAGCGCTGGCAGGCATCGGTTCTGGGTCATTACGAAATGACCGATGCGATCACCGCGTTCTGGGAAGGCTCCTATGTCCGCAGCAAGATCAACTCGACGCTGGGCGCGGTGCCGATGAGCAGCTCGGGCTTCATTCCCGGTTTCCAGCTCGATCTGCGCAACCCCTATCTCGATCCTTCGCTGCGCGAGTTCCTGCGGGTGAACCTCGACTCCGACGGCAACAACCTGGTGCCGGTCAACATCAATCGGCGTCTGCTCGACGCAGGCGACCGCACCAGCGACCAGACGCGCGATTTCTATCGCTTCGTGCTGGGCCTGAAGGGCGACTTGACCAGCCAGTTGAAGTGGGAAGTGTTCTACAATCAGGGCGAGAACACGATCACCGACGTCCAGGGTGGCGGCGTGCTGATCGACAATTTCGCCAACAGCTTCCTGACCAACCCGGCCAACCCGTTCGATTGCGCGGTTGCCGATCCACGTTGCGTCACCATCAATCCCTTCGGCTTCGGCTCGCTGACTCCGCAGATGATCGATTACATCTCGACCGAACTGACCAACATCACCAACGTCAAGCAGAGGCAGATCGGCGGCAGCATCACCGGATCGCTGTTCTCGCTGCCTGCCGGCGATGTCGGTATCTCGGTGGGTGCCGAATATCGCAAGGAAAGCTCGCAGTTCGACCCCGACCAGCTTTACGTCCAGGGCAAGGCGCTGTCGCGTTCGGCGGGTCTGAGCCCAACCGGCGGATCGTTCGACGTCGCTGAAGTCTATGGCGAAGTCTATGTGCCGATCCTCGCAGACACCCCCGGCTTCGAGCTTGTGGCCTTCGAGGGTGGCGCGCGTTATTCGGATTACTCGACCGCCGGCAAGGTGTTCTCGTACAAACTGGGCGGCGAGTATTCGCCCTTCCGCGGCCTGAAGTTCCGGGGTCTGTATCAGCGGGCGGTGCGCGCACCTAACGTGGTCGAATTGTTCTCCGGAGCGACCAACACTGCACCCCAGGCTGTCGATTTCTGCAACGCCGATTCCGGCCGCACCGCTGCAGAACGCGACTTCTGCGTCAACTCGCTGGGTGTTCCCGCCAGTGTGATCAACGTGTTCCAGCAGGAAAACCAGCAGATCCGCGCAGTGACGGGCGGAAACCCCAATCTGCAGGAGGAAACGTCGGATACATGGTCGGTCGGTGCGGTGATCCGTCCGGACTTCATCCCCAACCTGCAGCTCACGGTCGATTACTACAATATCAAGATCGACCAGGCGATCGGCTCGTTCGGCGGGGGCCTTCAGGCGGTGATCACGGCTTGCAACGCCAATCTGTCTCTCACCAACATCTTCTGCCAGCCGTTGCGCAATCGCACTCCCGACGGCCAGCTGATCGACGTGCCGCTGCTCAATGCCAACATCGCCAAGCTCGAAACATCGGGCGTCGACTTCCGTCTCGATTACCGCCACCGCATTGGTGAGGCCGGCAGCATCAACTACTTCATTGCCGGAAGCTATCTTATCGATGCGATCACCCAGGGCAGCCCGGCGGTCAACCCGGTCAACTGCGCAGGGTTCATCGGCGGCGGAAGCTGCACCACGGCCAATCCGACCTGGCGCTTTACCCAGCGCCTGACCTGGGCCACGGACTCGCTGCAGCTTTCGCTGCGGCACCGCTTCCTGGGATCGACCACGGATGGCCGCATTGCAGGTGCGATCGCATCGGGCATCACACCGCCGCGTTTGGCGCGTCCCGAAACGGGGGATGTGCATTATTTCGATCTGAGCGCCAACCTGGACGTAACCGAAACCTTCAGCTTCTTCGGGTCGATCGACAACCTGCTGGATCGGGATCCCCCGTTCTATCTCTTCGAGCGGGAAACCTTCGATGCGATCGGCCGTCGCTTCACGGTCGGGTTCAGGGCCAACTTTTGAGTGGTCACACGCTGACCGCGGCGGCATCGTGTCGTCGCGGTCAGCGGACCGCATTCAATGATAAGCCAGGCTGGGGTTGGATTTCATGATCAGAACAGATGTGTTTCGCGTCGCTACGGCAGCAGTGGCGCTGCTCGTGTCGACGTCGATTATGGCGCAGGACCGGCCTTGGCCGCACGCGCCCGTCCACGGCGGCGCAGATGTTGCAGGCACCTCGCTTTCGATCGATGATCTCTACCAGCCCAAAAGCCTGATCGGCACCTCGCCCGAAGGGTATAGCTGGTCGCGGGACGGCGGCACGGTCCTGTTCCTGTGGAACGACGAGGGGCACAGCTATCGGGATATCTGGTCCTATTCGCCCAAGACCGGAAAGAAGACCCGGCTCACCTTCCTGGCGCGCGACAGCAAGCCGGAAGCAGAGCAGAAGGGCATTGCCCAGGCGGTATCGCTGAGCGGCGGGCGCGTGGCCTTCACCCTGAGCGGCCAGTTGCACATCCGCAGCGCCGCAGGCGTGGTCACCAAGGTCGAAACGGACAAGCAGGCGATCCGCAAGCTGGTCGTCTCCCCCGATGGCAGCCGGTTGGCGTTCATCGCCGGCAACACCGCCGACAGTCGCAACAGGGTGACGCTTGGCGGCGTGCTTTGGGTCCGTGACGTGGCAGCCACCAGCGACAAGGCTGCGGTGCGGGTGGCTGGCAACGACGATCCCAAGATCTATATCGACGACTATCACTGGTCGGCGGACGGCAAGGCGATCGCGTTTCAGCAATCCGACGACCGGGCGATGCCCGAGCGCGACATCTATTATTACGCCAAGGGCGAACTGCAGAACAACCGCGTGATCCGCGCTTTTCCCGGTGACGAAACTACCAAGGCCAGCGTGGGCGTCGTCGACCTTATGTCCGGCGATATCCGGATGTTCGAGCGGCCGGACCCCAAGCACCATGTCTGGGGTTTCGGTCTGTCGAGTGACGGCAAGCGGGTGTTTGTCAGCGGGTCGGACATGGAGGCCAAGGAGCACACGATCTACGTCTACAACGTGGCCACTGGTGCGCGCGAAACCTTCTATCAGTTGCGCGAGCCCAAGCATCTGCGCCCCGATTGGCAGGTTGCCTGGGCGCCGGGCGACGACGGCCTGATCATCCTCACCGACCGCGACGGCTGGCTGCATCTCTATCACCAGCGTGCAGCGGGTGCGAAGCCGCGCCAGATCACCAGCGGCGAATGGGAAATCGCATCGTTCAATGTCGATGACGCGCGCGGCCAGATCTATTTCACCGCCAACAAGTCCTATCTCTCGGACCGCCAGATCTACCGCGTCCCGGTAGCCGGCGGTGCGGTCCAGCAGATCAGCGGTCAGGCCGCAGGCACGCACGAGCCGTTCTACTCACCCGATTTCCGGCATATCGCCGACTGGTACAGCAACGACACCACGCCGCCCGAACTGTATCTGATCGACACCGCCAAACCCGCCAAGGTCGCGCAGGTGACCAAGTCGCCCCAGCCGGCCTTCTATCGGCAAACCTGGGCGAACATCGGCTATGTCGAATTCCCCAGCCATGTCGACGGGGTCGACCTCCTCGCGCGGCTGAGCCTGCCCGCCAATTACGATCCGGCGAAACGCTATCCGGTGATCGTCGGCTCGGTCTATTCCGATGCGGTCCGCAACCAGTGGGGCGGTCGGCGTGCTCATCCCACATGGGGGCTCGACCAGTATTTCGTCGCGCAGGGCTATATCGTGCTCAACGTCAATGTCCGCGGTTCCTGGGGGCAGGGACGCGACCATAACCAGACACAGCACCACAGCTATGGCGAGACCGACATCAACGATCTGGAAAGCGGCGTGCGGTTTCTGGTCGACAAGGGCTATGCCGATCCCAAGCGCATCGGCATCTGGGGATCGAGCTATGGCGGCTTGATGACGATCATGTCGCTCGCCAAGAAGCCCGGCGTCTATGCAGCCGGCATTGCAGGGGCACCGGCGACCAACGTGTGGCATGCCTATCCAGGGCAGATGTGGATCATGGGACCGCCCACCGGTAATGACATGCCCGGTCGGTACGAAGCGCAATCGGCGCTGTATCAGGCCAAGGGCATCCAGGATCCGCTGATGATCATCCATGGCACCCGCGACCCGGTTGTGCTGTATTCGGACACGATCGCGCTGGCAGAAGGCATGATCGAGCGTGAACAGATGTTCGAACTGGTGACTCTGCCCGGCGCCAACCATGGCTGGGCCAGCGACAACTTGCGGCAAACCCGTTTCGCCTTCAAGAAGATGGTCGAGTTCTTTGATCGCAACGTGAAGAACAGGAAATAGAATGCTCAAGCGGGCTATTCTGGGAATGATCGGCGCGGCAACATTGGGGTCGGCGCAGTGTGCGCTGGCTCAGGCAGAGGTGCAGCAACTGGGGGCGGAATTCTGGATCTGGCGGGCTGCGACGCAGCCTGCGACCAGCGACGACATTCCGCGCATCGTGCGGCCGCAAGGCTGGACGCCCGACTGGTCGGCTGCCGCGGTGACCGAGCAACGCAAGACGCTCGCGCAGTTCGAAGCGAAATGGAAGGCGCTGGCAGACCAGCCGCAAACGGTCGGCGAGAAGGTGGACTACCGGCTGATCGGCTCGGCTTTCGCGCGCGTCTACTGGGATCTCGATCACGTTGCCGCCTGGCGTCGCCAGCCGCATTTCTACGTGTCGCAGGCGCTGACCCCAGTGTTCGAGGTTCTGCTGCCGCCGCCACCGGTGGCAGGCGCGCGGGTGGATCAGGTCATCCGTCTGCTAGAAAATGCCCCTGCTGTTCTGGCGGCGGGCCAGGTCAATCTCGATGACATGCGCGGGCCGTTTGTCGATGCTGCCTTGGCCCAGATCGTGATCGTGCCGCAGAGCCTGCGCGGTATGGAACGCGGGCTGGCCCCTCATGCCGATGCTGCGCAGCGCAAGCGCTTGGGCACGGCTGTCGAGAAATCGATCAAGGCATTCGCAGCGTTCGGGCGCTATCTCGAAGCCAAGCGTACCGGCCTCCCTGCCCGAACGGCTGTCGGCGCGCAAAGCTATCAGTATTTCCTGAGCAATGTCGCGCTTTACCCCTATACGCCCGATCAGCTTGCGCTGATGGGGCGGCAGGAATGGGCCCGTGCGGTTCAGTTCGAAGAACTGGAACGCAACCGCAATGCCGGTCTAGCTGACCTGCCCATCGGCGCTTCACTCGACGCGGTGATCGCCAAGCTGGATGCCGACGAGCGCGATATCCGAACCTTCCTGAACGACCAGAAGCTGCTGACCGTCCCCGACTGGGCCGGACACTACAACGCGCTGCCGTTTCCGGCCTATCTCGCGCCGATCGGCTGGCTGGGCCGGACCTTCGATCTGACCGACCGGACGCGGGTGGGACAGAATGCCACGGTCTATCTGCCCGAGCCTTCGCCCAACCTGGGCTATTTCAACCTTTCGATCACCCGCGATCCGCGGCCGATCATCGTCCACGAAGGGGTGCCGGGCCACTTCTTCCAGCTGACCTTAAGCTGGAAGCATCCCAATCCGCTGCGGCGCCATTATTACGACAGTGGCGCCAATGAGGGCACGGGCTTCTATGCCGAAGAGATGATGCTCCAGGCCGGGCTTTGGGCCGATGCGCCCAAGACGCGCGAGGTGATCTACAATTTCGCACGGCTGCGGGCGCTCAGGGTCGAGGTCGATGTGAAGCTGGCGACGGGCGCCTTCACCATCGATCAGGCGGCCGATTATCTGCAGGCGATGGTGCCGATGGACCGCGAGACCGCGCACGAGGAGGCTGTCTTCTTCTCGGCGTCGCCGGGACAGGCGATCAGTTATCAGATCGGCAAGCTGCAGACGTCGGAGTTTCTCGCCGAAGCGCGGGTGCGCGAAGGGAAGGCCTTCGACCTGCGCCGTTTTCACGACTTTCTCTGGCTGAACGGCAATGTGCCGATCGCGCTGCAGAAGGAAGAATATCTCGCCATGGTTGGCGGACAGTAAGGGAACGACATGCGCATCATCAAACTGGTCGAGCCGCAATCGGGCCTTTCCGTCCGCTGCAGGCTGCTCGACGATGCCGCACCGGTATCCGCTGCATTCCTGTGGGATCTGGCCGAACGCAAGGCGGGCTTCGAAGCCATCCACGCAATCTGGACCGGGCCTGAGATTTCAGTGCCGATGCCCGCCAGCACCCTGCCGTCGGGCATGGCGCAGCCGGTCATCCCGGCGGAAAATGCGACGTCCTATCCCGACACCGGCGATATCGTGCTGGCCTATCTTGGCGCGGGCAGCACCAAGGGGCTGCCGCCGGGCGACTTCTACGACATCGGCCTGTTCTATGGCAGCGGAGGCCGCCTGCTGATGCCTTTTGGCTGGATACAGGCCAATGTCTGCGCGCGCATCCTGGACGAGGATCTGGCCAAGGCGCAGGCCGACTGCCGCACCATTCGGCGCAACGGCGCCTGCACGCTGTCGCTTGAAATCGCTTAAGGGACGCTGATCTATGTCCTATGCAGATCTAATGGCGTTGCTGGGCAACTGGCTGCTGCCGGGATCGCTGATCGCGATCATGGCCTCGATGGGCCTGTCGCTGACCGCAGACGATTTCCGCCTGGTGTTCCGCAACCGCCGCACGCTGATCTTCGGGGTGTGCTCGATGCTCATCGTCCCGCCAGCCATCGGCATCACCTTGGCGCTGACCGTGGCGCCGACTGCAGCGCTCGCGGTGGGCTTCGTCCTGCTCGCGACAACCCCCGGCGGCATGCTCTCCAACCTGTTCACCGATATGGCCAAGGGCGATCTGGCGCTGTCGATGTCGATGACGCTGATCCTCAGCATGATCTACATCTTCGTCGTGCCCTTCTATGCGCATTTCGCCCTGCTGCATTTCATGGGGCTCGAGGCGGACGTCAACGTGCCCTTGGCGTCGTTCTTCTGGGACATCTTCTCGATCACCGTGCTGCCAGCCGCGACCGGTTTTGCCGTGCGCGCATGGAAACCGGAGTTCGCGATCTGGTTCAAGCGCTACCTCAAGAACATCGCGACCATCGTGCTGTTCAGCGCGTTCGGCTTGATCCTTTACGATCAGGTGCCGGTGCTGCGCGAAAATCTCGGTGCGCTGTTCTGGATCACGGTGACCCTCAATGTGGTGATGGTCGCGGCGGTGATGACCATCGTGCGCTTTGCCGGGTTTACCCATCGCGAGAATGTCGCGATCGGGATCGAACATCTGATGCGGCAGGAGGGGACGGCGATCTTCATCGCCGTCTCGATTGTCGGCAACAATGAAATGTCGCTGCCGATGATCATGAACACGCCCGTAGCCTTGTGCGTCGTGCTGCTCTTCGTTGCCGTGGCGCGGCGCACTGCGCGCGACACCCAGCCCCGACCCGCCGCCATCTGACTGTTTACGTCTTCACCGCCCATGGATTGGGCGAACAGGATATTCGCCACTATGACCTTGTCCAAATCGGTGGATGTTGCGGGAAGAATCCGCTTCCGCCGGGCATCTGCCATCACCGTCCTTTTGTCGGCGTATAGCTGATGCAGCACCAGACGATTCCGCGTCGCGTGCAGCCGCACACCCTGACAAGCCCGGTATGGGCGGTGAATGCAGGGCCAGCCCCCAAGGCTGATATCCTGTCCGGCACGCATGAGACGGACGTCCTCGTCATCGGCGGTGGCATCGCCGGGATGACAACCGCGCTGCATCTGGCCGAAAAGGGTGTCGATGTGCTGCTGGTCGAAGCGCAGCAATTCGGTGACGGCGCGACCGGGCAAAGCGGCGGTATCGTCGCGCCGGACTATATCCGCCACACCCCTGAGACGATCCTGCCGGTTCTGGGCGAGGATGCGGGCGAGCGATTGACCGCGATGATCGGCGGATCGGGGCAGCATGTGTTCGATCTGATCCACCGTCATGGCATCGAGTGCGATGCGCGGCAGGATGGTTTCTGCACCCCCGCGCACACCGAAACCCTGGCCGAACGGCAACGGGGTTATGCGCAGCAGTGGCGTGCGCGCGGCCATAAGGTAAGCTTCATAGATGCCGCGGAGGCGCGCCGCTTCTTCGGGACGGATCGCTATTGCGGGGCGCTGCGGTTCGAAGAGGGCGGCGGCCTCAATCCGCTGGCATTCGTCCGCGGCCTGGCGTGCGCTGCGCAGGGCAACGGCGCACGGCTTCATGCTGGAAGCCCCGTCACGCGGCTCGAGCGCAAGGATGGATACTGGCTGTGCCGGACGGCAATCGGCACGGTGCGAGCCCAAAGGCTCGTGCTTGCGGCCAATGGCGGCAATGCCGCGCTGCATCCGGCGATGCGGCGCACCTCGCTCCCGCTGCACGTGTTCCAGTTTGCATCCATGCCGCTCGACCCGGCACAAAGGCAGGCGATCCTGCCAAGGGGCGGCGGCTTCACCGACAAGGTGCCCTATCTGTTCACAGCGCGGCTGGACGGCCTGGGGCACCTGATCTCGGCCTTCCCGATGTCGTTCATGGTCAATGGCGACGCAGCCTATTATCGCGAGGCGCGCCGGCGGCTGAAGCAGCATTTCGGCGTGATGCCCGAGCCTCAGATCGATTATCTGTGGCGCGGCCTGGCCTGGGTGAACACCTCGTTCCTCCCCGAAATCTATGATCTGGGCGACCAGGCCATCGCGATCCAGGCGTGCAACGGTCGCGGCATCGCGACCAATACGGTGATCGGGTCGGAAGTGGCCGATATGCTTGCGACAGGGAACCGCGATGCACTGTCGGTTCGCCCGCGTGCGCCGCAGCCGGTCCGTTTTCATGCAGGCGCCGCGCTGCTGCCCCGGCTGCTGATGTCGCTGGCGTATCTGACCAATTGAGCGATCGGGCGTCACACCGTGCGCGGCGCGATCGGCTCCAGATTGTCGTGCAGGCGATCGAGCAGCGCAATCAATTTCTCGAAATCATCGGGATCCAGTCCGGTGATCAGATGCGAATAGACCGGGGCGGTGGCCTGGCGTGCCTGCGCCAATTGGCTCTCTCCCAGCGGCGCAAGGGCGACCAAGGTGACGCGCGCGTCGTCCTGGCTCGCCGCCGTGGTGACCAGACCCGCGGCGGACATCCGCTGGATGATGCGCGTCATGGTCGAGAGGTTGATCACCGCCGCCTCGGCGATCTCGCGCGCGCCGCGCGGCGAGTCTTCGCCCAGGATCATCAGCACCCGCCAGCTGGGAATGTCGAGACCGATCGCCCGCAGCCTTTGATCGATGATGCTGTTGTACCGGCTCACCAGCCGGTTGAGCAGGTAGAATGGGTATCGTTTGACCCGGAAAGCGGAGTTGCCGGGGTTTCCCGACATGAAGGCGTCCATGCACCGGCTTTAACCGAAATCCGGTGCGATTCAATCCACCGCCGGGATGCGCAACCGACAGACATGCGATTTGTGAAAGGCTGTTACCGATGATCATCAGCTCCGGCCGATCGCGCCGCTTTGTGTCACGCTCCCTGGTGCTGGCGGGAGCGGCGCTGCTGCTGACGGGCGCAAGCGCGCCCACCTTTCCCAGTCTTGCAGACGAGTATGAGCGGTTTGCCGATGCCTATCCGATGGAGGCCGGGCGTTCCGATCCTTCGCGATCACGGGAAGGTTGGCCGGATGAAAACCCGGCGGCCATGGCAGCACGCCGGGCGGAGCTGGTGCGGATCGCAGGCGAGCTCGATGCTCTGGATACGGCCGCGCTTGCCGACGAAGACCGGCTCAATCGAGATTATCTGCGCGAGCTGATCGGCTGGCGCATCGAGGGAATCGAATTCGACGAGCGGCGCTTTGCCTTTGTCGCGCATGAGGGCTTCTACAACACGCCCTATTCGCTCGCACGCGGATTGGACCTGCGATCAGAGGCGGAAGCCACAGCCTGGGTCGAGCGGATGCGCGGCATTCAAGATTACTTCGCCGCGCAGCGGGTCAATCTGGAGCGCGGCGTGGCGACCGGATGGACCCACCCCGGCGTGGTGATCGACGTCGCCGTCGCCGTACTGCGCAACCAGATTGCGGTGCCCATCGCCGATGACCCGATGCTGACGCCGCTTGAAGCCTATCCTGCCGCGCTGGCGCAGGCGCACAGCCTGATCGAGCGCGACATCCGCCCTGCGCAGCGCGCCATGTTGGCTTATATCGACGGACCTTATCGGGCCAAGGCGCGCGCCGATCTGGGGGTGGCAGCAGTGCCCGGCGGGCGCGCCTATTACGACTTTCTGCTGCGTTATTACACCACCACCGATCTTACCGCAGAGCAGATCCATGCAATGGGGCTGGCCGAGGTCAAGCGCATCCGCACCGAGATGGACACGGTGATCGCCTCGACCGGGTTCGACGGGAGCTTTGCCGAGTGGCTGCATTTCCTGCGCACCGACCCGCGCTTTTATGCGACCAGCCGCGAAACCCTGATCGAGAAATACGCCGCAGCATCGAAGCGGATCGACGGGGTGTTGCCGCGCTATTTTTCGGTGTTGCCACGCCAGCCCTTCACCATCGTGCCGGTGCCGCGCGATCTGGAAGAAGGCTACACCACCGCGCGCGGCGGCGGGGGAGGGGATTTCGCCAAGGGCTTCGCGGGGACGTTCGTGGTGAACACCTCGCATCTCGACCAGCGGCCGCTCTATGAGGTTCCCGCACTCAGCCTGCACGAGGCGGCGCCTGGCCATCACACGCATGGCGCACTGAACAGCGAGAACCCGGATCTGCCGTCCTTCCGCCGCGCACGCGACCTGCTCGCGTTCCGCGAAGGCTGGGCGCTGTATGCGGAGCGGCTGGGGCACGAGATGGGGGTGTACCGCGATGCCTATGAAACCTTCGGCAGCCTCTCCACCGAAATGTGGCGCGCGTGCCGGATGGTGGTCGATACCGGCATCCATGTCATGAGCTGGGATTATGCGCGGGCGCGCAAATGCTTCGAGGACAACACCGCGCTCGCCGATATCAACATCGATACCGAGCTGGCGCGCTATATCGGTGCGCCTGCAGGGGCAGTGGCCTACAAGGTAGGAGAGCTAAAGATCATCGAGCTGCGCCGAAAGGCGGAACAGGCGCTGGGTGACCGTTTCGACATTCGCGCCTTTCATGACCTGATCCTGGCGCAGGGCCAGTTGCCGATGACGCTGCTCGAGCAAAAGGTCGCTCGCTGGATTGCGCAGCACAAGCCGCCGCGCTGACGGTCAGCCGGCGAGCGCTGCCTGCAGCGCATCGCCATGTTCATCCGCCAGCGCCGCCTCGCGCAACCTGCCGATGCCGGCGGCTGTGAGCCCGCCTGCGCGATAGCGGTCGACGATCCGGGTGAAGTTCTCCAGTCCGCGCTCGAAGGTATCACCATAGCCTTTGATCAGCCGCTGGCATTTGACCAGTTCGATCGCCGCATCGGGCTCTGCCGAGCGGACAAGGTCCAGCCACGCCTCGATGCGTGCCTGCTCGGTCTGGTAGCGCAGGCTGCCGCGCCGCCAGCGCCGTGCCGAGGCAAGGATCGACAGCATGAGGAACCAGCGCAGGCTGGTCGTCTCGACATGCCGCCCCTTGGTGAACATGCCGCCGAGCCAGCCCGACAAGCGCGGGCTGCCCAGGATCGATCGGCCCAGACCAGCCGGCAGCGTCTCGCAGATTTCCTCGAGCCTGGGGTGCATATACTCGGTGAGCTGGACGATCTGATCGTCCTTGGCCTTCACCTCCGAGCGCACCCGCTGGAAGCGCGTCTCTCGAACCTTCAAGTCGGCAACGCGGATCGTATCCTCGTAAGACATCCACAGGGCAAGATAGCGGGCTGTCTCCGCAATAAGCTCCGCGTTGCCGGACAGGCTTTCCAGCCTGGTGAGATAGAGGTCCGCATAGGCCGCGTCCTGATAATCCATCAGCCGCCTCACGCCCTCAATGGCGAAAAAATGCGCCGCTTGCGGCAGGCTGGCGTGGATGCGTGCCAGCATTTCACGCCCCTTGGCGGTCGTTGCGGCAGGCATCGGCAAGGTGTCAGGTTCGGCTTCGGGCGCGTGCGATGCTGCTGCAGCATAGCCTGCAGCAAAACCGCGCAGATTGGCTTCCACCGCCTTGTCGCCTGCCACGATCGCGGCCTCAAAGGCATCGCGCGGAAAGGGTAGGGCACCGCTGGCGCACAAGGCGCCGAACATCACCGAGCTGATCACGCTGCCCGCGCCATCGGCGGCAGCTTCCATGTCGAAGCCGATATAGCGACCCGCGCGTTCCCCGGCCGCGGCGATAATCCGCTCGCCGCTGGCGCGGCCGTCGCCCATCGCCGACTTCTCGTCGATCGCATAGACACGGTGGGTCGATCCGATCAGCACTGTCTTGTCGGTCACGAAGCCGCGCAGGATGGCGCGACCCGCTTCCATCAGCTCGGAAGCAACGACGATGTCGACATCGCCGGGAACCGGCATCAGCGCGAGCAGGGGCGTTGCGGCCTCAATGCGGGGCATCATCTCGACATAATAGACGGTCGCGCCGGTGCGCTGGGCAACGCCGGGAACCGAGGTGCCTTGCGTCACATAGCCGTTGTTCGCGCCGAGCTGGACGATCCAGTCGGCAAGTACGCCGCCGCCCTGGCCGCCCAGCCCGAGCACGGCGATGGAGATGCGTCCGGGCGTGCTCATCAAAAGGCCCTCGCGGCAATCTTGCGCGCCGAACGGCGCTGCAGCGCACCGATGACCCAGCCGCGCAGGTGCTGGCGGATACGGTCGGCGCGGTTGGGGTTAGAGATGACCTCGGCCTTGTAGAAAGACGGGCACAGCACCGCGGCATGGCTGACCTCGCCGCACACCCCGCATCCGACACAGCTGTTTTCGACATGCGCCACCGGGTCCTGCCGCAACGGGTCCGGGTTCGTGCGGATGGTCAGCGACGGACAGCCCGACAGCCGGATGCAGCTATGATCGCCGGTGCAGGTATCGGGATCGACCCCGAAGCGTTCGCGCACCACGCGCTGGCCCGACTTGATGGCCTTGGCGATCTGCGGCTTGATCCGGCGCTGGCGGTTGAGCTGGCATTCGGATTGCGCGACCAGCACCTTGGGGCCCTTTTCGGGGGAGGTCAGCGCATCGCGGATCGCATCGCGCATCCCTGCGACGTCATAAGTCCGCGTGCGCGTTTTCGCCCAGGTGATGCCCACCCCGCGCACCGCCTTTTCGATTGGGTTGTTGGTGCTGCGCCGCGGCGTCTCCGCCTTGGAGGAGAGGATGTCCTGACCACCCGTGGCGGCGGAATAGCCGTTGTCGACAATGATCGTCAGATTGTCGTCCTGATTGAACACCGCGTTGCCGATGCCCGAGGTGAGGCCGTTGTGCCAGAAGCCGCCATCGCCCATGATCGCGACCGCGCGCTTGCCCTCGGGCTTGAACGCCGATGCGCCGGCGGTGCCCAGGCCATAGCCCATCGTGGTGTTGCCGATATGGAAGGGCGGCAGGATCGAAAACAGATGGCAACCGATATCGGCAGACACGTGCAGTTCGCCGATATCCTTCTGCACCAGCTTCATCGCCGAGAAGATCGGGCGCTCGGGACAGCCGGTGCAGAACCCTGCCGGTCGCTGAGGCACCGCACTCGCGGGCAGGGCAGGGGGCGCGGCAGGCGTTTCGGCGGGCGCGCGGCCAGGCGCATGCGCGCGCAGGAACTTCGCGACGCCCTGCCGGATCACGTCGGCGGTGTATTCGCCCGAGCGCGGCAGCATGTCCTTGCCCGCGATCCGGGTGTTGAGGTCCGCACGGCGCACCAGCGTGTTGAGTTCATGCTCGATGAACTCGGGCTGGCCCTCCTCGACGATCAGCACCGCGCTCTTGCCCGCGCAGAACGCCTGCACTTCGTGCAGAATCAGCGGGTAAGTGACGTTGAGGACATAGACCGGCAGCTTGGCATTGCCATACGCATCGGACAGGCCGAGCAGCTCCAGCGCGCGGTTGAGCGAGTTGAACAGCCCGCCCTGCACGATGATGCCGATATCGTCCTGCGTGGTGCCGAAATGCTCGTTGAGCCCATGGTCCCGCACGAATTTGATGCCCGCAGGCCAGCGCTTCTCGATCTTCTCGACCTCGTGCGCAAAGTTGGCGGGGGGCAGCACGATGCGGCTGGTGTCACGATGGGGGGTCTGCGCGGCCTCGGCGACGGTCAGCGGTGGCCTGCGGTTGTCGCGCGCGATGAAGCTGCCGGTCATGTGACAGGCGCGGACCCGGAGCTCCAGCATGACTGGCGTGTTTGATGCCTCGGACAGCGCGAAGCCGTGCTCGACCATATCGACCAGCAGCGGCAGGCTGGGGCGCGGATCGATCAGCCACATCTGCGATTTCATCGCGAAGGCGTGGGTGCGCTCCTGCATGATCGAGGAACCCTCGCCATAATCCTCGCCGACGATGATCAGCGCACCACCGGTGACCCCGCCCGACGCGACGTTGGACAGCGCATCGGACGCAACATTGGTGCCGACCACAGATTTCCAGGCGACGGCTCCGCGCAACGGATAGTTGACCGAGGCTGCCAGCATCGCGGCTGCAGTGGCTTCGCTGGCAGAGCTTTCGAAATGCACGCCGAGACCCGCCATCAGCTCGCTGGCATCGGCGAACACATCCATCAGATGGCTGATCGGGGAGCCCTGATAGCCGCCGACATAGGCGACGCCCGATTGCAGCAACGCCTTGGTGACGGCCAAAATGCCTTCGCCTTCGAAGACTTCGCCATCGCCCATCTTCAGCCGCTCGACTTCAGCCTTGAAGGACCGCTCCGCCATCGCCGGTCACGCGGCCACAAGCGCGAGGACGCGCAAGGGGCTGCCCGATCCGCCCTTGATCTTCAGCGGCGCGGAAAAGATGACGCTGCCGGTCGCGGGCAGTTGATCAAGGTTTTCCAGGCACTGCAGGCCATAGCGCCCGGCGGCATGGAACAATGTGTGCGCAGGATAGGCTGGCTCGAGCAGATGCGCCTGGCCAGCGTCAGTGCCGATCGTCTCTACGCCCAGCCCGTGCGCGTCGCGCTCGTCGACCAGAAATCGCACCGCTTCTGCCGACGGGCCCGGGGTATGTGCGCCATCCTCGCGGCGGTTGGTATAGGCATCGACATCGCGCTTGGACCAGTCGGTGCGCAGCATGATCCAGCTGCGCGGCGGGATGCGGCCATGCTCGGCCTCCCATGCCTCGATATCGGCGACGGTGAGCAGATAATCGGGGTCGGCAGCGGACTGCTGCGAGATGTCGATCACCACGGCAGGCGCTATGAAGTCGGCGGGCGGCACGGTATCGACCGCATTGTTGGCGAGGTCCTTGCCCGTCACCCAATGTACCGGCGCATCGAAATGCGTTCCGGTGTGCTCGCTGACAGTGAAGTTGTTCCAGTACCAGGCAACGCCGCGCTCGTCATAGCGGGATATTTCTTCCTGGCTGAACGCGGCGCACTGGCCGAACTCGGGCGGCAGAACGAGGGTCGGCGTGTCGGGGGACAGCGTCTGGGTGAGATCGATGGTGCGAATGGCGCCCGAGGCGACGGCACATGCAAGCTGCTCGAGAATCTCGGTGGTCATGGTCATCCCCTTGTTCTGGTCGGCTCTTGTTCTGGCCCGAATGTGAAAGATTAAACTTGCACATGCAAGTATATTCAGTGGGTGCGCTCAGTTTGCCGGAACGATGTCGAACGCAATGGTCGTTCGGTGTCCGCTATCGGCGAAAGGCACGGTTCCGTGGTAGAAATAGGACGGAAACAGTACCAGCAGTCCCGGCTGAGGCCGGACCTTGTGCATGATCTGCTCGCGCTCGCCCAGATGCATCCCGGTCTCGCCGAACTTGAGCCATCCGCTCTGGCCATCGGCGACGCAATCCGGAACCGAGACATAATAGACCGCGCTGATCCAGCCTTCCGGGTGGATATGGTTGCTGTGGTGCCCCCCGCTGGCCAGCCGCACCGACCAGGAGCCCGAAAAAAGCCATTCCGGGGCCTTGCGTGTCAGGAAGGGATGGGCCGGCTCATCGGGCAAGGCCGTGATGTACCGGTCGACCGCCTGTTCGATCATCGCCCGCACCGACGCGACCTCGGGCAGGTCGCGGGTGAACAGGTCATCGGTGGTCTGCGTTCCGCCACGCAAGGTCTGTTCGAGCGGATGATGACGGCCGTTGTGGAGCGCGGTCAGCGCCGCGTCGAGGCTGCGGTTGAAGCCATCGATATCCCCGCCGTCCGGAACCAGCATTTGCGTCCCGATCAGCGCCGAGTCCATCAGCCATCCGGTCTTTGCGTTGCCGGTGAACCGCCAGACCAGGGCCTTCAGCGCCAGCGCCTGCTGGTCGGTCGGGTCGTTGGCCAGCAGACGTGCGATGCGCGGGGCGGCAGCGTCCAGATCGCCGGCGATGACCAGGCAGCGCGCGGATTCGCGCAGGGCAGGGGCATGGTTGGCGTCGATATCGAGCGCGGCATCATAAGCCGCGAGTGCCTCGTGCGGCCGCTGCGAAGACCAGAGAGCCTGACCCTGCCGAAAGCGCAGATCTGCGCCGCCGATCCCGCGTCCTGCAGGCTCGACCAGAAGCGCCGCCGCCTCGTCCGCATGCCCGGAGAGCGTCAGCCGGTTGGCCAGACCGCAAAGCAGTCCGGGATTGTCCGGCCTCTCCGCCAGCGCAGTGCGGTAGCTGTCGAGATGGCTTAGCGTATCGCCCTGCTGCCAGAGCATCCGGCTGAGTGATTCGTGAATGCTGCTGTCGTCGGGGGTCAGCGCGATGGCATGTCGATAGGCGGCGACGGCCTCCCCAATCCGGCCCAGATCCTGTAGGCAATGACCCAGATTGTAATGGATCGTCGGTTCGCCGGGCGATCGCCGGGCGCAGGCGAGCAGCCATGGCAGGGCATCGCCGGCCCGGCCCGCCAGGCGTAGCGCCACCGCCAGATTGTGCTGCCACGGAGCATGCTCGGGGCGCAGGCCGAGCGCGGTGCGGTAGGCAGCGACTGCCTGATCATGCTCGCGCAGCGCGCCGAGTGCCTGACCGAGCACCGCCCAGGCGCGCGCATGACCGGGCACCGCTTCGACCAGCGATTGCAATGTCGCCCGGGCCTGCGCCGGACGCCCAAGTGTGATCTGCGCCAGCGCAAGGTTGATCCTGGCATCGGCATAATCGGGCTGCAACGCCAGCGCCTGCAGATATGCGCGCGCCGCTGCCTCGGTCTGGCCCAGGCTGGTCAGGCTGTTGCCGAGATTGTTGAGGACATGGGGTTGATTGGGTTGCTGTGCCAGCGACTGGCGAAACAGGTGGGCAGCGCGGGGATGATCTCCGCGCTGCCGCGCCACCATGCCCAGCAGCTGAAGCGCATCGGGGTTGCCCGGCTGGTCCGCAATTATCCGGCCGAGCAGCGCCTGCGCATCGTCAAGCCGACCTGACCTGGCCAACGCCATTGCCTGGTTCAGCCAATCGGCCAGACCCTTTTGGGTGCGTGTCCTGTCCACCTCGGCTCCCGCATCCGCGCCCGATCCATCGATCGTCGGGCGGTGAGGAGCCAAGCAAAGTCGGGCCGTGGCGTCAAGCAAATCGCGCTTTAATTCACGTGCAATTTCACATGGTTTCAGATGTGTGACTGGTGACCCAAGGCGAAAGCAGGTCAGGTCATGGCGTGGCGATCAGGCGATCACTCGATCGGTAATTTGCCAAGATTGTCGCTGATCTTCTTCAGCGTGCGCAGCAGATGCGCAATGTCACGGTTGCTGATGCCGACCATCGCGCGCGAAAACTGACGCCCGACGATCGGGGTGAGCTTGCGCAGCGTCTGCTGCCCTGCGGCTGTCAGCGTCACCTCGGTGATGCGGTTGTCTTCCGGATTGGATTCGGTCGACACCAGCCCCTGTTCGATCATCCGGTCGATGATCCGGCTGATGGTGGAGCGCTTGGTCAGGGCGGCTTCGGCAATCGTGCCGATGCTCGCCGGCTGGTGTTCGCGCAGCACTGTCATAACGCGATAGATCGGCTTGGACACCCCGTGCTTGTGCAACACCTTGTCCATGTCTTCGTGATATTTGAAGTCGGCATGCGCCATCAGATAGAATGGCGAGTTTTCCAGGCGGAATGTCGGACTGCTCGGGTCATAATCGCCGCGATTTTCCACGTTCTCCCCTTCCTGCTTCGTCGATGCTGTTTTCGACCTTGTGCTCATGTGTTTCTCAAAAGTCCTGATTGATCAAGCGGATCTGTCAGCACAGATCCTCACCGATGGTCGAATTAGCCGAATACATATGTATTTGCACTGAGTTATAGTCACATGCCCATTGAAAATGAATGTATGGCGCGATTGAAATGCATGGGCGACGCGCTTGTGCCGATCTACGCGAAAAGCATGAGTCCCGGTCAGCGTGAACAGCACAGAATCGAACGCATCCCCGATCCGTGCCGCCGGCAGCCATAAGCTTCCCAAAAAATTTGACAAGAATCGTATGAAGATGGATGTAATTTGGCGACGATGGGTACTGCTTCGGTGTCACGGAGCTGGGGCGCGACAGGAGGTTTCGATGCAACATGGGCGTTTGGGCGTAGGTCTGGTTTTGGCAGCATCGCTGGCCATGGCGGCGAGTACACCGGCTGCGGCACACGAAGCGCGGCAGCGCTGGGAGCAACTTTGCCAGATTCGCAAGGACAAGCTGGACCTCATTCTGCCTCAAGCGATGCGCGAGAACGGCATCGACATGTGGATCGTCGCCTCGCGCGAAGGCCATGACGACCCCAACGCGGCGTTGCTCGGCGGTGGATATGTCGGCGACGTGGGCTATTATGTCTTCACCGATCGCGGCGAGAGCCGCATCGAGCGCGCAGCGATGGGCGTCGGCGGCGCGGCGTTCGACCAGTGCCCGCTTTACGATCTCAAAAGGTCACCGGCCGAACTGCGCGCCTTTGTAGAGCAGCGCAATCCGAAGCGAATCGGGATCAACGTCGCCAGCGAGATCGGCACCGCTGATGGGCTGAGCCATTCGCTGCACGAGGAACTGGTCGCAACGCTCGGCACCGAGCTTTCGTCGCGACTGGTGCCGGCTGAAAAGCTGGTGTCCGATTTCCGCGGACGCCACACCGCCACCGAGATTGCGGCATTTGCGCGCGCGGGCGAGTTTTCGCGTACGATTGCCGAACGCGCGCTTTCGAGCGAGGTCATCACCCCCGGTCAGACCACCACCGGCGATGTGGCATGGTGGATGATGGAGCAGCTGCACAAGGAGGGGCTGGGCAACAGCTTCGGCATTCCCAGCATCTACGTGCTTGGCCCGGGTCCGCGCGGGCCGGTGTCGGGCGATCATGTCATCCAGCGCGGCGACCTGCTGACGATGGACTGGGGGGTGAACTACCTCACCGCCTTCACCGACATGAAGCGCATGGCTTATGTGCTCAAGGCGGGCGAGAACGCGCCACCGGCGGGCGTCCAGCGCGCGTTCGACAAGGCGCTCGAGATCCGCCAGATGATCCTCGACGTGATCCGGCCCGGTGTGACCGCGGGCGACGCGCTCGCTGCGGTCAACGACCGAGTTGCGCAGACGCCAGGGCTGGTGCTGGGGCGCTATGACGATCCCGTCGCGGATCCCAAGGTCTCCGATGTTGTCATCGGCAGCCACTCGGTGGGTGACCTGGGGCACGGCTCGGGCCCGTCGATGGCGGATTTCAATCCCTTGCGGTTGTCGTACACGCTGCGCACGAGCAACTTCCTGTCGGTCGAGCTGTTCCTCTACACCCCCGTCCCCGAATGGGGCGGGCGCAAGATCAAGATTCCGCTCGAGGACAATGGTGTGGTGACAGAACGCGGGCTGGAATGGGTCTATCCCGCCAACAGCCGCATCCTGCTGGTCAAATAGGCGCGCACGCCCGCGCGATCAGAAGGCAGGAATGCCCGTGATCGCGCGGCCGAGGATTAGCGCATGGACATCGTACGTGCCCTCATAGGTGTTGACGGTTTCAAGGTTCATCGCGTGGCGCATCACCTGATATTCGCCGCTGATGCCGTTGCCGCCCAGCATGTCGCGCGACATGCGCGCGATACCCAGCGCCTTGTCGACATTGTTGCGCTTGACGATCGAGATCATCTCGGGTGCGAACTGGTCTGAATCGATCAGCCGGCCGACGCGCAACGACGCCTGCAGCGCGAGTGCGATGTCGGTTTCCATGTTGGCGAGCTTGTTCTGGAACAGCTGCGTCGCGGCCAGCGGACGGCCGAACTGATGCCGGTCAAGGCCATATTGCCGTGCGGTGTGGAAGCAGAATTCGGCCGAGCCGATCGCGCCCCAGCTGATGCCGTAGCGTGCGCGGTTGAGGCAGGCAAACGGCCCCTTGAGACCCTCCACATCGGGCAGCAAAGCGTCGTCCGGAACCTCGACTTCATCCATCAGGATCATGCCGGTGATCGATGTGCGCAGGCTGAGCTTGCCCTCGATCTTGGGCGCGGAAAGGCCGTCCATGCCCTTCTCGAGCACGAACCCGCGGATCGCACCATTATGCGCATCCGACTTGGCCCACACCACGAAGACATCGGCCAGCGGCGCATTGGAGATCCACGTCTTGGCACCGCTTATGCGATAGCCGCCGTCGATCCTGGTCGCACGGGTGCGCATGCCACCAGGATCGGACCCTGCATCAGGCTCGGTCAGCCCGAAGCAGCCGATAGACTGGCCGCTCGCGAGCTTGGGCAGATAGCGCAGCTTCTGCTCCTCCGAGCCGAAGGCGTAGATCGGGTACATCACCAGGCTCGACTGCACGCTCATCATCGAGCGATAGCCCGAATCGACCCGCTCGACCTCACGCGCCACCAGGCCATAAGCGACATAGGATGCGCCGACGCCGCCATAGGCCTCCGGGATGGTCGGGCCAAGCAGGCCGAGCGCGCCCATTTCGCGGAAGATCTCGGGATCGGTGGTCTCCTTGGCGAAAGCATCGATCGCGCGCGGTGCGAGCCGATCCTGCGCATAGTCTCGCGCAGTATCGCGGATCATCCGCTCGTCTTCGTCGAGCTGGGTGTCCAGCAGAAAGGGGTCGGCCCAATCGAACGTCTGCATGATAAGTGTCCTTTGGATTATGCGCTGGCGGGGGGAACGACCGCGGTGGTTTCAATCTCGACCCGGGCATCGGCCTCGACCAGGCCTGCGACCTGGACAACCGCCATGGCGGGGAAATTCCTGCCGATCAGTTCGCGATAGGCCTCGCCGATCGCAGGCAGGCTGCCGATGTATTCGTCGCGGCTGGTGACGTACCAGGTCATTCGCACGATGTGTTCGGGACCGGCCCCGGCCTCGGCGAGGATCGCAAGGGTGTTGGCCAGCACCTGGCGGAACTGGGTTCCCAGATCGTCGCCGACGATGCGCTCTTCGGCATCGAAGGCGACCACGCCGGCGGTAAACACCAGCCGACCGGTCGCGGCGATGCCGTTGGCATAGCCTCGCGGCCGCGGCCAGCCGGGGGGAAGCAGGGAGTGATGGGCGGTCATGCGCTTTCCTTGATCAATCGTTCGTGCAATTCGGCGGGCCAGGCGCGCGATGTGCCCTCGGCAAGATCGGTGAGCACCTGGGTATAGCGGACCGTGAAGCGCCGCTCGGTTCCGCAATCGATATTGACATGAAGGTCGACCGAACTGCGTCCGACGCGGGTCACCTGCACGGTGAAGTCGAGCATGTCGCCCAGGCGGCTGGGGATCGCGAAGTCCGCCGTCAGCGTGACGGTCGGCAGGCCGAGGCCCCGGTCGACGTGCATCTCGCGCCGGGTGATGCCCAGAACCACAGCGGTCCAGTCCTCGATCGCGGCATCGCACAGCTCGAAATAGCGCGGGTAATAGGCGATGCCCGCCGGGTCGCAGTGCGCAAAGCGCAAGGGCAGGCTGATGCGAAACATCAGTTTGCGCTTTGGGCGAGATGCTGGCGTGCGATCACCACCTTCTGCACCTCCGATGCGCCTTCATATATCCGCAACGCGCGAACCTCGCGGTACAGGGCCTCGACAGGCGCGCCGACGGTGACACCCATGCCGCCGAAGATCTGCACAGCCTTGTCGATCACCTGCTGCGCGCTGTCGGTGGCGTGCAGCTTGGCGAGGGCCGCCTCGCGGGTGTTGCGCTGGCCCATCACGTCGCGCAGCCAGCCCGCGCGATAGATCAGCAGCGCGGAGGTATCGACATCGAGCACCATCTCGGCGAGCTTGGACTGCGTGATCGCATTGTCGGCCAGCGTTCCGTTGCCCAGCTTGCGCACCTTGGCGCGCGCGGTCGCCTCGTCGAGCGCGCGGCGGGCAAAGCCCAGCGCCGCTGCGCCCACGGTGGTGCGGAAGATATCGAGCGTGGCCATCGCGGCGGCAAAGCCGCGGCCCGATTCGCCCAGCAAAGCCGTCGCGGGCAGCGCCATGTCGGTGAAGGTCAGGGTTGCCAGCGGATGCGGTGCGATGACCTCGATCCGCTCGGTCACCGCCAGCCCCGGTGTGTTCGCGTCGACGATGAACGCCGAAACGCCCTTGGCGCCCGGAGCCTCGCCGGTGCGGGCGAACAGCACGTAATAATCGGCAATGCCGCCGTTCGAGATATAGGTCTTCGCGCCGTTGATGACATAGCCGGTCGCAGTGCGCTCGGCGGTCGTTTCCATCGCTGCAACGTCGGAGCCCGAGTCAGGCTCGGTCAGCGCGAACGCCGCGATCTTCCGACCGGCGGCGACATCGGGCAGGTAGGCCCGCTTCTGCTCTTCGGTGCCCAGCAGGCTGATCGTCCCCGATCCCAGGCCCTGCATCGCGAAGGCGAAATCGGCGAGCCCCGAGTACCGGGCAAGCGTCTCGCGGATCAGCGCCAGCGAGCGGATGTCGAGCTGCTCGTGGATGCCGCCATAGGCCGCCGGCACACAATAGCGCAGCCAGCCTGCTGCCCCTAGCGCCGCCACCAGATCGCGGCACGCTGCGTCGATGTCGTGCGGATGGTCATCGGAAAGGTTCGCCGCGCACCAGGTATCGAGCTCGATGCCCAGGCTGCGGTGGCTGTCATCGAGGAACGGCCAGTCAAGAAAGCTGCGGTCGGCCATCAATCACCTGCAAATTCTGGAGTGCGCTTGTCGGCAAAGGCCTCGAAGGCGCGGCGGAAATCGTTGGTTGCCATGCAGATCGCCTGCGCCTGTGCTTCCATCTCGATCGCGGTTTCGACCGACACGGCCCATTCGATGCCGAGCTGGGTCTTGGTGATGCCGTGCGCGAAGGTCGGCCCGGCAGCGATCGAACGGGCCAGCTTGGTCGCCTCCTCGATCAGGTCTTCGGACGCGACCAGCCGGTTGTGGAAGCCCCAGCGTTCGCCCTCCTCGGCGCTCATCATCCGCCCGGTATAGAGCAGGTCCGAGGCGCGGCCCTGACCGATGATCCGCGGCAGGATGGCGCACGCGCCCATGTCGCATCCGGCGAGCCCGACGCGGGTGAACAGGAACGCGGTCTTGGTGGCAGGCGTCGCCAGCCTGAGGTCCGATGCCATCGCCATGATCGCGCCCGCACCGACGCAGATGCCGTCGAGCGCAGCAACGATCGGCTGCGGGCAGGCGCGCATCGCCTTGACCAGGTCGCCGGTCATGCGGGTGAAGGCGAGCAATTCGGGCATCGCCATATTGGTCAGCGGACCGATGATCTCGTGGACATCGCCGCCCGACGAGAAATTGCCACCCGCGCCGGTGACGATGATCGCCTTGACCGCCGGCGCATAGCAAAGCGCGCGGAAGGTATCGCGCAGCTCGGCATAGCTTTCAAAGGTCAGCGGGTTCTTGCGATCGGGACGGTTGAGCGTGACGGTGCCGACGCCCTTGTCGAAGTGCCAGCTGAAATGCTCGGGCGAAAAGCTTTCGGGGTTCATGGCTGTTCCTTTCCTTTATCGTCGGCCAGCGAAACCTTGAGTGCGCCGAGCAGATCATACAGCGCGGTACGCTGGTCGCGGGTGAGGCCATCGAGCATCATGTCGATCCATTCGTGATGCGCCTCGGCGATGCCGGAGAAGCACTCGTGGCCAAGCTGAGTCAGCCGCACGATCGAGGCCCTGCCGTCGGTAGGCGAGGGGGCGATGCTGATGTAATTGTCGCGCGCCAGGGTCTGGACGACGCCGGTGACATTGCCGTTCGAGACCAGCAGCTCCTGCGAAAGCTGCCCCATCGTCATGCCCGCAGGATTGCGATCGAGCGCCGCCATCACGTCGAAACGCGGCAGGGTGATGCCGTACTGATCGGCAAAGCGCCGCTTGAGGCGCTTTTCAATCACCGTGGTGCAGGTCAGCAGCCGCAGCCACAGCCGCACATTGCTGCGATCGACCATTTCGCCGTCATGCTTTTCGCGGATCGCGGGTGCGCCTGTCACATCACTTCTCCACCGGCGACCATGATCGCCTGGCCGGTGACCGAGCGGCTGGCTGGCAGGCACAGCCACAGCACCGCCCCTGCGACCTCTGCCGGGTCGATCAATCGCCCTTGCGGATTGAACCGGGTGAGCTGTGCGCGCGCCTCATCCGCGCTGCGACCGGTCTTGGCCTGAATGTTGGCCACGGCGTCGCCGACGATATCGGTATCGGTAAAGCCGGGGCACACCGCGTTGGCGGTGAGGCTGGTCGCGGCAAATTCGGTGGCCAGCGCGCGCATCAGGCCGATCGCGCCGTGCTTCGAGGCGACATAGGGCGCAGTATAGCCATAGCCCTTCACCCCTGCGGTCGAGGCGACGGTGACGATGCGGCCCGCCGACGCTGCGAGCAAATCGGGAAGCGCCGCCTGGCAGCAGTGGAACAGCGCGTCGAGGTTGACCGCCATCGTCTGGCGCCACGCCTCGGCAGTGACCTTGGCGAAGGGCGCGCTGGGGGCGATGCCCGCATTGTTGATGAGGATGCCGATGGGGCCATGCGCCGCGCGGGCGGATGCGAACGCCTCATCGACCGCAGCGCGATCGGTGACGTCGGCTGTTGCGACGCAGGTGCCCGGCAAGCTGGCAGCGGTGGCGTCCAGCGCCTCGCGCCGCCGCCCGACCAGCGTCAGCCGTGCGCCTTCGGCTGCCAGCGCCTGCGCAATCGCGGCGCCAATTCCCGATCCGCCACCAGTGACGACCGCGTGAAGTCCCTCCAGTCGCATATCAGGCCCTCAACGCCGCTTCCTGCTCCGCCGCGCGCTGCATGTTGCGCGCCAGCTGCCCCATGCCGCTCAGATAGGCGGGCGGGACCGCGACCTGGCGATACCCGTGCTGGGCCGCCGCGCGCAACGTCCACATCGGGTCGATCATGTGCGGCCGCCCCAGCGCGACAAGGTCCGCGCGCCCCGCCGCCAGGATCGAATTGACATGATCGGTCTCGTAGATGTTGCCCACCGCCATGGTCGATACCCGCGCCTCGTTGCGCACCTGATCGGCGAACGGGGTCTGGAACATACGGCCATAGACAGGCTGGCAATCGGCCCAGGTCTGGCCGGCGGAGACGTCGATCAGGTCTGCGCCTGCCTCATGGAAAGCCTGCGCGATCAGCACGGCTTCTTCCGGGGTGACGCCCTGGTCGCCCATCCAGTCGGTCGCCGAGATGCGCACCGACATCGGCTTGTCGAAAGGCCAGGCCGCGCGCATCGCGGTGAACACCTCGAGCGGGAAGCGCAGCCGGTTTTCAAGGCTGCCGCCGTATGCGTCGGTGCGCCGATTCTGCATCGGGGTGATGAAGCTGGAAAGCAGATAGCCGTGCGCGGCGTGCATCTCGACCATGTCGAACCCGGCGTCGATCGCCATCACGGTGGCGGCAACGAACTGGTCACGCACATTGTCCATGTCGGCGCGGGTCATCGGGCGCGGCGTCTGGTTGGCGGCGCTCCAGGGGACATCGGATGCGGCGATCAAGGGCCAGTTGCCGGTGTCGAGCGGTTCGTCCATGCCCTCCCATCCCAGCTTGGTCGAGCCCTTGGCGCCCGAATGTCCCAGCTGCAGGCACATCTTGGCCTTGCTGTTCTGGTGAACGAAATCGGTGATCCGCTTCCATCCCGCAACATGCTCGGGCGCATACATGCCCGGGCAGCCCGGCGTGATCCGGCCTTCGGGCGAGACGCAGGTCATCTCGGTATAGACCAGCCCCGCACCGCCCTGCGCGCGGGTGCCGTAATGCACGAAGTGGAAATCGCCCGGGGTGCCGTTGGTGGCGCTGTACATCGCCATCGGCGAGACGACGATGCGGTTGGCAAGTTCCAGCGCGCGCAGCCTGAACGGTGCGAACATCGGTGGGGCATCGGTGTCGCGCCCACCCGGGGCCTGCGCCTGGAACCAGCGTTCGACGCCCTCCAGCCACGCCGGATCGCGCAGCCGCAGGTTCTCGTGGCTGACCCGCTGCGAGCGTGTGAGCAGCGAATAGGCAAACTGGATCGGCGCGAACGGCAGATAGCGGTCGAGCGTCTCGAACCATTCGGTCGAGTTGCGCGCGCTGTTCTGCAGCTTGAGCACTTCGATGCTGCGCTCGGCCTGGTATTCCGCCAGCGCGTCCTCGCGCGACAGGCCGGGCCGGTTGAGCACCTCGGCGAGCTTGATAGCGTCTTCCAGCGCCAGCTTCGTGCCCGACCCGATAGAGAAATGCGCGGTGTGCGCCGCATCTCCGAGCAGGATGAACTTGTCGTACGACCATTGGCCGGTGATGATCCGGCGGAAGTTGAGCCATGCCTGCGGGCCGGGCAGGTGGGTGGCGTTGGACATCAGCGCGTTGCCGTCGAGATACTTGGCGAACAGCTTTTCGCACAGCGCGATTGCGTCGGGCTGGTCCATCGTATCGAGGCCCAGGCCAGCCCAGGTCTCGGGCGCCATCTCGACGATGAAGGTCGAAAGCTGGTCGTCGAAACGATAGGCGTGGGCCCATACCCAGCCTGCCTCGGTTGGCTCGAACGCGAAGGTGAAGGCGTCGAACTGCTTGGCGGTGCCAAACCAGAAGAACTTGTTCTTCTTGACCTGAATGTCGACGTCGAACCGCTCGACATGCGCGGTCCGGATGCGGCTGTTGGCGCCATCGGCCGCGATCACCAGATCAAATTCAGCCCAGTCGGCAGGGTCGGTACTCGCCTCGTGCTCGAAGTGCAGGCCGATACCCAGATCGTGCGCGCGCTGCTGCAGGATCGCCAGCAGGCGCTTGCGGCCGATGCCGATAAAGCCATGCCCGCTCGAGCGAATGCATTCGCCGTGGATATGCACGTCGATATCGTCCCAATGGGTGAATTCGTCGCGGATCGTCGCGCCGCTGACGGGATCGTTGGCCATCAGATTGTCGACCGTCTGATCCGAGAAGACGACCCCCCAGCCGAAGGTGTCATCGGGCCGGTTGCGCTCGTAGACGTCGATCACGTGTTCGGGGTTGTGCAGTTTCATCGATATCGCGAAATACAGCCCTGCTGGACCTCCGCCGACGCATCCGATCTTCATTGCCCATCCCTCTTCGTGCCGAGACTCGATGGCCGGGATGCTACTGCGCAGCGCAAATCGTTTCAAGCTTAAAACTTTAAGCTTGAAATATCGTATATCACGCAATTATTCACGTGTATGGGAATCACCGGAGATTTTGAATATGAAGTGGCCAGCGCAGCGTCTTTCGACGGGATCCAAGAAGAGCTTCGGCATGTACGACGAGGCGTCGAAGCTCGATGCGCAGGGCGTTGACCTGATCCATCTCGAGTTCGGGCGGCCGCACGCCGACACGCCCGATCACATCAAGCAGGCGACCAAGGCCGCGCTCGATGCGGGCATCGTCCATTACGGCGATTTCCGCGGGACGCTGTCGTTCCGCCAGGCTTTGGTCAAAAAACTGCGCGATTTCAACAAGCTGGATTACGGCGTCGACGAGGTGCTGGTCACCAACGGCCTCACCCATGCCTCGTTCGCGGCGTTCATGGCAGCGATCGATCCGGGCGACGAGGTGATCCTGCTCGATCCCTATTACCCCCAGCACATCGGCAAGACCGAGCTGGCGGGCGGCAAGGTGGTGATCGCCGGGCTCGACAAGGCCAACAACTTCGCGATCTCGAAAGAGAAGATCGCCGAGAAGATCACCGACCGCACGCGGATGATCGTGCTGATCAATCCCGCCAATCCGACGGGCCGAGTCTATACCCGCGAGGAGCTGCAACACATTGCCGATCTGGCGATCGAGCACGACCTGCTGGTGTTGTCGGACGAGGTCTATGAATACATCACATACGATCAGGCGCAGCATATCAGTATCGCCAGCCTGCCCGGTATGCGCGAGCGGACGATCACCTGCTTTGCCTTTACCAAGGCCTATTCGATGGACGGCTGGCGCGTCGGTTACGTCACCGCCGATGCAAAGCTCATGCCCGCGATCCTGACCATCGCGATGACCGACGTCACCCACGTCAACGTCTTCGTGCAGGAGGGCGCCCGCGCGGCCGTCGAAGGGCCGCAGGATGCAATGCATGCGATGGTCGAGGCTGACCGGCGCAAGCGCGACATCGTCGTCCAGGCGCTGAACCAGATGCCGGGGGTCACCTGCGTCGCGCCCGAGGCCACCATCTACGCCTTTCCCGATATCACTGGCACCGGCCGCAGTTCGCAGGACATTGCCATGGCGATCTTGAAAGAGGCCCATGTCGTCGTCGAAGCGGGAAGCTTTTACGGCCCTGCCGGCGAAGGCCATTTGCGCGTCTGTTTCGGTTCGGAATCCGAGGCTCGGGTGACCGAGGCGATGGAGCGGCTGAGCCGTTTCTTCAACACGCTTTAGCAGATACGATCGTGCGATCGGTTCAATGGGGAGATAGTGTGTGAAACTGAAGATGCGCCTGATGGCGGCCTTGCTGGCTCTCCCCATGGTTGCGGCGGCAAGCCAGGTTCCGGTAGCCGCCAAGGCCGAGGCTGTACCCTCGCGCCATGCCGATCTGGTGACGCTGTATGACGAGTTTCGGGCGTTTGTGGCGCCGGAGATGGTCGATGGTCTGCCGGATTACTCTGCGGCGGCCATGGCACGGCAGTATGATGGCCTGCGAGCCTTTCAGGCCCGGCTGAAGGCGATCGACGACAGCAGCTGGCCGGTCAGCGAGCGGGTCGATTACATGGTGGTGCTCGCCGAGATGCGCGGGCTGGAGTTCCAGCATCGCGTGATGCAGCCCTGGAAGCGCGACCCGGCTTTTTACAGCACGACCAATCTGGGGTTCGGCCCCAAGATGCACGGGGCGTTCGGCATTCCCAGCCTGCCGATCGATGCGGCCAAGGCAAAGGCGTTGCAGGCCAAGCTGGACGCGGTGCCGGGCGCACTGCGGCAGGCGCGCGAGAACCTGACTGATGCGCGCGGCGATCTGGCCCGGCTGGCGATCGTGCAGAAACAGGTGGAGGTCAATGTGTTCGGCGAGCTGGCCGCGTCGGCGGCCAAGCTGCAGCCAGACCTGGTCGAACCGGCAAAACGCGCGCAGGCGGCGGCATCTGAATTCAAGACCTGGCTAGAATCGATCGAGGCAGGGCTGCCCGCGCATGGCGGCGTCGGCAAGGACAACTATGCCTGGTATCTCAAGAACGTGCTGCTGCTGCCGTACACGCCCGAACAGGTCGAGACGATCGGCGAGCGCGAGTACCAGCGGCAGGTGACTTTCTTGAAGATCGAGGAACACCGCAACCGCGCGATTCCCATGCCTGAACCAGTGACCACGCGCGCTCAGTTCGATGCCAAGCGCAAGGCCGAGGACGAGCATCTGCTCAAGCTGCTGCGCGACGGCGACTGGGTGACCATTCCCGACTATGTCGAACATGATCCGGAAGAAGGACCCTATCAGTTTCCGTTTGACCGCGACCCATCCAAGCCGGGGCTGTTCGATCCCCCGCTCAACCTGCATTTCTTCTTCGAGGCGGAATTCCGCGACGGGCTGCCGCTGCGGGCGCACAATCTTCCGGGCCACATGTTCGATTCGCTCCAGGCCGCGCGCGACACGCGGCCAGTGCGCGGCAAGTCGCGGCTGTTCTTCGTCAACGGCCTGCGCAACGAAGGCTGGGCGTTCTATCTGGAAGAGATGATCCTGCAGGCCGGAATGCTCGAAGACAGGCCCAAGACGCGCGAGATCGACTATATCCTGGGTGCCAAGCGTGCGGCGCGGGTCGTCCCCGAAATCCGGATGCAGGCCAATGAATGGACCTGGCAACAGGCCAATGAATCGCTGATCGCGCGGACCCCAAAATGGATGAAGCCGGGCGACGCGGTGGCCCAGTTCGATATCGAATTGTACCTGCGCCAGCCCGGCTATGGCATCGGCTATTACATGGGCAAGATCGAGCTCGAGAAGCTGCTCGCCGATGTGGCGATGCAGGAAGGCGGAGCGTTCGACATCAAGTCGTTCCACGACCGCTTCCGCGCCGCAGGTTCGATCCCGATTTCGCTGATCCGCTGGGAAATGACCGGACGCGACGACGAAGTCAAAACGATGCGCTGAGGGGCCTGGGCCGCGGTCAGTCGATGACCGCGGTGGCCTCGATATCGATCCGGAAGTCGGGCAGGAGAAGCGCCGGCACGTGACATTTTCCTGCCAGAACTTTGACCAGGATCAAATCCTGATTGCAAATTTGTCCATACAACTATCGTGTCGCATCGTCCTGGCGCCCACACCCGCCGGTTCGACCCTGACAAATTGGTGAACCCGAAAGCCGGAGCACGCAGCGTGTCTGGCTTGTCCGGAAAGGCCTGACACGATGACGCAGAACCTGCCTCCCGCCTATACCGCGCTGAGCCGCCACCCGATGATGCCGCGCACCCGCCATGACGAAGCGGCGCGGTTCAATTTTCTCACCCATTTCAACCGCTATGTCTCGGGCACTTTGGGCCGCGGCAACGCCCTGGCCTATGAAGGCCGGGTGCTGCCTGCGTTCCGATCCGAGCATGGCCGCGATCCACAGCATCGTGATGAAATCCGCGATGCGATGAACCGCGATCGTTTCCATCGTATGTGGTCGGCGCTCAAGCGCAACGCGATGGAAATGCGGCAGATGAACGGCCGACAGACCGTGCTGCGGCAGTTGGATGAGCTTGATGCCCTCGCGCGCCAGTTCAACGAGCATTCCGGGCAGCTGGAGCTCGATCCGGCGATCGAACAACCCGACTACCAGACCTGTGTCGACATCCATTGCCAGCCTGGCGGCTATCATGGCGAGGAACGGCCGGGCGATGTCACCGTCGGCGCGAACTACGACGTCGGCCTGTTCGCCACCACCGGCGGCGCACTGGGCGCGCTGAATGACGGCGGCGGGCAGGCGGTGGTCGCCTGGGTCAAGGCGAACCGCCCCGACTGGTCCCCCCGGCGCATCCTCGATATCGGTTGCACCGTCGGCCACAACGCCGTTCCGATCGCGCAGGGCTTTCCCGACGCCGAGGTGATCGCGATCGATACGGCCGGGGCCAGCTTGCGCTATGGCGCGGCGCGCGCGGCGGGGCTGGGGGTCAGGAACATCCGCTTCGTCCAGGCCAGTGGCGAGGATCTCTCGCGCTTTCCCGACGCCCATTTCGATTGGGTACAGACCACGATGTTCCTGCATGAGCTGTCTGCCGCCTCGATGCCGCGCATCCTGCGCGAGGCCTATCGGGTGCTCAAGCCCGGCGGCCTGATGCTGCATATCGAGCAACCACAATATGGGCCCGATATGCCGCTGTTCGAACAGTTCATGCGTGACTGGGATGCGTTCAACAACAACGAGCCATTCTGGTCGGCGATGCATGGGGTGAGCATGGAGCAGGTGATGGAAGAGGCGGGCTTCGGCAAAGCGGACCAGTTCTCCATCGGCGTGCGAGCGGTGGTTGACGCGTCGATCTTTCCGCCGTCGCCCGATGGCGCCTCGGAGGATTATGGCCGTGCCGCGATCTGGAATGCCTATGGTGCGTGGAAACCTGCGCACGAGCAGGAGATGGCCGCATGACCGAGGGACTGGACTGGATCGCCCGGTCGGGCGCGCGCGCCAAGGGCCGCCGCCCGGAATTTTTCGACGAGCCCGCGCTTGACCGGCTGTATTCGCTGACGCTGGCGCTGGCGGCCGAGCTGTCGGCGACGCGCGAGCGGCTGGATACCGTCGAGAGATTGCTGGAAGCCGGCGGCAGTCTGAAGCGCAGCGATGTCGAGGACTATGCACCCGACCATGCCGCCGGGCAGCAGCGCGGCGAGGACACACGCGCCTATATCGCGCGGATCATGCGCGGCTTTCAGCAGGAGGTCGAGGCGATGGAACATCCCGACCCGCCGATCATGGACATTGTCGCGCAGCTTGCAGTGCGGTGAAGGCTGGCGATAGCGAAATCAATCAGGGATGGGGGGAATGACGTGATCGAAGAGGTGCTGGTGCTGCGCTGGGTTCACATTCTGGCGATGGTGTATTGGCTGGGCGGCGAATGGGGAGTTTTCCAGTCGAGTTACAATGTCACCAATCCCGCGTTGTCGCTCGACGAGCGCAAGCGGCATATGGAAACCGCCTATCGCATCGACATATTGGCGCGCACCGGCATCATCCTCTTGCTGCCGCTGGGGCTGCACATGGGGCATATCTATGGGCTTCAGCCCTTCGGAGGCGGCTATCTCACCGCGATGTGGCTGTTCGTTATGGGCTGGCTGGGGTTGTGCTGGGGTGCGTTCTTCGCGCGCGAAACCGACCTCGGGATAAGGCTCACCAAGGCCGATGAGGCGATCCGCTACCTGCTCATCCCTGCGATCGTCATCACCGGGATTTCCTCGCTGCTGGGGCACGGTCCGTTCGAGGCGAGCGAGGGCATGCGCTGGTATTCCGCCAAGCTGACGCTCTACGGCTTTACCTTGTGCATCGGGCTGGGGCTGCGCTGGATCATGCGGCGCTGGACCACGCGCTTCCGTGCGCTGGCGCTCGGGCCCGATCCCGCACAGGAAGCCGCTCTGGCACGCGAGATCGGCTATGGCCGCCTGATGGCCTATGTCTACTGGGTCACCATCGCCGGCATCTGCTTCCTGGGCACGGTGAAACCGTTCTGATCGCCGCGCCCGGCTACTCCGCGGCGACCCGCTGCTCGACATTCTGCGGGCCGCGGATCAGCCCACCCGGGCGCTCTTCTGTCACCTCACCGTTGCGGAAGGTGATCTCGCCCGACTTGATCGTTGCGATATAGCCTTCCGCCTTCTGCAGCAGGCGCTTGCCGCCTGCGGGCAGATCGAACGCCAGCCACGGACGGCTGAGGCGCAGTCTGGGCAGATCGATGACGTTCAAGTCGGCGAGATAGCCCGGCTTGAGCACCCCGCGATCGTTGAGGCCATACAGCCGAGCGGTATCGTGGCACTGGCGCTTGACCGCGAGTTCGACGGGAATCGTGCCTGCCTTTCGGTCGCGCGCCCAATAGCTCAACAAAAACGTCGGCGCTGCCGCATCGCAGATGGTGCCGCAATGCGCGCCGCCATCGGAGAGCGAGACCACGGTATCGTCGCGCTCGAGAAGCCCCTTGATGAAATCGAGATTGCCGTCCTGGTAATTGAGGATGGGCAGATAGATGAAGCCGTTGCCGTCGTCCGCCATCAGCGCGTCATAGGCAAATTCGGCGCCATCCTTGCCCGCTGTCTCGGCTCTCAGTGCTATGCTGTCCGCGCGGGTCGGCTCGTAGTCGAAATCGTCGTGCATCGGGAATTGCATCGCCCAGCAGGCGGTGACCAGCATGAACAGTGCCGCGATATCGGGCGAAGGCGGGGGCAGGTTGTCCTCCGCGAGCAATTGCGCCTTGAACCCGGGGTCCTTCAGTCTTGCGAGCTGCTGATTCCAGGGCAGGTCCGCGATCGCGCGCCAGCTTGGCCGCTGGACGAACGGGTGCACCGTCCCGCGCCAGTTCATCACCACGCCCGTCCCGCGCAGCGAGATCTGCGCGACGACGTTTCCTCCGGTGCGGTTGGCCTCTTCGCACGCGGCCATCTGCTCGATCCAGCTCATCTGCTTCATCGGCGATTGCAGCATGGCAAAGGTCACCGGCAGCCCTGTTTCCTTCGACAATGCGGTCATCCAGTCGAATTCGTGCCATTCGGGCACCAGATCGGATGCCATCTCGAACACGCCGAACCCGACATTGCCCATCGCGCGGCCGATGCCGATCAGCTCCTTTGCGGTCGCGGTCGTGCCGGGGACGAGTTCGCCGTCGATCGACTTGTGCAGCACCGTGCGCGATGATGAGAAGCCCAGCGCGCCAGCGCGCAAACCGTCTTCGACGATGGCGGACATCGCGGCGATGTCGGCCTCGGTCGGCTGTTCATTGGCCGCGCCGCGTTCGCCCATCACATAGGCCCGCACCGCGCCATGGGGAACATGGGTGCCGATATCGATCGTGCGCGGCAGGCGCTCGAGCGAGTCGAGATATTCGGGAAAGCTCTCCCAATCCCAGGTCATCCCTTCGGCGAGCGCGGTGCCGGGGATGTCCTCAACCCCCTCCATCAGCCCGATCAGCCACTGGTGCTTGTCGGGCGCTGCGGGCGCAAAGCCGACGCCGCAATTGCCCATGATCACGGTTGTCACGCCGTGCCAGGATGAAGGCGCCATGACGTCATCCCAGGTCGCCTGGCCGTCATAATGGGTGTGGATATCGACAAAGCCGGGGGTAACGATATGGCCGCTGGCATCGATTTCCGCGCGCGCGCCGCCGGTGACCTTGCCCACCGCCGCGATGGTATCGCCGCTGATCGCGATGTCGCCGGCGAACGGTGCGCCACCCAGGCCATCATAGATGGTGCCGCTGCGAATGATCAGATCGTACATGCTTCCAGCTCCTCGTCCTGCTGCCCCCGTGTCTGGTGCCGGGCGGCTTGCGGGCTTTGGGAGAATGCTAACGCCCACGCCGGGAAAGGGAAGGGGGTTGTACCGGAATCGCAGCGCTGTGCGACGTCCGCGCCTTATCCCGCCTCCATCGCTCTCGCCACCCGAACGAAGTCCTCGACACTCAGCGTCTCCGCCCGGCGCGAGGCGTCGATGCCTTCCGCCTCGAGTGCGGCCAAAGCGCCAGGCAGGCCCTTCAAACTCTGCCGCAGCATCTTGCGGCGCTGGCCGAAAGCAGCGGCGGTCAGCGCCTCGAGCCGGGAAGGCGCAACGCCCTCGGGCATCGGCGCGGGGGTGAGATGGACGATTGCCGACATCACCTTGGGCGGCGGGGTGAAGGCGCTGCGGTGCACCTTCATCGCAAGCTTTGCATGACAGCGCCACTGGCTGAGGATGGCAAGCCGGCCATAGGAATCGTCGTTGGTGTCCGCGACGATGCGGTCGGCGACCTCGCGCTGGAACATCAAGGTCAGCGACAGCCATTGCGGCGGCCAGGCGCTGCCGCCGAGCCAGCCGATGAACAGCGCGGTACCGACGTTGTAAGGCAGGTTGGAGACGATATGGCACGGCCCTGGCATGACCTTGGCCAAGGGCAGTTCGAGCGCGTCCCCCTCGATGACGGTCAGTTGTCCGGGAAAGGCCTCGGCCAGTTCGGTGAGCGCAGGCAGGCAGCGGCGGTCGCGCTCGATCGCGGTGACGTTCGCTCCGGCGCGCAGCAAGGCTCGGGTCAGGCCGCCCGGGCCTGGGCCGATCTCCAGCACATCCACGCCATCGAGATTGCCGGGCACGGCAGCGATGCGGTCGAGCAGTTGCTCGTCGAGCAGAAAGTTCTGACCCAGCGCCTTGCTCGCCGCAAGACCATGCCGGGCGATAACGTCGCGCAGCGGAGGCAATGTGGTTACGGGACTGCGCATCAGCCTTCGTACGTCTGGCGATGCTGCCATGCGGCGCCCGCCATCCGGATGGCCGCGATCATCGAGCTTGGGTTTGCGCAATCCTTGCCGGCGATATCGAATGCGGTCCCGTGGTCGGGCGATGTGCGCACGATCGGCAGGCCCAGGGTCATGTTGACCGCATCGTCGAAATGCAGCGCCTTGACCGGGATCAGCGCCTGATCGTGATACTGGCACAGCGCGACATCGTAGCGGGTGCGGGCGGCAGCGTGGAACATGCTGTCGGCGGGCAGCGGCCCTTGCACATCGAACCCGTCGGCGCGCAACTGGTCGATGGCGGGAATGATGATCTCGGCCTCCTCGCGCCCCATGCTGCCCTGCTCGCCTGCGTGGGGATTGAGCCCCGATATCGCCAGCCGCGGCTTGTCGATGCCGAAATTGCGCGCCATGCCCTTGGCGGCGGCGCGGGCGCGGTTGACGATGAGTTCGATCGACAAGGCTGCAGGAACATCGGCAATAGGGATATGGACGGTAATCGGGACGACGCGCAGCGACGGCCCAGCGAGCAGCATCGCGACATTCTGCCGCGCCACGCCGCAGGCTTCGGCGATGAATTCGGTCTGGCCGGGAAAGTTGAAGCCGACCTTCTGGAGCTGGATCTTGGATATCGGGCCGGTGACGATGCCGCGCACCGTGCCCGCGCGCGCCAGCCCGACGCCCATTTCCAGCGCCTGCAGCGCGCAGCGAGCACCGTCAAGATCGGGCTGGCCCGGAACGACGGCGCCGCTGTCGATCACCGGCAGCACCGGCAAGGCCGTGGCAAAATGGTCAAGTGCGTCCGATGGCGTGTCGATGACCGCCACCGGTCCGTCCCACACGCTGGAGAAAGCACGCGGGTCGCCGATCGCGAAGAACGCGGGCAGGTTTTCAGCCTGCCGCGCCTGCCAGCTCTTCCCGATGATTTCGGGGCCGATCCCGGCGGGGTCGCCGGACGATATGGCCAGCAAACCGCTCACGCCGTGGTGAGGTCCGTCGGCCGCATCAGTTGTACTCGATCACCGCGTCCCGGCGAAGATCGCGCAGATAGATCTGCGCGCGGCGGTTGACCTTTTCCTCTTCCATATTGGCCATCAGCTGTTCGGCGCTGGGCCCGCCCTCGGCCTGCGGGTCATCGCGACCGCACAGCACCAGCACGCGCACGCCATCCTTGACCGAGCCGAAAGGCTGGCTTGCCTCGCCGATCGACAAAGCAAGCAGCGTGTCCTGCAGCGGCGCCGGCAAATCACGCACCGGAACCTGGTCATTGTTGGTTACCGTGGCACCAAGGCGCGCGGCGATCTCATCGGCTGACCCGCAACCCTTGATGGCGCGGGTGGCGCTGGCAAATTCGGACGCGCGGCGGGTCGCCTCCGCCTCGCTGATGCCGGCGGGGAACGCGATCGAGAGCTGCTTGAGCCCGAGCAGCGCATCGCGGGGGTTGGCGGTGAGAATCTGGCGCTTGTCGATCAGGTACATCAGCGAGAAGCCGCCGGGGATCTCGATCGGCCCTGCAAGCTGGCCGACCTGCATGTCGCGCGCCACCGCTGCGAGCGCAGGCGGCAACTGCGCAAGCTGCAGCCAGCCCAGATCGCCGCCGACAGCTGCGGTCGAGGCTTCCGAATACTGGCGGGCATAGGCTACGAACGATCCGCCCTGCTGCAACTGCTCGACGATCCGGGCTGCATTCTGAGCGACCTCGGCTCGGTTCTGCGAGTTGGCAGAGAGATAGATTTCGCCGATGCGGAATTCTTCGGTGCCCTTTGCTGCCTTCAGACGCTCGATGACCTCTTTCACCTCGTCTTCGGAGACGTTGATGAAGGGCGTGACGTTCCGACCCAGCAGCCGCTGCCACGCCAGTTCGCCGCGAATCTGGCGCTTGAGCGAGCGGGGTGACGATCCGATGCTCTCAAGGTACTTGTCGAGCGCGGCGGTATCGCGGCGGAAATTCTGCGACGCCACCTGGGTGTAGGTTCGCTCGACCTGTGCCTCATCGACCTTGATGTCGTTGGCGGCCGCTTCCTGGATCTGCAAAGTCTCGTCGATCAGGTTGCGCAGCACCTGCAGCCTCAACCGCGCGCGCTCCTCTTCTGAAACGGGGGCGTCGTTGGCTGCCAGGATCAGCGCAACCCGCTGGTCGATATCCGTTCCGGTGATGATCTCGCTGTTGACGATGGCAGTGGCACGCCGGACATTGGGGTCCTGCTGGCCAAAGATCGTAAGACCCTCGGGCACGTCGAGCGCCGTTTCCGGCGGGGCC
>JBKBTF010000087.1:0-9144 GCA_046291395.1 Blastomonas sp. | reverse complement strand
CAGGGCAGGCAATGGATCGAACCGCGCGACGAGGACTATGTCGACGCCGCGCGGTGGGACGATCGCTAGCCGATCCCGGCATCAGCCGAACACGCGCCGCCCATATGTGACGCGGTCAGCCATCGCCATGGTGGTGAGCTGTGCATTGACGCGGATGCAACTCGGCATCACGCTGGCATCGGTGACCAGCACATTGGTTGTTCCGTGCACCCGCTGATCCAGATCGACCACGCCCTTTGTCGGGTTTGCGTTGATCGCGTTGCCGCCATGCGGATGGCTGGATGACAGCACGACATCGTCGGGCTCCTCGATATGCTCCCAATAGAAGCTGTCGATCTCTTCATGGCTCATCCCCGCGTGCAGCGTTTCCCCGTGCAGCAGCGCGGGGTAGACCTCCAGCGCACCGCCCGCAAAATGCACCTTGGTCAGCGTCGACAGCGCTCGGCGTAACACCGCCAGATCGGTCGGCTTGAGCTCGAAGGCCAGCTTGCCCTTCTTGATCTCGCCCAGCCGGTCGGCGGGGAACAGCGCACCGGCCGATGCCAGCCGGTTGTAGTTGCGCATCCGCTGGAAATGCTCGTCGAACCAGCCGGGCACCAGCGACGCCATGCTCATCGGCGGCTGGAAATGGCTCTCGATCAGAAAATCGCCGCGGTCTATGAAGGTCGCCATCTGGTCCTCGTCCCACGCCAACACAGGATCGGGCATCAGGGCAGGCACGGGGCAGGCAATGTTGAGCGATATGTCCTTGCCGGCCCCCTTGATGCCGCTGGCCGACAGGATGTTGCTCGAGGCGATCGTTCCCGCAGCGACCACGACGCCCTTGGTGACGCGGACCGTCTTGGCGCGGCCGTCGGGAAGCACCACCTGCACAGACGATGCCGCACGCCTGCCGTCCGCGCCGCTCGGCCCCCAGCCGATGTGCGACACCTCGGCGTGCGCGAAGATGCGCGCCTTGCGCGGGGCGTTCATCGTGGCATGGCGAAGGAAGCTCTCAGGCATCGCGCGCTTGCGGCCATAAGGGCAGCCGGTGTTGCAATAGCCGCACGAAACACAGTGGTTGGGATCGGTCTTCTGCCCCCAGTTTTTGCGGAACCAGCCCGAAACCGCGCGCTGGTCCATCGGGTCGCCCGATCCCGCGCGATAGGCATCCCAGCCGGTCAGCAGCCGCGTGCCGTTGTTGCGCCCCAGCCTGCGGTCGATCTCGTGGACCCCCAGCCGGGTCTCGACCCGGCAATAGCTTTGCTCCAGCACATCGGCATCGACGCCAGCGCCCAGCGCACGCCAGGTGGCCAGCACGTCGTTGGCATCGGGATGGGTCTCGCCGTCGCGTTCCAGCCGCAGGCAGATGCCGTTGTTGACTACCGTCGATCCGCCGACGGTGCGGCCCTGGAAGACGATGATGTCGCGGTTGCGGGTGGTCTGGATCGCACCGTCCTTGAACAGGCTGGACGACATGTGCGCCTCGTTGGGTGTCATCCGGCTGCTGGGCAGATAGGGCCCCGCCTCGACCACCAGCACTTCATAGCCCTGGTCGGCGAGATTCGACGCGGCCACCGCACCGCCTGCGCCCGAACCGATCACCACCACCTCGACGCTGTCGGGGATCGCATCCTCGCCGACGAAAACGGTATGCGGCAGGTCGAAACCGGTATGCTCCTCGATCAGCGGATCGTCGGGGGTGCCCGCTCGCACGCGGTGGCGGGGCAGGGTGAAACCGATCGACATGAAGACCGGGTTGTCGCGATTGGCATCCTCGCTGGCGGCGTCATTGGCATTTTCATCGTCGATATCGAGCCAATGGCCGTAATAGCCGGCATAAACGATACCCCGGATGCGTGCCATGTCCTGGAACAGATCAATCCGGCTGTTTTTCAGTCTGCGCTCGATCCGCCAGATACGAACGCTGCGCGGTGCGAAATGCCAGAAGGGTCCGCCCAGCACCACCCATGTGGCGATCACCGAGAACCCGGTGTCGCGCGGTGTGTTGCCTTCGATATTGGCGAAAAGGCGTTGCAGGTTGTCGACCACCTGGCGTGGGCTGATCGCCATCTGCGCCGGTTCGACAAACATGGTTTCGGCCAGCCTGTGCCAGATTGCCGCTTCGAACGGATTGAACGGTTTCCTGGACATGCTGCGAATCCCCCCTGAACAGGGGTAAACTATCAGCACACATGATGATTGTAATTTTTGGCCGGTTAAGGCGCGTTAATTCATCACGCGGACATGGGTCGAGAGCGCGCCGTCGGTCACGGTGATGCGGTTGAACGAGGGGCGCGAGGATCGTACGCGCTCCGACAGGGTTCCGGCACCGATCAGCCGGACGGGTCCATGAGCGGTGGTGACATCCTTGTCGAACGGATCATGCACATGGCCCGACAGCACGGCATGCGCGCCCGCAGCGGCGATCGCCTCAAGCGCCGCACGGCCGCCGGTGGTGCGTCCGCTTGACTGGGTTGCAGTCTCTATCAGCGGATGATGGGTGAGAACGATCCGGCACATCTGCGGCTCGGCCGCTTCCAGCGAGAGCACCGCATCATGCAGCGCGCGCCTGCCGACCTTGCCCTTCGACCAGTTCAGCCGCCATTGCGCGCGGGCTGTCGTGGGAAGCGACACCAGATGCACGCCGTCCAGCGTGACCCCATCGTGCAACTGTTCCTGCAAACGCATCACCCGGCCATAAGGCCGCCAGATTCGCCGGACAGGGTTGAAATAGGGAAGATCGTGATTGCCCGGCTCGATCAGCACTGGAACACCCAGGCCTGCCAGCCAGTTCTGGGCTGCGGCAAACTCGCGCGACCGCGCCCGCATCGTCAGGTCACCGGTAATGACCACGGCCTTGGGCGCTTCTTTGGCCACCTGTTCGACAAACCAGTCGAGCGCTTCGCCGTCCTCGGCGCCAAAGTGCAGATCACTGGCATGAAAGAGCAAGGTCATGGATTTTCAGGTGTGCGGGTATCGATGAAATTGTGCGGCGCGTGGCCCAGCCGCAGTGTATCGCCGGAAGCGCATTCGGCAGCCTCTCCATCGATGAGCAGGCCGATGCTGTCTGCTTCGCTGAGCAGGGTGGCGTGCTCTGTCTCGCCCAGGTCGACGCGGGGTCCATCGCGGAAGTCACGGTTCAGCCAAGCGCTGGCATGCGCGATCACCTCGCCGATGCTCGAGGCCGTGAAGCCGCACAAAGCTATCGCATGGTCGCGGGGCGATGCAAAGACAGCGGGATACGTCCCCTCGATCCCCTGCACGGTGACCTGCGGACCGCCAAGACTCTCGGTGATCGCCGCCGGTATCGCGGTGAATACGAGATCGGCGACTTCGGCATGGCGGGCATCCTCGCGGACCTTTGCCCAGGTGGTGGTCGGTCCAGCTATGACGCCGACATAGGCGATGTGGTCACCGATTTCGACCGTGTTGAGCTTGCGGGTGCGGCGCTCCCTGCAAGCCTTGGCGATGATCTGCTCGCAGTCCAGATCGCCATGCAGCGCGTGGGCGAGCAGGTTCATCGTTCCGCCCGGCAGGATCAGCACCGCGCCATCCCAGCCTGCCGCCGCCTTGAGGGCGCCGTTGGTGGTACCGTCGCCCGCATAGATGGTCAGGATATCCACGCCTTCAGCCTGCAGCCTGGCCGGCGTCGGCAAGGCCTCGTCCGGGCATCGCACGATGCAATCCACCGGTGCGTCTGCCTCGGCGAAGTGGGTTACGATATCGGCGATGGCGTCAGCATCATAGCTGCCGCTTGCCTCGTTCACGATGAGCCATGTGCTTGTCATGCGCGCTCAACGCATCAACCGGTCGATGGTGCCACAAAAAAGGACCGCGCTTCCAATGAAGCGCGGCCCGTTTCTTGCCTGTAAGGCAGGGCGATCAGAACCGCGCGGTCGCCCCGACGAAGAACAGCCGCCCGATGCCACTCACCGGATAGGCTGAGCTCGACAGATAGGGCTGTTTGTTGGAGATGTTGTTGACCCCTCCGCTGATCGCGAGATGCTCGTTGATGTCATAGCGGACGGCGAGGTTGTGCAGCCAGTATTCCGGTGCAATCCCCGCCGGGCCGAACTCCTGCTCGACACGCTCGATCTGGATCACCGAGGCAGCAGCCTGCTTGCCGATATACTGCAGCGAGTAATTCAGCGTGAAGCCATCAACATTGTAGGTGAACGTCCCCACGCCAGACCATTCGGGCACCCCCAGTTCGCGCAGCCCCGGATTGACCAGCGTGGTATCAACCGGATCGAAGAAGCGGTTGAGCTTTTCGGTCCAGTTCGCCGCGATGTTGATGCCCAGATTCGCGCCGTTGATCTGGAACTGATAATTGATCGCCGCATCGATACCGGAGGTTTCGATCCGGCCGAAGTTGAGCTGGGTCTGGCGCAGGAAGCTGAAACCGAACGCGGTGGGCCCGGTCGGGCCGTTGCGGTCGAACAGGGCGCAGAACTGGTTGGGGAATGTCGACAGGTCATAGCAGGTGTTGACGATATCCTGTGCTGTGACTGCCGCGATCGCATCTTCGATCTCGATCGAATAATAATCGGCCGATATCGTCAGCCCCGGCAGGAAGCGCGGCTGCAGCACCCCGCCGACCGTCCAGGTGGTCGCGGTTTCTTCGGTCAGGTTGGGGTTGCCGCCGCTGGTGCCAGAGAAGCGCGCGGTGAGGGGATCCTCATAGCCCACCGGAATACCCGCCGCGCGGCAGTTGGTCAGGCGGTTCTGCGCATTGGGATCGTTGGACGCCAGCAGCGCATCAATCGCCGACTGGTTGCAGGGGTCTGCCGGGCGGAAGGTTGCGCCCTGCGCCGGATCGAACAGTTCGGCGATGTTGGGCGCACGGATCGCGCGCGAATAGGTGCCCCGGAAGCGGATATCCGGGATCGGTGCCCAGATGCCGTTGACGTTCCAGGTGAAGGCTCCGCCCACGGTGGAATAATCCGCATAACGCCCTGCAGCGCCCAAGGTCAGTTCGTGGAAGAAGGGCGTCTCCTTGAGGATCGGGATCGAAAGCTCGCCAAACACTTCCTTGACGTCGAACGAACCGCCGGCGTTGAACTGCCGGGTCGCGGCATCGAACAGCAGCGACTGGTTGGGAGAGATGTTGCCGATGAAGGTTCCCGCAGGGCCTGCCGGCGATCCTTCGGGCAGCACGCCGAGCAACAGGTCGTTGAACCGACTGCGCGATTTCTCCTTGCGGTATTCCGCACCCAGCGCGAACTGGATGGCACCGCCCGGCATGTTGAAGAATCCGCCGGTGTCTCCGGTCAGCAGGCCGGTGATCACGGTCTGCTCCAGCCGGAAGCGGTTGGTGGTGGGGGTGGTGATGAAGGCGACGCCTTCGGGCGTCACCGAATTGGTCCCGTTGAACAGCGAGACCGGGCGGCACTGGCCGTCACCGGGCCGGAAGGTGAAGAAGCCAGGCGCGATCACCGGGAAGATTTCGCTGCCCGGATGCGGTACGTTGCTGATGTCGGACCGGCAGATGGGCTGGCCATTGGGGCCGCGCACCACGTCGATCGCGGCGAACAGCCGGTCATACTGCACCGAGTTGCTTTGCGTTACGGCACTGTCGGTGCGGCCATAGTTGCCAACCAGCTCGTATCTGAGGTTGGGTGTGATGTCTCCCATCAAGCCGCCCACCAGGCGGTAGGTCTCGCGCTTGGCCCGCTGGATGTTCGGACCAAGATCGAGGAAGTCGCGGCTTATCCGCAGCCCGCCGGCTTCATTGGCATCGGCCTGCAGCACCCTCGGGATGAAGGGGTTGTCGGGGAAGATCAGCAGGCTGTCGTAGAAGGTATTATAGTTGTTGCGCGAGATCGTCGTGTTGCGCGCATATTTGGCGTCGACGAACACTTCGGCTGCCGGCGAAAATTCGTAGCGGGCGCGGAAGTTGCCATAGATGCGTTCGCTTCCGGGGATCAGCGAGCTCTGGTTGGTGCGTTCCACCGCACCATCGCCGCCAAACTGGTTGGACGCGGTCGAAATAATACCGTCTTCGAAAATCTTCACACCGCCGCCGGGCGTGGAGACATAGCATCCGCCACCACCGAAGCCGGTCAGGCCGATATAGCTCTCGCGGCAATCGTTGATGCCGTTGTTGTTGATGTCCGCCCTGAAGAAATCGAAATCGTTGCGGAAGATCAGACCCTCGCCCGAGCTGATGGCGAAGCGCGGGTCGCGCCCGATGACGAACAGCGGCGCGTTGGCGGCCCGGTCGATCAGCGCCTGTTCGGCCGGTGTCGGGGTGCGTCCGGGGAAGAAGGTGTTGAATTGTGCCGCTGTCGGAATGGCAAATCCGAATGGCAGACGTCCTGATGCCTGCGAGAAGCGCGTGGCGAAATTGGGCATGGTGGCAGCCACGATATCGCCGCGCTGGAAACGCCGATCGGGGTTGGCGTATGTCGTGCTGTTGTTGCCGCGCCCGTTGTCCCGGGTAAAGCCGCGTTCGCCGAACAGCACTTCCAGATCCTTGGTGTAGCCCGCAGAGAAGGTCACGTTACCCCGGCCCTCGGCAAAATTCTTGCCGATCGTGCCTTCGATCCGGTAGGTGCCGCCTGAGCCTGCATCGGCCATGCTGGCACCGCCATCGAGGATGAGGCCTTCAAAGTCCTTCTTGAGGACATAGTTGACGACGCCGGTCACCGCATCGGCGCCATAGACGGCCGAGGCGCCGCCAGTGAGCACTTCAACCCGCTCGATCAATCCGTTGGGAATGGTCGATACGTCAACGGTCTGTTGCCCGGCAACACCCGAGACGTGCCGATAGCCGTCGATCAGCACCAAGGTCCGGTTAGATCCGAGCTGCCGCAGGTTCAGCGTCGCCTGCCCGATGCCTCCACCTCCGCGTTCAATGGAATCAGCGACGGTACCGGAGGAAATCAGCGCGGGAATCTGGCGCAGTGTGGCGGTGGCATCAGAGTTGCCCGAGGCGGCGAGAGCCTCTGCGGTCACTGTGCTGATCGGCAACGGTGCTGTGGCATTTGCGTCGCGCGACAGGCGGCTGCCGGTGACCACGATCGTGCCCTCAGCGGGTTCGGCGGTCGCTTCGACTTGTTCCTGCGTGTCCTGGGCATGCGCAGTCACGCTGGACATGCCGCTGACAGCCAATGCAGTCGCCATCGCTGAAACCGAGACGATCTGCGACTTCTTATTTGTAAAAGACATAAATACCCCCAACCAGGATTGCATCGAGCCCACCCATCGAACCATATCGATGAGCGTTATGCTGTCGGTCGCTTGAAGTGACCGATCCGGTTTCCCCTGCCAGGCTGCCGCGTCATTGAATGCGCGACGTTTTGCCTGTTTATAACCTAAGGCTATTCTGCCTGGGGACGCGGATGCAACCATGGCTTCACCCGGCAGTCATCTTTCTGACGCATAGTGACAAAGCTGCAACAGCCGGTAAGGCTCTGCTTTACCTGCTGACAGTCGCCTGCACCCCTGCTAATCGCGCGAACATGACCGAACTCAAGCACATCCGAAATTTCTCCATCATCGCGCATATCGACCATGGCAAATCGACCCTTGCCGACCGGTTGATCCAGCAGACCGGCGGGCTCACCGAGCGTGAAATGTCCGCACAGGTGCTCGACAATATGGATATCGAAAAAGAGCGCGGGATCACCATCAAGGCGCAGACCGTCCGGCTGAACTACACCGCCAAGGACGGCCAGTTGTATGAGCTGAACCTGATGGACACGCCGGGGCATGTCGACTTTGCCTACGAGGTATCGCGCTCGCTCGCCGCGTGCGAGGGCGCGCTGCTGGTTGTCGATGCGGCGCAGGGCGTCGAGGCGCAGACGCTGGCCAACGTCTACCAGTCGATCGAGCACGATCACGAGATCCTGCCGGTCATCAACAAGATCGATCTGCCCGCCGCCGAACCTGAAAAGGTGAAGAAGGAGATCGAGGACATCATCGGCCTCGATGCGTCCGAAGCGGTCCTCGCCAGCGCCAAGTCCGGCATCGGCATCGAGGAGATTCTCGAACAGATCGTCAAGAAGATCCCGCCGCCCAAGGGCGACCGCGATGCGCCGCTCGAGGCGATGCTGGTCGACAGCTGGTACGACCCGTATCTGGGCGTCGTCATTCTGGTGCGCGTCGTCAACGGCGTGATCAAGAAGGGCCAGAACATCAAGTTCATGGCCGGCGGTACCGAGCATCTGGTCGACCGCGTCGGCTGCATGCGCCCCAAGATCGAGACCTTGCCCGAACTAGCCGCGGGCGAGATCGGCTTCATCACCGCGCAGATCAAGGACATCAGCCAGACCCGCGTCGGCGACACCATCACCACGGTCAAGAACCCCGCCGCCAAGCCGCTGCCGGGCTTCAAGGAAGTCCAGCCGGTGGTGTTCTGCGGATTGTTCCCGGTCGATGCCAACGACTTCGACAAGTTGCGCGACAGCATCTCCAAGCTGCGCCTCAACGATGCCTCGTTCAGCTTCGAGATGGAAAGCAGCGCCGCCTTGGGCTTCGGCTTCCGCTGCGGGTTCCTTGGCCTGCTGCATCTAGAGATCATCCAGGAGCGGCTGACCCGCGAATATGATCTCGACCTGATCACCACCGCGCCGTCGGTGGTCTACAAGATCCAGCTGACCTATGGCGGTGGCGAGATCGAGCTGCACAACCCGGCAGACATGCCCGACCCGACCAAGATCGACGAGATCCAGGAGCCGTGGATCGAAGCGGTGATCTATTGCCCCGACGAATATCTCGGCAGCATCCTCAAGCTGTGCCAGGACCGGCGCGGCATACAGAAGAACCTGACCTATGTCGGCGGCCGCGCGCAGGTGACCTACGAGCTGCCGCTCAACGAGGTGGTGTTCGACTTCTACGATCGGCTCAAGTCGATCAGCCGCGGCTATGCCTCGTTCGATTACCATCAGATCGGCTATCGCGAGGGCGACCTCGTCAAGATGTCGATCATGGTCAATGCCGAGCCCGTCGATGCGCTGAGCATGATCGTGCACCGCGGCACCGCCGAATCACGAGGCCGCGGCATGTGCGAGCGCCTGAAGGACCTGATCCCGCGCCATCTGTTCAAGATCCCGATCCAGGCGGCGATCGGCGGCAAGGTGATCGCGCGCGAAACCATCGCCGCGATGCGCAAGGACGTCACCGCCAAATGCTATGGCGGCGACATCAGCCGCAAGAAGA
>JBKBTF010000086.1:0-9700 GCA_046291395.1 Blastomonas sp. | reverse complement strand
GGTTCCAGAAGATCGACGTCAACGAGCCGACCATCGAGGACACGATCAAGATCCTCAAGGGTCTGCGCAGCGCGTTCGAGGATCACCACAAGGTCAAGTACACGCCTGAGGCGATCAAGACCGCGGTCGAGCTTTCGGCGCGCTACATCAACGACCGCAAGCTTCCCGACAAGGCGATCGACGTGATCGACGAAGTCGGCGCGATGCAGATGCTGGTGCCGCCCAACAAGCGGCGCAAGATCATCACCGCGCGCGAGATCGAAAGCGTGATCGCGACGATGGCGCGCATCCCGCCCAAGTCGGTGTCGAAGGACGACAAGAAGGTGCTCGAGCATCTCGACCGCGACCTGAAGCGCGTCGTGTTCGGCCAGAACAAGGCGATCGAGGTACTGTCGAGTGCGATCAAGCTCAGCCGTGCGGGTCTGCGCGATCCGGACAAGCCGATCGGCAACTATCTGTTCTCCGGCCCCACCGGCGTCGGCAAGACCGAGGTTGCCCGTCAGCTTGCGAGCATCATGGGTATTCCGCTGCAGCGCTTCGACATGTCGGAGTACATGGAGCGGCACTCGGTTTCGCGTCTCATCGGCGCGCCTCCGGGCTATGTCGGCTATGATCAGGGCGGTCTGCTCACCGATGCGATCGACCAGCAGCCGCATTGCGTGCTGCTGCTCGATGAAATCGAGAAAGCGCACCCCGATCTGTTCAACATCCTGCTGCAGGTGATGGACAACGGCAAGCTGACCGATCACCACGGCAAGACGGTCGATTTCCGCAATGTCGTGCTGATCATGACCACCAATGCCGGAGCCGCCGACATGGCGCGCGAAGGCATCGGCTTCGGCGATGTCAGCAAGGAAGATGCGTCGGACGAGGCGGTGAAGAAGATGTTCACGCCCGAGTTCCGCAACCGTCTCGATGCGGTGGTGCCGTTCGCGTACCTTGGTACCGAAGTCGTCGCCCGCGTCGTCGACAAGTTCATCCTCCAGCTCGAACTGCAGCTGGCCGAACAGAACGTCCACATCCGCCTCGACCAGGCAGCCCGCGACTGGCTGTGCGAGAAGGGCTATGATCGCCTGTATGGTGCCCGTCCGATGGCGCGGCTCATTCAGGAGAAGATCAAGCAGCCATTGGCCGAGGAGCTGTTGTTCGGCAAGCTGGTCCAGGGCGGCGAGGTCAATGTCCACATGAAGGACGGCGCCATGGCCTTCGAGATCGTCCCCGCGCCGCCCAAGGCGCCCAAGGCCAGGAAGCCGCGCGCGGCGAAGAAGGCCAGCGACACCAAGGCGGACTGAGATTAAGGCCCGGTCAGGACAAGCTGACCGGGCCTTTTTCTTCCGATATCGCGCTCCCCTCCGTCTGTCCCGAGCGAAGTCGAGGGACGTGTGCGCCACCGTTCGCGATCACGTCCCTCGACTTCGCTCGGGAACTCGGAGAGGTTTGTTTTTTTACCTTGGGCCACTCACCATGAACACCTTCTCCCGCACCTTTACCGCCGAGCCGCAGCACATCGACGAGCTGGGCCATGTCAACAATGCCGTCTGGGTGCAGTGGCTGCAGGAGCTGTCGGTGGCGCACTGGCAGGCTGCGGCCGACCCGGTGCACGTCGACCGGTTCTTCTGGGTGATCGTGCGGCACGAGATCGATTATCGCGGCAATATAAAGCTTGGCGAGCAGGCCGTGGGCCGCACATGGGTCCCTGGCAACCCTAAGGGCGCGCGTTTTGCCCGCCATGCGGTGTTTGCCGACGCCAAAGGCAGGGACATCGTCGGCGCGGTGTCCACCTGGGCGATGCTGGACAAGGTGACGGGTCGGCCGGCGCGGGTGACCAGCGACATCGTTGCGGCATTTCAGGACTGAGGCGGGCGCGAGGCGCGCTTAGGCCGTCTCCACCGCGAACAGGGTGTTTCCCCGATAGCGGTCCTCGGCCGGGTTGAACACCGGCTGGGGATCGAACACCCGGTCGGTCAATGCCAGGTCACCCAAGCCGTCGAGCTTGAACGCGCCCACCTTGATCTCGCGCGGGGGCTTGCCGTCGCGCTCCAGCGTCACGCCGTCCAGATACAACTGGTCGTGGCGCGTGTAGAGGATGTGCGGCGCAAGCCGGATACGGGTGCGGTTATAGGTCGCTTCAAGGCATTTGCGCAGGGCGATCGCCTCAAGCACGGTCTTGTTGATGTCCATGGCGCCAATATGATCAATGCCAGACCGCGTTTCAATCGATTTTTGTGCACTGCAGCATAAAGCATTGCCCCGCTTAGGGAATGGAAAGACGCCGATCCGGCCTCAGCGCGGGGCTTGGCCCTTCAGATGGGTATCGAACCAAGCGACGGTCCGGCGAAGCGAATCCAGCCTATTCTCGCGCCGGTCGAAGCCATGGCCTTCCTGCGGGTAATACACCGTCTCGACGACATTGCCCTTGGCCGTTAGCAGGTCATGGACCTCCTGCGCCTGGCCGCGCGGCACGCGGATGTCGTTTTCGCCCTGGATGGTGAGCAGCGGCGCTTTGGCGGCATTGAGATAGGTCAGTGGAGACGACGCCTTGTAGACGTCGGGATTTTCGTCGGGCGTACCCAGCAGGCCGCGCTGATAGGCCTTCAGCCGTTCGTCCTGGTCGCGGTACATCGTGTTCCAGTTGATGATGCCGAACCACTGCACGGCCGCTGCGAACTCGTCGGGGGTGCGGCCGATCGCCATCAGCGTCATGAACCCGCCATACGACCCGCCGAAGATGCCGACCTTGCCCTTGTCGACATAGCCGGTGCCGACCAGGAACTGCTTGGCGGCCACGGTGTCCTTCAGGTCGCCACCGCCCAGATCCTTGTAATTGGCGTTCTGGAAGGCATCGCCATAGCCGGTCGATCCGCGGAAATTGGGTGCGATCACCACATAGCCACGGCTGGCAAAGGCTGCGGCGTACTGGCTGAACCCGTCCTGCGTCGCCGATGTCGGTCCGCCATGCGGGATCACGATCGCAGGGTTTGAGCCGTCGCGCTTGAGGTTGAACGGCATCGTCACCACCGCGCTCACCAGCGTGCCGTCGAAGCTCTTGTAGGTGACCACGCTCGATTTGGGCAGCACGGCGGGCGTCAGGCTGGCCATCGCCAGTTGCGTCGCCGGGCGCGCGGTGTTGGCCGCCAGATCGACCAGATACAGGTTGGTCGGAGAATCCGCGCCCGACCGGGTGGTCAGCAGCATCCTGCCGTCGGGCGACAATGGCTGTGCGCCCGAGAGGTTGTTGACGCCCGGATCGAGCGGCAACGGCGTTTCGGCCTTTGTCGCCAGATCGAAGCGGGTCAGCGTCGAGCGGGTATTGGCGTTGGTTCGTGCGATCAGCGCCTTGCCGTCGTCGACGAAAGCGCCGGCGAGCTGCTCCCACGGCGTGGGCTTGAGCCAGGTCCAGCTCTTGTCCGCCACCCGGTAAACTCCGGCATGGTCCTGACCGGTTCGCTCGTTGGTCGAGACCGCAATCAGGCTGCCGTCGGCTGTCGCATCGGCGGCCTCGTAGCGCACGTCCTTGGCGCCGAGCAGCTTGATCGCCCTGCCATCGGCGATGGTGACCTTCCATACTTCGCCCTCGCGGCTGTCGACGCGGGTACGGTTGGCGATGATCGCCTTGCCGTTGTCGACGAACGCGACTGCGCCCCAGTTGAACTGCGGGTCCTTCTCGGCGGTCAGGTTGCGGACCTTGCCATTGGGGCCCATCACCGCGAGGTTGGACTGGCCTTCGGACTTAAGCTTGGTCGAAAGCGCGATCCAGTCGGTCTGCGCGCTGGTCAGCATGTCGCTTTCGGCGATGTCGGGGGTCTGGGTCAGCCGCTCGACCGAGCCGCCGCCGGTCGGCACGCGGTAGATATCGGCATATTCATTGCCGCCGACGTCCTCCTCGAAATACACCCATTGGCCATCGCGCGAGGCGACAAGGCCCGATTGCACCTCGTCCGACTGGGTGATCTGCACCGGCCAGCTGCCCGCGGTATCGGTGCGCCAGATGTTGAAGCGGCCGGTGATATTGGTCGATACGAAGACTTGCTTGCCGTCCGCGCTCCACGTCACGCCCGCAAGCCCGCGGGTGTTGCCGATATCGTCGAGCGGCACCGGTCGGGCTTGCGGGTTGGCGGGAGAGGCGATGCTGGCCGGATCGGTCACCGGCCGGTCGGGCGTCGCCACCTGCGCGGCCAGAGGGACGGCGAAACCCAGCAAAACGATCGCAGACCAACGCATCATCACCGTCTCTCCTCATGTCAGCCTGTCACGGCTGGCTATTTCTGTTCCGCTTCCTGCGCATCCAGCTCGGCCAGCCACTCTTCCAGCCACTTGATGGTATAATCGCCCGAGAGGAAGTCGTCCTGCTTGAGCAGTTCCTGATGCAGCGGGATCGTCGTCTTGACGCCCTGCACCACGAACTCCTCGAGCGCGCGCTTCAATCGCATGATGCAGCCTTGCCGGGTGCGGCCATAGACGATGACCTTGGCGATCATGCTGTCGTAATAAGGCGGGATCCGGTAACCGGCATACAGTCCGCTGTCGACGCGTACATGCATGCCGCCGGGCGGGTGGTAGTAACTGACCAGGCCGGGCGAGGGCGCGAAGGTGCGCGGGTCCTCGGCGTTGATCCGGCATTCGATGGCGTGGCCGCGAAACTCGATCTCGTCCTGCTTGACCGAGAGCGGATGACCCTCGGCGATGCGGATCTGCTCGCGCACCAGATCGACCCCGGTGATCGCCTCGGTCACCGGATGCTCGACCTGCAGCCGGGTGTTCATCTCGATGAAGTAGAACTCGCCGTTCTCCCACAGGAACTCGATCGTGCCCGCACCGCGATAGCCCATATCGGCCATCGCCTTGCACACCACGCCGCCCATGCGCTCGCGCTCTTCTGGCGTGATCACGGGCGAAGGCGCTTCCTCGAGCACCTTCTGGTGGCGGCGCTGCAGCGAACAATCGCGCTCGCCCAGATGGATCGCGTTGCCCTTGCCGTCGCCGAAGACCTGGATCTCGATATGGCGCGGGTTGCCGAGATACTTTTCCATGTAGACGGTGTCGTCGCCGAACGCCGATTTGGCCTCGTTGCCCGCCTGCTGCATCAAGGTCTCGAGCTGGTCTTCGGATGGTACCACCTTCATGCCGCGTCCGCCGCCGCCCGATGCCGCCTTGATCAGCACCGGATAGCCGATCGAGGCCGCGATGATCTTGGCTTCGTGGATGTCCTTGATGGCGCCCTCGGAGCCGGGCACCAGCGGCATGCCCAAGGCGCCTGCGGTGCGCTTGGCCTCGACCTTGTCGCCCATCGTGCGGATATGCTCGGGCTTGGGGCCGATCCAGATGATCTTGTGCGCCTCGACGATCTCGGCAAACTTGGCGTTTTCGGACAGAAAGCCATAGCCCGGGTGGATCGCATCGGCCTGGCTGATCTCGGCCGCAGAGATGATGTTGGCGATGTTGAGATAGCTCTGCGCGGCAGGCGGCGGGCCGATGCACACCGCCTCGTCCGCGAGCCGCACGTGCATCGCGTCCGCATCGGCGGTGGAGTGCACCGCCACCGTCTTGATGCCCATCTCGTGCGCGGCGCGGTGGATGCGCAGCGCGATTTCGCCGCGATTGGCGATCAGGATTTTCTTGATGGCCATGCTGGGTTTACTCGATGACGACCAGCGGCTGGTCGAACTCGACCGGCTGCCCGTCTTCGACCAGGATCGCGGTGACCTTGCCCGCGCGCTCGGCGGTGATCGGGTTCATCACCTTCATCGCCTCGATGATCAGCAGCGGGTCGCCGATCTTGACGCTGGCGCCGACGCTGATGAACGGCGCTGCGCCGGGCTCGGGTGCCAGATAGGTGGTGCCGACCATCGGCGATTTGACCGCATTGGCTGTCGATGGCGCTGCTGGCTCTGCCGTCGCAGCAGCCGGAGCGGGCGAGGGACTGGCCGCAGGTGCCGGTGCGGGGGCAACCGCGACGCTGGCCACCGGTGCGGCGCTGATCGTGCGCGCGACGCGGATCTTGCGGTCGCCGTCCTCGACCTCGATTTCGCTCAGGCCGGTTTCGCCCAGCAGTTCTGCCAGTTCGCGTACCAGTTTGCTGTCGATGTTCATGCCGCCTCCCTGTTTTGCATTGCCGCTTTTGCTGCTTGGTGATGCCATGGTTCTGTCCTGCGCCCTTATGGTTCTTGCTTTGCGGGTGCCGTGTAGGCGGCAGCCTCGCGGGAATGATGTTCGGTCGGCTATGCCCGTGCTGATGGCCCGAACACAACCGCTAACTGGCTATAGCAGCGCCGCCGCTTCCAGCGCCAATAGATAAGACCCCGCGCCGAAGCCACAGATTGTCCCCCTGGCCGCCCTGCCGACCCATGACGTATGGCGGAATTCCTCGCGCGCATGCGGATTGGACAGGTGCACCTCGATCACCGGCGTGGTGATTGACCGGATCGCGTCGTACAAAGCGATCGAGGTGTGGGTAAAGGCGCCGGCGTTGAGCAGCACCGCCTTGGTTCCGCTTGCCTGTGCCTCGTGCAGCCAGTCGATCAGATGACCTTCGTGGTTCGACTGGCGCATGTCGATGGCAAGGCCCAGCGCCTGCGCGCGGTCTTCCAGCCGGTCGGCGATGTCGTCCAGCGTATCGGCGCCATAAATCTCAGGCTCGCGCAGGCCGAGCAGGTTGAGATTGGGTCCGTTGAGGACGAATATCATCGGTTGATCGGCCATGCTTTCCCCGTTGCCCGAATTGCGCCGCGCTTATGCGGGAAAGCCGGGCGCTAGGCAAGGTCGCGGCCATGCGGGGCCAGGGGTCCGCCGCCGTACAGCCAGTCCCAGCGCGCCATCACCGCATCGGGCCGTGCGGAAGCGGCGCGACCCAGCGGCAGCCGCATGGCGAGCGTCGCCAGCGGATTGCCCTCGTGGAAATCGACGCCATTGGCGCGCGCATTGGCCTGAACGCGCGCCGTGCGAGGCTGGCGCAGCGCGAAGAAGCGGGTGAGTACGGTTTCGATCGCAGTATCGTCCGCTGCCATCGGCAGCAGCGCGGCGAGCGCATAGCCATCCTCGATCCCCATCGCCGCGCCCTGCGCCAGGAACGGTAGCATCGGGTGGCAGGCATCGCCGATCAGCACCGCGCGGCTCTTGTGCCAGGCGCGCATCGGCTTGCGATCGTGCAGCGCCCAGCGCAGCGGCGCTTCGACGCGGGCGAGCAACCGGGCAAGTGCGTCCCATCCGGCAAATTCTGCGCGCAGCCGGTCAGGATCGCCCGGCAGGTTCCAGCCCTCCTCGCGCCAGTCCGACTGTTCGGTCACGCCGACGAAATTGACCAGATCGGGCCGCACCCGATAGGTCACCGCATGACGGCGTGGCCCCAGCCAGGCGCCCACCCCTGATGGCGGTGCGGCGGGATCGTCCTTCGCGACGGCAATGAGCGCGCGCCACGCGACATGCCCGGTAAAGCGCGCGACCTCCGAGCCGAACAGGGCTGTGCGCACCTGCGAGTGAATACCATCGGCGCCGATAATCAGGTCGGCGGACAGCGTCTGCCTATCCGCCGTCGTTATTTGCGCTGCCTGAGCATCGATTTGCTCGACAGCGCAGCCGGTGACCAGTGCGCCGGGCTGAGCCGCCTCGAGCGCGGCGGCGAGGATCGCGACCAGATCGGCGCGGTGCACCGTGACATAATGGCCCCCCCAGCGGCGCAGCGCGGCATCGCCCAGCGGTATTTTGAGGATTTCGCGGGCGCTGCGGCCATCGCGCAGGGTGATCGCCTGCGGGCATTGCCCTGCGCCGACCACCGCCTCGGCGATGCCCAACTGGCCCAGCACCCGCATTGCATTGGGGCCAAGCTGCAGCCCGGCGCCGACCTCGTGCAGGCCACCGGCGCGTTCGAGCACCCGTACCTGATGCCCCTTGCGTGCCAGCGCCAGCGCCGCGGCGAGCCCGGATATGCCCGCCCCGATGATCAGGATATGCATGAGAAGATGGCCATTGCCCGCATGTTTGCTGTGTAACGCAGCGATCCGCGAGCGCAACCATGCTCCCTTCCGCGGGCGTGCATCACCCGCTATGCCTGGGCCTATGCTGCCCTCGCTCCTGATCGTTGACGATTTTCTCGCAGATCCGCTCGCCGCGCGCTCGGCGGCGCTGGCGCTGGATTATGATCCGGCCACGCGGCACGGAAATTATCCCGGCACCTTGTCGGGCGGCCCGCTGCCGGTCAGCGGGCTCGAAGAGGCGGTCTCGCGGATCATCGGCGTTCCGCTCGCTCCGCAACCCGGCACCAGTCACGGCCATTGCCGCCTGACCCTGAAAGGTGATCGCGGGGTTAGCGGGGTGCATATCGACCCGTGCTTCTATTCGGGCATCCTGTATCTCAGCCGCAACGAGGACGCGCGCGGCGGCACCGATTTCTTTCGCCACAAGCGCACAGGTCTCGAAAAGGTGCCGACCGATCCGCTGGGGCTGGCCCAGGCCGGCTATGCCAACATCAATGCGCTGGTCGAGGATGTCGTCAACCGCGATACGCTGCATGGCGCACGCTGGGAGCGGGTGATGCGCGTGCCGATGCGCTTCAACCGGCTGATCCTGTTCAGCCCCTGGCTGTTCCACAATTCCGCCGATGGCTTCGGCGCCAGCGCCGAGACCGGGCGGCTGGTGCACCTGCAGTTTTTTGCGCGCGGCTGATTCGCGCCGATCAGTCTTCGGGGGTCTGAGCGGCGCGCGCCTGTGCCTTGCGGCGCTTGAGGTTGGTGCGCAGGTTCTCGGCCAGACGGGCCTTGCGCGCCTCGTCGACGCGTGGCGCAGGCTGGGCCGGGCGCGGGGGCTTGGGCGGGAAAGGCGTATCGGACATGGCCAGCCCGGCTTAACGCGACAGTCTGCGATTTGGCAAGGCTTGCGAGGGTTGACAAAGCTTTGGCGCCTGCGCATAGGCGCAGGCCTTGCGAGCGGGCAGCCATCTGCCCCGCCTCGCTGCCGTCTGCGAAATGGTGTGCTGCTGTAGCTCAGTGGTAGAGCGCATCCTTGGTAAGGCTGAGGTCGGGAGTTCAATCCTCCCCAGCAGCACCATTTCGCGGCGCCGGACTTTTTCCCGCCTTATCTCGCCAGAACGTCGCTCCATTCGGGGTGGCGCTTGAACGCGATGGCCACATAGCTGCAGCTCGGCACGATGGCCCAATGGTCCGACCGCGCAGTGGCGATCAGCGCATCGACCAGCCTGGCGGCAATGCCCTGGCCGCGCATCGAATCGGGGACATAGGTATGGTCGGCGATCACCCGGGTCGCGCCTGCATTCGCGCCGGTGGTGGCATAGGTCAGTTCGGCCTCCGCGCCTTGCGCGCGATAGACGAAGCGCCCGCCCGATGACGTGGTTTCATGGGTGATATTGCTTGCGGCGTCGGCGTGTGTCTGTGTCATTTCCGGTCTCCGTGTCGCCCCCGTTCGATGCACCGATATGGGGCCGCGCGCTCGACAGAACAACCATGGCTGCGAGTCGGGCGCAGCCATGCCGGGCGCTGGCCTGCGTCCAATTTGGTCGGGAACGTTGCGACATTGCAACGCCAGCACAGATATGTGCGGCTTTTGCGGCGCAAACGGTGCATCAGCCCCTTTATCTATTGAGCAACTTGGCTTATATGGCGCGCTCAAGAAACCATCAGGAGAATTCGCTATACGTCCGCCAGCCCCCCGTCGCGGCCTCACCATGCCACTCAAATCCGGCCCGCGCTTC
>JBKBTF010000085.1:0-9823 GCA_046291395.1 Blastomonas sp. | reverse complement strand
CGCTGACCCGGTTCAATCAGTCGCTGATGGCCAGCAAGCGCATGGGCGAAGTGCGCAAGATGACCACCGCCTCGACCTTCGACGGCCGCGAGATCGAAGGGTGGCTGACGCTGCCACCGGGCCATGTGCCGGGAACGCGGGTGCCCCTGGTGCTGGAAATCCATGGCGGACCGTTTGCAGCCTATGGCCCGCATTTTTCGACCGACAACCAGCTCTATGCGGCATCGGGCTATGCGGTGCTTTCAGTCAATCCACGCGGATCAACGAGTTACGGTTCGGAATTCGCAAACCTCATCCATCATGCCTATCCGGGCAACGATTATGACGATCTGATCGCGATGGTCGACAAGGCGATCGCAGATGGCGTTGCCGATCCCGAGCTGCTGTTCGTCACCGGGGGATCGGGCGGCGGGGTGCTGACCAGCTGGATCGTCGGCAAGACCGACCGCTTCAAGGCGGCGGCGACGCAAAAGCCGGTGATCAACTGGACCAGCCAGGCGCTGACAGCCGACGGCCCCGCGTTCTTCGCCAAATACTGGTTCGGCAAGATGCCATGGGAGGATCAGGCAAGCTATTGGGCGCGCTCACCTCTGTCGCTGGTCGCCAATGTGAAGACGCCGACGCTCGTGGTGGTCGGCAGCGAGGATTATCGCACCCCGGTGAGTGAATCAGAGCAGTACTACACCGCGCTCAAGCTGGTCGGCGTGCCGACGGCGCTGGTCAAGGTCCCGGGCGCCAGCCATGGCAGCATCGCGGCGCGGCCTTCCCAAAGCGCGGCCAAGGCGTCTGCGATCATCGCCTGGTTCGAGCGCTACCGCAAACCGGCAGCGCAATAGGTCAGGCGGCGCGCGCCGCGATCTGCTGGAGCCAGGCGCGGGCTTCGCGCTGGGCTTCGGCGATCTGGCGTGCGGTCATTTCCTCGGAGATTTCCGCTCGGCACAGCTGGCTTTCCTCATGGCCTTTGACGGCGGCGAGGTTGAACCATTTGTGCGCCTCGATAAGATCGACGTTGACGCCATGTCCCCCGGTGGAAAACGCCACCCCCAGATCGAAATAGGCGTTGATGTCGCCGCGCGCTGCTGCAGCGAGCTTGCTCTCCATCAGAAACGTCGCGGACTTCAGACTGTTAGCCATCACTCATGCCCCTCTTTGCATGGCCGGTTGATCCGACAGGGGCGAGAGTGGGAAAAAGCGGTGAAGAAAAGGTTAATCCGGCAGTAACCATGCCAGATGTTTTACATTATCGCGGATTTACCGGCATATTATCGATGAGCCGAGTGCTGCCGATGCGCGCGGCGACCAAAAGCCGGGCGGGACGATCGGCGGATTGCATCGGCTCGAGCGTTACCGCGTCGGCCAAGGTGACGTAATCGACCGAGGTAAAACCTGCCGCGTGCAATGCCTGCTCGATGCCCCGGGTGGCCTCGTCCACCGGACCACCCGCCTCGATCACCGCAATCCCTGCCTGCATCGCGCGCGGCAGCATCGCGGCGGCGGCGCGATGTTCGGGCGTCAGATAGGCGTTGCGCGAAGACAGTGCGAGGCCGTCGGCATCGCGCACCGTCGGCACGCCGATGACGTCGAGCCCGAAGTTGAGATCGCGTGCCATAGCGCGGATGACGGCGAGCTGCTGGTAATCCTTTTCGCCGAACAGCGCCATGTCGGGCTGGACCTGGTTGAACAGCTTGGCGACCACCGTTGCCACGCCATCGAAATGACCCGGCCGCGCCGCACCGCACAGGCCATCGCTCACCCCCGTGACGCTGACATTCGTCGCGAAGCCTGCGGGATAGACCTGATCGACATCGGGCGCCCAAAGGATCGCAACACCCGCCTCGCTCAGCATAGCCGCATCGGTCTCCTCCTGTCGCGGATAGGCATCGAGATCCTCATTCGCGCCGAATTGCCTGGGATTGACGAAGATCGACGCCACGACATGGTCGGCGCGCTGCTTTGCCTCTTTGACAAGCTGCATGTGGCCAGCATGAAGTGCCCCCATGGTGGGGACCAGAGCCACCTCTCCGCCCTGCCGCCTCAGCAGCGAAACCGCAGACCTCAACCTGTCGAGCCGACGTATGATTTGCACCTTGGTAAAGCCTCCGATAGGGAACTGCCGCAATGGGGTACGGGTCGTGCCCGCACGCGATTCACTAGGCAGCACTGGCACATTCGTCGGCTTGCTGGAAGGGGCTGAAAACCATGGACATGACGACGCGCAAGGCGTCCCCGCACCATATCGTATTTGCCAACGAGAAGGGCGGCACCGGTAAATCGACCAGCGCGGTCCATGTCGCGGTGGCTCTGTCGTATCTCGGCTTTCGTGTCGGCGCGATCGATCTCGATCCGCGCCAGCGCACATTGCACCGCTATCTGGAAAACCGTGTGGCGACACAGGAACGGCGCGGCATCACCCTGCCGACGCCCCGGTTTGAGGTGTACCAGGAAGAAAGCCAGGCCAGGCTTGAGCAGATGGTCATCAAGATGAGCGAAGACTGCGACTTTCTGGTCTATGACACGCCGGGCCGCGACGACAAGTTCGCGCGCTTCGTCGCCACCCGCGCCGACACGCTCGTCACCCCGCTCAACGACAGCTTCGTCGATTTCGATCTAATCGGTCAGGTCGACCCTGAAAACTTCAAGGTCAAACGCCTCAGCTTCTATGCCGAGCTGATCTGGGAAGCGCGCAAGGCCCGCGCCAAGACCGACGGGATCGAGATCGACTGGGTGGTGCTGCGCAACCGCACCCAGCAGACAGATGCGCGCAACAAGCGCAGGCTCGATGCGGCGCTGGCCGAGCTCTCCAAGCGTGTGGGCTTCCGCTATGTGCAGGGCCTGTCAGAGCGCGTGGTCTATCGCGAGCTGTTCCCCTCCGGGCTCACATTGCTCGACAAGGGTCACCTCGCCGACCTCGGCACCAGCCACATCATCGCGCGGCAGGAGCTGCGCGAAATGGTGTCCGCGCTCAACCTGCCCGGCGTCGGCAGCCGGGCGACCGAGCGCCAGCCGCAGCTGATCTGATCAGGGCGCCATCGCCATCAGCTTGAGCGTCATCGCGGTCATCGCTTCGGCCGCGGTGGCGATGACGGTATCGGCCTCGGGTGCCCAGAACGGGCTGTGCAGCGAAGGCATTTCGATGCCTTCCTTCTTGGCCTTGTTATATTCGGCCAGCGGTACCCCGCCGACCCAGAAGATCAGGCTGGTGATGTTGTCCGGGTCCGCGCGATAGAAGCGGCTGAAGTCCTCGCCGCCCATCGAGGGCGCCACCTGCGCGACGCGCCGTTCGCCGAAACGGGCCTTCAACATTTCCGCGGTCTCGCGGGTGAAATCCGGGCTGTTGTAGACGGCGGGCGTGAAGGTGTCGCTCATCGTTACCTCGGGCATCTTGTCGTCGGGTATCCCGGCAGCGATCGCCTCACCCTTGGCAATCCGCTTGATGCCGTCGAGGATTTTGGCGCGTGTCTCGTCCGAATAGCTTCGTACGGTCAGCAGCAAGGTCGCCTCGTCCGAGATGATGTTGTGCTTGGCGCCCGCCTGGAAGCTGCCGACGGTGACGACTGCGGCGTCCTGCGGATCGAGCTCGCGGCTGACCAGGGTCTGCAGCGTGGTAACGATCCGCGCGCCGAGCACGATCGGGTCCTTGGTCGATTGCGGATAGGCGCCGTGGCCGCCGAGCCCCTTAACCTTGATATCGACGCTGTCGACATTGGCGAGCGCGAAGCCCGGCGTATAGCCGATGAAGCCTGCGGGCGCCTGCGCCGCGTCATGGAAGCCCAGCACGTATTTCGGCTTGGGAAAGCGCGTGTAGAGGCCGTCTTCCAGCATTGCCAGCGCGCCCGAGCCGATCTCTTCTGCCGGTTGCAGGATCATCACCAGCGTGCCCGACCATTCGGCCTTGCGCTTGACCAGCTGCCGCGCGGTGGCGACCCAGCCGGTCATGTGGGTATCGTGGCCGCAGGCGTGCATCACCCCGGTCTCGATCCCCGCCGGGCTCATCGCGCGCACCTTGCTCGCAAAAGGGAGCCCGGTCTGCTCGACCACCGGCAGCCCGTCCATGTCGGCGCGCAGCATCACCACAGGGCCCGCGCCGTTCTTCATCACCGCGACCACGCCGGTCCTGCCGACGCCTTCGGTCACCTCGAAGCCCAGTCTGCGCGCTTCTGCGGCGAGTTTGGCGGCGGTCTTGACCTCCTGGAAGCTGAGCTCAGGGTTGGCGTGCAGATCGCGGTAGATTTCCATCAGGCCGGGCAAGTCGGCGGCGATATCGGCGCGGATGGTATCCTGCGCCTGAGCGGGCATGGCAACCGCAAGCGCCAGTGCGGATGCCACAAAGGTGCGCGCGAAAAAGGATGCGACCGGCATGATTGTCTCCCCAGACATATGTTTGGGCAGCAGGCTAACGGCTTGATCGCAATACGCCAATGCTTTTAGGCAGCAGTGCACGCCGTTCTTCGGCGAAGCGGGTCAGCCGACCGGACGCAGATCGATGATGTCGAGGGTGGATTCGTAATAGGGATTCGGAAACACGATACGCCAGCGATCCTGGCCGATGCGCTCCACCGTGCCGGCCATGTCGCGTGCCTTGTCCTCCCCATAAGGCACCAGGGTTTCGTCATCGCCCAGCATCAGCGATCCCAGAAACACGCCGCTGCGCCTGGTATCGGCATGGATATATCCGACCGGGCGCTGCGATCCGGTGAGCTTGACGAACTGACGGGTCTTGCCGCTGCCGTAAATCGCGCAGAGGAAATCGGGATAGGCGACGAACGCCAGGTATCGGCCGCCCAGCTTGTGCGTTGCGCACAGATACCGCCCCTCGGGTGGCAGCGGACTGTCGAGCTGTTTTTCGGGATCGTAAAGCAAGCCGTCCCTGTCGAGTTCGCTTGCATATTCCGACGCACGCACCTCGGCCAGCGCGGCGGCGAAAGCTGCGTCGCGCTGCGCAAGCCGTTGGGCGTCCCCCGGGGTCGCGATATCCTGCCAGTTTTGCCCCTGGGCTGCGGTGCACAGCACCAGGGCGGCCAGGGCAGCTCCCGTTCCGGTCCTGAAAGCCATGCTCACTCCCCTTTCCATCGGTCGGTATGTCGGCGATCCGGTCAGCTATGCGGCGCCAGATCGAACGCTGCCGTCTTGCCGTTCATGATGTTCTGGGCGAGCAGATCGCCGCGTTTCATCACCGCCTGCACCGCCGCGATGCCCTGGTCCCAGTGCATGTCCATGGTGGCGCGCGAAAACTCGAAGTCGCGCATGCCGCTTTCCCATCTTTGCACATTGTAGATCAGGTGGACGATGTTGACCGCATTGTCCTCCACCAGCGCCCGCATGCGCTCGACATCGGGGTCGGTCCGCATGTCTGGCGGCAGCATCGCCAGCACGTTGCGCAGCGCCTCGTGCTCCCTGCGCAGCTTGAGATAATAATCGGTCACCTGCCGGGTGCGGCTGGAATAGCGGATGTCCTTTTCGCGGCTCATCACATCGGCAAACTTGGTGGGAAGTTCCCCGCGCGCCGGGAACAGGTCGACCTGGAAGGCCAGCATGTCGCTCGTCTGGTTGTCGAGCACATAGGCCAAAGGCGTGTTGCTGACGAGGCCGCCGTCCCAGTAATGCTTGCCGTTGATCTCCACCGGTGCAAACCCGGGAGGCAGCGCACCCGATGCCATGATGTGGCGCGCATCGATAACCTGCGGGCCGTGCGGGTCCTGCGTGTCGAAATAATAGAAATTGCCCGATTCGACGTTCACTGCGCCGACCGAAAACCGCATCGGACCGTTGTTCAGGCGGTCCCAGTCGATGAACCGGTTCAATGTCTCGATCATCGGGGTGGTATCATACATGCTGACCGCAGCGGGCGTCCCCGGCCAGGCGTAAAAGGGCGGCAACAGATGCGGGCGATAAAACCCCGGAACGCCGAAAGTCGTTGCCATAGCGGCACCGGCATAATGATTCACCTCGCGCCAATAGTCCGCATCGCCGAGCATGAAATCCACAGTGCCGGACGTCACCAGCTCCCAGAATTCGCGCAGCCGCGTGCACGCCACATCGGGCTCGTTACCCGCAATGATCGCGCAGTTGATCGCGCCGATCGAGATTCCGGCGACCCAGTCGATCCGCACATTCTGGCGCACGAGTTCGCTGAACACGCCGGCCTGATAGGAACCGAGCGCGCCTCCGCCCTGCAGCACCAGCGCCACGGTTTCCGGCAGCGGAACCGCTGCGGAATGGGTATCCAGCGCCTCATGAGTGCCCGGCATTGCTACGTCCTTGTTTGTTGGCGCGCCCCTGCGCGCTTTGGCAGCGACCCTATGCCGCAGCGCACCATAACGCAATTGGCGTGAAAAAACGGTGCTGCCAAATTGGCCTGCTGGGCGTAAGCATTGCTCCAGGCAGGACAGGAACCATCCGGACCATGAAGCTCGACGACTATCGCACCTCCGACAATGTCTCCGATCAGCGCGGGGGCGGGGGCGGCGGTCCGCGCTTTCCCATCGGCGGCGGCAAGATGGGGATCGGCACCATCATCATCCTTGGCATCGCGGCCCTGGTGTTCGGCGTGAACCCGATGGAGCTGCTACAGGGTGGAGGGATGACCGGCGGTGCGCCGGTGCAGACTCAGGCCGGAGGGCAAGATGCGGCGCAAAGCTGCGCGGTCGACGAGAAGAGCAAGTTCAGCTGCCAGGTGCTAGCCAGCACCGAGGACACCTGGGCTCAGCTTTTCAAGGCGCAGGGGCAAAGCTATCAGCCCGCAACTTTGACCTTTTATGACCGCAACGGCCAGTCTGGTTGCGGCGCGGCGCAAAGCGCGATGGGTCCGTTCTACTGCCCTGCCGACAACGGCATCTATCTCGACACCAGTTTCTTCGACGAGCTTGCCTCACGCTTTGGCGCGGCGGGCGATTTTGCCCAGGCCTATGTCATCGCGCATGAGGTCGGACACCATATCCAGACCATCACCGGGCGCTCTGCCGATGTCCGCCGCGCCCAGCGCACCGCCGGCGAAGCCGAAGGCAATCAACTGCAGGTCCGCATGGAGCTGGAGGCAGACTGCTATGCAGGGGTCTGGGCAGCGCGCAATCGCGACCGCATGGAGCCGGGCGATATCGAGGAAGGCCTCACCGCCGCCAGTGCGATCGGCGACGACACGCTGCAAAAGGCTGCGGGGCGCAGGCCCGTCCCCGAAAGCTTCACCCATGGCACATCCGCCCAGCGCATGGCATGGCTGAAGAAAGGCCTGAGCACCGGCGACCCCTCGCAATGCGACACCTTCAGCGCGGCACGCTTATGAGGCAGCGCATCGTTTTTCTCACCCATGCGTATGCGCAGCAACGGCGCCGATATTGATAATGCCTACAGGGGACCCAGCCATGCACCGCACCTTTACCGTTCTTGTCGGCCTTGCCTGTATTGGCACCGCCCTCCCCGCGACCGCGCAGAGCCAGGCGACGAACCGTCCGCGCTCGACCGAGCAGGTCGCGGAGGACGTGGTTACCCAGCCGGTGCAGGACGTCGGCATCGACAAGAAGGATATTCCGGAAAACCTGATCGCCATTCAGGACAAGCCCTATTCGCTGGTCGGTCTCAAGACCTGTGCCCAGATCCGCAGCGCGATTGGCGACATGGACGCGGTCCTCGGTGAGGACCTCGATATACCGTATGAACAAACCCGGGACGACAAGCGCAAGGATACGGCCGGCAAGGTCGGCGGCCTGATCGTCAATTCGATCATTCCGTTCCGCGGCGTGATCCGCGAGATATCCGGCGCCGCCGCGCAGGAGCGTCGCTATAACGCTGCGGTGTATGCGGGCGTCGTGCGGCGCAGCTTCCTCAAGGGCATCGGCCACCAGCGCGGTTGCAAATATCCCGTAGCGCCCGAGCCTTCGAGCATGAAGTGACTTGCTTCGAATTCCTCCCCCTTTAGGGGAGGTGGATCGCCGCAGGCGGGACAGAGGGGAAGCGTCCGGGTGACGTGTCTGATCGGATACGCAATCCGATTTCCCCTCCGCCGCTTCGCGGTCCCCCTCTCCGTTCCGGGGAGGAACTGACAGTTAAGGGCACACACCAATGCGACGTTTTCCGGTTCGGCGGCTGGCCGATTGCCATACGGTCGATGATTTCCGCGACCTGGCGTTCCGCAAGCTGCCCTATCCGGTGTTCCACTATATCGACGGCGCCGCTGACGATGAAGTGACCCGCAATCGCAATACGACGGCGTATGAAGAGTGCGACCTCGTCCCCAACGTGCTGGCCGGGGTCGCCGATATCGACATGTCGACCACGCTGATGGGCCGCAAGATCGATATGCCTTTGTTCCTCTCGCCCACCGCTCTGCAGCGGCTTTTCCATTGGCGCGGCGAGAAGGCGGTCGGGGCAGCCGCGCAGAAGTTCAACACCTTTTTCGGCATCTCCTCGCTCGCCACGGTCAGCCTCGCCGAGATAGGCGACAGCATCTCCAGTCCGAAGATGTTCCAGCTTTATGTCCACAAGGACAAGGGGTTGAACGCCGCGCTGATCCAGGCGGCCAAGGCCGCGAAGTTCGATGCCCTCGCGCTTACTGTGGACACCATCGTCTCGGGCAAGCGCGAGCGCTGCCTGCACACCGGCTTCACCTCTCCTCCGCGGCTGACCCCAGGATCGGCGATGAGCTTTGCCACCCATCCGCGCTGGTCGCTCAACTATCTGGGGCGCGAGCGCTTCTCGCTGCCCAATCTCGAAAGCCATATCGCTGCGGGCACCAGTGCGGCGATCTCGGTCGCGGACTATTTCAACACCATGCTCGACCAGCAGATGGACTGGGCGATGGCCGAAGACATCCGCAAGCAATGGGGCGGCCCGTTCTGCCTCAAGGGGATCATGAGCGTCGAGGACGCGCGCCGCGCGGTCGCGATCGGGGCCACCGCGATCATGGTCTCGAACCATGGCGGCCGGCAGCTCGATGGCAGCCGCGCGCCGTTCGACCAGCTCGCCGAGATCGTCGATGCGGTGGGAGACAGGATCGAGGTGATCTGCGACGGCGGCATCACGCGGGGCACGCACGTGCTGAAAGCACTCAGCGTTGGCGCGAAGGCGTGTTCGGGCGGGCGGCTGTATCTCTATGCGCTTGCCGCCGGAGGCCAACGTGGGGTCGAGCGGACGCTTGCCAATCTGCGCGGAGAGATCGAGCGCGGCATGAAGCTGATGGGGGTCACCCGGCTGGACCAGCTCAATCGCGACAATCTCCGCTGGCGGTAATTATTTCGGGCAGTCAGCGGGGGCGGCCAACCTCCCCGGTGGCGCTGATGATGATCCTGTCACTGTTCGCGCCGCGCGATAGCAAGACTGTCACCGGCGCATTGGGCAGGCCCGTGCTGTCGAACCAGAAGCGCGCGCGCAAGGGCGCAGCGTTCGCCGGATCGACGGCCATGGGGGTGACATCCTCTGCCGCCTGCCCTTCGATCCGGGCCACCGTCCCGGGCTTCCAGTCGCGGTTGGCGAGCGTGCGCGCGTTCAAGGGCACCCATTGCCGGTCCTGCCGCGCATCGAAGCCATAGCCCGACGGCGCGATCCACACCGCAATCGGCCTCGCGCTGACCACAGCCTCGTCGCGCGCCGCTGCAACGCGGGCGGCAAACCGGTCGGCATCTTCGGAGAGCGCCGCGCTGTCGCCAGGTAGCGAGAGCACGACGGCGCCCGCGACCAGGCCGATAATGAACAATACGACCATCAGTTCGATGAGGGTGAAGCCGTTGCTCAAATCCTCCCCGAGCTTGTCTCGGGGAGGGGGACCGCCGACCGAAGGTCGGGGGTGGAGGGGAAGCGAGGCGCACATCGTTTTCATTGGCGCGATCTCGCT
>JBKBTF010000013.1:0-69440 GCA_046291395.1 Blastomonas sp. | reverse complement strand
GGCGGCAGCGATGATGGCGAGCCGATGATGGAGATGAACACGACGCCGTTGATCGACGTCATGCTCGTGCTCCTCATCATGTTCATCATCACCATCCCGGTCCAGACCCATGCGGTGAAGATCGATTTGCCGGTCGATAGCCCGACACCTCCCGAGGTGGTCATCGAACCGGTGAAGAACAAGCTGATCGTCGACACCAACGATACCCTTTCGTGGAATGGTACGCCGGTGTCGCAGAGCCAGCTTGCAGGTATCCTGGCGCAGACGCGCAACATGGATCCCGAGCCGGAACTGCAGTTCCAGCCCGATGCGCGTGCCCGCTACCAGATCGTCGATGAGGTTCTGGTGGTGATCAAGCGCAGCGGCGTCACCAAGCTGGGCTTCGTTGGCAACGAACAGTACGGATCGTTCCAGAAGGCTCCGGGCAAGTAACCCGACAGCCTCGGTGGGATATAGAAAAGGGGGCGGCGTAGCGATACGCCGCCCCCTTTTCTGTGCGTGTGACCGTAGCTCAGGCGTTGCGCTGGCGGTCCGAAAGCTGGCGCAGCGTTGCCAGAGCATCGCGAAGGGCAACGTCCATATCCTCATCGGCTGGGGGAGCAGGAACAGCTGGAGTTTCTTCGGCCGTTACGGCGGCTTGGCTATCTTCCTGCCCAGGCTGTGACCCCACTGCCGGAGCTTCGAGTTCGAAGTGGTCTTGCGGATGTGTGATCCGCGAGGCGGCATCTTCGCTATGCTCTCCGGCTTCGGCGAAACTCGCGGCCGCCGGAGCCATGCGCAGCCGGAAGCGGGATGGGGTTTCCTCCTGTGCCTGATGGGGCGCTTCTGCAAACCCATGGGTCTGCAAGGGCGACACCGCCGCGATATGGACCGGCTGACGGCCAGCGTCGACCGGCGTCCCGCGGGCAAATTCGCGTCGACGCGCAAGACCGCGTTCAAGGCGATCGAGCAGTTCGGGTATCGCCACCTGCGCCAGATCAGCGTGATCGGCCGGGTCCAGGCTGGGCGTGGGCGCGTCGGCCTTAGGCAGGCCTGACTCTGAAACCTGCTCGGCGACCGGTTCACATTCCTCGATCGCTTCATCGAGCGAAGGCAATTCTTCTGCCGGTTGCGCGAACCGCATCGAGGGGGCGCGCACGCCGACAGGCGATGCCAGCGGATCAGCCGGAGGCACGAAAGTCATGCTGGCATCGAGGTGAAGCGGCTGTGCCTCGGGGCTTGAGCTGATCGCTGTGTCATCTGCTGCGGGTTCTTCGGTCGCGGCGGGGCTGTCGAAGGGGACGCCAAGATCACTGTTTGCCATGATCGGCGCACGGACGGGAGCATCGGGATGCTGGTCGGCCATGCGCATGCGTAGGCGGTTGAGATCGGCGAAGTCGGTGACCTCGTCCTCCTGTGTTTCGGCCTTGCCGAACCGCAAGGTCCGTAACCATCCCGCCAGCTTGGATACGCCCGCACCGCGCGCCGGCGCTGCATCGCTTGCGGCCGCTGTGTCAGCCGCATCCGTCTTCACGGCAGTTTCATACCCCATAGCGTCGTTCTCCCCGCGCGGCAGCAGCGCAAGCAGCGCCCCTGCAGTCAAAGTTCCTATGCCCGTGCTCAATGCCAGTCGGGCCGTGGTGCCCAGAGGCGGCGCTGCCGCAGGCAGCAGTTCGGCGATGCCATAAGCGCTGACGAAGCCCTCGATGGCGTTCATGGGAATGAAGCTGCTTCCGACGGCCGCTGCCAGCCCGCCGCCCACGGCGATCGCACTGGAATAGCGGACAGGCATGGGCGCTCCGGCCATCGTGCCGTCATCCGTCGCGTCGTCGTGCGTGTCGCTCGTCATGGTCAAACCTGTAGCTGCGCCCTGATCAGGCGGCGTTGCAAATGCTCGTGCCTGCCCGAATGTCTAGCATGCGTTGGTAAACGGGTTGATAACGTTCGACATTGCGGGCCCAGTTGCGTTCCTCGGCGACAAAGGCCCGCGCTGCCTCGCGCCGGGTGTCCCAGCTGTCCCGCGCGGCGACCAGATCGGCGAGCGACCGGGCGATGGCTGCCGGATCGTCGGGAGCGAACAAGGTTCCGGTCACGCCATCGGTGATCAGCTCGCGATGGCCGCCCACATCGGACGCCGCCACCAGCCGTCCCTGCGCCATCGCCTCGAGCGGCTTGAGCGGGGTGACCGTCTCGGTGAGCCGCATGGCCTTGCGGGGATAGGCCAGGATATCGATCAGGCTGTAATAATGTTCGACCTCGTGATGCGGCACGCGGCCTGCAAAGCAGATGGCGTGCGCGGCCGATGATGCGGTTACCTGCGCACGCAATGCCTCTTCCGCCGGGCCTCCGCCAACCAGCAGCAGCCGTATGTCGGGGTTGCGCTCGAGCAGCAGCGGCATGGCTGCGATCAGATCATCCAGGCCCTCATAGGGATAGAAGCTGCCGATAAAGCCGATCACCGTCTTGCCAGCCAGACCCAGCGCCTGTGCGCGCGCAGGGTCAGCGGGCACCGGCGTGCCGAACATCTCCATGTCGACGCCATTGGGTGACACCATGATCTTCGACGCGGGAAAGCCGCGCGATATCAGGTCGGCGCGCAGGCCTTCGCAGATGACGGCAACCGCGTCCGCGCCTGCCACCACGCGGTTTTCCATCTGCCGCGTGAGCCAATATTTCGGCGATCCTTGCGTCCCCGTGCCATTGCCGACCGCTGCATCTTCCCAGAAGGCGCGGATTTCATACATGACCGGCAGGCCCAGCTTCCTGCCGACCCTGATCGCGGCGAGCCCGTCGAGTGCGGGGGAATGGGCGTGCAGGATATCGGGTTTCCAGATCGCGCAGGCTGCCTCGGCCGCGCGCGCGAGCGAGGCGATATCGCGCCATTCGCGCAGGCCAGGCGGACCTGACACGCTCTCCATCGTGCGGTGAAAGGTCAGTCCGTCGTGCACTTCGACTGGCTCGACAGCTGCCCCTTTGGGTAGTGAAGCCTGGTGGCGGATACTGGTGACGCCGCGCACCTCCAGCCCGGATCGCTGCTGCGCCTTGAGAATGGCGCGGGTCCGGAAAGCATAGCCGCTGTGCAGTGGCAGGCTGTGGTCGAGAATGTGGAGTATCCGGGTCATGGCGGCCAAACCTATGGCGCAAAAGGTTTAACGCCGCGTCAACCCATTGCGGTTATGGCTTTAGACTTGGATGCGCCCGGTGCATAGTCGCTCGCGCAAAAGGGGCTACAGGACCGGAACGAATGGTCGATAATTTTGCCATTGCGGTCTCCCATCTGCTTGTCGCGCTCGCGGCGTGGCGCCTGGTGTGGCGCGCCGATCTCGACAAGGAAGATCCGCCAGCCAGGGACGACACGCCCAGCGGGTTCTTCGGCACGGGCGCGCGCGTTGCCCGCAAAGGCGATACCGATGCGTGATCTGGCCTTTGTCGGCTTTCTGATGGCGTTCCTCGCCCTTGGCTTCAAGCGCCCTTTCATTTTCGTTCTGGCTTATGCCTATGTCGATATCGTAGCGCCCCAGCGGCTGAGCTACTGGATGCTCAATGCAGTGCCGGTGTCGCTGATCGTCTTCGGCCTGGCCTTTCTTGGCTGGCTGATAGCGGATGACAAGCGCGACATCAGGGTCTCCTTCCGTCAGGGCGTGATGGCTTTGCTGTTCGCCTATTGCGCCTATACCACGAGTGTCGCGGACTTCCCGATCGAGGCGGCAGGCAAATGGGCATGGGTGTGGAAGGCGCTGATCTTCGCAATGTTCCTGCCGCTGACGCTGCGCACCAAGCTGCGCATCGAGGCGTTGGCGCTGATGATGGTGCTCTGCGCCAGCTCGATCATCATTACCGGGGGTATCAAGACCCTGGCTTCAGGCGGGGGTGGCTATGGCGTCATGCGCCTGCTGATCGACGATAATAGCGGGCTGTACGAGGGATCCATCATCTCGACCGTGGCAATCTGCATCATTCCTCTCATCCTGTGGCTGGCCAGGTTCGGCACGGTGTTTCCGCCAGACTGGAAGGTGAGGGGGTTCGCCTATGCGCTGGTCTTTGCCTGCCTGCTGATTCCGGTGGGGACGCAGGCCCGCACCGGCCTGGTGTGTATCGGCGTCTTGTCGGTGCTGATGCTGCGTTTTGTGCGCTACCGCTTTCTTTATGCAGGCGTGGCGGCCGCGCTGGCGCTGGTGGCGGTGCCGTTTCTGCCGCAAAGCTACAGCGATCGCATGGCGACAATCGGCGAGTATAAGTCAGACCAGTCAGCATCGACCCGTGTCGCGGTTTGGGCGTGGACCTGGAATTACGTCCAGTCCAACCCGCTGGGCGGCGGCTTCGAGGCCTATCTCCAGAACAAGGTGAAATTCGATACCGTGGCGGCAACGGGCGATGGCCCGAACACCCAGATCGAGAAGCAGGAAATCACCGATTCCGGCCGCGCCTATCATTCGAGCTATTTCGAAATGCTGGGTGAACAGGGTTTTGTCGGGCTGGCATTGTGGCTGATCATTCATCTGGGCGGGATCTGGCGCATGGAGGTGGTTCAGCGGATTCATCGCAAGCGAAACAGGCTCGACGAGGACTGGGTGGTGCCCTTGGCGTTGGCGCTCCAGAACGGGCAGATCATCTACATGATAGGGTCGCTGTTCGTCGGCATCGCGTTCCAGCCGTTTATCTACATGCTCATCGCCTTGCAGATAGGGCTCGATACCTATCTCGCGCGGCGTCGCAAGGAGGCGGCCTTTCGTCCGTTGGCGGATGGTAAAGCCGCCGCATGGGTTGCATGAGCCGAAATCGTTGCCTAACTGCCGGGAATGACCACCAAAGCGCCTGCTGGAAACGGCCCCGTCCTCGTTGACCCGATCACGGCAGAAGATGTCGAGCGCAGGCTTAGCGGACTCTGGCGATGGTTCAACGACCACGCCGTGGAGATTGCGATCGCCGCCGGGGTCGGCACCGCGATCTATCTGGTCCTTGCCTATCTGCAGCTTCGCGCCCGGATCTACGCCGAGCGCCAGGAGGACCGACTGTCGCTGGCGGCCATCATTGCGCGCACTTTATCCAAGACCAAACATTATTTCCTGATGATGGTCGCGGTGCGTCTGGTGGTCGGGTTTTCCGAGGCGCCGGGCGGTATCGTCCAGGCGGTGAGCTTCCTGTTTACCGTCGCGAGCGTTTTCCAGGTCGCGATCTGGGCGCGCGAAATCATTCTCGGGATGATCGAACGCCGCGCGACGGTGAGCGACGATGCCGGCAGCGAGACGCTGGCCAATGCCATGTCGCTGATCCGCCTGCTGGTGACGGTGGTGCTGTTCGCCATCGCCTCGATCATGGTGCTCGACAATCTGGGCGTCAACGTCACCGGTCTTATCGCGGGCCTGGGCATCGGCGGAATCGCCATCGGCCTTGCGGCGCAGGGCATTTTCTCCGACCTGTTCGCTGCGCTTTCCATCATATTCGACAAGCCCTTCAAGCGCGGCGAGACGATCGGGTTCGACACCACCACCGCGACGGTCGAGCAGATCGGGCTCAAAAGTGCGCGGCTGCGCTCGATTACCGGCGAAGAGATAATCATATCGAATACCAATTTGCTGTCGAAGCAGATCATCAACTATACCCGCCTCAATCGCCGCCGGACGCGCTATATGATCGGATTGATTTACCAGACCCGGCCCGAGCGCGCGCGGCTGGTACCAGAAATTGTGCGCGAGCTGGTCGAGGAGGCCGGCGGTGTGTTCATCCGCTGCGGCTTTGTCGGTTTCGGGGACAGCTCGATCGATTTCGAGCTCGATTTCGACATCATGAGCAGCAACTTCGATGAAGTGTTCGAGGCACGCCACCGGATCGGCCTTGCCATCCTCGAGCGGTTCAATGCCGAAGGGTTCGAGTTTGCCTATCCGACACAGACGACGTTTACCGCCGCGCCTGACGGCCGGATGGTGCTTCCCTATCCCGAGGGGGGCTTTGCAGTGAAGGTCAAGGGACCGAACTGATCACGCGAGTCGCGACGTGGCCAGACCTTTCCGTTTGCGTAAAGCGGGGTGCACACCACGAATGCCGTAGCGGCGTGCTCTCGGGCCTTGTATCGAGCCCGGAAAAGCGCCAAAAGACGCGAGTTCCATTCGGCAAGTTGTCAGCAGGGCGACCGCCGAACCATCTACAGGAGAGCATATATGAGCGCAATTTCCGCGCAGGAGATGCAGGGTATGGTCGGCCAGACCCTGGGCACTTCGGAATGGCTGCTGGTCGATCAGGAGATGATCAACAAGTTTGCCGATGCCACCGGCGACCATCAGTTCATCCATGTGAACGAGGAAATGGCAAAGATGACGCCGTTCGGCGGCACCATCGCGCATGGGTTCCTGACCCTGTCGTTGTTCCCGGTGCTGATGGCCAAGTCCGATTGCCCGCGTGTCGACGGCGTCAAGATGGGCGTCAACTACGGCGGCAACAAGGTCCGCTTCCTGGCACCCGTTCGCTCAGGCAAGCGCGTGCGCGGCCATTTCAAGCTGCTCGAACTCGATGAAAAGCGCCCCGGCCAGTGGCAGCAGACGCTCGAATTCACCGTCGAGATCGAAGGCGAGGACAAGCCCGCCGTGATCGCCGAGTGGATCAGCCAGTTTTTTGTGTGATTGACCGGCGCCGGGTGACTTGTGCCCGCCGCTCGACAAGGGAGAATTTCCATGCGTGATGCAGTTATCGTTTCCACCGCCCGCACTCCGATCGGCAAGGCCTATCGCGGCGGGTTCAACGCCACGCCGTCGCCGACGCTGGCCGCCCATTCGATCCGCGCAGCAGTCGAGCGCGCAGGCATCGAGGGTGGAGAAGTCGACGACGTCGTCTACGGCGCCGCTCTGCAGCAGGGTGTCCAGCACACCATCGGCCGTACCGCAGCCCTGCGTGCGGGTCTTCCCGTCACGGTGGCCGGGATGTCGATCGACCGTCAGTGCTCTTCGGGCGTGATGTCGATCGCGACTGCGGCCAAGCAGATCATCGTCGACCGCATGGATATCGTGGTTGCCGGCGGGGTCGAATCGATCTCGATGGTGCAGACCCCCGAAATGCGCGTCGCGCCCGATCCGGAACTGCTGGCGATGCACAACGACGTGTACATGCCGATGCTGCAGACCGCCGAAACCGTCGCCAAGCGCTACAACATCAGCCGCGATCGCCAGGACGAATATGCCTATCGCTCGCAGATGCGCACTGCCGCTGCCCAGGCTGCAGGCAAGTTCGATGACGAGATCATTCCCGTAAAGGCGAAGATGGCGTTCAAGAACAAGGAAACCGGTGAGGTCACGATGACCGATGTCGAGGTGACCAAGGACGAAGGCAACCGCGCCGACACCACGCTGGAGGGCCTGAAGGGTCTGCAGCCGGTCATGGGTCCGGGCATGAACATCACCGCAGGCAATGCCAGCCAGCTGTCGGACGGTGCCTCGTCGTGCGTGATCATGGAAGCCAAGATTGCCGAGCAGAAGGGACTGCAGCCGCTGGGCCGCTATGTCGGCATGGCCGCCGCAGGCACCCAGCCCGACGAAATGGGCATCGGCCCGGTTTTCGCCGTGCCTCAGCTGCTCAAGCGCTTCGGCCTGAAGATGGACGATATCGGCCTGTGGGAATTGAACGAGGCGTTCGCGGTGCAGGTGCTGTACTGCCAGGACGTGCTGGGCATTCCTGACGAACTGCTCAACGTCAATGGCGGCTCGATCTCTATCGGTCACCCCTATGGCATGACCGGCGCCCGTTGCACCGGCCATGCGCTGATCGAAGGCAAGCGTCGCGGCGCGAAATATGTCGTCGTCACCATGTGCGTCGGTGGTGGCATGGGCGCAGCAGGCCTGTTCGAAGTCTTCTGACCGTTCCTGCCGTTTACATCGCAATACCCCGCTTCAGCCTGTGCGCTGGGGCGGGGTTTTTGTTGCCTCCGACGAGCCCCATAGCTGGAACGACATCGTAGCCCGGTCGTAACCTCCTTTGTAACCTACAGGAGCTTGTCTGATGTCTGATCCCGCCAACCAGTCCAATACTGCCGAGTCACTCGACGCATTCTGGAGCGCACTCGAATCCAGCCCGTTTCTGATGCTCGGTCTGCCCGCGCAAGCGGCACACAGCATGCCGATGACCGCGCAGTTCGACGACCGCCGCGGTCCGATCTGGTTTTACGGATCACGCTCCAGCCGGCTTGCCGAAGGCCTGACCTCGACCAACGACGCGATGGCGCAATATGTCGGCGAGGGGCACAAGCTTTTCGCCTGCATTGCCGGCACGCTGACGATCGACAACAATCCGGCAATCATCGACAAGTTCTGGTCGAATTCGGTCGAAGCCTGGTACGAACAGGGCAAGTCCGATCCCGACCTCGTCATGCTGCGGTTCGACCCGACCGACATCGAGATTTGGGAGGCCGACATGTCGCTGGTCGGCAAGCTCAAGCTGATGTTTGGCGGCACGATGAATGCCAAGGATCTTGACGGCAAGCACGTCGAAACCACGCTTTGATGGCTTGCCGAGCACCGCGCAGGCGGTAGCCGTCATGATCGCCGCCTGACCCATATGGGTCAGGCGGCTTTTTTTTATCCGGGCAGGCTGATCGTTCCGCGGGAGAAGTTGAAGCCTCCTTCGCGGTCATGCGCCAGCAGCGCGGGGCCATCGAGGTCGACCCAATCGGCAGTCTGCGCGAGATGAAATGCCGGGTGAATGCCCAGGCTGGTCGAAAGCATGCAGCCGACCATCGTCTTGAGGCCGCGGGCCTTGGCAGCGTCGCTGAGCCGGAGCGCTTCGGTCAGTCCGCCGGCCTTGTCCAGTTTGATGTTGACGGCGTGGAAGCTGCCGGCGATCCGGTCGATATCCTCGGCGACGTGACAGCTTTCGTCGGCGCAGAATGGAAGCGAGGTGGCCACCGATTCCAAAGAGTCTTCCAGCCCGGCTCCCACCGGCTGTTCGATCAGTTCGACACCCAGACTTTTCAGGGCCGCCGTCATTTCCTGCAGGTCGATATCCGCCCAGGCCTCGTTTGCATCGATGATCAGGCGGGCATGGGGGGCTCCGGTGCGGACCGCCGCGACACGCAGCAGATCGTCGTTGCCGTTCAGCTTCAGCTTGAGCAACGGGTAGCCGCGGGCCGCAGCCTTGGCCGCATCAGCCTTCATGGTGTCCGGGTCGTTGAGCGAGATGGTGAACGCCGTCACCAGCGGCCTTGGCGCGGGAAGCCCGGCAAGCTTCCACAATGGCGTCCCGGTGGCGCGCACCTCAAGGTCCCACAAGGCCGCGTCCAGCGCGTTGCGCGCGGCGCCTTCCATCATGGTCTGGAGAAGGTCCTCCCGCAGCAGCGGGCGGTTCTGGCGCGCTCTGGTCTCGATCGCCTCGGCGCACAGCTCTGCGGTCTCGCCCTCATAATAGATCGGCGTGCCTTCTCCGCAGCCGACGTGCGTGCCATCGGTGACCTCGCAATAGACGACATCGACATCGGTCTTGGCACCACGGCTGATGATGAAGCTGCCATCGACGGCAAAGCGCTCGACGCGAACGGTCTTGAGGTTAATCATTCGCGCCCGATACGGGGGAGGAGGCAGGGCGGCAAGGGGCAAACAACCCGCTCGCCGCCCGGGTAACCACTCAATTGTGCGAGGCGATCCAGTCCTCGACCACCGGGGCGATCCGCTCGCGCCACTTGCTGCCGTTGAAGATGCCGTAATGGCCGACCTTTTCGGCCATCAGATACTTCTTCTTGGATTTGGGCAGTTTGGGCGCAAGCGTCAGCGCAGCGCGCGTCTGTCCCAGTCCGCTGATATCGTCGCGTTCTCCCTCGATCGCGAGCATCGCGATGTCGGTTATGGCGCCAGGATCGATCCGCTTGCCGCGGTGCATGAATTCGCCCTTGGGCAGGCTATGCGTCTGGAAGACGTTTTCCACCGTCTGCAGATAGAATTCCGCGGTCATGTCGCAGACCGATCGGTATTCGTCGTAGAATTCCTTGGTTGCCTCGGCGCTTTCGTCGTCGCCGGTGACGAGGTGTTTGAACATCTCCCAATGGCTCATCATGTGGTTGCCAAGGTTCATCGACATGAACCCGGTGAGCTGCATGAAGCCGGGATAGACCTTGCGGCCCGCACCCTTGTACTGGAACGGAACCTTGGCGATGACATTGTGCTCGAACCAGGCCAGCGGGCGCTTGGTCGCCATGGTGTTGACCGCGGTCGGTGCTTCGCGCGTGTCGATCGGTCCACCCATCATCGTCAGCGTCTTGGGGCGGCATGGGTGCTGGTCGGCAGACATCAGCGCTGCTGCTGCGAAGCTGGGCACCGAAGGCTGACACACGGCGAGCATGTGCGCACCTGGGCCGATATGCTCGAGAAAGCCGACCAGGTAATCGATGTAATCGTCGAGATCGAACCGACCCTCGCTCAGCAACACGTCGCGGGCATCGGCCCAATCGGTGATGTAGACCTCATGACGGGGGATCATCCGCGCGACAGTGCCGCGCAGCAAGGTGGCGTAATGGCCAGACATCGGCGCGACGATCAGCAGCCGCGGCGCATCTTCGGGCAGCTTCTCATGGCGGAATCGCAGCAGGTTGCCGAACGGGCGTTCAAGCACGACCCCTTCGGTCACGGCGCTGGCGACACCATCGATCTCGACTGTCTCGATACCAAAGGAAGGCTTGCCATAAAGTGCCGATGCGTGCGCGAAAACCTCGAGTGCGGACGCCATGATCGGCTGGCCGCCCCAATAGGTCATCGGGTTCAGCGGGCTGTTGAGCATGTTCGCGCCCATGGTTGCGATGGCGCTCGCGCTCGACAGAAACGAGCGCTGTAGTTCATAAGCGTGATAAAGCATGTAATTCCCCTGCAAACCGCCGTGTCCGCTTGGTGCGTCTCTGTCCGGAGGCCTCTCGTCCAGCAATGTTGCGCTGCACCAATAAAAATACAAGCCAAATACGCGCGACCTGGTCGCGAGGTTGCCTCACATCAGTGTCACACAGCTGGGTTAACGTATCGGTTGCAGTGCGCTGCTGCCGGTAAAATCTCATGCGGCGGTCGGCGCGCAAGGAGCTCTGCGCGCTGCGAGAATCGTTGAGTGGAGTGGGCAGGCCTGCTAGGCGCTCTGCCATGGCGCAAACACATATTTCACCCGCCCCTGACGCGGCTGTCCCGGAGCAGCCGGGCGCATCATTGGCGGCTGCCGCCGACGACAGCGCTTCGATCAAGGGCAAGCGCGGCAATCCGCGCCAGATCGGCAATCTGGCTATGATCATGCGCTTCGCTTCGGCCTATCCCAGGCAGATCGCCTGCGCCATGCTGGCATTGGCGGTGGCAGCAGGTGCGACGCTGGCAATTCCTGCAGGCTTCAAGATGGTCATCGACCGCGGTTTCGATGCAGGGGGCAGCGCCGAGGATATTGGCCGCTGGTTCCGCTATCTGTTCATGATCACCTTCGTGCTGGGCCTCTCGACCGCATTGCGCTTCTATTTCGTGTCATGGCTGGGCGAGCGCGTTGTCGCCGATATCCGGCTGGCCGTGCAGCGCAACCTTCTGCGTCTGGCACCCAGCTTTTTCGAGACCAACCGCCCTTCCGAAATCGCCTCGCGGATGACATCGGACACCGCCATCGTGGAACAGGTGGTGGGAACCACCGTCTCGGTGGCGCTGCGCAACCTTGTGGTGGGCATCGGCGGCATCGCCTATCTGTTTTCGCTCGCGCCCAAGCTGACGGGCATGTTGCTCCTGGGGATTCCGGTGATCGTGCTCCCGATAGTCTTTATCGGCCGCAAGCTCGAGAAGGTGGCGCGTTCCAGCCAAGACCGCGTCGCCAATGTCGGTGCCACGATCACCGAGGTGCTCGCCGCGATGAAGATCGTCCAGGCCTTTGGTCAGGAAAACCGCGAGGCGGACCGCTTCGGCGAGGCAGTCGAAAACACCTTTGCCACCGCACGTCGCCGTATCACGCTGCGCGCCAGCCTGACCGCCGTGGTCATCACCCTGATTTTCGGCGCGATCACCATGATCATGTGGCAGGGCGCGGTTGACGTGATCGAAGGCCGGCTTTCGGGCGGCGATATCGCGGCATTCGTGCTCACCGGCGGTCTGGTGGCCGGCGCTTTTGGCGCGCTGACCGAGGTCTATGGCGATCTGCTGCGCGCAGGCGGTGCCGCCGGGCGGCTCAACGAACTGCTCAACGAGCAGCCCGAGATCCGCGCGCCTGCCAACCCTATCGTGCTGCCGGTGCCGCCGCGCGGACAGATCAGTTTCCAGAACGTCAGCTTCGCCTATCCCACCCGGCCCGAGACCCTGGCGTTGAAGGACTTCTCGCTGCAGGTGACGCCGGGCGAGACGGTGGCAATCGTCGGGCCATCGGGGGCAGGCAAGTCCACCCTGTTCCAACTGGCACAGCGCTTCTACGATCCCCAGGCCGGGTCGGTCCGGATCGATGGCGTGGCGCTGCCATCGGCCGATCCTGAAGCGATTCGCCAGCGGATGGCTTTCGTCCCGCAGGACAGCGTGCTGTTCGCGGCCAGCGCACGTGACAATCTGCGCTATGGCAACTGGACCGCCACCGATGAGCAGATCTGGGATGCGGCTCGCGCGGCCAATGCGGAAGAGTTCCTGCGCAAGCTGCCCGAGGGTCTCGACAGCTATATGGGCGAGGGGGGAGCACGGCTTTCCGGTGGGCAGCGCCAGCGGATTTCGATCGCGCGGGCATTGCTGCGCAATGCGCCCATTCTCCTTCTCGACGAAGCCACATCTGCTCTTGATGCCGAAAGCGAGAAACTGGTGCAGGATGCTCTCGAGCGGCTGATGCAGGGACGCACGACCCTGGTGATCGCGCACCGGCTGGCAACGATCCGGTCGGCCGACAGGATCATCGTGATGAGCGATGGCGCGATTGTCGAGCAGGGCACGCATGACGAGCTGTCGGCGCGTAGCGGGCTGTATGCACGCCTTTCCAGCTTGCAATTCACCGAAGGTCCGCTGGCGGCGGAGTGATCCCCGTGTCGCTGTCGTCGCAATCGCCTGAATATTCCCCGGGTGCCGCGTGAGGGTGCGCCGCACGCTGGCGCTGACGTCGCTGCTGTTCTTTCTGGGCACCGGCGTGTTCGTCGCCGATTCGCCCCTGCCGCCCAACACCAGCCAGCAGATCGTGCTCAAACGACCGCTTGATCTGCCGCCGCTGCCACATCGGCTGGGCAGCGGGACCTTGACCCTGGTCGATGGCTGGGAACTCGAGAGCGACAACAGTGATTTCGGGGGGTTCTCCGCATTGCACGCATTGGGCGGTGGCAGGCTTCTGGCGCTCAGCGATGCAGCGATCCTCGCTGGCTTTACGGTCCGGGAAGGCTCTGTGGCGCACGACAGCTTCATCGCTCCGCTTCCGGTCCGAAAGGGGGAACGCAGCACCAAATACGATCAGGATTCGGAGAGCCTGACGCACGATCCCGTGAGCGGCAGGTTCTGGGTCGGCTTTGAGCAGCGCCATCGCATCCGGCGCTATTCGCCCGGATTTGCGCGGGCCGAAGCGACGGCGCGTCCCCCGGCCATGGCAGACTGGCCCGACAATGGCGGAGCAGAGGCGATCCTGCGCCGCGCCGACGGAAGCTTCGTTGTTTTCGCGGAGTCGCACACGGTGCGTCCCGGTGTCACGGCGGGTTTGATCTTCCCCGGCGACCCGGTGGAGTCAGGCGCCAGGCCCCAGCCGTTCGCGTATCGCTCGCCAGAGGGGTATCGCATGACGGATATCACCGCCTTGCCCGATGGGCGGCTGCTGGCGCTGCACCGGCGCTTCAGTTTCCTGAGCGGCGTGAGCGCCAAGATAGGGATCATCGATGCAGCGTCGATCGTTCCGGGAAGGCTGGTGACCCCCAGGATCATCGCCACGCTGGAGCCGCCCTTTCCAGTGGATAATATGGAAGGGATTTCGGTCGAGCAGGAAGGCGGCAGGACGATCGTCTGGATCATCTCGGACGACAATTTCCTGTTCGTCCAGCGCAGTCTGCTGCTGAAATTCGAGTTCAGCGAGGCGCGCGCTTCGCCACGATCTTGATCTCGGTCCTGCCACCGGGGGAATAGAGGCGGCTCACCTGAATGGCCGTCCACGCAGGGAACGGCGGCGCCAGATATTGCTTCTGCACCGCGGACATCGGCCCGATCTGCTTGTCGATATCGGTGTGGTAGCTGGTCACGTCGACGACGTCTTCCCAGCTCGATCCTGCGCGGATCAGGATGTCGCTGATCCGCCGATAGGCGCGGTTGAACGCGGCCTCATCGGCTTCACCGCCAACCACAATGCCGGACAGATAGATGGTGCCATCGCGGAGGATGACCGCATCGCTAAAGCCCGTGCGCTCCTGAAAGGCACGTTCCTCGGCATTCTCGGAATACAGCACTTCCGCCGTGGTGCGCGACCCTGCCAAGGCGGGGTGCGACACAGTGGCGAGGCCCAGCGCGCTTGCGATCAGCAAGACGCGCTGGCGGGCCATGATCAGGCCGCAGCCTTGTGCAGTTCGCGCTTGATCTTGGCAGCGCGGGCCGAGAGCTTTTCTTCGCTGGTCTTGATCAACCAGTTGTCCAAGCCACCGACATGTTCGACCGAGCGCAGGCCTGCGGTCGAAACGCGAAGCTTGAAGCTGCGATCGAGCTTTTCGCTCATCAGCGTCACGTTCTGCAGATTGGGCAGAAAAACGCGCTTGGTCTTGTTGTTGGCGTGGGACACATTGTGGCCCACCATCCGGCCCTTGCCGGTCAGTTCGCAAATCCGCGACATGGTGTAAGAATCCTGATGAAACGTTGTGTTTATGAAGCAGCGGCGGTTAGCGTCAGAGCGTGCCCAAGTCAACCTTTGCCGCGGCCTGTCGCGCTTCTATGCGCGAATATTGCTGACAGGGCAACAGTGATGGGGTTAGGGGCACGGTCATGACGCTGGATAACGCCCGCAGATTTGCCGCGCAGGCGCTTGACCTTGCAAAGCTGGCCGCGTCGCTGGGTGAGGTCCCGGTGGGCGCGGTCGTTGTCCGGCAGGGCAGGGTGATCGGCCAGGGCCATAACCAGCCGCGGGCGCTGCACGATCCCACCGCGCATGCCGAAATCATGGCGATCCGCGCAGCCTGCGCCGCTCTGGGAAGCGACCGGCTGACCGGATGCGAAATGTGGGTGACCCTGGAGCCATGCGCCATGTGCGCCGGCGCGATCTCGCATGCCAGGATCGAACGGCTGCATTATGCCGCCAGCGACCCCAAGGGCGGGGCGGTGGAACACGGCGCCAGATTGTTCCAGCAGTCCACGGTGCTACACAAGCCCGAGGTCTATGCAGGGGTTGGCGAAGCGGAGGCCTCGGCATTGCTGAAGGATTTCTTCGCCAGGCGCCGCTGAATGCGGGCAGTGGAGACGATCAGATCGCGGGAGGATTCGCTATGAGCCGCAGCAGCGTGCCATCCCCATCAATCAGATAGCCGATCCGTTCTCCCGAAGGTTCCACCTTGGGGCGATGCAGGCGCGGCCAGCCTTCGGTCGCTTCGGCAATCCCTGCTTTGACAATCTGGTCGACAAAGTCGTCAAGATCATCCAGCCGCAGACAGCAGCTGAACCAGCTTGTTGCAGGGTCAAGCTGGGCATGTGGAAAGAATTCCAGCGTCAATCCACCGCGTGCCAGAATCAGCCACCCCTCGTCCCGCCATTTCCGCTCGAAGCCCAGACCGGCGTAGAAACTCTCCGTCTGGTCGAAGCTGCGCGAAGGCAGATTGGGGGTGGCATGATCCATCGATCAGTGAACGAACCGGGCGACAACATCGCGATAGCTGCGCGACACTTTCACCTGGGCGCCCGATTCGAGCACCAGGAAGCATTCGCCATTGGTGTGCGGCTTGACCTGGCGGACCAGACCCAGATTGACGATGGTCGAGCGGTGCACCCGCTGGAAGTTGCGCGGGTCGAGCCGCTTTTCCAGATCCTTCATCGTCTCGCGCAGGATCAGCGAATTGTCTCCGGTGTAGATGCACATATAGTCGCCCGCCGCGTCGATCCGCTCGATGGTGTCCACATCGACGCGGAAGATCTGGCCGCGATCCTTGATGTTGATCAGCTTTTCGTAGCGGTTGGAAGCGGCTGAATCGTCGTCCTCGCCAAGATCGAGAGCCTCAACCGCATCGGGGGCGACCTCGTTCAGCACGTTCATCAGCTTGTCAGCCTCTTCTCGGCCCTTCTTGTCCCGGATGCGCTCGCGGATCCGGTCGATCGCATCGGCAAGCCGCACGTCATCGACCGGCTTGAGCAGATAGTCGACAGCCTGAGCTTCGAATGCCTTGACCGCATGTTCGGAATAGGCCGTGCAGAACACGACCAGAGGCGGTTCGATGTCCATGATGCCCTTGACCACCGAGAAGCCGTCGAAACCGGGCATCTGGATGTCCAGAAACACCAGATCGGGCTTCAGGGTCTTGATCTTGCGGATCGCCTCGCGCCCGTTGAGGCAGGTGTCGATGATCTCGATATCGTCAAACTTTTCCAGCCGGAGCTGCATTCCCTGAATGGCGAGTTTCTCGTCATCGATCAGGATGGTGCGGATGGTCATGCCTGTAATTGCCTTTGTTCGCGTGTTTCAAACGGAATTTCGATAATCACGCTATAGCCGCCCCCGGGTGATGATCGTGTCTCAAACCGGTGATTGTTGTCATATGCCTGGGACAGCCTGTCCCTGATATTCGCCAGTCCGACCCCGGTTGACGCATTGGCCGTAGTGCCTTGCTTCTTCAATCCGGGCCCTGTGTCGGTTACGGTGATACGCAGCAGAGGTCCGATGAGTTGCGCCGAAATCGTGATGTCGGCGCCATCCTCTTTCGGCGTCACAGCATATTTTATGGCGTTCTCCACCAGAGGTTGCAAGAGCAGTGACGGTAGCAGTGCGTTTGCGGCATTTGGTTCGACGTCGAAATGGGCGCGCAGTCGCTCTTCGAAGCGCATCTTCTCGATATCGAGATAGAGCTTGAGCGTCTCCACCTCCTGCGCCAGCGTAACCCGCGCAGTGGGCTCGTTGGCCAGCGTATAGCGCAGGAACGACGACAGCCGCGAGAGCATCGCATTGGCGGGCTCTGTCTGCTTGAGCAGCACGAGGGTGGAAATGCTGTTCAAGGTATTGAACAGGAAATGCGGGTTGAGCTGATACCGCAGCATAGCCAGCTGGGCGCTCGTCGCCTGGTTTTCCAGCCGCAGCATCTGGTCCTGCTGTTCTTCGATCCGCAAAAAGAAGTTGATCGCGTAATACAGCGCCGACCATGCGCCCAGCAGCGTGAGATCGAGGTAAAAGGCGCCGAGCAGGATCGCGGTGAAGTTGCTGACGCTTCCCGGCCGATAGAGCGTCGCCACCCAGGCATCGACAAACGCGAAAAGTGCCGACCCCGTCAGCAGCACGATCAGCGTCACACCCCAGGTGATCAGCGGTTTTCGGTCGATCAGCGTCTGGTAGATCACACCCATCACCAGCGAGATCGAATAGCCGGTGATCGTCGCGATGATGATCGGCACCAGAAACGAGATCGGCTGGCCATTGGCCAGCCCCGATATGCCGCGCAGCGCAAGCGCTCCCGCCCAGCCCAAGGTCTGCAGGTTCCAGAAGGCCCGGTTCTTGTTGGCAAAGAACGGTGTCGGCTTGAAGGGCAGCATCGCCATAGGGAACACGGCTTAGCCGGATTCGTGCCGCAGCCCCACAATTTTTTGGCCCCGGGTTTTCGGGTTCGGGTTTTGTGGATTCACATTTTTTTGCATCATGTCCGGCGCTGGGTTACGCTTCACCCCAATCATGATGAGAGGATCCGCGCTCATGAGCGACACCATCGATACCCTTGCAGCCGAAGACCGGGCCAAGTTCACCGCGATGACCAACGGCACGCAGCAAGACTGGGCGATCATCGCCGGCCAGTACCGCGAATTCGCGGGGGGCCTCGCGGATCGGGTGCTGGCGCATCTGAGGTTGCTCGACGGCGATTTCGGCGGTTTCCCCATCGACCGGATGCAGCACAGCCTGCAGACTGCAACCCGCGCGCACCGCGATGGCCGCGACGAGCCATATGTCGTGATGGCACTGCTCCATGACATCGGCGACACGCTGGGAAGCTACAACCACCCTGATGTCGCCGCCGCCATCATCAAGCCGTTCGTGTCCGAGGAGCTTCACTGGATCTGCGCCAATCACGGCGCATTCCAGGGCTATTATTATTTCCACTATATCGGGGGTGACCGCAACCTGCGCGAGGCCTTCCGTGGGTCGCCCCATTTCGATGCCTGTGCGGAGTTCTGCGAGAAATATGACCAGGCTGCATTCGACCCGGATTATGCCAGCGAACCGCTCGAGTTCTTCGAGCCTATGCTCCGCCGCGTCATGGCCCGGCCGCTCAACTCGATGTACGTCAGGGCAGCCGAGGCGGCCTAAGCCAAAAAACCCTCGCCTGAAATAAAGGGAGGGGAGGCATCGGGCGGGGAGGGTGTCACCGTCATCGACGGTATCACCCCCCCGTGGTCCCTTCAGCGGGAGGAATTTTCGGCGTACAGTCCGTCGACAGCCTTGCTGACCAGAATGTTCACCGCGACACGCCTGTTCTGCGCCTTGCCTTCCTCGGTCATGTTATCGGCCACAGGATCAGCCTCCGCCATGCCCGCGGGGGTCAGCATGCGATAGGGCTTCCACTTGCACGTCTGCTGCAGATAGTTGATCACGCTGGCAGCCCGCTTTTCGCTGAGCTGCTGGTTGAACTCCTGATCGCCATCGGCATCGGTATAGCCCACGACCAGCATCAGCGCATTGTCCATCTGTTCGGCCGAGCCTGCAGCGGTGCAAAGCTGCGCCTTGGCTTCCTCGCTCAGTTGCGCCGTGGCAGTGTCGAAATAGACATTGGTCGTCGCCTTGACGTTATACTGGTCGATATCGCCCATACGCCCGCGCAGCGCCTCTGTCGCAGCCGACTGCTCTGCAAACTGTTGCGAGGTGCCGGTGCGGATCATCGATGCAGTCTTGAAATCGGTGTTCTTGAAGGTGATCTGGCTCGCCAGCAGGGCGTCGCCCGACTGCAGCGTCTTGATCGTCAGCGGCAAACCGTTGAGCAGAGCGCCGGTGTCGAGAGTGGTGCGGCTCGCGCCCAACAGTCCGCCGGTCGCGCGTACGCGGGTCTGGTCATTGACGTGGAGGATGGTGCGAGCGCCATCTGCCGTCTGGACCTGGATGCGGTCGCCCTGACGCGCGGTCAGTACGCCCTTGATCTCCGGCCCTTCGGTCATCGTTGCGGGATCGGGCAGCTGCTCGCCCTGCGCCATGACATCGGCTTGAAGGGGTTGCGACTCCTGTGCCAGAACTGCTGTCGAAGCCGAGAGAGCCATCGCGACGACAGCCATGCGGATGCCTGCGGACTTGCCATGAAAATGCATTGAGTTGCTCCTTGAGGAAATGGATCATCCCTGTCCCCCGGAGACTATTCGGCGATGGGTTCAGTTCCCGAAGCGACTCGAGAATTACGGCGAAACGTAGCGATCCACGCGGTGAGGCGAGGAACAAACCCTCTTTGGTATCATCGTGGAGACTATTCGAGGGGCTTTGATGGCGAGGCCAGAAGCGGCGGATACCAGCCGCGTGGATCGCGCGGCGCGACCGCAACCTTCGCGATCTCTGCCTCGAACAGGTCCACCCGCTTCTTCCAGCGATAGTGCGTCGGGGCCGAGAAGATGCCCTTGCCGCGCTGCTTGCCATAGCGCGTCCAAAAGCGGACCGCGCCTGCCGGATCATATCCCGCATTCGCCATTAGCCAGATCGACAGGCGGTCCGCCTCGATCTCGGTCGCCAGCGTCAGCCTGGCGTTGCGGCCCAGTTGCTGCAGCAGCCCGCGCTGGATTCCCGCCTCGTTCAGCCGGCGGCGGTGCTCGAGCAGATTGTGCGCCATTTCGTGCGCCAGGATTGCGGCGAGTTCGTCGTCATCGGTCATGAAGCCCAGCATCGCGCTGGTGATGCCGACAATGTCGCCATCGGCCGATGCGCCATAACCGTCGCTGGGGCGCAATTCGAAGCGGCTGCGGCAGGCTGGTGTCCCGGTGATGGTGGCGTCGAGCACCTGGCCATCGCGCAGCAGGGTCAGGATGATAGGCCCTTCGTCCAACGCCGCGCGCAGCTTCGCGTCTGCCCACGCGACCGGGCGATAGGCCACAGGCTGGTCGATCGCGGCAAGATCGGCCGGGGAGGGGGCAAAAGGCTCACCATTCAACGTCACCACCGCATCATCGGCGCGGAGCCCCGCTCGCGCTGCGGGACCATCGCTAACCAGCGCGAGCACCGTGTAATCCCGGGCAAACCCGAACGAGGCCCTGGCTGCGGCCGCATCGGGATATTGGCCGATATGGTGGAGCGTCAGGCCGGCGGCGTTCTCGGTCGTGCGACAGAACGGCGCGTTGGCGGCGGCGAGGCGGTAGCCGACCGAGAGCACCCGCAGGTCCGAAGCACGCAGGTCGCTGAGTGCCGCGCTCTGCTCGACCGCCGGTCTGGCGACCGCGGGCAGCGCGGTGGCGCTGGCAGCTGCCGCGAGCGCCAGCGCGCATCGCCGGGTCATCACGAGCCTCAGCCTGCGGCTGTCTTTGCAGCGCGGGCTTCGTCGATCGCAGCTTTCAGCTCGTCATAGCCCACCGCGCCGTTGAGAACCTTGTTGCCCACGACCCAGCTCGGCGTTCCGCTGAACTCAAGCTGCTGCGCGATGCGGATATTGTCGTTGATCACCTTGTCTGCCTGCTTGGTGGCAACGAAGCTGCGGGCTGCGGCCATATCCAGCCCGGCGGTCCTGGCAGCCTGCTCGATCGTCGCCTGGCTGGGGCGGCCGGCACCGAACATGGCCTTGTAGAAAGCGAAATACTTGTTTTGCCGTGCTGCCGCCATCCCCCATGCCGCGGCGACCCGGCTTTCGTCGGAAAGGATGGGAAGCTCGTGGAACACGATCTTGAGGTTCTTGTCCTCGTTCACCAGCCGGGTCACGTCGCTCACGCTCTGGCGGCAGAAACCGCACGCGAAGTCCGAATACTCCACCAGCACGACATCGCCATCGGGATTGCCGGCATAAGAGGCGGCAAAGGGTGTTTCGACCTCGCTGCGCACCGCTGCAATGCGCTTGGAGGCCTGCTTGCCCTGCAGCCGCTGCATCGCCTCGGGGATAATCTCGGGGTTTTCCAGGATATAGGCGCGCACGATCGCCTCGATCGCGGCCTTGTCCTTGGTATCGAATCCTGCAGCAGCTGCTGCGGCATTGGCGTCGGTCCCCGCTTCCCCGGTGGCCGGTGCCGTAAGGCCGCCGCTCTGCCACATGAAGGTGCCGATTCCGGCCGCGATGGTGAGGAAGGCAGCAACAGCCATGAACAGCCAGTTCCTTGATTTGGCCTCGCCGGAGGTTGGGGTCGGTGATGTCATGGCGGGCCTTTGGTTGATGGAAAACATCTATCAGCGATCTGACGCTTAACGGCGCCGCGACTGGCGTTCAACTGCGTCGCGGGCAAGAATGGCAATATCCTGTGCGCGGATGAAGTCGGCGCTTCCTTGCGGAAGCCCGATCATCGCCTCCTCTGCGCTGCGCAGGGCCAGCGGCGCGTTGCCCTGCAACACATAGCGTTCCGCGCTGGCGAGCGCCGCACGCGGCCGGTCTCCGCGGCTTTCATAGACGACACCCAGCTGATACCAGGCAAACGGGTTACCTGCATCGCGCGCCAGCGAAGCGCGCAGCACGCGTTCTGCCTCGGGCAGATTGGCCGGGTCTTCAGTGGCAATCAACGCATGGCCGTAGACACCTGCGATCAATGACTGGGCATTGGTATTGGCAACGGCCTTCTGCAGCGGCGCCAGCGCTTCCTGGGGCCGGCCGGATTCGAGCAGGATCTGGCCGTAGATTTCAAGAAAATACGGGTCGTCTGGCGCCTCGGCCAGTAGCGAGCGAACTTCTTCCAGCGCCTTTTCAGGATAGGCGCTCTTGTGCCAGGCATAAGCGCGGGCATAGCGCCCGGGTACGCTCTGGTCGGTTTCGGGGTAATCGCGCAGTGTCTCAGGCGGATCGGCGACATAGCCGACCAGTTTGGCCTTTACCCGCTGGAACCGCGCTTCAAGCGCAGGATCGATCGGTTTGTTGTAGGCGGGATCGTTCTCGTAGATTTCCTGCAGCAGCGTGATGCGCTCGCCCGAAAGCGGATGCGAGCGGTTGTAGCTGTCCTCCTGCGGTATCGCGAGACGAAACTCGAGGTTCTGCAAGCGTTTGAAGAAGTTGATCGACCCCTTGCCGGTCAACCCGGCCTCGGAGAGATATTTCGCTCCCGCGACGTCGGCCCCGGCTTCCTCGCCGCGGGTATGCGCCAGGAACTTGCCAAGCGCGGCCTGCTGGCCTGCGCCCATGATCCCCATGCCAGCTTCGCCCGCGCCGGCGGCCATCGCAGCGATGCCCAGCAGCAACGACAGGATGGTGATCTTGCTCGCCTTTGACGCGCTCTCCGACCGGGTGATCGAATGGCCCAGCGCGATATGCCCGAGTTCGTGCGCGATCACCCCCTGGACTTCGTTCACATTGCCCGCCGCCTCGATCAGCCCGCTATGGAGATAGACATCCTGCGTCCCGGCGACAAAGGCGTTGATGCTGCGGTCGTTGATCACCACGACATTGACGTTGGAGGGCAGCAGCCCTGCTGCGATAATCAGGTCGCGGGACATTTCGGCGAGCAGCGCTTCGGTCTCTGCGTCGCGCAGGATCGATTGCGCCGATACTGGCTGAACAGCGAGCATCAGCAGCGCGCAAACAGCCATCATGCGTGCGGTCAGCGATGCGATCAACGATGTGCAGTTTCTTGTCGTATGGTGCATTGGCGCCTGCGTCTGGGGAAAGCCTTCCCGAAAGGCCGCGTGGTGGCCAAGCCGGGATGAACACGGCATGAAAGTGCGCGTGTCGCGGCGATACTAGCGCGCCCGGCTGCGCTTGCCCAGCATCTCAGCGCCGAATGTCCTGCAGCGCGCGTCAGGCAGCCTTGAGTTGATCGAGGAAGGCCGCGCTGGCGTGGCGCAGCGCGCTGGCCTGGTCTTCCAGCCGTGTCGTGACCTCGCGCATGTCGTCCGACATGGATTTCACCCGTTTGGCATTCTGGCTCACGGTGCGGGCGGTATCCTCCATTGATCGGGCGTCGCTTGCCACCTGCTGGGCGTGGGTGTTGATTCCAAGCGTTGCTTCGCTCTGTTCGGCGATGACCTTGGCGATATGACCAGCGCCTTGGCTGACAAGGTCGATCTGGCCCGCGATCGAATCGATCGTGGTCTCTGCCAGCGTCATCCGTGTCCGGATGCCGCTGACGGTCTGGCCAACAGAATTGATCGCACCGCGGGTCTGTCCGGCGAGCTGCTTGACCTCGTGAGCCACGACGGCAAAGCCGCGCCCGGCTTCGCCCGCGCGCGCCGCTTCGATGGTGGCGTTGAGCGCGAGCAAGTTGGTTTGCGAGGCGATTTCCTCGATCAGCGTGGCGATCTGCGAGACCTTGGCGGCTTGCAAGGCCAGCGCCCCGACCGCTTCGCTGCCTTCCTGCGACAGCGCGCGGGCCAGGGTGGCGGCGCTGTGCTGGTCGTCGATTTGGGATGCAATGGATCGGGCGGACTGCGTCAACTGGCTTGCCGCGCTGGCAACATTCTCGACCGATTGTCCCACGCTGTTCGCCCGCGCGGTGACCATGGCGGCGCTGTCCCCGGTTTGCTCGCCGATTTCCCGCAAGGCTTCTGTGTAGCGCGCCAGCATGCCAAGAGCATCGCTGAGGCTGTCGACAGTCTGCAACACGGATTGCTCGAATGCGCCGGCAAGGCTGGCCATGCCACTGCGCCATTGCTGATCGTGGCGCTGGCGTTGTTCGGCCAGCATCTGCTGGGCTCGAAGGTCAACCTCCACCTTGGTCTTGAGCTGATCATGTTCCAGAACAAGCTGCTTTTCGCGGGCTTCTGCCAGCATCCTGGCCTGGATGATGGACTCTGCGAAGTGATTCCAGATGAGGATGTTCGTCCGCCAAAATGTAGCGAGGTAGATGAACAGGCCGGCAAAATGAAGCGGCGATACATGGGTGTTGGTCAACGCGGTTGCCACCACGAGCCCGACCCCGGACACGCTGAGCCAGATCAGGTTCGTGGTCGGCAGGCTCAACGACCCCAATGCGCCAATGGCGATCACGCCCACCGCCAGAACGAGCGCGAAGCTTGTATTGTGGGGGTTGGATGACAGCAGCAGCGCATAACAGATGACCGACCAGCCGATTGCGGCGAGAATGACTGCCCACCGGAACCATTTCGCGAGCGCAGTCAGCTGGGTGTCGAACGCTGCGTCGCTCTCCGAAAGATCCAGGGCCTTGAAATGTACCGCGCAAAATCCCGAAACCGCGACAAAGATACAGACCGCACCGGCTATCGCCCAGTAGCTACCGGTATCGCCCCAGCTAAAATACGTGACCAGCGCGATGACCGCAATGAACGGCGGCCAGAGCGCGACCGAGCCTCTGCTCGCGTGCATGAACTGGGCGAGTTGAAACGAATGCTCGGCAGTCCGGCTGGCGCCGAGGCCGGACGACAGCTTTTTCGGAGAAGTGCGGGCATAAACCCACATGTCCATCCATAACCGCTGCAGCATTCGCCTGGCTCCCAAAACCCCAGCGTGTTTTTAGCACTCCGGGAGTAAAGGAAACTTTAACCATAAAACCAACACGGGGTTAAATACTTAGAGCACGTATTTGCTTAAGTCAGTGTTCTTGGCGATGCCGCTGAGCTGCTGTTGCACATAGGCAGCATCAATGGAGATCGTCTCGCCGCGATGGTCCTCGGCCCCGAAACTGATTTCTTCCAGCAACTTTTCCATGACCGTCTGCAGCCGCCGTGCGCCGATGTTTTCGACGCTCTCGTTAACCGACGCGGCGATGCGGGCAACTTCGCGCAGCGCATCTTCGGTAAAGTCGAGTGTCAGCTCCTCGGTGCCCAGCAGCGCGGTGTACTGCTCTGCCAGATTGGCCTTGGTCTGGGTGAGGATGTGATAGAAATCTTCCTCGCTCAGCGCCTTCAGTTCGACCCGGATCGGCAGGCGGCCCTGAAGCTCGGGCAGCATGTCGCTGGGCTTGGCGATGTGGAACGCACCCGAGGCAATGAACAGCACATGGTCGGTCTTCATCGGGCCGTATTTGGTGGCCACCGTCGTGCCCTCGATCAGCGGCAGCAGATCGCGCTGGACGCCTTCGCGGCTCACCGATCCGCCGCGTACGTCTGACACCGCGATCTTGTCGATTTCGTCGAGGAACACGATGCCGTTGGCTTCGGCATCGGCGAGTGCGACCCTGGCGACATCGTCCTGGTCCATGCGCTTTTCGGCTTCTTCCTCGATCAGCTTGTCCCAGGCGTCGGCGAGCCGCATCTTGCGCGGCTTGGTGCGCTTCTGGCCAAACGCCTTGCCCATCATGTCGCTTAGGTTGATCATGCCGACCTGGCCCCCCATGCCGGGAATTTCCATCGGCATGTTGGATCCGGCCTCGACCTCGATCTCGACTTCGGTATCGTTCATGTGGTTGTCGGTGATGCGCTGGCGGAAGCTCTGCCGCGTCGCCTCGCTGGCATTGTCGCCGACAAGCGCATTGAGCAGCCGCTCCATCGCCGCTTCTGATGCTGCCTCGCGCACTTTTTCGCGCCTGCGGTCCTTTTCCAGCCGCACGGCGTCCTCTACCAGATCGCGCGCGATCTGATCGACATCTCGCCCGACATAGCCGACTTCGGTGAACTTGGTCGCCTCGATCTTGATGAACGGGGCATCGGCAAGCTTTGCCAGCCGGCGCGAAATCTCGGTCTTGCCGCAACCCGTGGGGCCAATCATCAGGATGTTCTTGGGCGTCACCTCGTCGCGCAATTCGGCAGGCAGGCGCTGGCGGCGCCAGCGGTTGCGCAGCGCCACGGCGACCGCGCGCTTGGCGTCCTGCTGGCCGATGATGTGCTCATCGAGCGCGGCAACGATGGATTTGGGGGTTAGCATGTCTGTCATTCGGGGTCTTCTATGTAAGGAACGTGTCGCGACACAAATTGGGGTCTGCCCGCACCGGCTTCAAGCACAGCGCCATCCCGCCATCAGCGCGCGATGCGATTTGACGATATCGGCAATGTCCTGCGGCTGGGGATCAGCCAGATATTCTCCGCGCTCGAAGGTCCCGCCGAGCAGGATCCCGTCAGCGCGCGGGAACATGTATCCGGCGTTGAGTGAATAAGCATAATGAATATCGGGCTGGGGGATCAGCACCGCTAGCTGGCCACGCACCGGCACGAGCTCGCTGTCGCCAAACAGCGCGGCTGCGCCCAGGCCGGTGCAGTTGAACACCAGCCTCTCCGGCAGTGCGGCGATCTGTGCCGGAGACGAGAACCGGCGCACCTCGACCATTCCGCCGGCGATGCGGATGTCGCGCAGCAGCCGTTCCATAAAGCGCCCGGTCTCGACATACATGGTTTCGTAGCGCACCACGTTGTCGAGCGGAAAGGGATGTTCGTGGCGGGCGAGCCGGGCGCGACCCGGAAATCTCGGATCGGGCGTGATCGGCGCGGTCCTGCGGCTCTGGTCATAGGTCGGCAGCCAGCGGATGCCGTAATCGCCGCCCACCATGATCTGGAAGCGCCGCCTGCTGTAATCCGCTGCGACGGCCGCCTGTCCGCGCCATTCTGCGGTAACCGCCGAGTCGTCGTAATAGCCGGCGGGGTAGATCTGCCCACCCGCGATATTCGACGTGGTGCCAGGAGGGAGCGCATCGGTGTAGATCGTGACGGGATAGCCTGCTTCCTGCACCAGCCGTGCGGTGGTCAGCCCCATGATCCCTGATCCGATCACCGCAACCGGGCCGGAATGGCCGGGGAGGCCAAGCGCGGTCGCCAGCCTCGAACTCCCCCAGCTCAGCGAGATCCCGGCACCGCCATGACCGTAATTGTGTACCAGCAGCGACTGCCCGAGCCGTTCAGCGCGAACGACGAAGCCCGAGGGCCGATACGGACGAAGGCCCGCAACGGTGCGGATGATCCGAGAAGGATCGGCTTGGACGCGCGAAAGGCACCTGCCAGCCATCGGCGATCCGGTGGCAGCGGCTATGCTGGTCGCCGATCCCGGCCGCATCGTGGTGCAGCCGCTCAAGGCCAGCGCCGCTCCGCCGGAAACAAGCGCGCGTCGATCCATCTGGAGATTCATCGGCCCGACCATAAGTGGTCAGCCAGTCGTGTCGAGGGTTTCGATTGTCAGCTGATCGTTGGTGTAAACGCACACATCGGCAGCGATCTTCATCGCCTTGCGCGCGATCACTTCCGCATCCTGTTCATATTCCAGCAGCGCGCGGGCAGCAGCGAGCGCGAAGTTCCCGCCCGATCCGATCGCCGCGACGCCATCGACCGGCTCGAGCACGTCGCCATTGCCGGTGAGGATCAGCGTCACGTCCTTGTCGGCGACGATCATCATCGCTTCGAGGTTGCGCAGATACTTGTCGGTGCGCCAGTCCTTGGCCAGCTCGACCGCAGCGCGCATCAACTGACCGGAGTGCCGCTCGAGCTTGCCTTCGAGCCGCTCGAACAGGGTAAAGGCGTCGGCGGTGGCCCCGGCAAATCCGCCGATCACCGATCCATCGCCCAGACGCCGCACCTTGCGCGCATTGGGCTTCATGATTGTCTGGCCCATGGAAACCTGTCCATCGCCCGCGATCACAGCCTTGCCGTTCTTGCGGATGCCGATGATGGTCGTGCCATGCCATGTCGGCATGCTGCTGTCTTGTCTGCTCATGGCGCGGGATATGGTGGACGCGGCGAAACGCTGCAAGCCCTACATGATACGGCGGACTTCATCGCCCTGATAGAGACGGATGTCGGCGTCGATCCGCTCAACCTGCGCAAGGCCGGCACCAAAGGCGGCCATGTGCGGCGAGCGGTTATGGGCAGCCAGGGCGTCCTCGTCGGTCCAGCGCTCGGCGATGCGCAGGATATCGGGATTGTTCATGTCGCGAGAGAAGCTGTAGTGAAGGCACCCGTCTTCGGCGTGCGTCGCTTCGACCATGATGCGAGCGGCTTCGGCAAACTTGTCGATTTCGCCCGGTGCGAAATGCAGCCAGCCTTCGATGATGAGCATATCGTGCCCCTTTTCTGAGCGACGGAATGTCCCGTCAAGCCAAGTGGGTACGCCGCAGCGCGTCGGCGCGCAAGCGGGAGCCATGGGGAGTCTGCCCCGTGGGAGGCGGCCCGGTGACTGCAAGGAGCAGGCACAAAAAAGGCGGCATCAAGGCCGCCTTTTCCGTTATCTGGGACGCCTGAAAATCAGGGGCTGTTGGGCTCATCATCGTCAGCGATGATGATGATGCCGCCGATAACCGCCGCAGCAGCAACGACACCGATGATGATGCCGGTGCTGCCTTCAGCTTCGCTATCTTCCGATGAGGCAGCCGAAACGCGTGCAGCGCTCTGGGCGAGGACCGGCGCACCGACCATGGCGGTCAGGGCGATTGCAGCCAGCGCAGTCTTGATAGTTTTAATGGCCATTCCTTGAGAGACGTTCAGGATTCGTGTGAATTATAACCTCGAATGCATTTTATCGCAACTGCGAAATCACTGCCGCTTTCGGAGACGGGCCTGCGTGACCGAGCGCCCGTGATCCAGCAATCTAGCGGATATCGGGGTACATATCCTTCAGCCGGTGACGCATCCCGAAAGTCCAGGCCAGCCCCACCTTGAGATAGATAAAGTTCGCCTTGATTGGCCCCCATGCCGCGATTCGCCGGTCCGAGGTGATGACCGGTTTGCGGGTCATCTTCAGCTTTCCGATTCGCGCAAACCCGATGCACAGATCGGCTTCTTCCATGATCGTGGCATCGGCAGGGATACCGCCGATGCGGATGTAGTCGGCGCGGCGAAAGAACATCGCGTGGTCGCCGAACAGCAACCTCACGCCTTGTACGAACAGATGGGGGTGGGTGATCGCCGGATAATAGGTTTTCCACCAATTGTGGGCGGTGGTGAACCAGCGCAGCCTTTCTCCGCGGATGATCGGCAGGAAGGTTGCAAGCGACAGCCGTTCGTCGACCAGCACCCCGCGCACGTGCGAAATCGCGTCGGGGGGCAGCAGGCTGTCGGCGTGGAGGATGCAGACAAGCTCGCTCGTCGCCTGATCCACGCCGAAATTGATCTGAGGCCCGCGCCCGCGCTGCGGCGATACCAGCACCCGCCATCCGGCGGCTTCAGCGAGCATGACGGTCGAGTCGTCGCTGCCGCCATCGACCAGCAGGATTTCATCAGGCTGGGGATCCATCGCGGCGACATTGGCGATGGTGGCAGGCAGGGCCTTGGCCTCGTTGAGCGCGGGGATCATCAGCGTGACGGTGCTCATCCCAGCGCCGCCAGATCGGGCCAGCGGGCAAGATCGGCCGGTGTGTCGCAGTCCGAGAGCTTGGGAAGCCTCGCGACCGACAGCCCCTCAGCCTCGCACCGTCGCATGGTCTCGGGGAAGACCGCAGGCGTGCTCCAGGCCATGTCGGTCATCAGTTCCGGACGCGCCGTTGTCATGCCGATCAGATAATAGCCTCCGTCCTCCGCCGGGCCGATCACCACATCGTGCGATGACAGCGCTTCGATCGCCGCGCGCACGATGCCTGTGGTCAAATCGGGCGTGTCCGCACCAAAAAAGATGTGCGGGCTGCCACGGCCTGCATCGACCAGTCTTTCGGTCAGCCCGCCCTCTGCCTGCACGACTAGCGCGGGCGTATCGCCGAGCCAGTCGCGAAACGCGCGCTCATCTGCGCCGGCAAATCGGATTTCGACCGGCGCTCCGGATGTCAGCAGGGTTGCCACGGTGCGTTCGGTCAGGTGACGGTGGACGTTTGCCGCGCCTTCGGGGCCCAGGGCCGGGATCAGCCGGGTCTTGGCATAGCCGGGGACCGGGTATTTGGCGAAGAGCACGAGGGTCGGCAACGCGGGCATGATCAAACGCCTTAACGCGCGGCAAGCGGGAAACAAGCCTTGCATCGCCGCGTTCGGTTCATATGGTGCGCGGCCCGGTCCGGCCCGCAGGCCACGATACCACGCAAGGGAGCGCGATATGTCTGACACCATCCTGTTCGATTACTGGCGCTCGTCCGCCAGCTATCGCGTGCGCATTGCGCTCAATCTCAAGGGCATAGCCTATCGCGCGGCGGCGACCGACCTGCTGACCAGCCAGCAAAAGGCACCGGAGTATGTCGCGCGCAACCCGCAGGGGCTGGTGCCGATGCTGCACATCGACGGGCATGACCTGACCCAATCGTTGGCGATCATCGACTATCTCGATGCCACCCGCCCGGAGCCTCTGTTGATCCCCGCCGATCCGGCGGTACGCGCTGCGACCCTTGCCCGGGCGATGATCATCATCGCGGACATCCACCCGCTCAACAACCTGCGGATGCTCAAATATCTCAAGACCCAGATGGGACAGGACCAGTCGGTAATCGATGATTGGTACCGCCACTGGGTCGCGGAAGGCTTTGCCGCACTCGAAACGCTGGCGCCTCAAAAAGGCCTGTTCGGTGGCACTGCGCCGGATCTCACCGATGTGTGCCTGGTTCCTCAGATGGCCAATGCCCGCCGGTTCGAACTCGACCTTACACCCTATCCGCGGCTGGTGCGGATCGATGCCGAGTTGCAGACTATCCCGGCCTTTGCAGCCGCCCACCCCGATGCGGTGAAACCGGCATGAGGATTGTGAGGCCGCACAATCGAGGTGTGTTCCTGGGCGTCTCAGCATCGCTTGTCGCATCGCCTGCTGTTGCGCAGGAGATGCCCGAGGGTTTGGCGTCCGAGGCGCTGATCACGGTTGTCGGCAAGCCGCTCGACGTTCCGCTGGGAGACCGCGCGTATAGCGTTACCAATATCGCCCCCGACATGCTTGCCAACGAGCCCAGCCAGCGGCTGGAGAATGCGCTTCGGCTGGTACCGGGGCTGCAGCAGTTTCGCCGCTCCGACGCCCGCAGCGCCAACCCCACCAGCCAGGGCGTGACCCTGCGCGGGCTTGGCGGCAATGCCTCGAGCCGGGCGCTGCTGGTGCTCGATGGGGTTCCGCAAAGCGACCCCTTCGGCGGCTGGATCAGCTTCCCCGGCTATGATGCGATCAATCTGGGGGCGGTGCGGGTGCGCCGCGGCGGCGGCACCGGCAGCGATGGCCCCGGAGCGCTGGCAGGGACCATCGAGCTCGACAGCGCCGGCGTTTCCGCCGGCCAGTCCAATGTCTATGGCGATCTGGCCTATGGCAGCCGCGACTCGCTTGAGGCCAGTGTCGGCACGACCCAGTCGCTCGGCGCAGGCGGTTTGTCGATTTCCGCGCAATACGCGCGCGGGGACGGCTTTGTACCGGTGGTCGCACAGCAGCGCGGTGCGGTCGACCGGGCAGCGGCCTATGAACAGGCCGGGGTCAACCTGCGCTTTGTTGCGCCGATCGGTTCCGACACCGAACTGCAGGCGAGTGCGCGCGCCTTCACCGATCAGCGCGAGCGCGGCTTTGCTTTCAGCGACAACAGCAACGACGGCGCCGATGCCAGCATCCGTCTGGTCGGTCGCGGCGCGCTGCCGTGGTCTGCGCTGGCCTATGTCCAGGTGCGCAGCTTCGCCAGCAGCTTTGCTGCGATCAGCGCCGACCGGTCGACCGCGACCCAGACACTCGATCAGTTCAACGTGCCGTCCACCGGGCTGGGAACGCGGTTCGAAATCCGGCCAACCATCGGCAATGGCGCCGAGCTGCGTCTGGGCGGCGAGTGGCGTCGCACCACGGGCGAAACACGCGAACTCTACACCTTCGTGGCAGGCGATCCCACGCGGATGCGGCGCGCTGGCGGGGCGAGCGATACCTTTGGCGCATTTGCCGAAGCGAGCTGGCAGGCCTCGCCTGATCTGCTGCTCACCGGCGGCGGACGGATCGATCGCTGGACGCTGACCGAAGGCCGCTTGCGCGAGACCGTGCTGGCGACCGGAGCGCCGCTTGCCACCACCGATTTTGCGGACCGCAGCGGCTGGGAAGGCACCGGGCGACTGGGCTTCGCCTGGGACGCGGCATCGCTGCTGACGGTGCGCGGGGCCGGCTATCTCGGCTGGCGACTGCCGACGCTCAATGAGCTGTACCGGCCATTCCGCGTCGGTGCGGACGCGACTGCAGCCAATGCCGCGCTGTCGCCCGAGCGGCTGCAGGGCGTCGAACTGGGGCTGGATTACGAAATCTTCACGCTGCAGTTCGGCGCGACGGTGTTCTGGAACCGGCTCGACAACGCCATCGCCAACGTGACACTGGCGCGTGGTCCCGGCACCTTTCCCGGTGTCGGCTTCGTCTCGGCGGCGGGCAGTTTCAACCAGCGGCAGAATCTGGAAGCGGTCGAGGCCAAGGGCATCGAGATCGAAGCCCGTGCCGACATCGGCGACTTCAACCTGGCTGCGGCCTACAGCTATGTCGACGCCAAGGTGAACGCAGGCCCGGGCCAGGCCGCGATCGACGGATTGCGGCCCGCACAGGTGCCGCGCCATTTTGCCACCGGATCGCTCGGCTGGTTCCCTCAAGGCAGCGACAGCGGCATCAATCTCACCGCGCGTTATGTCGGGGCTCAGTTCGAGGATGATCTCGGGCTGCTGTCGCTGGACGACGCGCTGACGCTCGATGCCCGTGCGGCGCTGAGGCTCAGCCGTAACCTGCTGGTCGAGTTGCGCGGCGAGAACCTGTTCGATGCCACCGTGCAGGCGGCCATCAGCGGGCCGGGTCTCATCGAGCGCGGCATGCCGCGCACGATTTGGCTTGGCGTCAAACTGGACATTGAATAGCGTCGCCCCTGCCATGACCGAAACCATGACCCGCCTTGCCGATTTCATGCCCTATCGCATCTCGATCACATCGAATGCGATCAGCGACCTGATCGCGCGCGAGTATCGCAGCCGCTTCGGGCTGAAGATCGCCGAGTGGCGGGTGATGGCGGTGCTGGGCGATGTCGGCGAAGCGACCCAGCGCGAGCTGGTCGCCGCCACCCGGATGGACAAGGTCGCCGTCAACCGAGCCACCAAGGCGCTGGGCGAGCGCGCGCTGATTCAGCGGGCACCCAATATCAGCGACGGCCGGTCGCATCATCTGGCGCTGACCGACACCGGCAGGGCGCTCTATGCCGAGATCATGCCGCTGGCGATGCAGATGGAAACGCAGGTCATCCAGGTACTCGACCCACGCGAGCAGGCCGATTTTTCGGCGATGCTGACCAAGTTGCTGCAGCGCGCGGATTCGCTGGGCAATGACTGACAGTCCCGGAATCACCTTGTATTCCGGTTTCAAATGATACTATGCTGCGCAATATTGCAGCGCGTCAGAGCGCGTGAACGCCTCATCCGGAAAGGAAGCCGCACCCCATGAAGCTTGCATCACTCAAGAGCGGCCGCGATGGTCGACTGGTCGTCGTCTCGAACGATCTGGCCTGGTATGCCGATGCCAGCCATCTGGTCCCCACGCTGCAGGCGGCGCTCGACGACTGGGACCGCATGGCGCCCTATCTCGAGGTGCTGGCGCGCGATCTGGACCATGCCGCGATCCCGCGTGAACGCTTCCATGAACACGATGCCGCAGCGCCCCTTCCGCGTGCCTATCAATGGGTCGATGGCTCGGCCTATGTGAACCATGTCGAACTCGTACGAAAAGCCCGCGGCGCTGAACTGCCCGAAAGTTTCTGGACCGATCCGCTGATGTATCAGGGCGGCTCGGACGACCTGATGGGGGCGCGGGACGATATTGCACTCAAGGACGAAGCCTGGGGCTGCGATCTGGAAGCCGAGATCGTCGTGGTGACCGGCGACGTGCCGCAGGGCGTGACGCCCGAAGAAGCACGCGGCTATATCCGACTGGTCGGGCTGGTCAACGATGTGTCGCTGCGCAACCTGATCCCCGACGAACTGGCCAAGGGCTTTGGCTTTGTCCAGTCAAAGCCGGCCAGCGCGTTCTCGCCGGTGTTCGTAACCCCCGACACGCTGGGCGATTACTGGCAGGACGGCAAACTGCACCGCACCTTGATGGTGGACCTGAACGGCAAGCCGTTCGGCCGCGCGGTGGCGTCGGACGATTGTACGTTCGACTTTGGCGTGCTGATCGCGCATCTCGCCAAGACCCGCCGGGTGCGTGCCGGATCGATCATCGGATCGGGTACGGTATCGAACCGCGATGCCGATGGCGGGCCGGGACGGCCTGTTGCGGAAGGTGGCTTAGGCTATAGCTGCCTTGCCGAAGTGCGGATGGTCGAGAAGATCAGCACCGGCGAGATGACCACGCCGTTCCTGAAGGATGGCGATGTCGTGCGCATCGATGTTCATGACGACCGCGAACACACCATCTTCGGCGCGATCGAGCAGACCGTAAAGGTCGGCTGATCGCGCCTCAATAGCCTGGGTTAGGCCGGTCCGCGATCAGCGGATCGGCGAATCCGGAGCGAGCCGCATGTCGAGATAGTTGTCGACCGAGTGCATCAGATCGTCGAGTTCGTGCTCGAAGAAATGGTTGGCGCGGCCGATCTCGTCGTGATGGATCGTGATGTGCTTCTGCGTGCGCAGCTTGTCGACCAGCTTCTGCACCGCACCGGGGGTGACCACGGTATCGGCAGCACCCTGCACGATGATGCCCGAGGCGGGGCAGGGGGCGAGGAAGCTGAAATCATACATGTTCGCTGGCGGCGCGACCGAGATGAACCCGCGGATCTCAGGACGCCGCATCAGCAACTGCATGCCGATCAGCGCGCCGAAGCTGAAGCCTGCGACCCAGGTGGTCTGCGCTTCGGGATGGAAGCTTTGCACCCAGTCAAGCGCGGCAGCCGCATCGGACAGCTCGCCGATACCATTGTCGAACGTGCCCTGGCTGCGACCGACGCCGCGGAAGTTGAAGCGCAGCGTCGCAAAGCCGCGGCGCACGAACGTCTTGTAGAGCGCCTGCGTGATCCGGTCGTTCATCGTACCGCCGCCCTGCGGGTGCGGGTGCAGGATCATTGCAACCGGTGCGCGGGGGCGGGGGGCAGGGCTGAAGCGCCCCTCGAGGCGGCCTTCGGGACCGGGAAAGATGACGGCGGGCATAGGGTGTGGGACTTTCGGAAAATCTGTAAAATGACTGGGGAAGCGCCACCGGATCGGACTGGCGACGCGCCAGGGAACAGGGCCTATACGCAATCCGACCTCCAAAAAGCAACAAAATGCGTGGCATTGCGGCGCGCTGCGGCTAGATGAACGCGATGAACCGTTGCTTTCACCGCCCGATCTGACCCGGACCATGGCCGACCCGCGGATTTACCTCGACCATGCTGCGACCACACCGGTGCTACCCGAGGCGCGCGCGGCCATGGCGGCGGGGCTTGAACTTTGGGCCAATCCGTCTTCTCCGCATGCAGATGGCCGCGCCGCGCGCGCCGCGCTGGAAGATGCTCGTGGGCGGATTGCCGGAGCCCTTGGCTGGGATGGCGAGATCATCCTGACCAGCGGTGCCAGCGAAGCGATCGCGCTTGCCATGCAGGCCAGCAAGACCGATGGCTGGATCATCTCGCCCACCGAGCATGACGCCGTCCAGCGCATCGCCGAGCGCACGCCGGACACGAAATCGGTGCTGCGGCTCGCGGTCGATCTCGACGGTCGGCTGGTGCTGGCCAGCCTGCAACGCGCGCTCGATACTGGCAGTCTGCGCCCCTTGGTGATCGTGCAATCGGTCAACAGCGAAACCGGCGTAATGCAGGACATCGATGCGGTCAGGACGTTGACGCGCGAAACGCGGGCGCTGGTGCTGTGCGATTGTTCGCAAAGCGCGGGCAAGCTGCCGCTGCCGGATGCCGACATGATCGTGGTGTCGGCGCACAAGCTGGGCGGGCCACCGGGCATCGGCGCGCTGCTGCTGCGTGATCCTGGCGTGCTTCATCCTTCGGGCGGGCAGGAAAAGGGCTATCGGAGCGGGACCGAGAACGTGCCCGCTGCGCTCGGCTTTGCCGCCGCGCTATCAGGCTCGCGCAACTGGCTCGAGCGTGCGGCCGATCTGCGTCATCAACTCGATAGCGCCATTCGCGGCGCAGGCGGAGAGATCGTGGCGCAGGGTGCACCGCGGCTGCCGACGATCGGCAGCTATCGCATGCCCGGCGTGCAGGCCAATGCGCAACTGATCCAGTTCGATCTGGCTGGTGTCTCGGTGTCGGCGGGCAGCGCCTGTTCGTCGGGCACGCTCAAGACCAGCGCCGTACTCACCGCGATGGGATGGGACGAAAAGGCTGCGGGCGAAGTGGTTCGGGTCAGCTTCGGCCCTTCGACCACCCGCGCGCATGTCTATCGCTTTATCGACCTTTGGCGTGCGATGGCCGAGCGGGTACGCTCCTGATGGCAATCCCGGCGCCCATTTATCTCGATTATCAGGCGACCACCCCGCTCGCGCCCGAAGCGCTGGCGGCGATGCAGCCTTGGCTGGGCGATCTGGCGGGCAGCACCGGTTGGGCCAATCCGCACAGTTCGCACAGCGCCGGGCGCAGGGCGGCTGCGGCGGTGGAGGTGGCGCGCGATCAGATAGCCGCGCTGATGCCGCCCGGCGGGAGGCTGGTGTTCACCAGCGGCGCGACCGAGGCGCTCAATCTTGCCATTCGCGGCGTGCTGCCGGCGCTGGCCCCGCGCCGCAAGATCGTCACCATCGCCACCGAACATGCCGCCGTGCTCGACACCTGCCATTGGCTGGAGCGGCAGGGCTATGACCTGCATGTCCTGCCCGTGGCCGGCGATGGCCTGGTCGATCTGGCGCAGGCGGCGGTCGCGATCGACGACGACACCGCACTGGTTGCAGTAATGCTGGTCAACAACGAGATTGGCGTGATCCAGCCGGTCGAGGCCCTTGGGGCGCTGGCACAGGCGGCAGGCGCTCTGTTCCTGTGCGATGCGGTGCAGGGCTATGGGCGGGTGCCTTTGCCGCAAGCCGCCGGCATGATCGCGATCAGCGCCCACAAGATTCACGGCCCCAAGGGCATCGGCGCGCTATGGGTGCGCGATGGCGTGGCGATCGAACCGCTGATCCATGGCGGCGGCCAGGAGCAGGGGCTGCGTTCGGGCACGCTTTCGCCCGCGTTGTGTGCGGGCTTCGGCGCGGCGGCGCGGCTGGCAGGATCGCGCGCTCAGCAGGACGCCGAGCACGTCGCCATGTTGCGCGATCTGGCGCTGGTTCTGTTCGATGGTTGGTCGGTCAACGGATCGCTGGAGCATCGCTACCCCGGCAATCTCAATCTGCAGCGCGACGGGCTCGACCTATCGCGGTTGCTTTCGGATGTGCGCGGTGTCGCGTTTTCGGCTGGATCGGCATGCGCCAGCGGGTCGGGCCGTCCCAGCCATGTCCTCACCGCGCTGGGCCTGCCGACGCCCAGCGTGCGTTCGTCGATCCGGCTTGGCTTTGGCCGCTATACCACGGTTGACGAAATCGAGCGCGCCGCGCATCTCATCAACCAGGCAGCTTCAGGCCAGACGGGGTAGTCCATGATCGAGGTCACTTTCATCAGCGCCGATGGCAAGAACCGCCAGACGGTGCAGGCACAGGACGGCGACCGGCTGCTCGATGTCGCTCAGGCGCATGGGCTTCCGCTTGAAGGCACCTGCGAGGGCCAGATGGCTTGCTCCACCTGCCATCTGATCATCGATGCAGCGGACTTCGCCAAGCTGCCCGAGCCTGTCGAGATGGAAGAGGACATGCTTGATCTCGCGGTCGCGGTGACGCGCACATCGCGGCTGTCATGCCAGATCTTCCTGCGCGACGAGTGGCAGAGCCTGACGGTTCGTGTGCCCGCCGAAAGCTATGACATGCAAGGCGTGTGATGGTGCCGGCGCGAGCGGCACAAGCCCGGCTTGCTTTCCACTGAAACTGTCGCCATATGCGCTCCTGGGAGTCGGGCGGACGTAGCTGTCGCCAATCTGGTCAGGTCCGGAAGGAAGCAGCCACAACGATTTTCGCCGCGGGTCGTCCGGCTCCTACCAATCCCACAGCGCAGGCACTCAGAACGACCGCGGCGGTTTTTGAACAGCCGTGTGGTTTCGTTTCCATCCCCGCGCGCCAGCGGCTAATCACGGCCTATGGATGATTCCCGGAAGCCAGAGACCGACAGTGATCGCGCAGGCGAGGCCCCGATGCCCGGCCTGGGGCTCGACCTGCCGCCCGTTTCCAAGCCTGCTGCACCCGCGACCGGCCAGGCTTACCGCGTACTGGCGCGTAAATACCGCCCCCAAACCTTTGCCGAGCTGATCGGCCAGGATGCGATGGTCCAGACGCTGGGCAACGCGATCCGTCGTGAGCGGCTGGCGCATGCGTTTTTGATGACCGGGGTGCGCGGGGTCGGCAAGACTTCCACTGCGCGGTTGATCGCCAAGGCGCTGAACTGCATCGGTCCCGACGGGCAGGGCGGCCCGACGATCGCGCCATGCGGGGTGTGCGAACCATGCGTCGCCATCGCCGAGGGGCGGCATATCGACATCATCGAGATGGACGCCGCCAGCCATACCGGCATCGACGATGTCCGCGAAATCACAGAGGCAGTGCGCTATGCCGCTGTCTCGGCGCGTTACAAGATGTACATCATCGACGAGGCGCACATGCTCTCGAAACAGGCATGGAACGGCTTGCTCAAGACGCTCGAGGAGCCGCCGCCGCACGTCAAGTTCCTGTTCGCGACCACCGAGGTCAACAAGGTGCCGATCACGGTGCTGTCGCGCTGTCAGCGTTTCGACCTGAAGCGCATTCCGTCCGAACTGCTCGCCAGCCATTTTGCCGAGATCTGCGTCAAGGAGCAGGTCGTCGCCGAGCCCGACGCGCTGGCGATGATCGCCGATGCCGCGGAAGGATCGGTCCGCGATGGCCTGTCCATCCTCGATCAGGCGATCGCGCACGCCGATCTTGGCGGGCACAGCGACGATGCGGGCGCTGCAATGGTGCGCGCCGAACAGGTGCGAGGCATGCTGGGGCTTTCCGACCGGGGGTCGATGCGGCGACTGTTCGCGCATCTGATCGCCGGCGATGCCGACGCAATGCTTGCCGATCTCGATGCACAGCATGGCCTCGGGGTCGATCCGCTCGCCGTCGTGCGCGGGTTGCTGGCGATGGTGCACGCGATCACGCTGCAGAAGTCAGCGGGCAGGGTTCGCACCGTGCATGGCGAGGAAGACCGCGCCGCCTTGGTTGATTGGGCCCAGACGCTGGGTCATGCCAGCCTGCACCGGCTGTGGCAGCTGCTGCTCAAAGGGCATGACGAGATCGACCAGGCCCCTGTGCCGCGCGAGGCCTGCGAAATGGCGCTGCTGCGCGTGCTCTATGCCTCGACCCTGCCCGATCCGGGAACGCTGGCGCGGCGGATGACCGAAGCGCCGGCGATAGCTGCGCCGCCCGCGCCGGCGACGACCGAGCCACAAGGCTCGCGGCCCGACCCGGCGCCCAAGCCCGAACCCGAGCCCGAGCCCGAGCCGTCTCCACCTTGGGACATCGCAGACTATGGGGAACCTGCACGGCAGCCGATCAGTCCCGCCGGCGAAATCCGAACGATCCGCGATATCGTCGACCTGCTCGATGCTGCCGGACGGTTGTTGCTCGCAGGGCAGGTCGGCGCTGATATGCGCCCTATCGAGGTCAGTGACGGTAGGCTGACTTATCAGTCGGCAAGCGGGCGCGACGATTACGTGCCGCTGCTGCGCGAGGCGCTGGCCGATATCACCGGGCGGCGCTGGCTGATCGAACGCGCCGAAGGGGAGGCTTTGCCCAGCCTGGCCGAACTGGAAAAACTCGCCCAGGACGCGGTGCGCGACGAGATTCTCAACCATCCGCTGGTCAGGGCAACGAAATTGGCCTTCCCCGACGCGGAAATAGACTGGACTGCGGCAGAAATCTCCCCACATGAGGACGATAACCTGCCAACACGGAGTGCCAAGGCATGAAAAGCATGGAAGAAATGATGGCTGCGGCACAGGAAGCCGCACAGACCGTCCAGCGTCAGATGAACGAGGCCCAGGCCAAGCTTGAATCGCTTGAAGTCGAGGGTGCTGCCGGGGGCGGACTGGTCAAGGTCCGCGCGACGGCCAAGGGGCGGATTCTGGGGGTGTCGATCGACGACAGTTTGATCGTGCCCGCTGATAAGCAGATGCTCGAAGACCTGATCGCGGCGGCCTTCAACGATGCCCGGACCAAGGCCGATCGCGCCAGCGAGGAAGAGATGAGCAAGATGGCGCAAGGTATGCCTCTGCCTGCAGGCTTCAAGCTGCCGTTCTGACCCCGTTAACCCGGGCTGGTGCACGGTCGCTTGCAGCGGCCTGACCCTGTGACCATATAACGGGCTGATAGCGCCACCAGACCGGCGCACCCAGCCAAGATGGATTGAACCGAATTGACCATGTTCCAGACCTACCCCCTGCTTCCTTTGCGCGACATCGTGGTGTTCCCGCAGATGATCGTGCCGCTGTTCGTGGGCCGCGACAAGTCCGTCGCCGCGCTTGAAAAGGCGATGGAGCAGGACAAGGAAATCTTCCTCGTCGCCCAGCTCGACCCGGCGCGTGACGACCCCGATCGCGACGATCTCTACGATATCGGCGTGATCGCCACCGTCCTGCAGCTGCTCAAGCTGCCCGACGGCACGGTGCGCGTGCTGGTCGAGGGCGGCGAGCGGGCCCGGCTCAGCCGGCTCGAAGCCTCCGGAGATCATGTCCTGGCCGAAGTCGAGGCGCTGCCTGCACGCGCGGTGAGCGGCACCGACGTCAATGCGCTGATGCGTTCGGTGGTCGACCAGTTCGAGAACTACGCCAAGCTCAACAAGAAGATGCCCGCAGAGACTGCAGTGCAGTTGGCAGAGATCGACGATGCGTCCAAGCTCGCCGATGCGGTGGCCGCGAACATATCGGTCAAGGTCGCGGACAAGCAGAGCCTGCTGACCGAGGACGATCCGGTCAAGCGGCTGGAAATGGTGTTCGGCTTCATGGAAGGCGAACTCGGCGTGCTGCAGGTCGAAAAGAAGATCCGTGGCCGCGTCAAGCGCCAGATGGAAAAGACCCAGCGCGAATATTATCTCAACGAGCAGTTGAAGGCGATCCAGTCCGAACTGGGCAATGGCGATGGCGACGATGGCAACGGCGTTGCCGAACTTGCCGCGAAGATCGAGAAGCTCAAGATGTCGCCCGAGGCCAAGGCCAAGGCGACGTCCGAACTCAAGAAGCTGCGTGGCATGGCGCCGATGTCGGCCGAGGCGACCGTTGTTCGCAATTATCTCGACGTGCTGCTTGGCCTGCCCTGGGGCAAGAAATCGAAGCTCAAGAAGGACATCGGCGAAGCGCAGAAGGTGCTCGACGATGACCATTTTGGGCTGGAGAAGGTCAAGGACCGGATCATCGAGTATCTGGCGGTGCAGGCGCGCACCAACAAGCTCAAGGGGCCGATCCTGTGCCTTGTCGGCCCCCCGGGTGTCGGCAAGACCTCGCTTGGCCGCTCGATCGCCAAGGCGACGGGGCGCGAGTTCGTGCGCCAGTCTTTGGGCGGCGTGCGCGACGAGGCCGAGATCCGCGGCCACCGCCGTACGTATATCGGTTCGCTGCCCGGCAAGATCGTCAACAACCTCAAAAAGGCAGGCACCAGCAACCCGCTGTTCCTGCTCGACGAGATCGACAAGCTCGGCCAGGATTTCCGGGGCGACCCGGCATCGGCATTGCTCGAGGTGCTCGACCCAGAACAGAACGGCAAGTTCCAGGACCATTATCTGGAGATCGACATCGATCTTTCGGACATCATGTTCGTGACCACCGCGAACAGCCTGAACCTGCCGCAGCCCCTGCTTGACCGCATGGAGATCATCCGGCTCGAGGGTTACACCGAGGATGAGAAGGTCGAGATCGCCAAACGGCACCTGATCGCCAAGCAGGTCGAGGCACATGGCCTGAAGGACAAGGAGTTCATCCTGACCGACGAGGGGCTGCGCGACCTGATCCGCTATTACACCCGCGAGGCCGGCGTGCGTACGCTCGAGCGCGAGATCGCCCGGCTCGCGCGCAAATCGCTGCGCCGTATTCTGGAAGGCAAGGACACCACCATCACGATCACGTCCGAAAACCTTGCCGATTTCGCAGGCGTCCGTAAGTTCCGCCACGGCATCGGCGAGACCGAGAACGACATCGGCGCAGTCACGGGCCTGGCCTGGACTGAAGTCGGCGGCGAATTGCTGACGATCGAGGCGGTGACGGTACCCGGCAAGGGCCAGATCAAGACCACCGGCAAGCTTGGTGAGGTGATGCAGGAATCGGTGCAGGCGGCGTTCTCGTTCGTCAAGGCACGGGCCCCTGCCTATGGCATCAAGCCCAGCATCTTCGCGCGCAAGGATATCCATATCCATCTGCCCGAAGGCGCTGTGCCCAAGGACGGTCCGTCGGCGGGCATCGGCATGGTCACCTCGATCATCTCGACCCTCACCGGCAACGCGGTGCGCCGCGAAGTTGCGATGACCGGTGAGGTCACGCTGCGCGGCCGCGTATTGCCGATCGGCGGGCTGAAGGAAAAACTGCTGGCGGCGCTACGCGGCGGCATCACCACAGTGCTGATCCCGGCGGAGAACGAGAAGGACCTTGCCGAGATACCCGAGAACGCCAAACAGGGGCTGACCATTATCCCCGTGAGCCATGTCGACGAGGTGCTGCGGGTGGCTCTGGTCGATCCGCTGGTTCCGATTGAATGGACCGAGGCGGATGAACTGGCAACGCAGCCGCGTGGCGGCACTGGAGATATCGCCGGAGGTGCGGTCACGCACTGACGCCTACAGGGGACCGGGATGGTGCATTGCAGCATCCCGGTCGCCCGGCTTCTGCCATAGAATATAACCGTAACATTGCGATAATACGCCCGGAAACGCGCGCTTTTCCCTTTGACAGCGTGAAATAAGTGGTTCTAACTCTCCCCCCTCAAAGCCGCGATTCAGTAAAATTCGACAATATTCAGGGGGTTCCCACGGCATGAACAAGAATGATCTCATTTCCGCAGTCGCTGACCAGAGCGGCCTCAGCAAGACCGACGCCAGCAAGGCGGTGGAAGCAGTGTTCGATTCGATCAGCGGCGCTCTGGCCCAGGGCAGCGAAGTCCGCCTCGTCGGATTTGGAACGTTTTCGGTAAGCAAGCGCAAGGCTTCGACCGGGCGCAACCCGCGCACCGGGGAAAAGATGGAAATCAAGGCTTCAACCCAGCCCAAGTTCAAGGCCGGCAAGGGTCTCAAGGACGCTGTAAACTGAGCCGAAAGGCTGGCTGAAAGCGCGCAAGCGCGAGAAACGCAGACTTTGAGCAGGCAGGGGTCGCAAAGCACACCCCGCCGTCGAATACCAAGACAAAAAGGCGGCGCAGCAGTGCGTCGCCTTTTTTGCTGCTCTATATGGTAACGTCAGCCAGCCTTGCGGATTGCCGCTGTCACCTCATTGGCACGATCGGTGGCTTCGCGCTCGATGGCCTGCCAGTCGGCGATATAGGCGGCGGCGAAACCATTTACGCCCTTGCGGCGATACTGCTCGACATGGGCCAGTTCGTGCGCCCAGATCCAGACATTCTCGGTCAGTCGCTCGCTGGAGAACACTATCTGCCGGTTCAGCGCCACCGCGCCTTCATCCATATATTGTTCGGTGAGGAAGGTGCCCAGATCGATCCTGCCAGTTCCTATCGTCCATCGCACCGACTTGAGTAGTTCTGCATCGTAATAGGGGGCCAGTATCTCAACCATCGGTGCAGGGACGGGCTTGGACCCCGCGCGCGACGCCTGAGCCTCGGCATGGCGGATCGCCTGGGCGAGTATTGGTCCGGTGACTCGGCCCGATCGTCTGACCAACCGTCCCGATTCCCGCCGGGCCTGTTCGGCCGCCCGCCGCGTCGACTGTGCGGTCTGCTCGCCCAGCACCGAGAGCGCCCTGGCCACCTGGGGCGGGGGACGAAGCATATCTTCTGTTGGCCGCTCCGTGCACCCACCCAGCGCGAGCGCACAAAGCAAGGCCATTGATCCCGCCGCGATTTTCAGTTCCTGCATGTCTGCCGGGCTAGGCGATCGATTACTGGCCCGCAAGACCGATGAGAGCTTCCGGTCCCTTGTCGAGACGAGCGTTGACTGCCCACGTCAAGACCGATTTGCCACCTGCTGCGGCCGGGCCATCCTGGGTGTTGTTGGTGAGGATGCGGCCATCGGTGGTGATGGTGAAGGTGCCCTCGGGTTTGGGCTGGGCGGCCTTGTTCGAGCCCCCCGCTGCCCCCGCCAGTGCGCCGAGACCGGCCACCTCGCCGCCTGCTCCGCCGCCCGAATAGGCCGGCGCGACGATCTTGACGTTGCCATCCTTGCGCCGGGTGATGGTGACGAACGGCATGACCGCGCCGCCGCCCTCGATCAGCGGAAAGGCAAAGCCATGGCTCATATGGCCGCTGATTTCGTATTCGACGTCAATGATGCGGTTGCCGCGATAGCGCACCGATTTCCAGCCTTGCTGTTTCTGGAGCTGGTCGACCAGTTCGGCGATGCTTTCCTCGCTGCCGAACTCGCCCATGCCAGCACCCGCCATGCCGGCTTCAGCCGGATTCGAGGCCTGCGCCGCGTCGAACTCCTTGCGCTGCTGGGCCAGTTCGGCCGAGGTGCACTCGCGCTCGTCATAGGTTGTCTGATCATAGCAGGGACTGGCCGAAAACTCCGCCGGAGGACTGGAGGTATCGGTCACGACGATTTCCCCGGCATAGGTGAAGGTAAAGCTGCCGTCGCCCTGCAGGTCGAGGGTCGATGCGAACTTGCCCGGCGACAACAGACAGCCGGTGAGGAGCAATGGGGTGGCCAGTGCCGCGATCAGGCGCATGATGTTCATCACTGTGGTCCTTTCGGTGCGACCCGGTTCGAACACACGGTGACTATGCGATGGCGGGCTTGCCGGGTCCAGCACGATTCAGCGCATGACCGGCCTCATATGCCCCATCACCGGCAAGGCGATCGCAGCGAATTCATCATCCTTCTCCCCGGTCCATCCGAATCGCATAGAGCGATATGGCAGCAGCGTTCGAAACGTTGAGGCTCTCCATCGCCGAACTGATCGGCAGTCTCGCCAGGACATCGCAATGGCCCGCGACATTGTGCCGCAAGCCTTCGCCTTCCGCGCCCAGCACCAGCGCGATCGGGCCGGTGCCGAGCGTTTCGGCCAGTGTATCGCGGGCATCGCCATCCAAGCCTATGCGCCAATATCCCGCATTGGCCATTTCCTCGAGCGCGCGCGACAGGTTGACCACGCGCACCCATGGCACGATTTCCAGCGCACCCGACGCCGCCTTGGCAATCGTGCCCGATTCGGGCGGGGCGTGCCGGTCCTGGGTGACGATCGCGGCAGCATCGAACGCGGCTGCGGATCGGAAAATCGCGCCGACATTGTGCGGATCCGTCACCTGATCGAGGACGATCACGGGGCGCAGCGGATCGCCGGACAACACATCGGCCAGCACCATGTCGTCAAGCGGTTCGACTTCGATGACCACGCCCTGATGCGGCGCATCGCGCGCCACCAGCCTGGCAAGATCGGCCACTTCGGCAAATTCTACCGACACGCCGGGCGGCAGGTCGAACTCGGCAAGAGCTTCGCGAGTCCCGCGAATCCAGCGAATCTGTCGTTCGGGATTGTTGATGGCGGCTTCCACCGCATGGGTTCCCCAGAAGCGGGGGAACTTGCCACCTTCGAGACCGGCCTTGCGTTGCCGGTTGCGCACGCCGCGCTTTGCCATAGTCGTTCGGATCTTTCTTGGGCGATCGGATCGCCGGGGGTGAGGATGCTGACGCTTTTCGTCCTGACGGCATTGACAGGCAAGCGCGAATTGTTCAAGGGACCGCCTCTCGGCAAGAACGGCACCCGCAAGGGTGCCAACGCACAGGGTTTCGATGTGTGGACAGGTGGCCGAGTGGTTAATGGCAGCAGACTGTAAATCTGCCCGCGAGAGCGTACGCTGGTTCGAATCCAGCCCTGTCCACCACCCCTTTCCCGTTATCGGGTGTGCCAGCCGGATTTCGCTGCGTCCCGCGCTCCGGGGACCGCCCAGGCGAGCGCAGCCAGCACCATTGCATCCTCGATCATGCCAGTCGGTTTCTGCCCCAGATGACGCATCGCGCGTTTGCGTAAGGCAAGTGTAACATAGGCGGAAGCGACCGCGCTGGCGCTGCCCAGCATGGCTGCCAGAACCCGTTGTTCGCGCGGCGCCAGCGCTGCGGCGGCAATCGCGCCGGTGATGATCCGGGCGGTCGTGCCCGCCGGCACAGTGCGGTCGGGGGCCGAGTCCATCTTGTCGCCGAGCATCTCGCCCGCCGCGAGCGCCTTGGTACCGGCGACGACCAGCGGATGGCCCAGCATGGCTGGCGCCCCGTTGCCCGCGGGGAGTTTGCCCTCGCAGGCGGCGCTGCTTACGGCGGCAAGCGGGGTCATTGAACGCGATCCGGCAACGACGCCGATCAGGATTGAACGCAACATGGCAAATCTCCATCGGGTTGAAGCGAACCAACGAGCGAAGCAGGCGATGGCTCCCGCCTGGCTTTGCCACGCACCGCCGCAACGGGTCTTGGCAACAGCCTTAGAAACGGGCAATCCATCGGGATGATCGAAATTGCCCGTATCCCCGCCCTTTCCGACAATTATATCTGGCTGGCGCATGAGCCCGACAGCGGCGAGACGGTGGTGATCGATCCCGCCGAGGCGGAGCCTGTGCTGGCCGCGGCGGCCGAGCGTGGGTGGACGATCACACAGATCTGGAACACGCACTGGCATCCCGATCATGTCGGGGGCAATGCCGCGATCAAGGCAGCGACCGGGTGCAAGATTACCGGGCCGGCCGCCGAGCAGGACCGGATCGGAACGCTCGACGAGATGGTGCGCGATGGTGACACCGTTGCATTGGGCGCGCTGCGCGCAGAGGTGATCGACGTGCCTGCACATACCAGCGGCCACATCGCCTATCATCTTCCACAGGCGTCGGTGGTCTTCGTCGGCGACACGCTTTTCGCGATGGGCTGCGGAAGGCTGTTCGAGGGCACGCCCGAACAGATGTTTGCGAACATGCAGCGGCTGTCGGCCCTGCCTAGCGACACGCAGGTCTATTGCGCGCACGAATATACCCAGTCCAACGGCCGATACGCAATGGTGGCTGAGCCCGACAACACCGCGATCGCGGAACGCATGTCCGAGGTGGACGCCATGCGCGCGCGCGGCGAGGCGACGGTGCCGACCACTATCGCGCTCGAACGCGCCACCAACCCGTTCATGCGCGCCAGGAGCGCAGCTGAACTCGCCGAGCGGCGCGCCGCCAAGGACAGCTTCAAGGGCTGACGGCGGCGCCGCTCGGGCGAGGCGATCTCACTTCTCAGCGGCGGTCTTGGGCACCGGCTGGAAATCGCGCACGAATGCCTCGAGCAGCCGCACACCATAGCCGGTAGATCCGGCGGCCTTGGTGTCGCTGCTGCCGCCCCATGCCATTCCCGCGATGTCGATATGCGCCCAGGGAGTCTCGGGCTTGATAAAGGCACCGATGAAATGCGCGCCCGCGCCGGCCCCTGCACCGCTGGCGCCCGAGTTCTTGATATCCGCGATGGTCGACTTGGTATCTTCGGCATAGCTAGGGTGCAGCGGCATCTGCCACAGCGCATCGCCGCTCTTGTCGCCAGCCTGCAGCAATTGATCGGCCAGCGGCTTGTGGCGGGTGAACAAGCCTGCATAGTCGTCCCCCAAGGCGGTGACGATCGATCCGGTGAGCGTGGCGATATCGACGATCGCTGCGGGGTTGAGCTTGGCATCGGCATAGGCAACCGCGTCGGCGAGCACGAGGCGGCCTTCGGCATCGGTCGAGATGATCTCGATCGTCTTGCCGTTCATCGCCTGCAGCACATCCGACGGACGCACCGCGTTGCCATCGGGCATGTTCTCGGACAATGCGGCGATCGCCACCACATCCACCGGCGCGCCCGATTTGGCGAGCGCCAGCACCGCTCCGACCACGCTGGCCGCGCCCGACATGTCGAACTTCATGTCACCCATGCCGCCGCTGTTCTTGAGCGAGATGCCGCCGCTGTCGAAGGTAATTCCCTTGCCCGCCAGCACTACGGGGCCGGAGGAGGGTGTGCCGCGGCCGGTATAGCGCACGATCAGCATTCGGGGCGGGCGAGCAGAGCCGCGGCCCGATCCCAGGATCGAACCCATTCCCAACCTTTCCATCGCGGGCACGTCGAGCGCCTCGATGCTCACCCCTGCAACCCCGGCAAACGCCGCGCGGGTGCGCTCGACGAAGCTTTCGGGATAGATGACGTTAGCAGGCTCGTTGGACAGGTCGCGGGCGAACGCCATCCCCTCGACCAGTGCCTTGCCGCGGCTTTCATAAAGGGCGCGCGCGCGCTCTGCGCTGTCGGTGACGATCAAGGTGCCCGCCAGCGGCGCCGCCTGAAGCGCTTTGGCGTTGTAAAGATCGGAGCGATACTCGCCGACGCCCATGCCTGTGGCGATTTCGGCCGCCGCCTCTGCTGGCAGACCATCGGCCAGAACGGTAATGGTTCCCTTGTCCTGCATGAGCGTGCGCCCCGCCATTGTGCCCAGTCGCTGCAGCGCAGCCGGGCTCATGTCTGTTCCGGTGCCGAGGACATGAATCCGGTCCCATCCGCCGATGCCACGCAGCGACAGCGCACCCTGCGCAGTATAGTCGAACTCGGCCGATGCGAGCGCGCGAGCAATCGCGCCGCGCTCGGCCTCGCTGAGCGCACTGGCGCGCACGGCAAGATCTGCCTCGCCCGTCAAAGGCAGCACAAGCGTCCCCTCCATCGTCGCGGGTGTGGCGGCAAAGGTCACCGGGCGATGCTGCTGCCTTGCGGCCTTGAGCGTCAGCGAGGGAACGACGGCGGCCGCCCCGCGCTCCTGGGCCATGGCGGGAGAGACCCAGGTGGAGGCCGACAGGGCGATCAGGAGGGCCGTTGCGATGGCGTTGCGTGAACTGAACATGTGAAAGAGCACCCTTTGCGTCTAATTCCAAACGGATGCCATTTCAGCAGCATAGCCAGACCGCAGCAAGCGTTTATCCGCGATGGCAACATAGACCATTGCGCATCATCACGTCGGCCGCCATTGTCGGACGATGTTCAGCCCCATTGTCATCGCCGCCATCGCCTGGGCCGTCATTCTGGGCGGGGCAGGCGGCCTGCTGACCGAGATCGGCAGCTGGTACAAGAACCTGAAGAAGCCAAGCTGGCAGCCGCCGGACTGGCTGTTCGGGCCGGCCTGGACGATCATTCTGGGTTCGGCCGCCTGGGCGCTGGTGCTGGCGTGGTACGGTGCCACCACAGATGCCGATCGTGGCATCATCATCGCGTTATACGTCGCCAACTTCGTGTTCCACCTTTTGTGGTCGCCTTTGTTCTTCAAGCTGCACCGGCCCGACTGGGCGCAGATCGAGGTGGTGTTCCTGTGGGCGTCGGTGCTCGCCATGTGTATCTGGCTGAGGCCATATTCGGTGCTCGCGAGCTGGCTGACCGTGCCCTACCTCGTGTGGGTGAGCTTTGCCGCAATTCTCAACGCCAAGATCGTCCAGCTCAATCGACCTTTTGGCAAGGCCGCGTCCTCCTGATTTAAGATTGGATGGGCAAAACGCTTTGCCTCCGCTTAAAGTGTGTTAACTTTGCTTGACACTATTTACGGGGGTAATGTGAGCGATCAGAAGACGCAGATTGTCGTGGTCGGCGGCGGGGCAGGCGGGCTCGAGCTGGTGCGCAGACTGGGCAGCAAGTTCGGCCGCGACAGGCACGACATCATTCTGGTCGATCGCAACCAAACCCATATCTGGAAGCCATTGCTGCATGAGGTGGCGGCGGGATCGCTCGACGCCAATCTCGACGAGGTCGGCTATGGCGGACACGCGGTGCGCTGGGGCTATCGTTTCTTCAACGGCACGCTCGAAAGCATCGACCGCACCACCAGACACATCACCACTGCGCCGTTGATCGACGACCAGGGCAGGGAGGTGATTGGGCGGCATCGGATCCGCTACGATTATCTGGTGTTGGCGTTCGGCGGCGTCTCGAACGATTTCGGTACGCCCGGCGTGCGCGAACATGCGCAGTTCCTGGAGCACCGCGCGCAGGCCGACAGCTTCCGCCAGCGGCTGCTCAACGCGTGCCTGCGCGCCAATCATGCGCACAACACCGGGAACCCCGACGCGCGGGTGCGGATCTGCATCATTGGCGGCGGCGCGACCGGGGTCGAGCTCTCCGCCGAGCTCTACAACGCCGCCAAGGCGCTGCGGAACTATGGCCTGGAGGTGTTCGACGAATCCAAGCTGGAAGTCACCCTTGTCGAGGCGGGGCCCCGCATCCTGCCGCAGATCGATGCCGAGCTGGCGGGGGTGGCAAAGCACGAACTCGAGCAACTGGGCGTCAGCGTGCGCGAAAACACGCAAGTTGTGCTGGTCAAGGAAGATTGCGTCGAAACCCGCGATGGCGAGGCAATTCCAGCCGATCTCATCGTCTGGGCGGCAGGCGTGAAGGGCGCAGAGGGCGTCGAAGCGATGAGCGACCTCGAGCTCAATCGGCTCGGCCAGTTCGTCGTGCGCCCGACGCTGCAGACCACCCTTGACGACAATATCTTCGCGCTGGGCGACTGCGCCTCGTGCACGCTGCCGGGCGAAGAGCGCCCCGTTCCCCCGCGTGCGCAATCCGCGCACCAGATGGCGAGCCACATCTTCGGCAACCTGTGCCGCCTACAAAAGGGCAAGCCGATGCGCGACTTCGTGTACAAGGACCACGGGTCTTTGGTGTCATTGAGCCGCTTCTCGACGGTGGGCAGTCTGATGGGCAATCTAGTCGGCGGCCGCATGGCAGTGGAAGGCCGGCTCGCTCGCTGGGCGTACCAGTCGCTCTACCGGATGCACCTGATCGCGATTCACGGCTGGTGGCGTGGCGTCTCGTTGATCGTGATCGGCCATGTGAACCAGATCGTGCGGCCGAAGCTGAAGCTGCATTGAGGGGAGGGGGTGCCGGCCCTTTCGCCGGACGTCTGCATCACCACGGTCCGCTCAGCCTGAGCCTGTCGAAGGCCCCGCACAAACATGGGCCGTTACCCACCACGGCTCTCCGGCGAAAGCCGGAGTCCAGGAGTCAGATCAGACTGCCATCGTCCTAGATTCCGGCGTTCGCCGGAAAACTGTAATGCTTGGCAGGCACCCCAAAGTGCGTGGCCTTCGACAGGCTCAGGCTGAGCGGGGCTGTCAGCAAGATAACGGCATCCCTAAAACTCGCCGTGCTGCAATCGCCCCTGTTTCCCGTCGTACTCCAGACCCGCGTTCATTTCACACATAAGCATCTGGAGCGCCAAGCAGCGTGCGCGCGCCGTCATGGAAGTGGTCGGTCGAGGGCTCCTTCAGCTGGAGGCTTTGCAGCGGCTCCTCGCCTGCGATCGGCGCAAGTTCGAAATTTCCGCTCTCCAGCAGCCTCGCGACCCATTCGAGGAACTGGCCGAGAGATTCGGCGAGAACGACCTTCACGTCTTCATCGCGCCCGAAGATGATGACCTGGCCGACACGGCCTGCTGGCCAGGGATCAAAATCCAGCCCGATGCTGTTGCCGGACCCGTCGCGGGTCAATGGCAACCATGCTGGATTGATGTACGCCGGGTCGACCGCGCCTTCGGGCCATGATCCGCCGGAGATCGCGTAACGGTCGCCGTCGATGTCTTCCAGCGTCTCCTGCCATATGTGGTGCTCTGCGACGATCTGGTCCAGCGACAATAATGGGAGACCGTAGATGTGACCCCAATGCTCATCGCTGTCGCCGTCATGCCATCGATAGAGATCGCGGAACGACTGCGGCAGCTTCAGACCAACCAGTTGCTCGACCTCATCGATCCGAGCGTCCGTCGCTGGCGGGTTGAACCGATATTGGGTTGACGGCAAATGCGCCTCATACCAGGCATCGAGCCGCGCAAGCACCGGCGCAATATCTTCCTCGAGCATCGGCTTTGCCTCGCCTGCAGGGCGTTCGGGAATGTCAGTCATCGTCCTCTTGACCTTTCTGTTGCGCTGATGCGTGGCGAAGGCTTCACGCAGCAACCCAGCAAGCGCGAGCGTGCCGAGTGCCAAGCCGCCGATCAGCAGGTTACGTTTGGTTTGATCCATGTCCTCCATGCTGCCAATATTCGGGCAAATCGCCGCCCCGCTTAAAACAACTCCCCCTGCATCCCATCGGCAGGCGCGCGAAACCCCGCGACCGACAGCTGCCATTCGTGCTTGTTCAAACCGGCCCGTTTGAGCGCAATCCTGAAGCGCGTGCGGATCAGTTCGGCCCATGGGCCCGTCCCGCGCATCCTTGTGCCGAAATCGGGGTCGTTGTCGCGGCCGCCGCGCATATCCTGGATGATGCTCATCACCTTGCCCGCGCGATCGGGAAAATGCGCGTCGAGCCATGCGCGAAACAGCGGCGCGACTTCGTGCGGCAGGCGAACCGGGATGAACGACGCCGACAGCGCGCCCGCCTCGGCCCCGGCTGCGACGACCGCCTCGATCTCGTGATCGGTGATGGCGGGAATCACTGGCGAGACGTTCATGTGCACCGGAATGCCGCGCTCGGCCAGCGCGCGGATCGCCGCAAGCCGCTTGCGCGGGGCGGCGGCGCGGGGTTCGAGCGTGCGCGCGATGGCCCCGTCGAGCGTCGTCACCGACAGCGCGATGGCGACCAAATCGTGCCGCGCCATCTCGGCCAACAGTTCGATATCGGCCAGCACGCGGTCCGACTTGGTGGTGATCGCCACCGGATTGCGGGCTTCCAGGCACACCTCGAGGATCGAGCGGGTGATGCGATAGTCGGCCTCGATCGGCTGATACGGATCGGTGTTGGTGCCGAGCGCGATGACCTTGGGAACATAGCCTGGCTTGCGCAATGTCGCGCGCAGCAGCTTTGCCGCACCGGGCTTGGCGAACAGCCGGCTTTCGAAATCGAGCCCCGGCGACAGGTCCAGCCACGCATGGGTCGGCCGCGCATAGCAATAGATGCAGCCATGTTCGCAGCCGCGATAGGCATTGACCGACTGGTCGAACGGCAGATCGGGCGAGGTGTTGCGCGACAGGATCGAGCGTGGGTGCTCGAGCGTGACTGTTGTGCGCAATGGGGGCGGAGCATCGTCGATCGACACTCTCGTGTCGAGCCAGTCGCCATCTGCCTCGCGCACCGGAAGCCCGAATCGTGCCGAGGTCTGGTTGATGGGGGCACCTCGGCCCTTGGATGGCGGTAGGGGTGGCATGATCCGATATTGAAACAAAAGCGGAACAGATGCAATACTTGGCTGTCCGGGCGTGAACCGAGGAGATGCGGTGCCCGGATACCACTGTGCGCCGAGCTGTGCTTGCCATCCCGGCGCGCAAATGCTTTGGCATCCCTATGCTAACCGTTCCACTTGAAATCGCGCTGCTCGTCATAGGCACGCTTCTGCTGACGACGGTGATTGCGGGCACGTTGACCAGCCGGTTCGGATTGCCGGCTCTGATCGGCTTTCTGGGACTCGGCATGCTGGCTGGGGTCGATGGACCGGGAGCGATCGCGTTCAGCGATTATCAGCTGACCCAGGGCGTCGGCGTGGCCTGCCTGATCTTCATCCTGTTTTCGGGCGGAATGGATACCAGCTGGAAATCCGTTCGGCCCATGGTTCGTCCGGCGCTGGTTCTGGCGACGTTCGGCGTGCTGATCAGCGCGCTGGTCATTGCGCTGGCAGCGGTGCTGCTGCTCGATTTCGACTGGTTCCAGGGCTTCCTGCTCGGTTCGGTGATCGCCTCGACCGATGCGGCTGCGGTATTCGCGATCCTGCGCTCGACCGGGATCGACATGAGCGGCGAGGTGCCCGCGCTGATCGAGCTCGAATCTGGCACCAACGATCCAATGGCGATCTTCATGGTCGGTGCGGCCTTGCTGTTTATCGCTCAGCCCGGTGCCTCGCCGCTGGGCTTGGTCCCCGATTTTCTGGGCCAGATGGCCTTGGGAACCGGTATCGGTCTTGCGATCGGCTGGCTGCTTCCGGAACTCTTGAAGCGCAACTATTATCAGAGCAGCGGGCTTGCGTTCGTGATCTCGATCGCCGCCGCGCTGATCGGCTATGGCCTGGCGGAGGTTGGCGGCGGCAATGGTTTTCTGGCCGCCTATGTCGCAGGGCTGGTGGCGGGCAACCGGGCCTATGACGCCCGGCGGATTATCTCGACCTTTCAGGATGGCCTTGCATGGCTGGGCCAGGTGGTGATGTTCTTGACGCTCGGGCTGCTGGTCGCCCCGAGCAACCTTCTGGGTGTGATCGCGCCGGGACTGGGGATCACCTTCGTGCTCATGTTCGTGGCGCGCCCGGTCAGCGTCTTTATCTGCCTTGCACCGTTCCGCAGGCTCGACTGGCGCGCCAAATTGTTCGTTTCCTGGGCAGGTTTGCGCGGCGCGGTGCCGATCGTGCTCGCGACCTTTCCGATGGTGGCCGGCGTGCCCGGCGCCTTCACGATCTTCAATATCGTGTTTTTCGTCGTGCTGCTGTCGAGCGTCATCCAGGGGCCGAGCATCAAATGGGTGGCCAGCAGGCTGGGGATCGGCGTGGCAGCGCAGCCCGACCCCGCAGACGAGGCTGCCGGGCGGCGCTGACCGGAACATTCATCACGCCATTGCCGGTCGCGATCGCTGGGGCAGATTGCGCTGCATGATATCCTCGACCGCGCGCAGCGAGCTTTCGTCATCGACGTCGATAGCCAGTCTGCCGTCCTCGAAAATCACCGGGCTCACATCCACGCCCAATCGGGCCGACACGCGCTGGAACATCGTCTCTACCGTGAACCAGCCCGACCGGTACATCAGCGCCGAGAGCAGACCGAAGGTCTTGAGCATGCGGCCCTTGGTCTTGAGGAACTGGCCGCCAGTCCGGAAGGCCTCGGCTGCATGGAGGGCGTGCGGGCCCCGCAACAGGAACAGATTGCAGTTGGAAAAACCGCCGTTGCGGAACTCGTAATAGCGGTTCTTGCCAGTGGGATGCGCCGCGATGATCTGCTCCTTGCGCGCCAGCGCGACCAGGGCTTGCGCGCCGGGTCTCGCGTTGATCATCGCCATGATCGCCTGGGGCGTGAGCAGGGCATTGTCGGCCGTAGTGATCAGCACCGGGTAGCTTGCGCCCGACACTGCCAGGGCGACGCTTTCGACCAAATTGGCCTGCGCCTCGATCGCGCTGATCCGGTTTTCCTCCAGCAGGCGCTGGACCACCGGAACATCGGCAATCACAGAAAAATCCTCTATCGAGACACGGATCTGCGCGTCGGGCAGGGAGGAGGCGAGGGTTTCCAGGACGTGGGAGATCAGCGGCCGCTCAAGCACCGGAATGATGCATTTGTGAGAAACGCCGCGCGCGCCCGCAAGGGCGTCGAGAGTGCCGGACCGCTTTCCGGCCAGCACGATAACAGTTATCTGAGACATAAGACATCTCCAGCGCGTGCACGCCGACGGGCCTTGCCGGCCGTGCTGCAGGATGGGTGGGGCCAGGGGCTAAATCAGCCCGGTGAAGCCTGCATGGATCACGCGAAAAGGGGAGGGCCCCGGGCTCCGGTTGCCCTGGCAAGCCTTGCGCCGAACATCGGTTTGGCCGACCGCCATTCCACCGTGCTGGCAATGTTTTCGTTGAGGGCGCCATGCCATTCGGCCCTGGGCGGCGGCACATTGAGGGCGTAGGAGACGTCAGCCTTGCAGCCTGGACCTCCCGGTTCGTGGGCACCTGCAGCGGTCCGGGTCGACGAGCCCTTGGGCATCAACTCGTCACAATTGAGCGCCGTCCTGGACGAGCGTCCTGCCATCTCGAGATCGTCGAGATTGGTGTCAACCGCAACGATGCTCAAGGTCGCCAGCATGGCCAGCATCAGGCCCAGAATGGCGGCGTTGAAAGCCCTCTGGACGCCGTGCCTTACAAGGTCGCTCGCAGTCACGAGGCGAAGCTTACACTTGCAATGCCTGCAAATACAAGTGTGGTCGATCAGCTGGCCCCGGGGCGTTACTTCTCGCGCAGCCTCGGCATCAGCTCGATGAAGTTGCACGGGCGGTTGCGGCTGTCGAGCTGCTCGTCGAGGATGCCCTTCCAGCCGTCCTTCACCGCGCCGTTCGATCCGGGCAGGGCAAAGATATACGTGCCCCGCGACAGCACCGCGCAGGCGCGCGACTGCACCGTGCTGGTTCCGATAGTCTGATAGCTAAGCCAGCGAAAAAGCTCGCCAAAACCCGGAATGTCCTTTTCCTTCACCCGATCGAGTGCTTCGGGGGTGATGTCCCGTCCGGTGAGACCGGTGCCCCCGGTGGAGATGACCGCATCAATCTCGGCGTCGTCGATCCAGTTGTTGAGCCGCACCACCAGCCGCTCGACATCATCGCGCTCGATCGCTCGGGTGATCAGCCTGTGGCCCTTGGCGGTGATCAATCCGGCAAGGATATCTCCCGACGTGTCGTCAGCGGCCGTTCGCGTGTCCGATATCGTCAGCAGCGCAATGTTGATGGGCTTGAAGACCCGCGATTCGTCGATGGCCATGGGGCGTCAGTTATTCTGGACCGTGCCGACGCGCACAAGCTCCATTCCGCCCGCATGCGGGAAGCGCGGCCACATGCCCTGCGCTAGTCCCGTTGCGCTTTTCGACAGTACGCCTGCCTGCTTTTCGTACATCCAGTAATTGCGCAGGATGATGCCCACATAAGCCCGCGTTTCCCAATAGGGGATCGATTCTATGAACAACAGCGGGTCGCCATTGTCCTTGACCTTGCTGTTCCAACGGCTGACCGGAAGCGGACCGGCATTATACGCCGCGATGATCTTGGGCAGCAGACCTTGCGTCTCTGGCCGGTCGCGGAGGAATTCGAGATATCGCTGGCCATATTCGAGATTGATTGCCGGCTGATAGAGCGCGCTGGCGTCGATCGACTGTCCGCGCGCCCGGGCCATGTCCTGCGCCGTGCCGGGGCGCACCTGCATCAGTCCGCGGGCATCGGCGGGGCTGCGCGCATCGCTGCGGAAATTGGATTCCTGCAAGGTGTGTGCATAGACCAGGGCCGGATCGACGCGCCAGCCATCGAGCGGTACCCAGCGCGGCGAGGGAAAGCGGGCGAAACTGTCCGGGCGGCTGCCCTGCGGACCGTTATGCGCCAGCCACATCTGTGTCTGCGGCATCGACAGGTCGCGCGCCAGCTTGAGCAAGGCCTCATGCGCCCCGTCACCTGCAATCTGGGCCTCGTGACGAAGCACCTGATCGGCCAGCGCCGATTCTCCGACCTGCCCCAGCGCAATCGCGCGGCGCACATTGGGCCGGTCCTTCAGCAGCTTCCAGTCGCCATCGCTGAAGTCGGCCGCCCGAACGCTGCTGCTCGCGACACCCAGTTGTTCGCCGGCCAGTACGCCGTAGAGCGTTTCGCCATATTGGCTCGCGGCGCGCAGGTTGCCCTGTACCAGATCCGGGCGGCGGCATCGTGTCGCTGCGCGCGACGCCCAATAATAGCCCGCAGCGCGAAGCTCCTCGTTCCAAGCCGTCGCAGCGGCGCCCTCGAAGCTCTGCAGCGCTGCGGCGCAGTTGCCCAGCCGCCATCCGGCAAGGCCCGCAGTCCAGTGTGCTTCGCCAACCCAGTCGCCGGACCCGTTTGTAGCGGTCTGCGCCAACGCGAGCGCTTCGTCGTCCCTATTTTCGATGTAATAGGACCACGCCACCCGCTGCTGCAGTTCGGTCCTTGCGTACGGGCTTAGCGATTCCTGTTCACCGATCAGTACGGCGTGCGCGCCAGTAGGATCGTCCGCGACGATGCGCTCCTGGATCTGCGCGGCGAGGGTTGCGGGAACGGTGCCATCGGAGACGCTGCGCGGCTTGCCGCGCCGGGTGACCCCGGCAAAGCTCGCCATCTTGACGGTCATCGGGCGATCGGGAAGGATCGTTGCCCCGCGTTTGGTGGCCAGGACCGCCAGGCGTTCGGCGTGGGGCAACTCGGGCGCGGCACTGAGCACGCTCAGCAGCGGCCCCATCTCGACGCGCGGCGAATTGGCGGCCAGAAAGAGCTCGGCGCGGGCGATGTCGTGGAGCAGGCCCTTGTCGCGGCTGTCGAGCAGTTCGCTTGCCCGTGACCAGTTCTGGCCGCGAATGGCGCCGAAAACCTCGGCATAAAATTGCCGGTCTGCCGACGACAGCTGTTCAGGAACCTTGGTCTTGGCCACCCGGTCTGAAAAATAGCTGTACGACGAGGTTTCCGCCCAGGCGGGCTGGCCTGTCATCGCTATCGCGCCTGCGGCGATCATCAACGCTCTTTTCAGCAAGTTATTACTCCACAAGCAGCAATTGCCAGCTTTGCCATGCCATTGCCTTTTCCTGCGCGATGCGATGAAGCATCAGGCTGGGCTTGCGCATGACGACCGTTTTGACAGTTCGGCCACCATGGTTAAGAAAATGCAAAGCTGGGGTTTTTTGCGACGGATCGTGTTGCAGCAGCGCTCTGGCGGTGTCCTCGCCTGCAACCACCAGCATTTCGGGCTCGACCAACGAAAGATGATGCAACGCAATCCGTCGCCAATGGGCGACATGCTCGGCCGCGGCTCGCCGGTCCAGCACCAGACGCGGGAAAAACGAGGCCTTGTACAAGGCGTCTGTGGCAATGCCTGCGGCGCTGGCGATGTTGCCGACCAATTGCCCGGCTCTGCCAGATAAAACGGTGTCCTGATCGTCCCGCTCGGGCGCGCCTGTGAGGATCATCAGCCTGGGACGGATCAGTCCATGCGGCGCGATATAACGCCCGTCGCCGCCATCGGGGCCGAACGCACCCTCGTTCCAGGCAGCCTGAAACGCGCCAAGATCGGCCGGCAGCTCCAGCGACGGCGCGGGCGCAGATGCTACCGGCGCGCTGGGGGACGGCCGCGCAGGTGCCAGCGCCGTATTGCGCGGTTGCTCGGCATTGCGCGCAGGGGGTGCCGGGTCGGGCGCCAACCAGTCAGTAGGGGTTTCGGAATAATCCCACTCTACCCCGGCAAGCTGCCACCAGTCGACCAGGCTGTGCGCCAGTTTCACATGATCGTTCATTGCCGCAAGCACGGCGGTCTGACGCCAAAGCGGGTTGACTTGGGCCACGCGGCACTATTGGAGAGGAACGGAAGGTCCATTGCAATTGTCCTTATGGCATAGGACCGGTCCTGAGCAACGGGGAACGAAAGATGACTGAACGCGAATCCATGCCTTTTGATGTCGTGATCGTCGGCGCAGGCCCGGCCGGCCTGGCTGCAGCGATCCGGCTCAAACAGCTGGCGGCGGAAAACAACGCGGAAATCGAAGTCTGCGTTATCGAAAAAGGGTCTGAAGTCGGCGCGCACATTCTCTCAGGTGCAGTGATCGATCCGCGTGCGCTCGACGAACTGATCCCCGACTGGCGCGAACAGGGTTGCCCGATGGCCGAGACCCCGGTGACCGAAAACCATCACTGGGTCCTCAGCAAGACATCCAAATTCGCGATCCCGCACCTCACGACGCCGTCGTTCATGCACAACAAGGGGACCTATACCGGCAGCCTTGGCAATATGTGCCGCTGGCTTGCCGAAAAGGCCGAAGAGCTGGAAGTTCAGATTTTCCCGGGCTTTGCTGCGGCGGAAATTCTCTATAACGAGGACGGCTCGGTCAAGGGCGTCGCGACCGGCGACATGGGCGTTGGCAAGGATGGCGAGCACAAGGCAGACTATACGCCTGGCCTTGAATTGCATGCGCGCTATACTTTCTTCGCAGAAGGCGCCCGCGGACACCTCACCAAGATCCTCAAGCGGCAGTTCGATCTGGAAGCCAATTGCGAACCGCAGACCTATGGCATCGGCCTCAAGGAACTGTGGGACATCGACCCCAAGAAGCATGTGCCGGGCCGGGTAATCCACACCCAGGGATGGCCGCTCGACGATGCCTGGGGTGGCGGATTTTTGTACCATCAGGCCAATGGCCAGGTGGCATTGGGCTTCGTCGTCGCGCTTTCCTATCAGAACCCGCACCTTTCGCCGTTCCACGAGTTCCAGCGCTGGAAGCTGCATCCCGAAATCCGCAGCATCCTCGAGGGCGGCAAGCGGGTGTCCTATGGCGCGCGCGCGATCAACGAGGGCGGCTGGCAGTCGGTCCCCAAGCTCGCTTTCCCGGGCGGAGCGCTGATCGGGTGCAGCGCCGGCTTCGTCAACGTGCCGCGCATCAAGGGCAGCCATACGGCGATGAAATCGGGTATGCTGGCAGCCGAAAGCGCTTTCCGCGCGATCCAGGCCGACCGGACATCGGACGAGTTGGCGGATTATCAGGAAACGCTCAACGCAAGCTGGATCGCCGAGGAACTCAAGAAGGTTCAGAATGTCGAGCCTCTGGTCGACAAGTTCGGCGGCACCATGGGGACGGTGCTGGCGGGTATCGACATGTGGATGCGCCAGTTGCGCATCGGCCTGCCGATCACGATGAAGCACGATCCCGATTACACGCATATGGGCCGCGCCGACCTCTACAAGCAGATCGACTATCCCAAGCCCGATGGCGTGATCACCTTCGACCGCCTGTCCTCGGTGTTCCTGTCGAACACCAACCATGAGGAAGACCAGCCGGTTCATCTGCAGCTGAAAGACGAGTCGCTGCCGGTGCGGTTCAACCTTCCGGTATATGACGAGCCCGCCCAGCGTTACTGCCCGGCCGGAGTTTATGAAATCGTGGGCCAGGAGGAGGGAAACCCCCGCTTCCAGATCAATGCGCAGAACTGCGTCCATTGCAAGACCTGCGACATCAAGGAAATGAGCCAGAACATAAACTGGGTGGTGCCCGAAGGCGGCGGCGGCCCGAATTATCCGAACATGTAACGACCCCCAAATCCTTCCCTGAAAAGGGAGGATTGATGAGTGGAAGACCCGGTGCTGACCGAAACCGCTTATGCCAAGGTCAATCTCGCGCTGCACGTCCGGCGGCGGCGCGAGGACGGCTATCACGATATCGAGAGCCTGTTCGCATTCGTCGATGGCGGTGATGTCCTGCGCGCCGAACCGCGGGACGATGGCGCGCTGACGCTCAATATCGAGGGTCCTTTTTCCGCCGGGCTGGACGCTGGGCCGGACAATCTGGTGCTTCAGGCTGCACATGCCCTTGCCCTCTCTGTTTGTCCCCAGCGAAGGGGGGCAAACGGGCTGAGTAGGGGGGCCGACCTCTTCCTCACCAAGAACCTGCCGGTCGCCTCGGGCATTGGGGGAGGCTCGGCCGATGCTGCCGCCGCCCTGCGTCTGCTCAACCGGCTGTGGGTCTGCGGGCTCGACGATGCCGCGCTGTGCGCGATAGGCGAATCGCTGGGATCCGACATTCCGGCCTGCGTGATCAGTCACACGCTGCGCGTCGAAGGCCGGGGTGAGGCATTGCAGCCGCTCGATCTTTCCGGCCTGACAGGAACGCCCATCCTGCTGGTAAATCCCGGCATCCCGCTAGGCACTGCGCCGGTGTTCGAGAGCTGGGCCAAGCGCGACCGCGGGCCGCTGGACAGTTCATGTCTAGCGGCGGTCATCGAAGCAGGGCGCAACGATCTGGAGCCCCCGGCGCGCGCGCTGGTTCCTGAGATCGGCGCGGTGCTCGATGTGCTGGCGATTCAGCCAGGTGCAGTGCTGACGCGGATGTCGGGCAGCGGGGCGACCTGCTTTGCGTTGTTCGACCGGACCGAAGCCGCCGAAGCCGCGCGCCTTGCGATCCACCGCGCGTATCCCGACTGGTGGGCCATGTGCGGAAAATTGCGATGAGTCCTTTTCAACCCTATGAGACCATTGGACATGTGCCGGGGGCGGCAGGAGCGAACATCCTGATCGTCGCCGACCATGCCAGCAACCACGTCCCCGCCGGAATCAACCTGGGCATCGCGCCGGGCCAACTCGAAAACCACATCGCCATCGACATCGGAGTGGCGAGCGTCACCCGCGCACTGTGTGCATCGCTGGGCTGCGGCGCGGTGCTCGCGGGGGTGTCGCGGCTGGTGATCGATTTCAACCGCGAGGAACACGCTCCCGGTTTGATCCCGACAATCAGCGATGGTGTCGCGATCCCCGGCAATGTCGGCGCCGATGCCCAGGCGCGGCTTGCAGCCTTTTATCGGCCTTATCACGCTGCGGTTACCCGGGCGATCGATACGCTAGAACGCCCGTTCCTCCTGTCGCTCCACAGCTTCACGCCGAGGCTTGCCACCCGGCCCGAGGAGCGCCGGCCCTGGGATGTCGGCATTCTCTACAACACCGATGACCGCGCTGCGCGGATCGCCATCCCGATGCTCCACGATGCCGGTCTGCTGGTGGGCGACCAGCTTCCTTATGCAGGCACCGCGCTCAACGCGACGATGAACCTTCACGCCGAGGCGCGTGGCATCGCGTATCTGGGGGTCGAGATGCGGCAGGATCGGGTCGCGTCGGCTAGCGGCGTCCACCGGATGGCCGCTGTGCTGGGCCCCGTTCTGCTCGCCTGCAGCAACAGACTTGCGTAACGGCTGCGTTTTTGGAAAGAGCGCCATCAAAGGAAGGCCTCATCATGACACATTCGTTCGACAAATCGAAACTGCCCAGCCGCCACGTCTCCGTAGGACCCGAGCGTGCGCCGCACCGCAGCTATTATTATGCGATGGGGCTGACCGAGGAAGAGATCGGCCGGCCTTTCGTCGGCATCGCCAGCGCCGGCAACGACAGCGCACCGTGCAACACCACGCTCAATGCGCAGGCCGACGTCTGCCGCGATGGCGTGAACGCGGGCGGCGGCATGCCGCGCCGGTTCAACACCATCACCGTCACCGATGGCATCGCCATGGGCCATCAGGGCATGAAGAGCTCGCTGGTCAGCCGCGAGGTGATCGCGGATTCGGTCGAACTGTCGGTGCGCGGGCACTGTTATGACGCGCTGGTGGGCTTTGCAGGCTGCGACAAGTCGCTTCCGGGCATGATGATGGCGATGTTGCGGCTGAACGTCCCGTCGATCTTCGTCTATGGCGGATCGATCCTGCCCGGTCATTACGGCGGCAAGGATGTGACCGTGGTCGACGTGTTCGAGGCGGTCGGGCAGCATGCTGCGGGCAACTGTCCGCTCAAGGACCTGACAGCGCTCGAGAAGGTCGCATGCCCCGGCCACGGCGCATGCGGCGGCCAGTTCACCGCCAACACCATGGCGTGCGTTGGCGAGGCGATCGGGCTGTCGCTGCCCAACAGCAACATGGTTCCGGCCCCCTATCAGTCGCGCGCGGAAATCGCGATTGCGGCGGGTAGGCAGGTGATGGAACTGCTGGCCAAAAACATCAGGCCGCGTAATATATGTACGCGCGAAGCCTTTGAAAACGCTGCCAGAGTTGTAGCTGCCACCGGCGGATCGACCAACGGCGCTTTGCATCTTCCGGCGATGGCGAGCGAGGCCGGGATCGACTTCGACCTGTTCGACGTCGCAGAGATGTTCAAGTCCACACCCTATATCGCCGACCTCAAGCCCGGCGGGCGTTATGTCGCCAAGGATATGTACGAGGCTGGCGGCGTCTACATGCTGATGAAGACGATGCTGACCAATGGCCTGCTCCACGGCAACTGCATGACCGTAACCGGAAAGACGCTGGGCGAGAACATCGACGAGGTCACCTGGAACCCCGACCAGAAGGTGATCTATGACGTCAAGGCACCGCTCAGCCCGACAGGAGGCGTCGTAGGGCTCAGAGGCTCGCTGGCTCCCGATGGTGCGATCGTAAAGGTCGCAGGCATGGCGCGGCTGGAATTCACTGGTCCGGCGCAGGTGTTCGATTGCGAGGAGGATTGCTTTGCCGCTGTCGAGGCGCGGCAGATCAAGGACGGCTCGGTCATCGTCATCCGCTATGAAGGCCCCAAGGGCGGCCCCGGTATGCGCGAAATGCTGTCCACCACCGCGGCGCTGTATGGTCAGGGCATGGGCGAGAGCGTCGCCCTGATCACCGATGGCCGTTTCTCCGGTGCGACCCGCGGTTTCTGCATCGGGCATGTCGGCCCGGAAGCGGCCGATTGCGGCCCGATCGCGCTGGTCGAGGATGGCGATATCATCGCGATCGATGCGGTGGCCGCGACGATCGATCTGATGGTCGATGAGACTGTTCTTGCCGAGCGCCGCAAGGCCTGGCAGCCGCGCACCAACGATTATCAGTCGGGCGCATTGTGGCGCTATGCCCAGAATGTCGGTCCGGCGAGCAAGGGGGCGCTCACCCATCCGGGTGCCAAGGCGGAGCGACACGTCTATGCGGACATCTGAACGCCTGATCCTGCTCGCAGCGACCGCGGTGCTGGCAGGATGCTCGGGCAGCGCTTCATCCGATCGGGAATCGCTGACCGGCGGGGATGACAGCCGCATTGCGTGCGCACTGGGCGACGAGACCGAGTTCACTGAACAATGCGATGCCGAACGGGTGCAGCACGGTGACAGACGCGAACTGGTGTTGCGGCATCCCGATGGCGGATTCCGCAGGTTCGACATCGTCATCGACGGGCGCGGCCTTGTTGCCGCCGACGGCTCGGAGGAGGCGCTGGTGACGCCGCTCACCGATGGCCGTATCGAGCTTTCGGTCGGTGGAGACCGCTATCGGATACCTGCCACGGTCAGGCCTGGCGCGGGCGGTGGGTGATTCCGGATCCCCTGTCCTGACGGTTGCGCAGATGGTCGCGGCCGAGCAGGCGGTGTTCGATACGGGCGTATCGGTTGACGCGCTGATGCTGCGAGCAGGTCAGGCGGCAGGCGAGATGATCTGGAGGATCGGCGGATCCGTCCCGGCCCTGGTTCTGTGTGGTCCTGGTAATAACGGTGGTGATGGCTATGTTATCGCACAGTTTTTGCAGGACAAAGGCGTGCCTGTCACGGTCGCCGCACTCACCGATCCGCGCACCGACGCCGCGCGTAATGCCCGGTCCCGTTACATCGGGAAGGTCATAACGCTAGAGGACGCAAGGGTGCAGCCTCAGGTTGTCGATTGCCTGTTCGGAAGCGGACTGACTCGCGCGATCGATGACGGGGTTTGGCGCCTTTTCGCTCCGCTGGTGCGTGGCGCGCGGCGCAGTTTTGCGGTGGACCTGCCCAGCGGGGCGGATGCCGATCGGGCGGTATGGCTCAACGATCCGCTGGCGTTTGATCATGTGCTGGCGCTGGGCGCGTACAAATACGCGCATATGCTCGAGCCTGTGGCCAGTGACTGCCGCTCGCTCAGCCTGATCGAGATCGGCGTTGATGCTCCGGACGTTGCGACGCGGATCGCCAAGCCGACGATCGCACCGCCGGACGCCCGGTCGCACAAGTACCGCCGGGGTCTGGTGGTCATATTGGCCGGCGCGATGCCCGGCGCGGCGCTGCTGGCCGCCCGCGCGGCGCAGGGCATCGGCGCAGGCTATGTCAAGATCATCGGCGCAGGGGATCCGCCCGCCCAGCTGCCTGCAGACATCGTTTGGCAGCGCGCCGACGACGCGGCTGCAATCGGTGAGGCGCTGTCCGATCCGCGCATTGGTGCGGTGCTGGCGGGTCCGGGCCTGGGGCGGGATGCCGCGGCCGAAGCGCTGCTCGATGCCTCGCTCTGCTCACCTCATCTGCTGGTGATAGATGCCGATGCGCTGCATTTGCTGGGCAGCCGGCGGGATGCTGTGAAGGGCCGCAAGGCCGCAATTGCATTGACCCCGCACCATGGCGAGTTCGTGACGCTGGCAGGAGAGGGGGATGGAACGCTCAATAAAGCCGGTCGTGCCGCCTCGCTCGCCGCGTCGCTGAACGCCTGCGTGCTCTACAAGGGCGCCGACAGCGTCATCGCCGCGCCCGATGGGCGGATCGTCATCGCCGACCGGCGCTACTCGTGGCTGTCGGTGGCAGGGACTGGCGATGTCCTTGCCGGATGCATCGCCGCACGGCTTGCCAATCACGGCGAGACATTGCATGCGCTGGCAGAGGCGGTCTGGTTGCACGACCGCGCGGCGCGCTTCGCAGGACCGGCCTTCACGGCCTTGAACCTGGCTGAGGCGCTGCCGCTGGCGGTGGAGTCCTGTCTTGAGCGATGATCTGATCGTGCGGGTGGCCGCGCGGGGTGATGGTGTCACCGCGGCAGGGCGCCATGTCGCAGGCGCTGCCCCGGGCGACATGATCACACCGGAGGGCGGCATCATTGCCGGCCCGCACCACGCCACGCCGCCGTGTCCGCATTTCGGCAAGTGCGGCGGCTGCAGCCTGCAGCACCTTGATGATATGGCGCTGGCAGATTTCGTCCGCGAGCGGGTGACCGGGCCGCTGATCGCAAAGGCTATCGCCATCGGCGAGGTCCGTCTGGTGCACCTCTCGCCCCCGCGCAGCCGTCGGCGCGCCAGCCTGCGCTACACGCGTCAGAAGTCGGCGGTGACCTTGGGCTTTGCGGGGCAGGGCAGCCACGATCTGGTCGATATCCGCACTTGCGAGATCGTGACGCCACGACTGTTTGACGTCATGATGGCGGTGCGCGGATTGATCGCGAAATGGCCGATGCCCAAGCTTTCCGGCCATGTCGAGCTGGCAGAGATCGATCAGGGCGTCGATGTCCTTATCACCGGACTGGCGCCTGCTTCGGTGGCGGAACATGAGATGCTCTCGATGTTAGCCGAGGCGCACGCCCTGGCACGGCTGTCGATCGACCAGGGCTATGGGCCAGAAACGCAGTACGAACCGGTACCGGTCACGGTCAGCTTCGGCGACGTCCCGGTGCGCTTTCCGCACGCCAGCTTCCTGCAGGCGACGGTCGATGGCGAAGCAGCGCTGGCGACAGCGGCGCGCGAAGCGCTGGCCGGCTGCCGGATGGTGGCGGACCTGTTTTCAGGCCTTGGCAGCTTTGCGTTCCATCTCAGCGAGCCCGGGCGCAAGATCTATGCAGCCGAAGCCGCGCGCGACCCGGTGCTGGCACTGACCCAGGCCGCGAACGCGCGCCAGCTTGCCGTGTTCGCCGAGCACCGCGACCTTTTCCGCAACCCGCTTCAGGCTGATATGTTGAACAGGTTCGACGGGCTGGTGCTCGATCCGCCACGCGCCGGCGCAGAAGCGCAAATTGCCGCGATCGCGGCCTCAAGCCTCAAGCGGTTGTGCTATGTCAGTTGCAACCCGGCGACGTTTGCCCGCGATGCGCGGATGCTGTGCGACGCCGGGTTCGCGCTCAAGACCCTGTGGCCGGTGGGACAGTTCCGCTGGTCGACCCATGTCGAACTGGCCAGTCTTTTCATCCGGCAATGATCCGGATCATCCGATATGCAGGTCGAAGATCGGGATCGCCGCGTGGAAGATCAGCACGATCAGGCACAGGCTTGATAGCGCGAACAGGAAGAAGCGCACCGCGACACGGTTGACGGTCGCCTGCACCAAGCTGTGCGCGACACGCAGCACTACGTAGAACCAAGCAATTGACAGGTTCCTGCCATCGCCCTGACCGATAATGGCCAGCACGATGCACACTGCGTAAAATATCGTGGGTTCAGCCAGCAGGTGGTTGTAATTGTGCGCTTTCCATTGAACGTCTGCGGGCAGGATCGCATCCAGATCCTTGCCGGTGCCACCCTTCAGGTTGGCAACATCGATCTTCGCCTTCTGCATCGCTGGGATGCGGGTGACGTACATCCACAGCCACATCACCATGGTCCAGGCGAGCAGGACGACGACGGGTTGAAGAATGGAAATGGTCATGGCTGTTCCCCTTTAAAGCGTTGCGAGCAGAGCGCGGACCGCGAGCACGATCAGGCAGAGTGTCGAGGCGAGGAACAGCAGAAAGCGGGTCTGCACCTTGTTGACCGTGGCCTGCCAGATGCTGTGCACTATCCGGATCAGCGCATAGCCCCAGGCAAGCGCAACATTGATGCTGTCTGCGCCTGCGCCCGCGATCGCCAGGATGGCGATGGTCGCATAGAAGATGGTCGGTTGTTCCATCAGATGCGCGTAATTGTGGGACTTCCAGGCAACCGGGGGCGGCATCGCCGGATCCAGATCACTGCCGCGGCCGCCGACAGCCTTCGAGATATCGACGCCCATTTTCTTCGCCTGGGGAAGTCGGGAGCCTGCCATCCAGAACAACATGACAAGCGACCAGAGCACCAGCACTGCGGCTGGCGTCAGAACATTGGCGGACATCGGCAGTTCCCTCCCCTGCGTAACAGGGGCGGAAACTGCGTCAGCCTCGATAGATTGTCAATCGCAACTTAATTGCGTCAGCGGTTGATGCTGACCACATTGTCGGCGCGCCAGTGCGGGCGGGCCTCGCCGGTGTACATCGACTGCATCGGCTCGTCGGCAACGGTGAAATGCTCGCTGACGCCGAAGCCGTTGAACGCGGTCCGCATCGCAGCGCCATAGGCACCGATCATGCCGATCTCGATATAGTCGCCAGCCTTGATGTCCGCAGGCAGCGGGAAAGGGCCGGCCATGTAATCGATATCGTCGCAGGTCGGGCCGAAGAACGCGAAATCGGCCATCGTGCTGCTGCGCGTGTCGCCCAGATAGCGGACCGGGAAGCGCCAGCCGATATGCGCGGCATCGAACAGCGCGCCATAGGCACCGTCATTGATATACAGCTCGTCGCCGCGGCGCCGATCGACGCGCACGATGATCGAGTTATACTCGGCGCAAAGGGCGCGACCGGGCTCGCACCACAATTCGGCCGAATAGCTGATCGGCAGGCTTTCGAAGGTGCGTTCGATGATCGCGAAATAATCTTCGAGCGGCGGGGGCTGCATGCCCGGATAGGCCGAGGGGAAGCCGCCGCCGACATCGATGACGTCAACGGTGACCGACGCATCGACGATCGCCGCGCGCACGCGGTCCAGCGCCTGAACATAGGCGTGTGGGCTCATCGCCTGGCTGCCGACATGGAAGCAGATGCCAAGGCTGTCGGCGGCCTGGCGGGTCGCCATCAGCAGATCGCGCGCTTCGGTGAGTTCGGTGCCGAACTTGGAGGCGAGGCTGAGCTCGGAATGCTCGGACGACACGCGCAGGCGAACGCACAAGGTCAGGTCCTCGGGCGCGCCGGTGGCTTCCACGATCTTGTCGAGCTCTTCGCGGCAATCGAGCGAGAACACGCGGACGCCGTGGCTGTGATAGGCCTCGGCAATCGCTTCGGGCGTCTTGACGGGATGCATGAAGCACAAGGTCGCATCCGGAAGCGTTTCCGCCACCAGCCGCACCTCGGCAATCGAGGCCACGTCGAAATGGGTGATACCCGCATTCCACAGCACGCGCAGCAGGTCGGGCGAAGGGTTCGCCTTGACCGCATACAGCGATTTTCCGGGAAAACGATCAACGAAGAACCTGGCCGCGCGCGTTGCCGCTTGCGGTCGGTCCAGCGTAACCGGCTGTGCCGGTGTCAGAGCCTTAATCAGCTCCAGCGCATCAAGGAAATTGTGCAACTCAAGGGACCCCCAAAAAACAGATAAAACGACAAGGC
>JBKBTF010000084.1:0-10433 GCA_046291395.1 Blastomonas sp. | reverse complement strand
AGGCTGAGCACATTGCCATCTGGGTCGTTGAACCACGCGACCTTGGCGATGCCGTCGGGCGCGGTCCAGATGCCCAATGCGTCCTGGCCGAACCCTTCATAGATCGTCGGAGTTACCCCGCGTTCGACCAGCGCCTGCATGGCCGCGGCGATATCCGGCACGCTCCAGCCCAGCGCCGGATGGGGCCCGGCGACGAAGCCTTCCAGCTCGGTGATGCGCAGCGTCGCACCCGCCAGATCGAACACGGCAGCAAAGCCATCATCGGCGACGAATCGCAGCCTCAGCACATCTCGGTAGAAAGCTTCGCTGACCGTGCGGTTGGCGGTGTTGATGAAGGTCACAGGGGTGGCGTTGGCAATCGGCATCGCATTTCTCCCGCAGGGTATCGATCGAACGAGTCGGCCGCGGCGATGATAGCACTGCCGCCGCGCAACGAACATCGCCCGCTTGACCGCTGCACGGCGCGCAGGGCATTGGCGATGACATGACCGACAGCGACAGTGAAACCGGACAGACGGCGGTGAAGATCGATCCGCAATGGCGCGCCGCGCTGGCGAATGAATTTGCCGCGCCCTATATGGCCGAGCTCAAGGCGTTTCTGCTCGAGCGCAAGGCGCAGGGCGCGCGTATCTTTCCGCCGGGCAGCCAGTGGTTCCGCGCGCTCGACCTGACCCCGCCAGACAGGGTGCGCGTGGTGATCCTCGGGCAGGATCCGTATCACGGCCCGGGCCAGGCACATGGTCTGTGCTTCAGCGTCCAGCCCGGGCTGCGGCCACCGCCGTCGCTGATCAACATCTACAAGGAACTGGAGCGCGACATGGGCATCGCGCCGCCCGCGCACGGTTTTCTTGAACACTGGGCGCAGCAGGGCGTGCTGCTGCTCAATGCCGTGCTGACGGTCGAGATGGCCGAGGCCGGATCGCACCAGGGACGCGGCTGGGAGCGGTTCACCGATGCGGTGATCGCGCGGGTCAATGCGCTGGATCATCCGGTGGTGTTCCTGCTCTGGGGCAGCCACGCGCAGAAGAAGGCCGCCGCTGTCAACAGCATCGAACGCGGCGGCAGGCATCTGGTGCTAAAGGCCCCGCACCCCTCGCCGCTCTCGGCGCATCGCGGCTTCCTCGGCTGCGGCCACTTCAGCCGGGCCAATGCGTTTCTGGAGGAGCACGCGATGACACCGATCGACTGGCGGCTGCCTCCGGTTACCAGTCAGATCTGATCCGCAGGCCTACCGTTCCTTCGTCACCCCTGCGGAGGCGGGGGTCCAGCTTCTTCGCAAACGTCCAGAAAAAGCGCGATTCCCGCGTTCGCGGGAATGACGGTTATTTGAATATCACGCGCGTCGCGGCATAACCCGCCAGCGCCGACGACCCGGTCAGCACCGTCCCCCAGAGGATATCGAGCACGGTAATTTTCGTGCTCCACACCGCCAGCGTCGCCTGGTTGGTGAGATCATAGGTCATGTAGCAGAAAAAGCCGAGCAGCGCGCCATTGACCAGGGCCGACTGCCAGCGACCCTCGGCGAGCGCCGGGGCAACTGCGAAAATCTGGATGCCCAGGATATACAGCATATAGAACACCACAGCCGGCGCCAGCCGGAAGGACGGCGCGAGCATTTCTCCCAGGATCGGCTGATACAGTCGCGGCGCCATGGTCTTGAGCCAGACGCTGTCGATCAGCGCGAAGGCCAGCCCGGTAAACAGATAGGCGGCAGCGTAGCGGAGCATTATTCGGTCCCTTGATTGCGGCGGGGCATCTTCGTCCGCACGGTCAACGAGGCGGGCTGCGATGACCGAGCTACGTGACGCTGTACCTTCCAGATGCAGCAGTCACCCGGATATCGGCGCTCGGATGGGAACGGCTTTGACCGACCCCCACACGGCGCAGCAACCAAAGCGAAGGATACGCCCAGCAGGCAGAAAGAAAACCCGCCGGCGTTGTCACCGGCGGGTTGTTCCTTTTCCTCCCCAGGAAAACTCTATCGGTTTGTCTGAGCCATTCGGTTTAACCGAACTGGTTCATCGTGTTGTTGACGCCGCCAGCCTTGAGCGCGGCCTCGCCGGCGAAATATTCCTTGTGCGCATCGCCCAGGTCGCTGCCCGACATGTTCTGGTGCTTCACGCAGGCAATGCCCTGGCGCAGTTCCTGACGCTGCACGCCCAGAACGTAACCCAGCATCCCCGCCTCGCCGAAATACTCCTTGGCAAGGTTGTCGGTCGAGAGCGCTGCGGTGTGATAGGTCGGCAGCGTGATCAGGTGATGGAAGATACCGGCACGCTTGGCCCCATCGGCCTGGAAGGTGCGGATGCGCTTGTCGGCAGCAATGCCAAGTTCGGTATCGTCATATTTGGCGTCCATCAGCTGGGCGCGGTCATATTCGGACACGTCCAGACCTTCGGAGACCATCGCGTCATAGACCTGCTGGCGGAAGTTGAGCGTCCAGTTGAACGAGGGCGAGTTGTTGTAGACCAGTTTGGCGTTGGGAACGACCTCGCGGATGCGGTCCATCATGCCGGCGATCTGCTCGACATGCGGCTTTTCGGTCTCGATCCACAGCAGGTCGGCGCCGTTCTGGAGCGACGTGATGCTGTCGAGGACGCAGCGGTCCTCGCCGGTGCCTTCGCGGAACTGGAACAGGTTGCTCGGCAGACGCTTGGGACGCAGCAGCTTGCCGTTGCGGTTGAGGATGACATCGCCGTTGCGCGCGGTGGTGGGATCGATTTCCTCGCAATCGAGGAAGCTGTTGTACTGGTCGCCCAGATCGCCCGGCTCGTTGCTGACCGCAATCTGCTTGGTGAGGCCAGCGCCCAGCGAGTCGGTGCGGGTGACGATGATGCCATCCTCGACGCCCAGCTCGAGAAACGCATAGCGGCAGGCGCGGATCTTGGCGAGGAAGTCCTCGTGCGGAACGGTGACCTTGCCGTCCTGGTGACCGCACTGCTTTTCATCCGAGACCTGGTTTTCGATCTGCAGCGCACACGCCCCTGCCTCGATCATCTTCTTGGCGAGCAGATAGGTAGCTTCGGCGTTACCGAAGCCCGCGTCGATATCGGCGATGATCGGCACGACATGCGTCTGGAAATTCTCGACCTGGGCCAGCAGTTCCTGCTCCCTGGCACTGTCGCCAGCGGCACGCGCCTTGTCGATGCCGCTGAACAGCAGGTCGAGCTCACGCGCATCGGCCTGGCGCAGGAAGGTGTAGAGCTCCTCGATCAATGCAGGAACGCTGGTCTTCTCGTGCATCGACTGGTCGGGCAGCGGGCCGAACTGGCTGCGCAATGCCGCGACCATCCAGCCGGACAGATACAGATACTTGCGCTTGGTGGTGCCGAAGTGCTTCTTGATCGCGATCATCTTCTGCTGCGCGATAAAGCCGTGCCAGCAGCCCAGTGACTGGGTGTACTGCGAGCTGTCAGCATCATAGGCAGCCATGTCCTCGCGCATGATGGCAGCGGTGTACCTGGCGATATCGAGCCCGGTGCGGAAGCGGTTCTGCAACTGCATGCGCGCCACAGATTCGGGATCAATGCCAGTCCAGTGGCCCTGCTTGCTGCCGATAAGCTGCTCATTTGCGCGGATATGATCGGTATAGGCCATGGCACGTCTTCCTTCTGCGAATCATGAAGTGTCAAATATTGACATCTGATGGCACGGAAATAGGCTGAACCTGCGCCACGCCCTAGTGTGCAGTGCAAAATTTGATGTCTTGCCCTATCAGAATGCTGCATAGTGAATGTCACAGTGTCAATAACTTTACAATTTCCGCGCTCTTGCAGAAACTGTAACTCGGCCCAAATCATGCCGTAATTTGCTGCAATGCAGCACACGCTGCGACGACATCTGCCCCGGGTGTGCTTACAGCAGCCGGGGGGCCAACACATGCAGGATGCCCTTGATGTTCTTCAGACCCCTTTGCGCTCTGGCGCTTATTGCCGGCGGCGGCAGCGCCGCCCTGGCCCAGAGCACCGCTTCGCCATCCGTAAGTGCCTCTGCCGAAGCGGGCACCGCGAACCCCGTCCAGTCCGCCCAGACGGGCCAGGCACCGGCCGACGCCCCCGCTGAAGCCGAGACCTTTGGCCCCACGCCCGAAGAGCTGAAGCTGCTCGCCACCGCGGCCGCGATGTCGCAATCGGTGTTTGCCCAGGATTTCTACATGACCGTCGGCCTGGGCGCCGGCATGGTGCCCAGCTATGAGGGATCGGACCAATATGTCTTCTTCCCCGCGCCGGTGGTCCAGGGAAGCTACAAGGGCTATAATTTCGGCGCGCGCGGCCCCGGTCTGTTCGTCGACCTGATCAAGGACCCGCTGCTTCCCAGTGTCGAATATATTGCAGGGCCGGTGATCCGTGCCCGCATCGAGCGCAACAACCGCATCCGCGATGCGGTGGTCCAGCGCCTGGGCACGCGTCCGGTTGCCGTCGAGGCCGGCGCCTCGGGCGGCATCAAGATCAACCGCATCTTCAATCGGTTCGACAGCCTGACCTTCCAGGCCGACGCCGTGTTCGACATTTCGGGCACCCATTCGGGCGCGATTCTCACCCCGCAGGTCAGCTACAACCGGCTCCTCGGCACCAAGGGCGTGGTCAACCTCTCGCTCTCCGGTGACTTTGTCGACAGCGATTTTGCCGATTATTATTTCAGCGTGGATGCAGCCGGCAGCGCAGCATCGGGCCTTCCCCGCTACCGCGCAGGCGGCGGGCTCAAGTCGATCGGCACCAGCGCGCTGGTCGCGTTCGACCTGTCGGGCAATGCACTCGACGGCGGCTGGGGCGTGTTCGTGCTGGGCAGCTATTCGCGGTTGCAGGGCGACATCGCCGACAGCCCGATCGTCAGCCTTCGCGGCGATGCCGACCAGTTCTTCGGTGGCGCAGGCCTGACCTACACCTTCTGACGGCCTACATCCGCGCGGATCGATCAGACGGAGGAGCAAATGGCCCGCAAGACCTTGCCTGCGCCGATCGCCCTGGCAGCTCTGGCTTTCGCCGGGCCCGCTACCGGCGGCTCACAAACGGAAAGGCAGACGGCAGCGCCGCCCGTCAGCCTGCAACTTACCCGTTTGTCGGATAGCGCGGTGCGCGCCGAATACCGGCTGGCGCGGCCCGCCAGCGCGCTGCATTTCACGCCACGGCTCGACGGCTATCGCGCGAGCGACTGGCAGCCACTGGCTCCCGGATTTCGCTGGGTGCGCGAGGAGGATGGCGAGCGGATCGAGCGGATCGACGGCAAGCGGTTTGCACGGCTGGGTTTCGATATCCCGGTGCGCTACCCGTCGCTCGACAAGTCCTATCCGTCCTTTTCCCCGTTCAGCGATGGCGGCATGCTCGTCTATTCGGGGCATTACCAGGCCTGCCCTGCCCTCCCCTGCCTGGGGACCGAGCCGCTCGCGATCACCATTGCCGCGCCGGGGGCGATGATCGGGGTGGGCGGCAAGCGGACGTCCGGCACCGCGACGTTCGTCACCCGTGAAGAGGGTACCAACATCTACATCGGCAACGCCGAGCCGGTCGCCACGGCAGGCTTCCTCGCCATCGTCGATCCTTCGCTGCAGCCCGATCTGCGCGGCCACCTGCTCGAATCGCTGCCGCAATCGATGCGCGATTTCGCCAGCATCTATGGCGAGTTGAAGACCACCCCCGAACTTTACGTCTCGCTCGACCCGCAGCCGCGATCAGGCACCGGGCTCTCCAGCCAGGGTGGCACATTGCCCGGCCAGGTGTTCATCCACCTCTATGGCGATGACTGGCGAAAGCCGGTCGTGCTGCGCCAGGTGCTGTGGCTCGACTGGTTCTTCGCGCACGAGGCGGCGCATTTCTTCCAGCGCGCCGGGACAGGCGACATCATCGGGCCCAATTCGCAGGCCTGGATCCATGAAGGCGGCGCCGATGCGATGGCCGCGCTGGTGATGCGGGGCAGAAGCGAGGCGCTGAGCCGCTATGTCGATACCCGCATCGCCGGGGCCCGCAGCATCTGCGCCGAAGGGCTCTCCGGCGTCGCGCTCAACATGGCCACGCGCGCGGGCAAGTTCGATCTGCATTATCAATGCGGCATGCTGATCGGGCTGGCGATCGATGCCGATGTCCGGCGCGGATCGGCCGGTGCCCGCAGCCTGCACGACGTCAACCGCCGCTTCTTCGCCACGGTGCGCGCGGGCACGCCATGGACGGGCGCCAGCTTCCTCGAAGCGGCGCGCCGCACCGGCCTGAGCGCACCGACCCAGGCCGCGATCACCAGGATCACGGGCCAGAAGCTCGACGATCCCGCCCGGCAGATCGACGCGATGCTGAGCGGGGCCGGCCTCGACCTGCCTGCTTCCTGATGCGGCTCAGTTGCCGCTGATCAGATCGCCCAGCGATCCCAGCGCCGAGCCTTCGCCGCGGTTCTGCCCGCCCCGGCTGCCAGCGGCGGCGAGCATCCGCCCGGCGAGCCGCGAGAACGGCAGCGACTGAATCCACACACGCCCCGGCCCGCGCAGCCGCGCAAAGAACAGCCCCTCGCCGCCAAACAGCGACGACTTGATCCCGCCTGCCGAGATCAGATCGAAATCCACGTCCGAGGTGAACGCCGCGACGCAGCCGGTATCGACATGCAACTCCTCGCCGGGCGCGAGCTCGCGCTCGATCAGCGCGCCGCCCATCTGGACAAAGACCATGCCATCGCCCTCGAGCTCCTGCATGATGAAGCCCTCGCCGCCGAACAGCCCGGTGAGGATGCGCCGCTGGAAGTGGATGCCGATCGACACCCCCTTGGCCGCGGCGAGAAAGCTGTCCTTCTGGCAGATCAGCCTGCCGTTATAACGGGTGAGGTCGATCGGCAGGATATTGCCCGGTGTCGGCGCACCGAACGCGACCCGCGCCTTGCCCGTGCCGTTGTGGGTGAACACCGTGGTGAACAGGCTCTCGCCGGTGACCAGCCGCTTGCCCGCGCCAAGCAGCGCCCCCATGAAACCGCTGCCCTGGTTGGCGCTGCCATCGCCGAACACCGTGGTCATCTCGATGCTGGCATCCTTCCACACCATCGCCCCGGCTTCCGCGACCGCACTCTCGCCGGGATCGAGCTCGATCTCGACGAACTGCAGCTCGTGTCCCTTGATCTCAAAGTCGATTTCGTGCGCGGGCATGATGGGCTCCTGCTAGTGTTGGGTGGCAGGAGATTATCGTGGGGATGTGACGGGTGCAATGCGGGGGGTCACAGGGTGGGCAGCGGATAATCGGCTCAACAAAAGAAAGGGTCGCCGAAGCGACCCCAAGGTGTTGATTAGGAGTTCCGACCGGAGCCGAAACCTAGCGAAACCCGCTAACCGTTAGGGCAGGGAGCGCCAGTGGGAGCGAACATGCTCCACACGGCCAAACCTGATCCGGTAATAAGCGCAAACATGCACCATCACACAAAATCCTTGTATGAGGCGGCAAACCGTGCGATTCTCGAAATGCAAATAGCGAGATCAGCGCGGTTCACCGCCATGATTGAACGGAGGGCCGGTCGAAAGATCGGCCCTTTTTCGTTGCGGCTTCCCGGTATCCGCGACCGTCGCTTCATTCCATAGGCGAATCACCATTTGTTCTGGGGGTCGTTGCCCCGCGACTCACGGTAACCATATTTTCAAATCGGGCGCAAGCGGTAAAATTTACCTGACTGTCACTTTTAAACTGTTTTTCCTGTACTTTTTCCACCTTAAAGGATATCGCGATGGTAGATGAGTAAGGAGACGCAGTATGACACGTCAGCGCAGCCCCAGTTATCCGGGCCTACCCCTTAATCAAGCTGTTGATCTTGTTGAAAAAATTCATAGGACTTGCCGAACGAACATCATATCACGAGAAGACGCCGCAAAGGAGATGGGATACTCTGGCTTGACCGGGCGGTCGCTGAAGGTCCTTTCAGGCCTGTTGCAATTTGGGTTGTTGGAGAAGGCTGGCAAGGGTGATGTTAAAGTCACTCGCCGTGCCGTGGAGATTTTGCACGGCATAGACCAAGCAGATCGCGATGAAGCAAAAATGGAAGCGGCGCTTGCACCGCAGTTGTTCCGCGACATCCATGAGCGGTTCCCAGAAGGCATACCACCAGAGAGTGCGATCCGTTCGTTCCTGATTAAGCAGGATTTTATGGATGTAGCCATCGGCCCAGCCATCAACGCCTTCTTGGAAACATACCGTTGGGTAGAGGATATTCGGGAAAGCGAAATTCATGGCCACGGAACCGATGATGCACCAGATCCTTCTGATGAGATTCAGGATGCACCTATGCAGCTACAACCAATCGCCGCCGCTCCGACGGTGAGCCGACTAATGATGGAAACCAGCGACCTAAATAAGATCAACATGGATATTCGTGGCGATCAAGTCTTGATCAGTGGGTTATTGGATTTGAAGGGTTTGCGCGCTCTAGAGAAAAAGATTGTTGGGTTGAAAGCGTTGCTCGCACCAGATGATGATTTTGATCTCTACGATGGGCCTGCCGACGAAGATCGCGACCCCCGCGACTAGCTGAGGTTGCCCGGCCTAACCGGCCGGGATTTCGTCGTCTGAGCGCTTAACCAGAGTATATGATTTAGACTCAGTGCTGTTCCATTCGTCTATGAGATTCCCACAGACGTTACAGGTGAAAGAGTCCTTATCTCGCATCGGAAAGCGAGTGACCACTACGCTATAGACAGCTCCGCACTTGCCACACGTCTCGTTGCCTGCATCGGCGGAATTCCAAGTCTTAACCATGAGACATCTCCTCTACCCAGGGCCCTACCGATATATCGTCAATTCGGCATGCTGAGCCAAGCATAAACCATTGCCGTCCCCACCCAACTCCCCTAATCTCCCGCCCATCCCCGGGGAGCCGAGCGGCTGAGAGGTGGGCGTTGCGCCCCACGACCCGTTGAACCTGAACCGGCTGATACCGGCGGAGGGAGGGAGCGGCGTTGTTTCCTTGGCGCCCGCATCCGCTCTCCGTCCCCTTAGGAGAGACCAAGATGGCTGATATCCACGCACGCACCGAAATCGGCGTTACCACCGGCCCCATTCGCGGCAGCCGCAAGGTGCATGTCGCCACCAAATCGGGCAGCGGCATCCGCGTCGCGATGCGCGAGATCGATCTGGCCGGCGGCGAGCCATCGGTGCGGGTCTATGACACCTCGGGCCCCTATACCGATGCGGACGCGCATATCGACATCTCCGCAGGGCTCCCCGAGCTGCGCCGCGACTGGATCTGGAACCGGGGCGATGTCGAGGTGATCGACCAGCGCGAGGTCAAGCCCGAAGATAACGGCCAGCTCGGCCCCGATCGCTCGGGCGGCGTCGCGCCGTTCCCTAACACCCGCAAGCAGGTGCTGCGCGCCAAGCCCGGCATGAACGTCAGCCAGATGCATTACGCCCGCCGCGGCATCATCACCCCCGAGATGGAGTATGTCGCCGAGCGCGAGAATCTGGGCCGTGAGCGGCTCGCCGAGTACAAGCGCGACGGCAACAGCTTCGGCGCGTCGATCCCCGATTACGTGACCCCCGAGTTTGTTCGGGACGAGGTCGCTCGCGGCCGTGCGATCATCCCCAGCAACATCAACCACCCCGAAAGCGAGCCGATGGCGATCGGCCGCAACTTCCTGGTCAAGATCAACGCCAATATCGGCAACAGCGCGGTCGCATCGAACGTCGCATCCGAGGTCGACAAGATGGTCTGGTCGATCCGCTGGGGCGCGGACACCGTGATGGACCTTTCCACCGGGCGCAACATCCACGACACGCGCGAATGGATCATCCGCAACTCGCCCGTGCCGATCGGCACCGTGCCGATCTATCAGGCGCTCGAAAAGGTCGGCGGCGTCGCCGAAGACCTGACCTGGGAGATCTTCCGCGATACATTGATCGAACAGGCCGAGCAGGGCGTGGATTACTTCACCATCCACGCCGGCGTCCGCCTCGCCTATATCCCGATGGCGGCCAAGCGCGTCACCGGCATCGTCTCGCGCGGCGGCTCGATCATGGCGAAATGGTGCCTCGCGCATCACAAGGAAAGCTTCCTCTACGAGCATTTCGACGAGATCACCGAGATCATGAAGGCGTACGACATCGCCTATTCGCTGGGCGATGGCCTGCGCCCCGGATCGATCGCCGATGCCAATGACGAGGCGCAGTTCAGCGAGCTCTATACGCTGGGCGAGCTGACCCACCGCGCGTGGAAATCCGACGTGCAGGTGATGATCGAAGGGCCGGGTCACGTTCCGATGCACAAGATCAAGGAGAACATGGAAAAGCAGCTCGAGGTGTGCGGCGAGGCGCCGTTCTACACCCTGGGCCCGCTCACCACCGACATCGCGCCGGGATATGACCACATCACCTCAGGTATCGGCGCGGCGCAGATCGGCTGGTATGGCACCGCGATGCTCTGCTACGTCACCCCCAAGGAGCATCTGGGCCTGCCCGATCGCGACGACGTCAAGGTCGGCG
>JBKBTF010000012.1:0-73041 GCA_046291395.1 Blastomonas sp. | reverse complement strand
TGTCTTTATAGTCCGTGGCGGTGGCAGCAGTCTGGTCAGTCATAGACGCTGGCGCTTAAGGGGCGCGGGGCTTTCAGGCAAGCAATTCCCGCGCGCGCACGCAGTCCGCCTCGATCTGCGCAGTCAGTTCCTCCATCGAGGCGAACTTGGCTTCGGGGCGGATGAAGTGGCGCAATGCGACCTCGATCGTCTGGCCATACAGGTCCTCGCTGAAGTCGAAGAAATGCGGCTCGAGCAGTTCCTTGGGCGGATCGAACTGCGGGCGGATGCCCAGGTTCGCGGCACCTTTCAGCACCCGGCCATCGGCGAGGTGGCCGGTGACCGCATAGACCCCATACATCGGCCTGAGATAGCTGCCCATGTCGACGTTGGCAGTCGGATAGCCCAGCAGCCGCCCGTTCTTGTCGCCGTGCTGGACCACGCCCTGCACCGCGAACGGCCGGGTCATCAGCCGTTCGGCCTCGTCCGGGCGACCCTGGAGCAGGCACTCGCGGATGCGGCTCGAGGAGATCACTGCGTCATCGGTCGAGACCGCACCGACCGCCTCGCTGCGCAGGCCGAGCAATGCGCCCAGATCGCGTAGCACCTCGATATTGCCGCCGCGGCCCTTGCCGAAGGTGAAGTCCTCGCCGGTGACCACGCCCTTGGCGCCGAAGCGGGTGACCAGCAGATCGCCGACGAAATTGCCCGCGGTGGTGTTGGCGAGCTTCTCGTCGAACGCGAACACCAGCATCGCGTCAGCCCCGGCCTCGGCAAACAGCCGCTGGCGCTGGTCGAGGCTGGTGAGGCGAAACGGCGCGACGTCAGGCTTGAAATAGCGCACCGGGTGCGGATCGAACGTCGCGACGATCGCGGGACGATGTTCCTGCCTGGCCCAGGCGATCGCGCGGCCCACGACGGCCTGATGCCCGGCGTGAAAGCCGTCGAAATTGCCCAGCGCGATGATGCCCCCGCGCAACCGTTCTGGCAGCCGTTCGCCGCCTTCCACCCTGATCATGGCTAGAGCCTGATGGCAGGGGATTGCGCCACCGTGATTGCCGCTGGAAGTTCTCCGGCAAGGCGCGGTGCGCAGGGCGGGTTGGTTACCCGTCCAAGCACCGCAACGCAGTCCGGAGGGCTTCCAGCGGCAACCGCGAGCGGCGGGCCGATTTTGGCCGATTGCCGCGTCAATCGTCGGTCACTATGCGACAGCATGGCTCCCTCCTCTTTCCTTGCACTCGGCCAAATTTTGCTCCGTCACGGCGGCGTAATCCCCTGTCATCAGGCTCATGCCTATAGGGCCTTGCCGGGCAGAGGTTCAATGCCCTGTTTGATGATGCGCAAGGCGTTGCCGCCCATGACGGCGCGAATCTCGGTCTCGGTGAAGCCGATATCGATCAGCGCCTGCGTCACCTGGACGATCTGGCTGCTGTCGAACCGGGTGGTCACCGCGCCGTCGAAATCACTGCCCAGCGCGACATATTGTATGCCGACAAGGTCGCGGACATGGGCAATCGAGCGTGCGATCTGCACGGGATCGGTCGAGCACAACGCGCCGTCCCAATAGCCGATGCCGATGATGCCGCCGGTCGCGGCAACCCCGCGAATCTCGGTGTCGGAGAGGTTGCGGTTGACCTTGCACACCGCCTGCACGCCGCCATGGCTGGAGACGACCGGACGCCGTGCCATGGCGAGGATGTCGGCCACCGCAGGATGGCTCGAATGCGCGATATCGACGATGATGCCCTTGGCCTCCATCGCGCGGACCATCCGGCGGCCAAACGGGGTGAGGCCGCCCTTGCGTTCCCCGTGCATCGATCCGGCAATATCGTTGTCGAAGAAGTGCACCAGCCCCGCCATCCGCATGCCGACGCCATACAGCCGGTCGAGGTTCTCCGCCTTGCCCTCGAGGTTCTGCAAGCCTTCGACCGAATAGAGCGCGCCGGTGACCTTCTTGCCAGCGGCGCGCGCGGCGAGCAGCCGGTCGACATCGGCCGCACGCCGGACCAGCATCAGGCGACCATCGGAAGCTTTGGCGGCGGCTTCCAGCCTCTGGCCGTGCCACATCGAGCGTTCGTGCACCGCAAACCAGGTGCGCACCGGCTGCAACTGCGCCATCGCCAGCAGCGTGATGTTGTCGGTCTCGGCAGAGTTGCTGTCGTAATTCTGCCCGCGCGGGGTCTTGGACACCGACGAGAAGACCTGCAACGCGACATTGCCCGCCTCGAGCCGGGGCAGGTCGATATGGCCGCGCTCCGCCTTGTCGAGCAGATCGCGCTTCCACAGCAGTGTGTCGCCGTGCAGATCGGCGATCTGCAGCGTGGCGTGGAGCCTCGCGGCATCGGCGCGGATTTGCGGCAGCGGCTCGTCGGTGACAACATTGGTCTGCGCCTCGAACCGCCCGGGCAGCACGGTGACGACGAAGATCAGCCCTGCCGCGAGCAGCAGGACCAGCCCGATCAGGATCTTGCGGATCACCGGCGGATCATTTGCGCACGAGCGTGACGAAGCTGAATGCGGGCCGATCGCGATTGTCGGGATCGGCCGGGTGATCTATGCGCGCGGTCTCGCGCCATGCGTCCGGGTCGAACGCAGGCATCACGGTGTCGCCTGCGGGTTCGGCATGCACCTCGGTCAGCTCGATCCGGTCGGCGCGCGGCAGGAACAGGGCAAAGATTTCAGCCCCGCCGATTACCGCGACATGCGGCGCATTGGCGGCGGTAATTGCCGCATCGACACTGTGCACCACCTCGGCGCCCTCGTCGGACCAGTCCTTGCTGCGGGTCAGCACGATGTGGCGGCGGCCCGGGAGCAGGCCGGGCAGGCTGTCGAAGGTCTTGCGGCCCATGATCATCGGCTTGTTCTGGGTCAGCGCCTTGAAGTGGCGCAGGTCCATCGGCAGGTGCCAGGGCAGGGTGCCGTTCGCGCCGATGACGCCGTTGCGCGCGCGCGCCAGCACGAGGAAGATATCGGGATGGTTCATGACTGGCTTGCCCCGGGCTCAAGCGAAATGCGTGTGACATGGCCCATCTTGCGACCCGGCGCCGCGCGGTGCTTGCCATAGAGATGCAGGTGATTGGCCGGATCGGCGAGCAGGTCGGGCCAGCGATGCGCGTCCTCGCCGATCAGGTTGCGCATCTCGGCGCTGTGGCAGGCAAGCGCAGTCTCGCCCAGCGGCAGTCCGCAGATCGCGCGGATATGGTTTTCGAACTGGCTGGTGAACGCGCCCTCGATCGTCCAGTGCCCGCTGTTGTGGACGCGCGGCGCCATTTCGTTGAACACCGGGCCGTCGGCGGTCGCGAAGAACTCGAGCGTCAGCACGCCGACATAATCGAGCGCTTGCGCCACCTTGGCGGCAAGCGCGCGGGCGGCGGGGACCTGCTGCGCCACGGCGGCGCCGGCAGGGACGTTCGATCGGTCCAGTATCCCTGCGACATGCGCGTTTTCGGCGCTGTCCCAGAAGCGGATGTCGCCATCGAGGCCGCGCGCGAGGATCACCGAAAACTCGGCATCGAACGTGACAAAACCTTCGATGATCGCGGGCACACCGCCCGCCTCGTGCCAACGCGCGACCGGGTCGTCGCCGGGCATGACGCGCGCCTGGCCCTTGCCGTCATAGCCCATGCGGTTGGATTTGATGATCGCAGGCGTTCCCGCGACCGCCATCGCGGCGGGAACATCTTCGGCGCTTTCGGCGAAGCCATAAGGCGCGGTGTGTCCGCCCAGATCGGTGACGAAGCGTTTTTCGTCGATCCGGCTCTGCGCGATTTGCAGCGCCTTGGGCGAGGGGCGCAGCGGCACCTTGCCGGCAATGGCAAAGAGCGGCTCGACCGGCACGTTCTCGAACTCATAGGTGACGACATCGCAGGTAACGGCAAAGGCCGCGAGCGCATCGGTATCGGAATATTCGGCCTGGGTGCTGGCGGCGGAGACTTCCGATCCCGGGCTGGTCGCCTCGGGCGCGAAGATGTGGCAGCGATAGCCGAGTTGCGCAGCTGCCATGCTGAGCATCCGGCCAAGCTGGCCACCGCCCATGATGCCGATGGTGCCGCCCGGGGGTATAACGCTGCTCATACCGGGCGTTCGCCCACCGATTCGCTTTGCGCCGCTCGCCACGCATCGAGGCGCTTGGCGAGCGCAGGATCGTTCAGCGCCAGGATGGAGGCCGCCAGCAGTCCGGCGTTCTTCGCGCCCGCAGGACCAATGGCCAGTGTGCCGACGGGAATGCCGCCGGGCATCTGGACAATCGACAACAGGCTATCGAGCCCGCTCAGCGCCTTGCTCGACACCGGAACGCCCAGCACCGGCAGCCGGGTCATGCTGGCGATCATGCCGGGCAGATGCGCCGCGCCTCCGGCACCGGCGATGATCACCTGGAAGCCGGCATCGACCGCGGTTCTGGCAAATTCGCCCATCCGTTCGGGGGTGCGATGGGCCGATACGATTCGGCAATCATGCCCAACGCCCAGATCATCGAGCACGGCCGCGGCACCAGCCATTGTTTCCCAGTCCGACTGGCTGCCCATCACGATGGCAACGGGGGGAGCAGCAGCAGGTGCAACAGAAGGCGCAACCGGCACCGGGTCGGGCTTATGGGATGGCTCGGCCACGCATTTGTCTCCGCAGGTTTGCTGGTTCGATCAGGGTCTTAAAGCCAAAGACCTGCACCCGCAATCACCATGCAAAGGAAATTCAGCAGGCCCGCAAAACCCAATAGCTGTCCCGCTTGTGCACAGATTATACATGGTTTGCGGTATTTTCATCATGCTGCGCTGCGCCATAGTTGCTATGTCCTGCGTAAGGGATCGCACACGGGGGTTTCAGGTACCATCGCATGCAAATGAACGACGTCCAGGGCAACAAGGGTGTGTCCGCACCCCAGGCTGACGTGGCGATGAGCCACGAACAGCTCGCGTTGCTTTGCGCCGATCTCAGGCAGCAAAATACCATTCTGAGCGCGCGGGTCCGGGTGCTGGAGGATGAAATCTGCCGCGATACGCTGACGCCGTTGTTCAATCGTCGGCATTTCGAGCAGGAGGTCGCGGTGTCGATTGCGCAATGCCAGCGTTATGGTAGCCGCGCTGCCCTTGTGTTCATCGATGTCGATGAACTCAAATCGATCAACGATACCTATGGCCATGCCGCAGGCGACGAGGCTCTGCGCTGTGTTGCGCAAGTGCTGCTGGCCAATGTCCGGTTGACCGATGTGGTCGCGCGGATTGGCGGAGACGAATTCGGCTTGCTGCTCGGCACGATCAGCGATGACGATGTCGAGCAGAAGATCGCGCAATTGACCGCCGGGATCGCGGCCTGCCGTCCGGATTTCGCCGGCGGCAAGGCCTGTCTTTCGGCGACCTTCGGCCATGCATTCATCCATCCCGATGATCGCGCCGACAAGGTTCTGGCACGCGCCGACAGCCAGATGTACCGGTCGAAGCGATCACGGGGCGTTCAGCGCTGATTTTCGCGCTGGCTCCCCTCGATTTGGGGAGTGTTAACGCTTATGCTTTACGCGGCGTTACATGACCCAGTGGCACAAAGTCCTGATCGCGATGGGGTTCAGCGTGGCCGTCACCCTGGCGTCCATGCTGGCGATGGCGACATTGACCGGTGAGGATATCGCCTGGCCCTTCTGGGTGTGGGGCGCCGCGTGCCCGGCGCTGATCTCGGGCCCGGTCACCTATGTCCTTGCCAGCCAGGCAGAGGCCAACCGCAGGCTGAACCGCCAGTTGCTGGCGACCCAAAGCGTTTTGCGTGCGCAGGCCGATATCGATCATCTCACCGGCACGCTCAACCGCGCCGCCTTCTATCGCTCCGCAGCCGCCTATGACCAGGACGCGTCCGCCTGCGTGCTGCTGGCGGACATCGATCATTTCAAGGCGATCAACGATCAGCATGGCCATGCGGCCGGAGATCATGCGCTTCGCACCGTGGCGAAAACGCTGCAGGCGGCGCTGCGCCCCGACGATCTGCTGGGACGGATCGGCGGAGAGGAGTTTGCCGTGCTGCTCGCCGGCATGCCGGTTGAGCTGGGGATGACGATTGCCGAACGCGCGCGCGCCGCGATCGCCGCCCTGCAGGTCACGAGCGCGGAAGGCGACCCGATAGCGCTGTCGATCTCGATCGGGGTTGCCCCTCTGGCGGCAGGCGCGGCGCTAGATCAGGCATTGGCCGAGGCCGATGCCGCGATGTATTCCGCCAAGCGCAGCGGTCGCAACCGGGTTCTGGCAGCGGTGTAACATCCCGATTGCAAGCTGGAGCACCCCCTGCAATGCTGCAGACCGGTCTGATAACAGGGGTTTGCGATGAAGATGAAAATTGTGGGCCTGCTTATGGCGGGTTCGGTGATGTGCGCGCCGGCTTTCGCGCAATCCGCTCCAGCCCCCGCTCCGGCGGTAACGCCGGGGTCCACCCCCGGTCCGGCGATCGGTACCGGCGTGGTGGATTACGCTGCCCAGCTCAAGCAGGGCGATGCGATCCTCAAGGACTTCGCCTTCGGCACCGGCGAGACGATGGCCGAGCTGCGGATGCATTATGCGACATTGGGCACGCCGCGGCGCGATGGGCAGGGCAGGGTGACCAATGCGGTGATGGTGCTGCACGGCACCGGCGGCAGCGGCCTGCAGTTCCTTCAGCCGCAATTCGCGCAGGCGCTGTTCGGCCCCGGTCAACCGCTCGATATCTCCCGTTATTATGTCATTCTTCCCGACAATATCGGGCACGGTCAATCGTCCAAGCCCAGCGACGGGCTGAAGATGAAGTTTCCCGCCTATGACTATACCGATATGGTCAGGGCGCAGCGGCGGATGCTGGTCGAGGGGCTGAAGGTCGACCGGCTGCGGCTGATGATGGGCACCTCGATGGGCTGCATGCACGGCTTTGTCTGGGGGCAGGTCGATCCCGGCTTTATCCAGGCGATGATGCCGATGGCGTGCCTGCCGATGCCGATTGCCGGGCACAACCGGATGTGGCGCAAGGCGGCGGTGGAAGGAATCAAGGCCGACCCCGCATGGAACGAGGGCAATTACACCGCGCCGCCGGTGATGGGGCTGCGCGTCGCGGCCAGCCTGTTGCAGGTCGCAGGCTTCGCGCCGTTGTATCTGCAAAAGGCCTTTCCCACGCGCGATGCGGCGGATGCCTATATCACCCAGCGGATCGAAGCCTCGATCAAGGGCATCGATGCCAATGACATCATCTATCAGGTCGAATCCTCGCGCAATTACGACCCATCCGCGACGGTCGAGCGGATGACGATGCCGGTGACGTGGATCAATTCCTCGGACGATTTCATCAATCCGTGGGATTATGGCGTGGCAGAGGATTTCGGCAAACGGCTGCCCGATGGCAAATATCTGCTGATCAAGGCCACCGACGACACCCGCGGACACAGCACCCATACCTGGGCGAAGTTCTGGAAGGACGAGCTGGTCGCGCTGCTGGCGCGCAGCGAGAAATAGGGTGCTGCACGGCGCAAATCCTCCCCTTTAAATCCTCCCCTTTAAGGGGAGTTGGCATGGCGTAACCATGACGGAGGGGTGTCACCCTTTCACCCCTCCGCCATCCTGCGGATGGTCCCCCTCCCCTTGCAGGGGAGGATTTTCAGGCAAACACGCTGGCGAGCTGATCGCTGTTGGTGCCCTCTTTCGACCCGCGCAGTTCGATGTAGATCGCAGCGATGCCCGCCGCGCCGACAGCCGCGCTCACCGTGCTGAGCAGCGCACTGCTGACCAGCGAGAGGCTGGTGCTGATCAGCGAGATCACGCCGATCGGGATGGCGATGATCATGCTGAAGATGAAGAACACCACGATCAGTCCCAGCAGCTTCCAGCGCGATCCCTTGGTCAGCGCTGCGCTGCGGCTGAGCGAATCGAAAACCCCCAGATTCTCGACCATCAGCACCGGTACCGCGACCATCCACATCAGGTAGAGGATGACGCCGGGGATGATCAGGAAGACAAAGCCGATCGAGACCCCGATGGCGACGACGATCCCCAGGCCGATCAGCGGGAACAGCTTGGCCACCGCGCGGCTGACGCACTCACCGAAGTTGACGGGTCTGCCGGCCAGGTCGTTGGCGGAGGCCACGATCAGCGAGGCCTGGAGCACGATCGAGAGGAACAGGAAGACGACATAACCGATCATGGTGGTCAAGAACGCAGTCGGGCTGCCGAATGTCACCATAGGATCAGCCGATTGCGGAGTCACAAACATGCCAATCCCCAGTTGCGGCAAGCCGACGATGATCAGCGAAAGACCCAGAAACAAGGGCGCATGGCGAACGATGACGCCGAAGGTGTTGGAAAACACGTTTGAAATGCTGAAATCAGCCGGTCTGCTGGCCATGGAAATTCTCCCTGTTATCGTGTCCCGAGCGCCCGAATCCTTCTGGTTTACACGGTCAACCTAACACGCACGCACGGGGCGTCCAGTGTGCCGGGGCACAGGCCCGTTTCAGGGCTGACCAGGATCCTCTGCAAATCGCCTTGCTCCTCCGCACGGCATCTGCGATCAAACCGGCTGTGACGACCGGCCCTGATCTTTCCGCACCCCGCCGAGATGGCTTTGATGCGGCCTTCGATCAGGTGCGCGCCGCAAGCGACATCCAGTATTCCACCAGCTTCGTCAAACCGCCCGAGCCGCCACCTCAATGGTGGCAAGACGTCATCCAGTGGCTGGAGCAGGTGCTGGGCCCGGTGGCGAAGGCGCTGATGACCGCGTGGCCGGTGCTGAGCAAGCTGTTGCTGGTTGCTCTGGTTGTCGGCGTCCTCGCGCTCCTTTGGGTGATCCTGGCACCCTATATCGCCGATTGGCGCGAGCGCCGCGTCCAGGCTGAACATGACTGGGCCCCCGACCGGTCCGAGGCGCGCCGGTTGCTCGAGGAGGCCGATGCGCTGGCGGCCGAGGGGCGCTATGACGAGGCGGCGCATCTGCTGCTGTACCGGTCGATCGAGGATATCGCAGCCAAGCGGCCCGGCCTGCTGCGGCCGTCGACAACCGCGCGCGAGATCGGCGCGTTCGATGCGCTTTCTGCGCGCGCCAGCTCGGCCTTCGGGGTGATCGCCGGACATGTCGAGACAAGCTTCTTCGCGCGCCGCTCGCTCGACCGCAGCGCGTGGGACAGCTCGCGCGAAGCCTATCGTGCTTTCGCGCTGGACGGGAACTGAAATGGCAGCTGGGGGCAACGCCAATCCCTTCGCCCGCGGCACGGTGCTGCTGATGGTCGCCATCGGCTTTGCTGCGTTCCTGGCGCTGCTCTATGCAATTGGCGCGGGCGGGGCGCTCAGGTCCGGCAACAACGGCGCGGCGCACGGCGCCTCGGTCAGCTCGATCGGCTATTCGGCCTTGGCGCGGCTGCTCGAGCAGACCGGTACAAAGGTGAGCTATGGCCGCAGCCCCAATGCGCTGCAGCAGCAGGACATGCTGATCGTGACGCCACAGATCAGTGCCGACCCCGAAGAGCTTGCCGCTCTGGTCAACCAGCGTGCCTTTACCGGTCCCACCATCATCATCCTGCCCAAATGGCAGGTCATGCCCGAACAGGGGCTGCGCAGCGGATGGGTGCAGCTGGATTCGCCGCTGCTGGCGATACAGGCGCCGCAGGTGCTGAGCAGGCTGGCTCCAGCGCGCACCAGGCTTGAAGGGATGGACGAGGCCTTGATCCCTGCGCCGTCCACCCCGCCGGAAAAGCCCCAGGATCGCGGCGCGATGATCCAGCAGGCGCTGAAATCGCGCGTCACCATTTCGGGCGAACGTTTGAAGACCGTGCTCGCGGACCGGGAGTCCGGCCGGGCTCAGGTGGTGGTGATTGATGATGGCGGCTGGTATCCCGCGCTCGACCGCACCGCACCGGACAATCCGGAGGCGGCATCCGGCGTCGCTCGGGGACGCTATCCGGTGGTGATCGTCGCCGATGCGGATCTTATGAACAATATGGGGCTGGCCGACCGCGACACCGCGCGGCAGGCGCTGCAGATTATCGACAGCGCCTGGTCGGGGGGCGGCGAAGGGGTGGTGTTCGACCTCACCCAGAACGGGCTTGGCGCTTCGGAAAATCTGCTGTCGGTCGCGTTCCGCGCGCCCTTTGTCGGCGCGGTGGTTAGCCTGGTGCTGGCCGCCATTGCCTTTGGCTGGATGGCGTTCTGCCGCTTCGGCCCGGCGCTGGCCCAGGCGCAGCCCTTCGGCTTCGGCAAGACGGCGCTGGTCAAGGGCAGCGCAGGTCTGATCCGGCGGCTGGGGCGCGATCACCTGACGGCGAAAGCCTATGCCGATCTGGTGCGCGACCGGGCGGCGCGGTCGTTGGGATTGTCCCCCGGCCTGCCGCGCGATCAGGTCGATGCCCGGCTGGCGATGGTGCCTGCCGACGCCGATGGCCATGGCTATGAAACACTCAGCGCAGATATGCGCGCCGCGCGCGATCGCCCTGGCATCCTGTCAGCGGCGCGCGCGCTTTATGCCTGGAAGAAGGAACGATTGGGATGAACATTGCCGATATCAATGCGCTGGGCACGCGCATCCGGGCGGAGATGGCCAAGGCGATCATCGGTCAGGACGACACGATTGACCATATGCTGATCGCCCTGTTCTCGTCGGGTCATGTCCTGCTCGAAGGGCCCCCTGGCACCGCCAAGACCTTCATGGCGCAATGCTTTGCCGCGTGCCTTTCGCTCGATTATGGGCGCATCCAGTTCACCCCCGATCTGATGCCGGGCGACATCGTCGGCTCCAACCTGTTCAATTTCCAGACCAGCCAGTTCACGCTGACCCGCGGGCCGATCTTCACTGATCTGCTGCTCGCCGACGAGATCAACCGCACCCCGCCCAAGACGCAGGCCGCGTTGCTTGAGGCGATGCAGGAGCGCAGCGTCACGCTCGACGGAACCCGGCATGCGCTCTCGCCGCACTTCATGGTGGTGGCGACGCAGAACCCGATCGAGCAACAGGGGGTTTATCCGCTGCCCGAGGCACAGCTCGACCGCTTCCTGTTCAAGCTGCTCGTCGCCTATCCCAGCGCCGGGGAAGAAACGCGAATCGTTGCCGAATATGGCAGGCGCACCGGCGCGCAGAAGCCTTCCGCATTCGATATCCAGCCGCAGGTCAGCGGCGAGGATCTCGCCGCTGCGCGCGCTGCGGTGGGTGAAGTGAAGCTGGTCGAGGATGTGGTCGCCTATATCGTGCGGCTGGTACGCGCCACCCGCGAGACCGCAGACTTCGAAAGCGGCGCCAGCCCGCGCGCGGCGATCATGCTGGCCAGTGCGGCGCGGGCACGCGCGGCGCTGCAGGGCCGCGACTACGTGATCCCCGATGACGTCAAGCAACTGGCGGCATCGGTGCTGCGCCATCGCACCTTGCTGTCGCCGGCCGCCGAGATCGAGGGCCGCCGGGTCGAGACGATCGTTGCCGATCTGGTCGAGCGCACCGAGGCGCCGCGTTGATCGCCTTCTATCCCAGTCTGCGCGCCGGGGTGCTGATCGCCGCCGGTGCGCCGGTGGCGGTGCTGTTCGCCGCGCTCTCGCCGGGGTTGTGGGCTTTGGGCCCGGCCTGGTCTGCGGCGATACTGTTGCTGGCCGCGCTCGATGCCCTGGTCGCTGGCCGGGCCCGCTCGATCCGGCTGGTGGTGCCCGCGAGCAGCGAACTCGGGCAGGCGGTGACGATCGGGGTGGAGGCAGAGCTGTCGGGCCAAACGCCGGTGCGCCGTGCACAGGCCAGCATCGCGGTCGAGACCCGGCTGGTGCCCAGCGGTCGCGGCGATAGCACGCTCACCGGTTCGGGGGAGCCCGGGGCACTGTCTGGCAGAATCGCGCTGCAGCCGGTGCGCCGCGGCGCGCTGGTGATCGAGACGCTGTGGCTGCGCTGGCAGGGGCCGATGGGACTGGGCTGGCGGCAGGTGTCGCAGGCCAGCGGCGAGAGCGTCGCGATCCTGCCCGATATCGCCGCGGTGCGCGCGCCCGCATTGCAGGTCTTCTTGAAAGAGGCGATCTTCGGCATCCTTGCGCGGCAGGTGCGCGGCGAGGGCAGCGAATTCGAGGCACTGGTCGAGTATCAACCGGGGTTCGACCGGCGCGCGATCGACTGGAAAAGCTCGGCGCGCCATTCCAAGCTGCTCGCACGCGAATACGATACCGAGCGCAACAACCAGATCGTGTTCGCGCTCGATTCAGGCTCGGACATGTGCGAGCCGGTGGCGGGCCTGCCGCGAATCGATCGCGCAGTGTCGGCAGCGTTGCTCACCAGCTATGTCGCCTTGAAGGCCGGCGATCAGGTGCGACTGTTCTCGTTCGCAGCCAGGCCCGAACGCACCACCGGGTTCGTCTCGGGCAGCCGCAATTTCTTCCGCCTGCAGTCCGAAGCCGCGCAGATCGATTACCGGCACGAGGAGAGCAACTACACGCTCGCGCTCTCGACGCTCGCCGCGCAACTCCAGCGCCGATCGCTGATCGTGGTTTTCACCGATTTCACCGATCCCACGAGCGCCGAACTGATGCTCGAATCGGTCGGGCGGCTGATCGACCGGCACCTGCTGCTGTTCGTCGCGATCGAGGACGAGGAGCTGCTCGCGCTGGTCGATCAGGCCCCCGAGACCAGCGAGCAGGTCGCGCAAAGCGTCGCGGCGGCAGGCCTGCTGGCGCAGCGGCGGCTGGTGATCACCCGGCTCAGGCATCTGGGGGTCGAGGTGATCGAGGGGCGGCATGACGAGATCGGCACGCGGCTTATGAACGCCTATCTCAAGATCAAGCGGCGGGGGCAGTTGTGAACGGATCGATGGACCAGCCCGGGGGCGAGCAGGCGATCGCCGCAGCAGTGCTGCGCAGCGACCGCTTCCGGCTCGAGCGCGAGGCCGACTGGGTGCGGCTCGACGGCATGATCACCGCGATGGAGAAGGGCAGGCTCAGGCGGCTGGCGGACGAGGATGTGATGGCGCTGCCGGTGCTCTACCGCAACCTGCTCTCCAGCCTGTCGATCGCGCGCGAAAGCTCGCTCGATGCCGGGCTGATCGCCTATCTCGAATCGCTCACCCTGCGCGCCTATTTCATCGTCTATGGCACCCGCACCACCTTCGGGGGCTGGTGCCGCAGCTTCTTCGGCGGCGGCCTCAGCCGCGCGGTGCGCGCCATCGGCGTCGACATCCTGATCGCGCTGGTGGCGATGGTGATCGGGGCACTGGTGGGCTTCACCCTGGTCGAGGCGGACCAGCAGTGGTTCTACCGACTGGTGCCAGCGCAGTTCAGCGATGTCCGCGTGCCCGGAGCCTCGCGAGAGGCGCTGCTGGGCACCCTGTTCGGAAAAACCGATGGCGAGGGACTTTCGATATTCGCCGCCTATCTGTTCAGCAACAATGCGCAGGTCGCGATCCTGGCCTTTGCGCTGGGCTTTGCCTTTGGCGTGCCGACGGTTCTGCTGCTGATCTACAACACCGCCTCGCTGGGCGCCATGCTGTGGGTCTTCGCCTCGCGCGGACTGACGATCGAATTCGTCGGCTGGCTGTCGATCCACGGCACCACCGAATTGCTCGCTATCCTGCTGGCGGGCGCGGCGGGGCTGCACATCGGCCGCGCGCTCGGATTTCCCGGCCGACGCAGCCATCTGGCGGCATTGAGCCATTCGGGGCGGACCGCGGCGCAGGTGATGACCGGCGTCATCGTGATGCTGATCTGCGCCGGCCTGCTCGAAGGCTTTGCCCGCCAGCTCGTCCAGGCGACCGGGATTCGCTATGCCATCGGCTATGGCATTCTCGCGCTGTGGCTGGCCTATTTCTTCGCCTTCCGTCCGAGGCGCGGCTGATGGCGCGGCGGGCCCAGCCTGGACGGAGCCACGGCACCGACCCGAAGCTGATGCGTACGCTGGTGACGCCCGAAGGGGTGGCGCTCGATATCGCGGTGGCTCCCGCGAGCGCACGCATCGGGGCGCTGTTCATCGACATTACCGCGCTGTTCGGTCTGGTGCTGGGCTTTGTGCTGACGTTGATGCTGGTGGCCTGGGCCTATTCGACCACCGGCCTGCCTGCGATGTCGGAAAGCTTTCTGGGCTTCCTGTTCGTGCTGTTCATCATCGGGCTGTTTCTGGCGCGCAATGCCTATTTCCTGTTTTTCGAGCTCGGCCAGCGCGCCGCGACCTGGGGCAAACGCTCGCTGGGTATCCGCGTGGCATCGCGCGACGGCGGAAGGCTGACCGCAGAGGCGATCATCGCGCGCAACCTGCTGCGTGATATCGAGATGTTCCTGCCGCTGATGTTCATGACATCGGGCGGAGTACAAGGGACGCTGAGCGAATTTGCTGCCTGGTCGGGGATCATGTGGGTGGGGGTGTTCCTGGTGTTTCCGCTGTTCAACAAGGACCGGCTGCGTTGCGGCGACCTGATCGCGGGCACCTGGGTGGTCGAGGCTCCGCGTTCCTCACTGGGTGCGGTCGTGGCGAGCGGGGTGACACCCAAGCATGCCATGGGCGACGAGCCGGGCCTGGCCCCGGACCGCTACCGGTTCGACGACGCCGAGCTGTCCGTCTATGGCGAATATGAGCTGCAGATGCTCGAAACCGTGCTGCGCACCGCCAATCCGGAGGCGATGGAAACGGTGGCCGCGACCATCTGCGCGAAGATCGGCTGGACGCCGCCGGTGGGCGATGAACGTGCTTTTCTGGAAGCCTATTACACCCAGTTGCGCTCCCGCCTCGAACGCGGCCTGCGCTTCGGCAGACGCCGCGCCGACAAGCACGGTTGAGCGGGCAGCCCCCTGACTGGACATCGCGGAGGCTGCGTTGCCGCAGCAGTCGGCCCGCTCCCTTGCGACCCGACCGCCTGGTCTTTGCCTAAGATATGCAACGCTTCGTCGCGCCCGGCGTATGGATGATGTTCACACCGACGCCTGCCCAAATCGCCCAGAGCAAATCGTCTGATCGATCAATCGAGGCCAGGTATCGTTTTAGAGGGAATCATCGTCATGCCAATTCTTAGCCTTATTCTTGTACTTGTTGCCGTCGGCGTAGGCCTGTGGCTGATCAACAATTACATCCCGATGGACGGCAAGATCAAAAGTATCTTGAATGCCGTCGTCGTCATTGGCGTGATCATCTGGCTCCTGCAGGTTTTCGGCATCCTGGGATCGCTCAGCGGCGCGACCGTGGGCTGATGCATTCCGACCGCTCCGCCTGCTTGCAGGGGAGCGGTCGAAAAGTGTTGCTAACCGGTCAGCGTTTTCAGCCGAACCGGCTGTCGAGCAAGCCACTCACGGTTTCGGATGTCGGCGCGCGCTGGCTGCGCATGGTCTGCATTGGATCGGCGAGCATGGCTTGTGCGGTCTGCCAGGCAAATGCCTCCATCGAAGCGTCCGATCGATCGCCGCCGTCGATTGCCGTCAACCTCGCGGCTGCAGGGCTTCCCGCCGATGGACGGCTGATCAGGCTGATCACGCCATCATCGGTCGACAGATTGGCGGGCGGATCGGTTGCAGGCGGGACGATCGCACTGGTCTGGGTCGACGCACGGATATACACCGTCCGCATCACGGGCGAACCGGCAGGGTCTGAACTGTTGTTGATCATGATGACGCACCCCGGCAAAGTTTCAGCCGGAGAATGCCAGACGCGCCATTAAGCCAAACTTTAGAAACGTGGCAGCTTGCACTTTAACGATGATTCTCTGTCCATCAGCGCCGTGTCGCCTGGAGCTTGCCCCATGCGAGATGGGCGAATTCGCACAATAATGGCCGTGTGTCACGCGGATCGATGATGTCCTCCACCGCAAAATGCTCGGCGCTGCGGAAGGGGCTGCGCACCTTGTTGAGCCGCCCCCTGATCGCCTCGAGATGCGCGGCGGGATCGGCGCTGGCTTCGAGTTCGGACTTGTAGGCCACCTCGACTCCGCCCTCGATCGGCAACGAGCCCCAGTCGCCGCTGGGCCAGGCAAAGCGATACTGGAACCGCTCGGCATTCGACATCGCCGATCCTGCAATGCCATAAGCGCGGCGGACGATGACCGAGGCCAAGGGTACCTTCGCGCGGTAGATGGCGTTCATCGCGTTGACGCCATAGCGGATGGTGCCCGCACGCTCGGCATCGGCCCCGATCATGAAGCCGGGATTGTCCACCAGATGCACGATCGGTAACCCGAACTGATCGGCAAGCCTGACGAAGCGCTCCGCCTTTTCGCTGGTCTTGGCTTCCCATGAACCACCCAGATAGCTGGGATCGCTGGCCAGCACCGCGACCGGCCAGCCGTCGAGCCGGGCAAACGCGGTGATCACCGCGCGGCCCCAGCGGCGGCCCATTTCGAACACGCTGCCCGAATCAAACACCTGTTGCAGCACGCGGCGCATCGCATAGACCTGCGCCGGGTTGCGCGGAACTGTGCCGAGCAGGGCTTCCTCGCGGCGGTTCGACGGATCCTCGCAGGGCGTTCGCGCCGCGAGCGTATCGACCGAAGACGGCAGATACGACAAAAACGTGCGTGCCACGGCGAAGGCTTCCGCTTCGGATGCGACCTCTTCATCCACCACGCCGTTGCGGCAGTGGATCTCGGTTCCGCCCAGACCTTCCTTGTCCACTGTTTCGCCAATCGCGGCGGCGACTGCGGGGCCTGCTGCGAACAATTGCGACAGGCCCTTGACCATCACCGAATAATGGCTGGCAACGGTGCGCGCTGCGCCCAGCCCTGCGGTGGGTCCCAAAGCCAGCGCGACCACGGGCACGGTTTCCAGATTGGTGACGATATGCTCCCAGCCCGGAACCATCGGCACATAGGTATAGCCCATCGTCTCGAGCGTCTTGACCGAGCCACCGCCGCCGGTGCCGTCGATCATGCGGATCAGCGGCAACCGCATTTCGTGCGCCATCGCTTCGCACTGGACGAACTTGCGGTGCAGCGCGGCATCTGCTGACCCGCCGCGCACGGTGAAATCGTCCGCGCTTGCCACCACCGCCCGGCCATCGACATTGCCGCGACCGAAGATGAAGTTGGAAGGCGCGAAGTCGGCGAGATCGCCGTTGTCGTCATAGCTGCCACGACCGGCGATCTTGCCGATCTCGCGGAAGCTGCCCGGATCGAGCAAGGCCGCGATACGGGCGCGGGCATCCATCTTGCCGCGCCCGTGCTGACGCGCGACCTTGTCGGCGCCACCCATGTGTTCGGCCAGCGCGCGGCGCTTGTTCAGCTCATCGATTTCGTTCTGCCACGTCATGGCAGCAAAGCTAGCGCGCGCGCCTCATCCGGTCACGCGGGAAAAGGCGCTCAGCCCTTCTTTGCCTTGGCCATCGACTGGACGGCGCCCAGCGTCAGCTTGACGTGATCGCGATAGTCCATGTCGCTGTGCACGAACGTGATCCGGCCATTGGGGGCGACGACCATGCTGGTGCGGCCGGTCATGTTGGGCCGTCCGGCAAGCCCGACGCCATAGGCCTGGATCATCTGCGGGGTGGCCTGGGCTACGGCAAACTTGCTCTGGCACGCCTCGGTCGAAAACTTCTTGAGCTCTTCGATGCCGTCGGCGGACAGACCGATCACGGTCGCGCCGGCCTTTTTGAAGTCGTCCATTCGGGTGGCGAACTCATGCGCTTCGGCGGTGCAGCCGCTGGTGAACGCCTTGGGGAAGAAATAGAGCACGACCGGGCCTTTTTTCAGCTCGTTGGCCAGGCTGAGCTTGTAGGCCTTGCCGGCCTTGGCGCCGGTGGTGGTGAACAAGGGAGCCTTGCTGCCGATCGCGATCTTGGCGGCGTCCGCAGCGATGGCAGGGGATGTAGCCACCATTGTGGCGGTTCCCGCGGTCAGCGACAGGGCGGCGAGGCAACAGGCAATGGATGCGCGCATGGATCTGGATTCCCTTGGATTGATGCTGTGTCACACTTAGTCAGTCTATGCCTGTTTACCAGTGAGCACGAGACAATTGCGCCTGAGGCCAAAACACAGAACCCTTCCCCCCGCGAGGGAGGAAGGGTCCGATAGGCGTAGGCCCGGCAGAAGCTTAAGCTTTGCGCGTGCCGCTCATTGCCATGGTGCCGAAGGCACCGGCCTTGACCTGACCGGTGATGGTGTCGCCCTCAACGGTGGCGGTGCCTTCCAGCTTCATCGGCATGGGCACCTTCATGTCCATCGTCCAGGTCAGCGTGTTACCATCGACCTTGCCGTCGTTGATCTCGAGCGTGCCCATCTGGCCGGCGTTCGAACCGGTCCAGGTGTCGCCATCGACATTGACGGTGAGCACCGACTTCTGGTCGCCCATCGGCGATTTGGTTACGCAATCATATTGTCCAGCTACTGACATGTTCAGTCCTCTTCTGTGGTGGTTAAAGGGTAACTACGGCTCATTCGTCACCGGCTGCCGGGGCAGTGCGGCGAACTTCGATCGGCATGTTCAATGCCTTGAGCTGATCCTCGATCTTGGCGGCATCGCCTACGATCAGCCAGGTCAGCGTCTTGGGGTCGAGCGCGCCGCGCATCGCCCCATTGAGCTTGTCGGCGTCCATGGCGCGATACTGCGCCGCGAGGCTTTCGGCATAATCGGCCGGGCGGCCATAGAGCACATCGGACTGCATCTGCGACAGCACCGAGGCCGAGCGCTCATAGGTGCCTGCCAGCTCCAGGCTGTTGCCCTTGACCGTGCGGTCGAGCTCGTCAGGCGTCACGCCCTTGTCGCCGATGAAACCGTTCATCTGCTCGATGATCGCGGCGACCGAGGGCCCGGTCTGATTGGTCTGCACCGGCGCGAAGATCAGGAACGGGACGTCGTTCCTGGGACGCTGGATCAGCGAGCGCGAGCCATAGGACCAGCCCTTGGTCTCGCGCAGGTCCATGTTGATCCGCGACAGGAAATCGCCGCCCAGAATGTCGTTGGCGGTTTCCAGCGCGAGCAGATTGTCGGTGCCCTTGGCGTTCAGGACCTGGCCTGCCAGGATCAGCGATTGCGGCGAATTGGGCCGGTCGACCAGGATGATGCGTCCCTGGCCTGCCGGTATCGCCGCGCTGAAATCCTTCTGCATCAGCGCCATGCGGTTCGATGGCCATTTGCCGAAGCGCTGCTCCAGCATTGGCAGCATGTCGTTCAGCGTGGTGTCGCCGACAACGAAGATCGACGCACGCTCAGGCCGCATCCACTGGCTGTGATAGGCGGCGATCTGGTCGCGGGTCAGCTTGGTGACTGCCTCGGGGTTGCCGGTGCCGGTGAGCGGTACGCCATAAGGATGGCTGGTGCCATAAAGCAGCGGCGGCAGGTTGCGCAGCGCGATTCCCTGGGGCTGGCTGAGCTCGGCCTGGATGCGGGTGAGCTGCTGCACGCGCACACGCTCCAGCTCCTTGGCGTCGAAGGCGGGGTTGCGGATGACATCGGCCAGCAGATCGAGCGATGCAGACAGATTGGGCTTCATCGCGCTCATCGAGACGATGGTGCGATCCAGGTCCGACGAGGCGTTGATGTTGGTGCCCAGCCGCTCCTGCGCCTCGGCAAGCTGCACCGAATTGAGCGTGCGGGTGCCTTCCTGCAGCAAGGCGATCATCAGGCTGTTGGTGCCCAGCGCATCCTTGGGATCGCTGGCATAGCCGGCATCGAAGCTGACCGCGACGCGGACGACGGGGACGGCGGTCCGGCGCGCGAAACGCACCTTGATGCCGTTGGAAAGCTGAGCTTCCTCGACATCGGGGAAATCGAGATCGGGCACGGCTCCCGCTTCGGGGAAGGTCGAGCGATCGACGGCGGCCAGCGGCTGCTTGCTCGCCGCACCCGCTGCGATCGCGTCGCTGGCCATGCTCGAATAAAAGGCGGGCGCGGACAACACACCGGTCCGCGCCATGGGCGTGCGCATCGCAGGCCCGCTGGCGTTGCCGGCGCTACCGCCCGCGTCGTCCTCATAGGCATCGCGTTCGCCGGGGAGGACGTGCAGTTTGGCGACGGGACGGGTCAGCCACTTCTGCATCGCGGCGGTGACCTTGGCCGGCGTCATCGCGGCGAGCCTTTCAAGCTGCTTCTTGTAGAAGGCCGGATCATCGGAATACAGCGCACCCTCGGCCAAAGTCACCGCCTTGCCGCCGAAGCCGCCGACCTGCTCAAGTCCATTGATCCGCTGTGCCGCCTCGCGCGTGGCCACCCGCTGCACTTCATCGGCGGTCGGGCCATTGGCGATGAAATCGGCAAGGATCGAGTCGAAACGCTGCGCCACCGCATCGACATCGGCGCCCGGCTTTACATCGACATAGGCTTCAAACACGCTGCCGTGCACGAACGGCAAAGCAGATGCGGTCACAGCGACCGCGGTCTGCTCTTCGCGCACCAGGATGTTGTCGAGCCGCGAACTCGCCAGGCCGCCCAGCACCGTGGCGGCAACGTCGAGCGCGGCATAATCCGGGTCATTGAGGCCGGGCACTGTCCAGAAGCGATAGAGCCGCGCGGTGGGGACCTTGTCCTTCATCTCCGCGATCTTGACGGCATCGAGCGTGGGCAGCGGCGGGTTGAGCTTGGCCACCTGCGGACCTCGGGCGATATCGCCAAACCATTTCTCGACCAACGGCCGCGCCTCGGCGACATCGATGCCGCCTGCCAGCACCAGAATGGCGTTGTTGGGGCCGTAATGGTCAGTGAACCATTTTTTCATGTCATCGAGCGAGGCGGCCTGCAGATCCGCCATCGATCCGATCGTCGAGTGGCCATAAGGGTGACCGGGCGGGGTCAGCATCTCGATCTGCTTGTATTCGACCAGGCCATATGGCTGGTTGTCGCCCTGGCGCTTTTCATTCTGCACCACGCCGATCTGGTTGGTCAGCTTTTCCTGGGTGATGCCGTTGAGCAGATGGCCCATCCGGTCGCTTTCCAGGAACAACGCACCTTCAAGGCCTGCCTTGGGCACGGTCTGGAAATAGTTGGTGCGGTCGAACCAGGTGGTGCCGTTGAAATCGGTCGCGCCGAGCTTCTTGAGATACTCGAAATAATCGCCCTGAGCGTTTTCCGATCCGTTGAACATGATGTGCTCGAACAGATGGGCATAGCCGGTCTTGCCCTCGGGCTCGTGCTTGGAGCCGACATCATACCAGATGGAAACCGCGACGATCGGCGCCTTGCGGTCCTCGTGCACGATCACGGTCAGGCCGTTGTCGAGCTTGAACTGCTGATACGGGATGTTCACCGTCTTGATCAGATCGGCGACGGGCGCTGCCTGCTGGGCATGAGCAGGTGCGATGGCGACGGTCAGCGCCAGCGCGGAGACGGCAATAAGCGAACGGAAGGGTTTGAACATTGAGGTGAGCCTCTCTTGAGAACGTTGCAATGCTTATGTCGGTCGCATCGACCAAGCCGTCAAAGGACTGGCCCGTCACGCGTTGCTGATTGAAACCATAAGGACTGTGAGCCTCGATTCAAGCGGTGTTTCAACGCAAGTTTCAGGGGCGATAGCGGCGTTTGGCATGCGGCATCAACTGTTCCCGGGTAAAATAGACCGGCTTGGTCTTGTGTTCGACGAAAAGCTTCGCCTGGTCGGTGTAATGCGGGCTTTCTGGCCGTGTCGTCGCCGCGCCAAAAGGCTGGATCGAGCGCGAGGCGACATTGCCCTCGGCATTCCATTCGACGAACTGGATGAAGCTGTCGCCATGCCGCACCGCCAGCCTGCCATCCTTCTCGTCGACGTCCCACAAGGTTGCGGCGCGCAGCGTATCCGATCCGCCCTGCATCGGCAGATCGACCGAGCCCTGTCGCAGCCGCAGCACGGTGCCGAGCTTCGGGTCGAGCGAGGCGAAGTGCTTGTCCAGATGCTCGATCGTCTCGATGAGCACCTCGCGCGCATTGGGCAGCGGCAGGCGGCGATAGCTCTGCCGCATCGCCGGGCGCATCACCATCAGCGCCAGCGCGTCGCCCTTGCCCTTGCCATCGAGCTGCCAGTCCCATGCACGCAGCAGCGCCTGTGCCAGCGCGATGCGGTTGTCGCCATCCGGCTTCACCGCGAGCAGCGCCGCCATCCACTGGGTCGCATAATCCGACTTGTCATAGCCGACATCATATTTGATCCGCTCGAGCGTCGCCGCGTCGATCTGGCCTGCCGCCTCGAACAGCTTGATCGCCTGTCGTGCCCGGTTGGTCATATCGCTTTCGATCCCCATCAGCGGCGAGTAATCGGCAGGGTCGAGCTCGTCGCCGGGGCCCGCTGCGACATAGGGGGTGTTATTGGCGTTCATGATGTAGCCCGATGCCGGATTGACCAGCATCGGCACCCGATCCCAGGGTAAATGCGCCTGCCAGATCAGGTCGCTGCGGTCGCCGGGAAGCACGCCGCGCCAGTCCGGCCCGGGTTTGCGCGCGGGGAACAGCGCGTTGTACGACATCGCGATGGTGCCCGCCGCGTCGGCATAGATGAAGTTGGTGGCCGGCACGCCCTGGATCGCCATCGCCGCCTGCCACTCGTCGAAATTGCGCGCCTTGTTGATGCGGAAATACTGCTCGAGCATGTTCAGTTCGTCGATGCCGGCATAGCGGATGGCAAAGGCGCCCTTCGCATTGATGATCACCGGACCATGCGCCGCGCGGTAGATGGTCTGCGGATAAGGGACGGTGAACGGTCCGATCCTGACCTTCAGCCACACCCGCTCCGCCTCGAGATCGCGCCATTCGCCATCGAGCCGGTACTGCGTCCTGTCGTCGTTAAGGACCAGCTTGTAGACATCGATCAGGTCGGGCCGGTTGACCGTATTGGTCCAGCCGAGGGTCTTGTTGTGGCCCAGGAACGGGTAGGGCGATCCCGGGAAGGTCGCGCCTGCAAAGTCCCAGCCCTCTTCGGAATGCACAACCAGTTCGTACCACGCGACCCCGCCGCGCCAGGGCTGGTGCGAGTTGGACACGAGCCGGGTGACGTTGTCGGTCGAGCGGGCAGGGGCGACGGCAAAGGCGTTCGATCCGTTCATGTCCGGCTCTGGGCCGATCGGGGTGACGCGGTTCTCGACATCACCGGTCAGCTTGGGGCCGCCCTCGATCGGCAGATCCTTGCCCTCGACAAGCGCGCCAAGCACCGCATCGAGCCCGAAGAAGAACGGCGAACGCAGCGCGAATCCGGCGGCGATATCCTGGCCGTTGAGCGGGAACAGCCCGGTCAGGCGGACCTCTTCGGGGTGCTTGTCGGCGTAATGGTTGAGGCCTGCGGCATAGGCATCGAGCAACGCGCGGATGTCGGCAGGCAGCGCGGGGTATTTGCGGTCGACCGTGCCGCGGATGTCCAGCAGATGCGCGGCAAAGTCGATCTTCGCGCCGTCCTGCCCGGTCATCGCGCCCAGCCGTGCGCGGGTCATCGCCGCGACTTCCTGCAGCGTCGCAAAGTCATCCTCGGCATGCGCATAGGCGATGCCATAGGAAACATCGGGATCGGTCTTGCCGAAGATGTGCGGCACACCGAAATCGTCGCGAACGATCTCGACATCATATGCGCGCGGCCCGGGTGCCCGGACCTCTTCGGCAACCAGAGGTTCCCAAAGAGCAAGCGCGATGGCGGTGACAAGGATCAGGGCGACAAGCCCGAGGGCGACACGCTTGAAGACACGGAACATCCAGCCACCTTATCAGCAGAAAATTCCGCGTCTACTGACAAAGCTGTAGGTAGTGCGTGGGCTGGACGTCAGTTTGGCTTCGCGGAAGGTTTGGGCCCGAGCCTTGGCTTGCCGCCCAGCGGCGCGAACCGTTCGGGCACCACCCGGGCCTCCCTGTCGAACGCGGCGGAAAGTTCGGGGCTCTTGGCGAGCAGGAGGTTGGGCTGCGGGTCGTTCCAGGCGGACGGCGTGCCTTCCATGAACAGCGGCTGCAGCGCCGAGATGATGCCGGGCCGGTGCGTGTCGTCGGCGAGACCCTCCAGAGCCCAGGCGATGGCGAGGTCGTCGCGTCCGGCGCACATCGCGAACCCGATGGCGGGCGAGGGAGCATCCTTGCGCATGCCCTCAAGGACCTTCAGCGATTCAGCGGCTTCGGCGGATCGACCGAGCGCCTGGAGCGAGCAGGCGCGCTGACCGGCGATGATCGCGCGGGCATAAGGCGACCCCTGCTTCTCGGCAATCGGCTGCGCGCGGCCATAGGACTGGAGCGCCTCTGCATGGCGGCCCTCCCCGGCCAGCGCGGCGGCGTGGTTGATCGCAAAGTTGACGATCCACGAGTGCTTGTCGGATTCGAGCGCCGCCAGCTGGTCCAGCGCCTTCAGACCTTCCTCCGCGCGGCCACTGGCGCGCAGCGCGATAGCCATGGAATTGATGGCCCATGCGATCTGTTCATCGATCTCGTCATAATCCATGCCTTTCTCGCGGAATGCCTTGGTCGCCTCGATCAACAGTGCAAGCTCTCCGGATTGCAACATCGCATAGATCGCATCGGCATAGCGCTGGGTCGCCGCCGGCTGTGCCTGGAACCGCGCGGCTGTGAGGTTGCGGTTCAGCAAGAGCAGAGCAGCCAGATTGTCACCCGCCCGTTCCTCCATATGCGGCCAGAGCGGGGCGTAGCGCCTTTGCGCCAGCAGCGTGGCATAGGCGCTGGCGTTGGTCACCAGATCGGCGAGGTCACCGTCCTTGTCGGAAAGCAGACCCGCATCCGCCTTGGCGCGCAGCAGATTGATTCCGGTGCCGCCGCGAACATCGGGATCGAGCAGGGCAAAGGTCTGCGCCGAATAGATCGACGACCAGAATGCGACCAGCAGGTCGCTGCGCTTCGCCTTCAGCAGCTTGCCGCTGATTTCATAGATGATCTGTGGGGCGACCCCCGTCAGCTGACTGCCGCCATTGGCTTGGGCAATGGCATCCATCCGGGAAACTGCCAGTTCGAACTCGTTCAGAAACGAATGAAGCGACAGCGCCACCCGGTCGAAAGCTTCCTGCCGACCGATCTTGGCTTCGGTCCGCTGGAGGACCGAAGACGCATCCGCATAGCGCTCTTCCCCGATCGCGCACCAAAGTTCGGCGTTGCCCGCCTTGAGCGTTTCCTCGGTGGCAGGCGGGGCGGCGCGGCGCAGGGTTTCGGCCGTCAGCGGCACCAGCTCATCGCACAGCCGGGGTTCTTCCCGCTTCTGCGCCTCCTCGAGCGCATTGGCCAGCGCTGCATCGCCGAGTTTCGATGCATCGACCGGCGCGGCCTGCAGCGGACCGCTGGTCAGCAATGCAGCTATTGCAGGTAAATACGCCAGATGCTTCGCTCGATACTGCATGCGCGCAAGTTTCATTGTCGTATTTCCCTGTTGTTCGGCCAAAACTGGACGGGCATGAGAAGTTCGTCAATCGTGCCGTCGCAGATTTCGCCTGTGCTGGGTGTGGGTGCTGGCGGCTGCGGGTCTGATCCGATATGCCGACGCCGCAATCGGCAGTCTAAGAGGAGTGAGCGATGGGTCCGAGATCTCGGCCAGTTTGGCATCGGACGGTTTGGTCTTGTCCGACGGTGCGCGCGCGCCATGGTTGAAGGCGCACGCCCCTTCACGCTGCGTGAGCATTTCGCCGATGGGTCGCCGCTGCAGGCGATCGATCGCGCGCTGGTCGAGGAAGCGCCGGTCGCGATCGAGATCAATGGGCTCGGCTATGCGGTGATGATGGCGACCCCGGCGGATCTGGAGGATTATGCGCTGGGCTTCTGCCTGTCCGAACAGCTGATCGCATCGGCAAGCGAGATGGTCTCTGCCTACGCCGCCCCGGTCGACGCGGGCGGATGGGTGTTGCGGGTGCAGCTGAATGTCGCCAACGCCGCGCCGCTGATCGAACGCGCGCGGTTGCGGCTGGCCGAGGGCAGCTGCGGTCTGTGCGGGATCGAAAGTCTCGAGCAGGTGATGCGCCCGCTCGCACCGGTTTCGGCCACGCTCGAGGTGGAGCCTGCCGCAATGTTCCGCGCCGTGGACGGGCTGCGCGACTGGCAGGTTCTGGGCAAGGCAACCCGCGCAGCGCATGCCGCCGCCTTGTGCGCTGCCGATGGCACCATCCGGCTGGTGCGCGAGGATATCGGGCGGCACAACGCGCTGGACAAATTGCTGGGGGCGGCCGCACGGGAAGGGCTGGAGGTAGGCAAGCATTTCATCGTGCTCACCGCGCGGTGCAGCTTCGAACTGGTACAAAAGGCGGTGATCGCCGGCGCACCCTTGCTGGTGACAATCTCGGCAGCCTCGACGCTCGCGGCGCAACAGGCAGCCGCGCATGGCCTGCGCCTGATCAGCCTCGCACGGCACGACAGCCTGCTGGAGCATGGCGCACCGGTCACTCGCGGATAGCGGGAATGTCCAGGTTGGTCACCGAGCGCACGCGCATCGATATGGTGGTGGCATAGCTGCCATTGTGGCTGTCTGAAGCGTTCGACACAATCGACCAGGGCAGGGGCAGGGCGTCCGCGTTGACCGTAATCGTGTGGCGACCGTCGATTACCCCTTCGAAGCGATATGAACCTGTCTCGTCCGTGCGCACCGCCTGCAGCCCGTCCAGTATGACCACGATATCGGGCACTCCGCGCTCATCCGCGTCGCGCACGCCGTTACCGTTCGCATCGAGAAACACCCGTCCGCGCAGCGAGCCGGTTCCGCCGACGGGATATTCCGGGCGGCCGAGCACACCTTGGGCGTTCCCGGCGGAAAACACGTGCTGCAGTGAAATAGTGCCGGCCTGAAGGCGGAACGAGCTGCGCTGGATGCGGGCGATCTCCTCGGGCGTGAAGCCCAGCGGCGATCCCGGCTGGCCGAGCAGCCCGTTGCGGCTGAGCAGGCTGGAGCGTGTATCGCTGAACGATGCGCTCAGCGTCCAGCTTGAGGACAACCGGGCAGTAGCGACCAGCGTTGCAGAAAAGGCCAGATCCTGTTGTGCTGCCAGGACATCGAGCACGCCGCCGGTGGAATCGACCGGGCCGAACAGCGACTGGGCAGATCGGCTGGCGTTGCTGCGATAGGCAAATGTGGCGTCGAGGGTGACGCCCGTAAATGGATTGGCACCACCGCTGATGCCGATTCCCAGGCTGTTGCCCCGCTCCATCCGCCCGGAGTTGCCCAGGATAGTCGGAGTCAGCAGCACCCGGCGGTGGTCGAACGAGAGCTGGCTGCTCAGCCTGCTGCCTGACGGCAGCCAGGCTGGCAGGTTCCAGTTCTGGTTCCAGCCGACCCGGTAAAGGTCCGATGCCGGGTCGTGGCTCCACCCTGCCTCAAGCCGGGTGGTGCCGATGCCCGAGGCAAGATCGACAAAGCCGAGCAACTGGCTCGCGGTCTGGCCATTGGCGACGCGTACTGTGCTGTTGATGCCGGCTGCCAGGCGGAAGCTGAGCTGGCGGCGGATATCGACATTCGCAAGGATGCCGCTTGAGCTCAGCCCGTTGACGGATTCCACCGCATCCACGCTCGCCGTCCATCGCCATCTCTGTGACGATGTGGAAAAGCGATAATAGGCGCCATAAGCGTTGTTGACGATGATCGCCGTACCCCAGGCCAGGCCGGGGTCGAAATAATACACTCCGCCACTGTGCGCGGTGCGTCCCTGACGCAGCGTCGCATCCAGCCAGACGCCCGCTGCCTTGCCGGTTTCGCGAACCGAAAGATCGGGATCAGGATCTCCGCTGACGTCCGACCAGATGCTGTTGGCCTGAAGCTGCAGAGCGCCATCGTCCATCCGGATGCTGGCCAGCGCCGATCGCGACGACAGCCTGTTTCCGCCCTGGGTCTGCGCGGAACTGATCACGGCAAAGGGATCGCGGCTGTCCTCGATCGCGACTCCCTGAAACCCCACCGAGATTCCCGGCGCGAGATCCGCCTGGCCCCCCGCGGTCATGCTGAGCCCCGACAGCCCGGTGAAACTGCCCAGACGGATCCCCCCCAGCAAGCCCGGCTCGCCGATCGCGAGATTGAGGCTGGCGACGGGTCGCGGGTCCACCCCCGGGACCTGGTTGGCCACGGGCGCGTAGCTGTGCGCCTGCAGCGATGCACCGAGCAGCGGGGAGGTCGGAATGAAGAACCGCTGCTGCCGCCGCAACAGGTCGATCGACTGGCTGGTGACGTTGCCCAGATAGCTATCGGCCACCCAGCCGTTACCGAGTGGCAGGCCGGTGCTGGACAGCGTGAGCGCGCCATTGAATGCACTGCTGTCCGAAGCATCGAAGGCCCGCGCTGCGGTCCCGGTGCGCAGTTGCGCGTCCATCCCCAGCAGCCCGTAATTGACCGTCTGGTAGCGACCCGAGACGGTGAGCCCCAGTTCCTCCTGCACCGTATCGAAGGCCGAGGTGTCGTTGCCCTCGACTCGCGCTCTGGGACGAATGTGCGACCCGCCCAGCTCGACCACAAGCGAACGCAGATTGCCCTTGCGGTTGATTGCGCCGCTTTCGTCCGCGCTGATGTCTTCGGGCAGCGCGCCATCGCTGATCAGCCTGTCGACATAGGCTTCGCTGGCACCATCTTCGTTGCGCGTGTCCCCGGATGCGTCTGCTTGCGACGACTGGGCATGAGCTTGCGCTGCGAACGCGGTCGCGCCAGCCAGCAATGTCAACGCCGGTCGCAGCCGCCCTGGCCGCGCGCGCAATGGCAGGCGATCACCTCGCATCGTGGCGCATCAGGGCTCGAACACACCGTCGAACTGAAACGAGCTGACCGAATCGTTGATCGTCCCGCTGATCGAGAGCGGATAGGCGATCGGCTGACCCTCCGGGCCAGGTCGTTCGGGCCTTCCGCGCGCTTCGATCGCGTCGCCGCCCTTGTCGACGTTGAGTGCTATCCGCCGCGTCTCTCCCGGCAGGATGGGCAGCGTGGACGGGGAAAACTCCCGCCGCACGCCGCGGGCATCGGTCCCGCTCAGGAACGCGGACAGGCGGCCATGCGCCAACCCGGTGTTTTCGACCATGAGCACGGGTGTGGCGGTACCGGCGACATCGGCGACATCGACCTTGACGATGCGCAGTTGCGGTTTGACGTCGCCCACAGCGACATAAACGATCAGCGCGAGCTGCGCCACGACCGGCACCGCCACCCCGTCGGCGGGCGACAGCCGCTGTTCGTTGCTGGAAATGACGATGGCGAACCGGCACTCGACCGGGGGGGTATCGGAAGGAGGGGTCACCTCGAAGCGGTAGCGAAGCTGGCCCTTGGCCTGCAGCACTGTCTGGCGCCGTTCGATCGACACCCAGGGCCGACAGGATCCGGGCATCAGGGTGTTGCCCAGCACGACCCCGCCATCTGGCGTGAGATCCCATTCGGCGGTTTCGAACGTCAGGTCCGCAACGGTATCGGCAGCATTGGCAAGTTCGGCGACGCCGCGGACCGTCTGGCCGGGCTTGGCCGAAAGCTCGAAGCGGGGTGGCGCCAGCGACAACGCAAAGTCACCCGCCCGCGCCGGAACGGGCGCTAGCCAGCAAACGATTGCAACTGCAAGCAAAAAAGGGGACCGCAAGTTGCAGATCGACGGGCTGAATGTCATGGAGCCAACTCTATTTCAAAACCGAAAGACAAGGATTCAGGGCCGGCCAGCCGCGTGGAGTCCACCTCCAGCTTGAGATCGATGATGTCGCGCAGGATGACGGAGCCGATCGGCCCCGAATAGACCAGCGTCCGCTCGCCCGAAATGAGCGAGCCTGCCAGCAGACCGCCGCCGGTGCGCCAGCTTGCGCGCACCGTGGGCCCGCTGGATCGCGGCAGGGTCATGTAGATGCGTCCGGCCTGACCGATCCAGGGTGCAAGGTTCAACTGGACGCTCACGCGGGTGCTGGCCGACACGATGGTGGAACCTCCCGCAGACCCGGTAGGCTGCCACTGCATCTCCAGAAACGGATCGAGCACGACCGTGCCGCTGTCATCGACGCGGAACGTGCGGGCGCTGGGCTCCGCTGTCTGGGCGGGCTGGGCAAGCGCCGGGCTCACGGATGCGGCTGTAAGCAGGGCTGCCAGGGCAACCACAGGCGGGCGCCTCATGGCAACGACAGGGTGTAGACGGCCCGTCCGCTATAGGCACCGGCTGCGGGCAGCACCGAATTGGCGTAACGGAAGGTCATGCACTGTTCCTTCCAGGTGTTGGCTGGCAAGGTACCAAGTGTCTGGGTGCCACCGGTAAAGCTGCCGTCGGGAAACTGAAACACCGTATCGCCGTTGCCGGACATCACCCAGCTGATCTGGCTGAAGGGTATCGTATCCGATCCGCTGGTGAGATTGGCGGGCGTGGTGACGGTAAGCGTCGCGACGCCCGTGCTCAAAAATCCCGGCCGCGACCAAGCCCCGATATAGACCTGTGAGGGGGGAGAGCAGAAAGCGAACCCGTCAATCGGGCTGAGCGCCACCGTGCTGTTCGATGTCATCTGCTGGACAGTGCCCGATGCCACCACGGCGGCGGGTACTGTGACCGAGACGGTGTTAATCGTGCCATTGTTGCCAGGCGTGCCACCGTTCAGATGGGTGCCGGAATAGCCGCCCTCGCCGACCTGAAGATAGATGGCCCGCGATCCGGACGAGATGGTAATGGTGTAGGCATGCAGGGCCGGGGCGCAAAGCGCCGACGCGCCAAGACCGACCGCGACCTGGCCGATGCGCCGCGCGCATGTGCGCATTGAGGTCCGGCGCACCGCGTGCGCCAAGGCATGTTTTTGGCTGCTTATCATTGATGCCCCCCCCCGGGGATACTCCAGTTCGGGGGGATATAATCCGATCGCATTGAGCGCCCAAGTAAAATCAGGGCAGTGCCACAAGAAATATGGCAGAGTGTGTGTCTAAAGGTACACCAGGCTCGCTGGCGCTTCCGACAGGCCGCCCGATGGCCACCGTTCCAGCATTGGAAGACACCTGCACCGATAGCCGAGACGCACTCAGACCGGAAGAACCGCCAAGCGACGGAAGGTGGTCCGAAGGTGTGTGGTCAAAGGCAGTCGACGCTCTTGGCGACGAGGTCGGATCCAGGGCATTGGCGTCAATACTGAGCGTTATGATCTGGGGTATGACGATGGTGAAATCGAGGCGGACCGCAGCGCTGACCGGGCGTTCTTCACCAAGCTCGAACAGCGAACCGGCATGCGCGGCGCTGCTTGTTGTGCACGCCCACAGCATGAGGCCGATCAGCAATGTCCTGGCTTTTCGCATCCGTCAGCCGCCGCCCCGTCATTCTTGCCTGTCACTGTGTCGTGATCGGACAATTGGGTCAACGCCGCGTTGAGCATTGTGGTTGCGCAGAATGGTTAAGGCCGCCGCAACCTGGGTTGCGGCGGCCTTGGACGCAGGAACAACAAGATTGACGGAACCGTCTGTCTGGATGACGGACCGTTGATCGGGTCAGGGCATCGATACGCCGTAGGTTACCCGGCCGTTGTTGGCGTTGACGCCACCATAAGTGCCGGCGGGCACGACATTGTCGTTGCGATAGGTGAACGTCCACCGAGCATCGAGGTTGGTCACCTTGGTGCCGCTGGTGGTGGGCAGGTTGATGCTGGTGGTGCTGCCATCGACCAGGGCGGGGTGGGACAGCGCAGTGGTCGACGTGTTGGTGGTGACGCCGACATTCATCTGCGACCACGAGATGGTGTCGCCAGCACCATTGTTCATGGCACCCAGGGTGGTCGAGCTGAACGCGATCGTGCCATTGTTGCCCATCACGCGGGCGGTGACCTGGCCGCCCGTGAGATCGCCTCCGGTGCCCGAGATCGCAGTGCCATCACCGACATTGGCGGCGGGCACGGTATAGACCAGGTTATCGACGGTGGCGCTGCTGGCCATCGACGTTCCGGTTCCAACCCGCAGATAGACGAACTTGGGAATGGTGATGGTGAAATCGAGATTGGCAGTCGCAGTGAGTGGGGTGCTGGTGCCTGTGACGAAGCGCGATTCGGCATGCGCGGTGGCAGGTAGCATGGCTAGGCCGGCGAGGCAGACAGCGACCCTGGATAGCGTTTCTTTTTTCAAGGTGAGGCTCCGAATTAGACAGATTGAGTGTTGAGGCGAACTCGAGCCTTGAAATCGTCTTGAAGACTTAACATCGCGTTATCCAGCTTCGTTCAGCCTATTGATTCATGGAATTTGAGGGGGTGTTTGCGCCAAAATGGGTCCAAAAATGGGACAGTTTATGCAAACCTTTGCGAGTAACCGGTCGACGGAAACTTCTGATCAAATAGGTAACGCATGGAAATTTATGCGAAAAAACTTCCGGCACCCACTGTAAGCGGCCGCGTCAGCCGTTGAATTTGTAAAATCTGCATAGTCACTGCCAAAACCTGCGTTTGCGATCTGGATCGCGAGCATCGCGATGCTCGCCATGCCGCGCAGAGCGTCGAGCATAATGGTGGTCCGCTCGATATTGTCGACGAACAGCGCTTGCGCACGAAGCGGTTTTCAAGGCGCGAGATCGATGATATTGACACAGATGTAAGTGCGCAGTCTGCGCGCTGCTGATCAGGTGCCATGATGATCGAACCCGTCTTTCGCCACCCCGACCGTCCCGTGCCGAAGTTCCGGCCCTTGAAGGCGATGCACCATTTCCGCAAGCTGGTGGCCGACAAGGAAGACACCGAACAGGTTTTCCATATCTTCCAGTGTTTGCCGCGGAAGGGGCTGGTCGGCGAGGCGAGGGACTTCGTCTACAGCGATTTCGGCAAAGACCTGCGCGCCAGCGAACCTTATCTGCCCGACCTGCTTGACGACCACGCCCGGCTTCGCGCCCTGCCCCAGGGCAGCGTGGCGCACGCCTACGTCGATTTCATGGAGCGCGAGGGGCTGTCGGCTGCCGGGCTGGTCGAGGAATATGACCGGTTCCAGGGTGGCCGCCGCTTCGGCGATCTGATCGAATGGTATGTCAACCGGCTGCGCGACACCCATGATCTGCTTCACGTGCTGACCGGCTATGGCCGCGATGCGCTGGGCGAGCAGTGCGTGCTGGCGTTCACTTATGGCCAGAACCCGGCACCGGGGAACATCTTCATCGCCTATATGGGCGCGCTCAACATGACACGGACCGTTGGCAGCGATGCGCCGGTGTTCAAGGCGATCGGCGAGGCGCGCAGGCTGGGCAAGGCATGCCCGCGCATCGCCGAGCAATCGATCGCAGCCTTGCTCGCCGAGCCACTGGCCAGCGCCCGGCAGCGGCTGAACATCACGCCGCCGAAATTCTACGGCATGGCGCACGACCGGTTCAGGGCGCGCGGGATCGATCCGTACAATCTGCTGGGCAAGCCCCAACCCGCCTGAAGCCGCAAGGCGGTCAGGTCAGCGACCGCATCGCCAGCAACACCCGTTCCACCCATTCCGGGCGGCAGATCAGCAGGTCGGGCATAGAGGTGTCCGACTGGTTGTAGACCAAAGGCGAGCCATCGACGCGGCTGACATGCAGCCCGTGGGCCGCAGCAACTGCCACTGGCGCGCAGCTGTCCCATTCGAACTGGCCGCCGGTGTGGAGGTATATCTCGGCCTCGCCGCGCACGATCGCCATTGCCTTGGCGCCTGCACTGCCCATCGGCAGCAGGTCCGCGCCCAGCACTTCGGCCACGCCCAGCGCCTCTTTGGCCGGGCGGGTGCGGCTGACCACCATGCGCGGGATCGGAGCGCCGGGGGGCAGGGCATGCGGCTGGTCGGTGCGCAGCACCAGATCAAGCGCCGGCAGCGCGACCGCGCCAATGCTCGCGACACCATCGATCGCCAGCCCGATATGCACCGCCCAGTCGGCGCGCTCCTCGCCATATTCGCGGGTGCCGTCGACCGGATCGATGATCCAGACCCGCTTGTGCGCGAGCCGCTCGAAATCGTCCTTCTCCTCTTCGGAGAGCACGCCGTCGTCGGGGCGCTGTTCGCGCAGCGCGTGGAGCAAGAACTGGTTGGCGGTCTGGTCCCCCGCCTGGCCCAGCGTCTTGCCGCTGACCAGACCCGAAGCGCGGACCTCCAGCAGGATGCGCCCTGCAACATGCGCGAGATGCGCCGCGAGATCGGCGTCGGTCATGGCAACATCTTTCATTTGAGCGGCATGAGCTGGCGGATGATGAACTCGGCGGCCTCGGCCGGGGTCATCTCGACGGTGTTGACGCGGATGTCGGGGTCTTCGGGCGGCTCGTAGGGGCTGTCGATGCCGGTGAAGTTCTTGAGCTCGCCCGCGCGCGCCTTCTTGTACAGCCCCTTGACGTCGCGGGCCTCGGCCACTTCGAGCGGGGTATCGACGAAGATTTCGACGAACTCGCCCTCTGGCAGCATCTTGCGTACCATGTCGCGCTCGGCCCGGAACGGGCTGATGAACGCGGTGAGCACGATCAGCCCGGCATCGGCCATCAGTTTGGCGACCTCTCCGACGCGGCGGATGTTCTCGATCCGGTCGGCCTCGGTAAAGCCCAGATCGCGGTTGAGGCCATGGCGGACATTGTCGCCGTCGAGCAGGAAAGTGTGGCGGTTCATCACCGAGAGGACCTTTTCGACCTCGTTGGCGATGGTCGACTTGCCCGACCCCGAAAGCCCGGTGAACCACAGCACCTTGGCCTTCTGGTTCTTGAGCGATGCATGGACATCGCGGGTGACGTCGGTCGCCTGCCAGTGGACGTTCTGCGCGCGGCGCAGGCTGAAGTGCAGCATGCCCGCGCCGACGGTGCGATTGGTCAGCTTATCGATGAGGATGAAGCCGCCCAGCGTGCGGCTGTCGGCATAGGCTTCGAACACCACGGGCTTGTCGGTGGCGATCTCAGCCACGCCGATCGCGTTCAATTCCAGCGTCTTGGCGGCGAGATGCTCCAGCGTGTTGACGTTGACCGTGTATTTGGGCTGCTGCACCGTCACCGAGACGGTCTGCGTGCCCAGCTTGAGCCAATAGGACCGGCCCACGAGCATCGCCTCGTCATCCAGCCAGACGATCGTCGCCTCGAACTGGTCGGCCACTTGTGGCGGACTGTCGGCGGCGGCGATGACATCGCCGCGCGAGCAATCGATCTCGTCGGCCAGGCACACGGTGATCGATTGCCCGGCCGCCGCCTGATCGAGATCACCGTCCAGCGTCACGATGCGGCTGACGGTGCTGGTCTTGCCCGAGGGCAGCACGCGCACCTGGTCCCCCGGCTTGACCGAGCCGGTGGCGATCAGCCCGGAAAAGCCTCGGAAATCGAGATTGGGCCGGTTGACCCATTGCACCGGCATGCGGAACGGCTTGCCGGCATCGAGCGAGGACAGCACCTCGACCGTCTCGAGATGATCGATCAATGTCGGGCCGGTATACCAAGGCGTATTGTCCGATCGCGTCGTGATGTTGTCGCCCTTGAAGCCGCTGATCGGCATCGCGGTGAAGCTGTCGATGCCGATGCTCGTGGCAAACTCGCGATACTCGGCGACGATCTCGTCGAAGCGGCTCTCGTCGTACTCCACCAGGTCCATCTTGTTGACTGCCAGCACGATGTTGCGGATGCCGATCAGCTGGCACAGATAGGAATGCCGCCGCGTCTGGACGAGCACGCCCTTGCGCGCGTCGATCAGGATCACGGCAAGGTCTGCGGTCGATGCGCCGGTGACCATGTTGCGGGTATATTGTTCGTGCCCCGGGCAGTCGGCGACGATGAACTTGCGCTTTTCGGTGTTGAAGAAGCGATAGGCGACGTCGATGGTGATGCCCTGTTCGCGCTCGGCGGCCAGGCCATCGACCAGCAACGCGAAATCGATCTCCTGGCCTTGCGTACCAACCTTCTTGCTGTCGCTTTCGAGCGCGGCGAGCTGGTCCTCGAAGATCATCTTGCTGTCGTACAGCAGCCGCCCGATCAGCGTCGACTTGCCGTCGTCGACCGATCCGCAGGTGATGAAGCGCAGCATCGTCTTGTGCTGGTGGACGTCGAGATACGCGTCGATATCCTCGGCGATCAAGGCTTCGGTCTGGTAGATGGCGTCCATCAGAAATAGCCCTCCTGCTTCTTCTTTTCCATGCCCGCGCCGCCGGCATCCTTGTCGATCACCCGGCCCTGGCGTTCGGATGTGGTGGTGAGCAAGGTCTCCTGGATCACCTCGCTCAGCGTGCTCGCGGTGCTCTCGACCGCGCCGGTGAGCGGGAAGCAGCCCAAAGTGCGGAAGCGGATCGAGCGCTCGGTGATCTCGGGCGTGCGGCCCAGCACCCTGGTCAGTCGATCGATGTCATCGGCCATGAACATCTGGCCTTCCCATTCGAAGGTCGGGCGGACGGCGGCGAAATACAGCGGCACGATCGGCACGTGGTTGAGCTGGATATACTGCCAGATGTCGAGCTCGGTCCAGTTGCTGATCGGGAAGACGCGGATGCTCTCGCCCTTGGACTTGCGGGCATTGTAGAGGTTCCAAAGCTCCGGGCGCTGGTTCTTGGGGTCCCAGCCATGGCTGGCGGTGCGGAACGAGAAGATGCGCTCCTTGGCCCGGCTCTTCTCTTCGTCGCGCCGGGCGCCGCCAAATGCTGCGTCGAAGCCATGCAAATCGAGCGCCTGTTTGAGCCCTTCGGTCTTCCACATATCGGTGTGCAGCGGGCCGTGATCGAACGGGTTGATCCCGCGCTCGGTTGCCTCGGGGTTCTGATAGACCAGAAGCTCCATGCCGCTCTCGCGCGCCATTTGGTCGCGCAGCGAATACATCTCCTTGAACTTCCAGGTGGTGTCGACGTGCAGCAGCGGGCACGGCGGGGGCGAGGGGAAGAATGCCTTGCGCGCCAGGTGCAGCATCACCGCGCTGTCCTTGCCGACCGAATAGAGCATCACGGGCTTCTCGGCCTGCGCCACGACCTCGCGCATGATGTGGATCGCTTCGGCCTCGAGCCGTTCGAGATGGGTGAGAGTGCGTGTCATCGCGCCAAGGCTCCGTGTTTCCTGGATGCGGCATCTGGCACAGATGTTCAGGGGTTGAACCTCCCATTTGGGAGGGTATATGCAGTGCATGCGCTTTGATGATGGCCTGCTCGAAGCCCTGCACGAGGGCATGTTCCAGACGCCATTGTGGGATGGGTTTCTGCAGCGGTTGCGTGCGACCACCGGCGCCGGCTTCGCGCTGCTCGCTATCCGGCCGCAGGGGCAAGGCGACGTCGCCGTGCTGGTCGCGGGCGATGGCCCGGTCGTTCCCGTTCGGCGGTTGCTCGCAGGCGCGAACCTGCGCGAAGGGCGCGGCTATGCGCTCGACGAACTGCTCGATCTGGTGTCGACGTCCGACCGTGAGCAGCTTCGTGAGGCGTTGCGCGGTGCGCGACTGACGACGCTGCGCGCAGTGCGGGTGACCGAGCCGAGCGGTGTTGACGGCTGGCTTGCGCTGGCCGGTGGACGCACGCTGGGGTCGCCGGCAGGGGCGCTGCTGCTGGGGTTGTCGCCGCATCTGCGGATCGCGCTGCGCAGCTTTGCCGCGCTGGAGCGCGAGCGCTTCCGCTCAGCGGTGACCGGCGAGGCCTTCAATCGGCTCAACATCGCCTGGATGACGCTCGACGCGCAGGGCAGGATCGTCGAATCGACGCAGAGCATGGAGCAGACGTTCCAATGGGGCAGCTTGCTCAGGCGGGGGCGTTACGACCGGCTGGTCCCCGCATCGCCTGCGATCGACCGGCAACTCACCGGCTATATCAAGCAGGTGGCGGCAGGCACCACCGCGCGGCCGCTGGCGATCAATCTCAGCCAGGACCCGTGGTTCGACATGCTGGTCGCGCCGCTGCAGGGGGATACGATCTCGGGTCACCGCTCGGCCGCTGTCATCGTCTATGTCAGCGGCGACCGGCGCAGCCAGGCGGATCGCTGCGAGCAGCTGGTCGACCTGTTCGGCCTGCTGCCCAGCGAGGCGCGGCTGGCGTGGCTGCTCGCACAGGCGACCAGCATATCGGAGGCGGCGGGAATGCTGGGCATCACCGTCGAAACCGCGCGCAACTACTCCAAGAAAATCTACGCCAAGACGGGCGCGCGCGGCCATGCCGAACTGGTGCGGGTGATCATGACCAGCGTGCTCGCATTAAGCTGAAGCGCGACGGACCGAGTGCGCAGGGCGCTCTCGGGCATTGACCTCAATGCTATAGTGTAACATTCCTGTCCGCCATAACCAGACGGGGCAGCAAGTCCCGATAAAAGGGGGTCGTCTTGCGTCCGTTGTTCTCCACTTCCGTTTCTGTGCTTGCCTGCGCGGTTGTTGCTCTGGCGTCTCCCGCGCTTGCCAGCCCCGTCGAGCAGACCAAGGGCAATTACGAGGACAAGTTCCGCCAGCTCGAGGGCGAGGACTGGCCGACCCCGACCGATTACCGCAACGCCTCGGGCGCGCCGGGCTATCGCTACTGGCAGCAGAAGGTCGATTACGACGTGCAGGCGCGGCTCGACGAAGCCAGGCGCACGGTGAGTGGCACCCAGACGGTGCGCTATCAGAACAACTCGCCCGATGCCTTGCCCTATCTGTGGCTGCTGCTCGACCAGAACACCTACAAGCGCGATTCGATCGCGGCGATGACCGAGACGGTTTCAGGCGACAAGATCAGCCTGGGCGAGGTGCGCCGCCTCAAGCGGATGCAGGAATGGGAAGGCGGCTTCACCATCACCGCCGTGCGCGATGCCTCGGGACGCGCGCTGCCGTTCACCGTCGTCGACAGCCTGCTGCGGATCGACCTTGAACAGGCAGTCGCTCCCAATGGCGGCGAGACCAGCTTCTTCATCGAATGGTCGTTCCCGATGGTCGAGAACAAGGTCGTCGGCGGGCGTTCGGGCTATGAATGCTTCACCCAGCCGGGCGAGGACGGCAATTGCATCTTCGAGGGTGCGCAGTGGTTCCCGCGGCTTGCGGTCTATTCGGATTACGAGGGCTGGCACAACAAGGCGTTCCTTGGCTCGGGCGAGTTCACGCTCGAGTTCGGCGATTACCGCGTCGCGCTGACCGTGCCTGCCGACCACATTGTCTCGGCGACCGGCGTGCTGCAGAACCCTGATGCAGTGCTGTCTGCAGCACAGCGCCAGCGACTGGAGCAGGCGAAGACCGCGGCCAGCCCGGTCTATGTCGTGACGCCCGAGGAAGCGGTGGCGGCCGAACGCGGCAAGGCCTCGGGCGAGAAGACCTGGGTGTTCGCAGCGGAGAATGTGCGCGATTTCGGCTGGGCCTCGTCGCGCAAATTCGCCTGGGATGCGCTGGGCGTCCGCCAGGATTATGCCGAGCAGCCTTTGGTGATGGCGATGAGCTTCTTCCCCAAGGAAGCGCGGCCGTTGTGGGATGCCTATTCGACCAAGTCGATCGCGCACACCATCGACGTCTATGGCAAGTTTGCCTTCCCTTATCCCTATCCCGTCGCGCAATCGGTCAACGGGCCGGTTGGCGGGATGGAATATCCGATGATCACCTTCAACGGGCCGCGCCCGGTGAAGGACAAGAAGACCGGCGAGCTCACGTATACGGAGCGCGCCAAATACGGCCTGATCGGGGTGGTGATCCACGAGATCGGCCACAACTGGTTCCCGATGATCGTCAACTCGGACGAACGGCAATGGACCTGGATGGATGAGGGGCTCAACACCTTCCTGCAGTTCCAGGCCGAAAAATTGTGGGACAAGGACTATCCGGTGCGGCGCGGTGAGCCCAAGGACATCGCCGAGTACATGCTGTCGACCAACCAGATGCCGCTGATGACCCAATCGGATTCGGTGCTGCAGTTCGGCGCCAACGGCTATGGCAAGCCCGCGACCGCGCTCACCATCCTGCGCGAGACCATTCTGGGCCGCGTGCTCTTTGACCGGGCGCTCCGCGAATATGCTGTGCGCTGGCGCTTCAAGCACCCCACGCCCTATGATTTCTTCCGCACCATGGAGGAAAGCTCGGGCGTCGATCTCGACTGGTTCTGGCGCGGCTGGTTCTATTCGACCGATCATGTCGATATCGCGCTCGACAAGGTGGTGCGTGCGACGATCGAGCCTGCCGACGCGACCGCGGCGGCAGCCGAGCGCAAGAAGCGCCGCGACAGCGAGCCAGGATCGCTTACCGCCGCGCGCAATGCCGGACAGCAGACCGTGGTCGAGCGCGATCCGGCGACGCGCGATTTCTACGACGAGATCGACCCGCTCGACGCCACCGCCGCCGACAAGCGCAAGGCCGCCGAGGCCTATGCCGACCTCACGGCAGAGGAAAAGGCGGCGCGGCAGGTGACCGACAATTTCTACCGGTTCAGCTTCACCAATCGCGGCGGACTGGTGATGCCGGTGATCCTGAAAATGGACTTTTCCGACGGATCGAGCGAGACCGCGCGCATCCCGGCGGAGATCTGGCGCTACAACGCCAAGAGCGTGACCTGGCAGTTCGTCAGCCCCAAGACCCTGGTCAAGGCCGAGGTCGATCCGCTGTGGGAAACCGCTGACGCCGACCGGTCGAACAACATCTTTACAGGATGGATCGAACCCAGGACGCTGGGGATCGATACCCCTGAGGCGGGCAAGAACCGCATGAAGGATTCGGATAGAAAGGTTTTGCCCGGTTCGCTGCGCACCTATGACGGAACCTCGAAATGATGCGGCGGCGTTTTCTGGGGCTTGCTTTGGCCGGCCTTGGGCTGGCGACGCTTGCTCCGGTGGCGCAAGCGCATCGCGGGCATGACGCGATGACCGTGCTGACGCTGGCCGAGGACGGCGCGATGACCGTCTCGCACCGGTTCGAGGCGCACGATCTGGAACCCGCGCTGGCGGAGATTGCACCGCAGGCGCAGGCGAGCCTCGACGATCCTGAGGCTATCGAGGAACTCAAGGCCTATCTGCTGGCGCATTTCAGCGTGTCGGCCGATGGCCAGCCGGTGCCGCTGACCATCGCGTCTGTCGATATCGGCGTGCGCGATGTGCGCATCGATTACAGCGGTACGGTGCCCGGCAAGCCCGCCGCGCTCGAGCTTCGATCGACGATCCTGCGCGATATCTATCCCCGGCAGGTCAACCAGGTCCTCGTCCGGCGCGGGCAGAATGCGCAGACTTTGCGTTTTGCGGGCGGCGAGGCCAAGGTCGTCGCGCTGCGCTGAAGCGGTGAAAGCGGATCAGGCCGCCGTCCACGGTCCGGTGATCGCCAGCGTCATCGCCGGGCTATAGAGATTGACGAACAGGGTCGAGCCGTCAGGCGAGAAGCACGCCCCGGCAAGCTCGGTCTGCAGGCGGCAGCGCGCGAGCGGATAGATCGCGCCGGCGGGTGACACGCCGCGCAGATGGTTGTCGACGATCAGCGAGTATTGATCCTCGCACACCACCAGATGGCCGTTCGGGGCGACGGTCAGGTTGTCGCCGAAATTGAACATTTTCGGATCGCTGGATTCGACAAAATTCTCGAGCATTCCCGGAGAAGATCGCTCGGCGGCCTGGCCCTCGGCGGGGCTGGGACGATAGCGCATCACCTGGCCCAGTTTGGCCGCACCGCCCGAGGTGCAGCAGAAATAGATCGATCCATTGCCGAAATGCACGCCTTCGCCGCGCGCGAACCGGGCAGCGCCTGCGGCATGGCCGCGCAGGCGCAGATCGTCGTCGGGGCTGTCGATGCCGTCGAGATCGATCCAGCGCACCGCACGCGATGCCCCGCGCGGCAGCGTGACCCCGGACCAGTTGCGGGCGTCGTCCATCCCCGGCTCGGCAAAGGCCAGCGCCTGCAGCCGTCCGCCTGCCGCAAGCCGGCCCTGCTGCTCGGGCAGGAAGCGATAGAACAGCGAATCGTCGCGATCCTCGGTGAGATAGACGATGCCGGTGATCGGATCGATGGCGGCGGCCTCGTGGTTGAAGCGCCCCATCGCGGTCAGCGGTACCGGCTCGACAAGGCCTTTGTGCGCAGCGGGAACCTCGAACACCCAGCCATGATCGCGCGCCACGCCGTTGCCCGCGCGGGTGACGTCCTCTTCGCAGGTCAGCCAGCTTCCCCAAGGGGTGACCCCGCCCGAGCAGTTGCGGATCGTGCCGGCCAGGCTCTGATACTGGGCTTCGACCTTTTGGCTGCGCAGGTCATAGACCAATGTCGATGTGCCGCCAGGCAGCGCCCGTCCATCGCCGGATCGGTCATAGGCCCGCGCGACGGGGCGCGATCCGAACGGTCCGCTGCTGTGATGGCGAACCTGCAGTTCGTGGTTGCGCACCAGCGCGACACGGCCATCGCCGAGGCCGAAGCAACCCATGCCATCGGCACGGTCGCCCACGACATGACCGTCGTCCATGACATCGCCCGCGCGAGAAATCACCCGATAGGCATAGCCCGGACGCAGATCGAGTATGCCTTGGGGGTCCGGGACGAGCGGGGAGTCGCCATCGCCCACAAACAGATCGCGTGCTGCGCAACCGGCAAGCCCGGCAAAAGCCAGCGCGGTAAGACCAAGGCCAAATTCGCGGCGATCCATGTCAGCGACCGTGAGGATGGGAATGAAACATTATATCGCGAGCCTCTAACAGCCGGATCGATCCGCGTCCACCATGGACGGACTAGCCGCCGGCGCCGCGTTTCGATCCGGCAGTCTGCGGATCAGGAAGACCAGCAGCACCGCCAGCAGCGTCAGGACGCCGATCAGCAGCCATGCGTCGTTGATCGCATCGACCAGCGCCTGTCTTTCGATCAGCGGGCGGACCATTTCTTCGGTGAACTCGTCGGGTGGGGTGCCGATCTGCTCGATAAACGCATCGCGCGGGATGCCGATGCCGACTGCGGTATCGACGTTGCCGGCCTGCAGATCCTGCGCGATGGCCTCTCCCCGCGTCTCCGCGCGGCTGAAAATCGTCGTGTCGATCAGCGCCAGGCCGATCGCACCGCCCAGATTGCGCATCAGGTTGAACAGACCGCTGCCATCTGCAACCTTCTCGGTCGCCAGATAACCCAATGCGATCCGCGTCGGGGGCAGCAGGCAGAACATGCTCGCCGCGCCGCGCATGATCTGCGGCAACACCATCTCGGCAAAGTCGGTCTCGGCAGTCTGTCCCGTGCTGGCGAGCAGCCCCGCGGCAAACAGCCCGAAGCCGAACAGGCACAAGGTCCGCGCGCCGACCCGTTGCTCGAGATACACCGCGAGCGGCGCCGACAGCAGTTGCGCGACCCCCGTCACCAACATGATCTGGCCAATCCTGAAGGCGTCGTGTTCGCGAACCAGTCCCAGGAAGAATGGCATCAGATAGGTCGAGCCGAACAGGCCGGCGCCTAGAATGAAGCTGAGCCCGCAGCCCACGGCAAAGTTGCGGTCGCGAAAGCATTGCAGTTCGACCAGCGGCGAGGCGGCGTGCCAGGTGCGCCACGCGAACCATCCCGTGCACACGACGAAGCCCGCGAGCAAAGCTGCCACGGCGGGTGAGAGCCAGCCCAGCGACGGCGCATCCTTGAGGCCGATCTGCAGTGCGGTAAGGCCTGCAGCCAGCAGCACCAGCGCAAGCAGATCGATCGAGCGGTCGCTGCGCGCGTTGCTGGCTTCCCCACGCAGGGTCAGCGTTGCACCAATGGCCGCCAGAACGCCGGGCACGATGTTGATCCTGAACAGCCAGTGCCAGGAATAGGTCTCGGTCAGCCAGCCACCGACGATCGGGCCAACGGTGGGCGCGAACACCGCCGCGATGCCGGCGATGGTGGTGGCAATTCCCTGGGAACGCGGCGGGAACAGCAGAAATACCGCCGAAAAAACTGCAGGGATCAGCGTGCCCCCGGCGAACCCCTGTACGATCCGCCAGGCTATCAGCGTCTCGAACGTTTCGCTTTGCCCGCATCCTGCGGAGGCCAGCGTGAACACGCAGATCGCCGCCACGAACAGCCAGCGCATGCCCAGCCTGGCGGTGAAATAGCCGGTCAGCGGGATGGCCACAATCTCCGCGGTCAGATACGCGGTCTGCACCCAGATCATCTGGTCGGTGCTGATGCCCAGCGCCTGCTGGATGGTCGGCAGCGAGGTGGCGACAATCTGGATGTCCAGAATCGCCATGAACATGCCGATGCACATGCACAGGAATCCGAGCCAGGGCAGAAAACCCGTGGAGGACGCTTCAGGCTGGCGCATGCGGCAGGATCAGGCGAAGTATAACGGCCCGGTGAATGACGGTTGCCGTAACTGGCTGACGCCATGCGGCATGGGCGGGGCGGGCCACGCTCGTTACTGGCTCGAACCCTGTTCCCGCTCGGCCTTGATCCGGTACATCGCCGCCTTGCACGTGGGAGAAGTCCTTTCGACCTTTGCGATCATGCACGCTTCCACCTTCTTGCGGCTCATCGATTTCATCTCGGCCGGGCACAGCACGCGCGCTTCCTTGGCACAAGCCTTCCTGCCCGGATCGGGCGCGGCATGGGCGGGCAGAAAAAGCGCCGCCGCCAGCAGTGCCGGAGCGATGACGAAGCCAAGGCGACTGGCGGCGGTCGGTCTGGCGGTCTTCGATGTCATGCTGTGTCTCGCGGATCTCAGTGCTCGAATGGGTATGTGGCACCAGGCGTGCTGGACGGCGCTCCCGATTGCTCAGGCTGGAGTATAGCCCTTCTGCCGCAGCATCAACCGGGCAATGGCGTTGAAGGTTGCCCGCGCAGCGCAATTTGCCCGTTGCAGGGAACCACCTGGCGCGCCGCATCGTATGCGTAGCGGGCATTCCAGTTTCAATCATGTGAGGGAAAACGAACGATGGTCTCCGGAGCGTCACTGGCGGTGCCATATTGTGGGTTGACCGCCGCTGATCGCTGGCTGGCGGACTGGAACTTCGACCCCTTGGTGCTTGCCGCGATCGCTTTTGCGATGATCATGGCGGTGCGCGGTACCCCAGGCGTTCGACGCGAGCGATGGACTGCGTGCGGCCTGCTGTTCCTGCTCTGGATTTCCCCGCTTTGCGCTGCGTCGGCGACGCTTTTGTCGGTGCGGGTGGCGCATCACATGATCGTCATGCTGCTGCTGGCTCCGGCGCTTGCGCTAGGTTTTCCCAGGGTCCGCACCGGCGAACCGCTGAGCTGGGCGATCATCGCCGCGCTCGCGCTCAGCGCATGGTTCGTGCCTGTCGTCTACAGTTTCGCCTGGGATTGGGTCGCGGGCTACTGGCTGCTGCAGCTCTCGATGCTGGGTGCCGCCTGGCAGTTCTGGGCCACATGGTTCGATCCGGACACCGAGCAACGGCCGCTGGTGATGATTGCTTCGCCCGCGCTGCTGGCGATAGTCATGGGGTTTGTCGGCGCACTGCTGACATTTGCGCCCGGGCCACTGTTTGCCGAGCATATCTTCACCACCGTGCTGTTCGGCGTATCGGCCTTGTGGGATCAGCAGCTTGCCGGGCTGGTGATGTGGACCGCTGGCATGGTGCCGCTGGCCCTGTTGGCGTTCCTCCGGCTCGGCAAAATCGCAGCCGGCACCCGTGAAAGCGCGCAATGCTGATCACTTGGTCGACCCTGGTATTCAAGGCGCTGCATATCTCGACCATCGCATTATGGGCAGTGGGGCTGATCATGCTGCCCTTGCTGTTTCGTGCCTATCGACCGCAGCTCAGCGATTCAGCTTATGTCCGCTTCCGCCAACTGACGCATTACAGTTATATCCGCCTCCTGACGCCTTCGGCGGTGATCGCGGTAGGCACGGGAATCGTCCTGATCCTGCTGCGCGGGATCTTCGAGCCATGGCTGTTTGCCAAGCTGGGTCTGGTTTCGATCCTGGCAGTGCTCCATGCTTATGTCGGCCACATGATCGTACGGACCGCAGAGACCCGCGGCAGGGTGGAGCTCCCCCCGCCCTATGTGGTGCTAGCACCGGTGATGCTTGTGCTTGCAGCTATCCTCGTACTGGTGCTGGCCAAGCCCGTGTTCACCGTCGAATGGCCGCAGTGGATGACCGAGCCTCAATCCTGGTCGGTTCCGCGCTGGGTGCCGATTTGATAGTCGAACACCAGCTTGCCGCCGTGCCAACCGGTCAGGCCCGTCATCAGGACGCACAGCGCGGAGAGCATCACGCCGTAGGGCAGCACTGCGTCTACCGGATCGGCGAGCCGGAAGCCCCAGTTGAGCCCGAGGACCGAGAGCAGGGTCATGGCGAGGATGAAATGCGTCCAGCTTGCGGAGCGCGCGCGAATACCCGGGACCGCGAGCAGTTCGACCGTTCCGGCGATGCCCGCCAGCACCCCGAAGACGAAGCCCGATCCGATTGCCCAAAGGGCTGCGCGCGCCCAGAAATCGTCGCCGGTCGCCCAATAGAACAGGTCCGATCCAAAGGTGCCGAAGGCAGCGGTGATCGGGAAGGCGACCATCATCGCGTGCACCGGATGACTGGCGAACGCGATCCGCGACTCGGTCTCGTTGAATCCGTGCCGCGAGAGAATTGGGTCGGCGCGCAGCGCCTCGGTGTCATCGTTCATCGCGCGCGCCTTTCCTGCAGCCGGTCAAGAAGGGTAATGCCTGCACCGGTCATCGGTTCCCTTTGGCTGCTGGCAGGTTGCCAGGGCCCGTTGTCGACGCTCGATCCCGGCGGCCCCCAGGCACAGTCCGTTTTCGTGTTCACCTCGGCGATGACGATGGTCGCGGTATTGCTGTTCGTGTTCGTGATCGCGCTGTTCACGTTGGCGTTGCGGCGCGGCGGTCGGCCATGGCGCAACCGTGATCCCGATGTGACGGGAGACGCCGCGCGCAAGGAGGAACGGCGCTGGCTTATAGGGCTGGGAATTGCCTTCCCGATGAGCATATTGACCATATTGCTCGCCGCAACCCTGTGGTTCGGGGAGGGCCAGTTCGCCCGCGATGACGGCCTGGCGACATGGCGCGGCACCGCATCGCAATGGGGCTGGCAGTTCGCTCCGGTCGGTGCCGATGGTGCTTTGGGCGCCAGCACCGATCGGCTGATCATTCCCGCGGGCGAACCGGTGATCATCGAGATCGTCTCGACCGATGTCATCCACAGCTTCTGGGTGCCGCGGCTGGCCGGCAAGATGGATGCGGTCCCCGGCAAGCTCAACCGCCACCTCATCCAGGCCGATCGGCCCGGCACCTATCTGGGCGTGTGCGCGGAATATTGCGGCATCGGTCATGACCGGATGCGCTTCGAACTGATCGCCACTGCTCCGCGCGGACGCGCTGGCGAGGACATGCCATGACGACCGATCAAGCAAAATCCCAGCCGCAGCCGCACGATCCCGCGGCCTTGCACGCAGAACTCGATGCGGTGTGGCGGGCGCTGCCCGGCTGGCGCGGTTTTGTGAGCGAAGTCAACCACGGCGCCATCGGGCTGCGGTTCATGATGACCGCGATCGTGTACTTCGCGATCGGCGGCGTGCTGGCGATGCTGATCCGGGTGCAGCTTGCCAGCCCGCGCGCGGCGTTTGTCGGCCCGGATATCTACAACCAGCTCTTCACCATGCACGGGACCATCATGATGTTCCTGTTTGCCATTCCCATGCTGGAGGGGCTGGCGCTGTATCTGCTGCCCAAGTTCATGGGCGCACGCGACATGGCCTATCCCAGGCTCTCGGCTCTGGGCTGGTGGTGCTATGCGCTGGGCGGATTGATCCTGCTGGTGGCGATGTTCGCCGGCGTAGCGCCCGATAGCGGGTGGTTCATGTACACGCCGCTGTCGGACAAGGTGCATACGCCCGGGATCAACGCCGATGTATGGCTGCTCGGGGTCACCTTCGTCGAAATCTCGGCGATCTGCGCGGCAGTGGAGATCACCGTGTCGATCCTCAAGGTGCGGTCCGAGGGCATGTCGCTCGTCCGGCTGCCGCTGTTCGCCTGGTATATGCTCGGCACCGCCGCGATGATGCTGATCGGCTTTCCGCCGTTGATCCTGGGATCGATCCTGCTTGAGGTGCAGCGCGCCTTCGACTGGGCGTTTTTCGATCCCGCGCGTGGCGGCGACCCGATCCTGTGGCAGCACCTGTTCTGGCTGTTCGGCCATCCTGAAGTCTACATCATATTCCTGCCGGCGGCAGGCGCGCTTTCGGCGATGATCGCGACATTCGCGCGGCAGCCGCTGATCGGTCATGCGCTGATCGTCGCGGCAATCTGGGCGATGGTTTTCCTGAGCTTCGGCCTGTGGGTGCACCACATGTTCACCATCGGCATTCCGCATCTTGCGCTGGCGTTCTTCTCCGCCGCCTCGATGCTGGTCGCGGTGCCCACATCGGTGCAGATCTTCGCCTGGATCGGCACCTTGTGGAGCGGCAGGCCGCGCTGGTCGCTGCCAATGCTGTATATCGCAGGCTTTTTCCTGACCTTCGTGCTCGGCGGACTGACCGGCGTGATGCTCGCGGCGGTGCCGTTCAACTGGCAGGCGCACGATACCGCCTTCGTCACCGCGCACCTGCATTATGTGCTGATCGGCGGCTTCGTTTTCCCCATGCTGGCGGCGATAGCCTACTGGATGCCGCACTTCACCGGGCGGCGCGCGGTGCGCGGGCTGGGTATGGCCGCCTTCTGGCTGATCTTCATAGGGGTGCATGGCACGTTTCTGGTGATGCACTTGACCGGTCTGCTGGGCATGCCCCGCCGGGTGAGCATCTATCCCGATAATCCTGAATGGGAGTTGCTCAACCTCATCTCGTCAGTGGGCGGCTTCATCATGGCCGGAGGGTTTGCGCTGTTCGCGGTCGAGATGGGACTGCAACTCTTCATGGGAAAGCGCACCCGGCGGAACCCCTGGCGGGCGACCAGTCTTGATTGGGGGATGCGCCTGCCGCCGCCGTCCTACAACCTGGCCTCCTTGCCACGGGGCGACATGGAAACCGACGAACGCAAGCTCACGCCCTCCCGCCTCGATACCATGGCGACAGCACTGGCGATGGGGGAAGGCAAGCTTCCCGGCGCGCCGCGCGGCGTGCGCGAGACACTGATCGTCGATGCGGTGAGCGGCAAGGCGGAAGCTGTCGCCGTGCTTGCGAGCAACACGATGCGCCCGGCGCTGACCGCCCTGACGATCGGCCTGTTCTTCATGTCGATGCTGGCGGGGCTCTACTGGTTTGCTGCCGCATCGTTGGTGCTGGTGGCCGGCGTGTGCGCAAGCTGGATCCGACCGGTGACGCCGGCGGATGATCGATATCCTGGAGTGCCCGAGCGGATCGAAGAGCTGCCGGCATCGCCGTTCTACAGCCACGGGCTTGGTTGGTGGGGGTCTGCTGTGCTGCTGCTCGCCAATGCAAGCCTGTTCGTGTCGCTGCTGTTCGCGGTTGCCTTTCTGGCGGTGGTCGCGCCTGGATGGGAAGACCTGCCACAGCGCAGCGCGCCGGGTGTCGGACCGCTGGCTGCCTTGCTGGTCACCGGCACAGGCGGCGCGCAGCTTTTATGGGCTGCGATCCTGTCGCAGCGCGCAGGCGGGGCGGCTCGCCCGACCATGGCCGGCGCGGGGATCCTTGCGGTGGCGGTGGGCGCGATCGCATCGGGCGTGATGATGGATGGGTCGCCTGTTCAGCACGCGCGCTATGCGGTGCAGGGCGCTATCCTTGCCTATCTCATCGTGCATGCGCTCATCCTCGTGACGATGCATCTGGCCGCTGCGCGCGGGCACAGGATCGGGGTGCAGCGCGTCACCACCCGCGGCGTGCTGGCACAGTGGCATGGCTATACCGGCATCACCGCGATGATCGGCGCTCTGGCGCTGGCGGTGGCGTGGCTGTGATGCAGGGCTCGGTGCTGATCAAGGCCTCCATGGCGCTGCTGTCCGGCCTTTTGCTCTGGGCGGCGTGGTTCACGACTGCCTATGCGTTCCACGGTGCGCAGTGCGAAGGCGCGCTGGGACTCTCGCGCACCAGTGGACAGATTGCGCAACTGGCGCTGTGGGCGGCAATGCTGGCCCTCATCGTGCTTCAGGCGCGCTGGGTCCAGGGCTGGGCGGAACGAGGGGACGTGTCGCCCCGGCTGCTGCGATCGGCACGCTATCTGCAGCTTACGGCTATCGTTTCGACCGTGTTCATGGGGATACCGATCCTGGTGCTTGCCCCCTGCTGAACGGCAAGGTTCAATCCGGGACTAGGCGGGCGTCTTGCGCAAGGTGGCATGGCCATAGGCGATGGCCAGGGCCAGCACAGCGCCGCCCACGATATTGCCCAGGGTGCTGAACGCCAGATTGCTCACCCCGCCTGCCAGATTGGGCGCGGCAAGCGGGTCGGCGAGCCATCCCAGAGGCAGGATCGACATATTGGCGATCGAGTGTTCGAACCCAGCCGCAACGAAGATCATCACCGGTCCGAAAATAACCAGCAGCTTGGCGACGATGGACGGAGCGGCCATCGCCATCCATACTGCAAGGCAGACCAGCACATTGGCGAGGATACCCGAGCAGAAGGTGACGAGCGGAGACTTGTCGAGCTTGCTTTGGGTGAGGCTGACCGCGGCGTCCGCGACGCCGTCGGTCAGACCACCGGCCCCCCAGAACAGCAGCGCCGCCAGTACGCTTCCGATGAGGTTGCCGATCCATACCATCGTCCATGCGCCCAGCATGCGTCCTGCCGCCAGCTCGCCGGTGAACACCGGGAGCGCCATCAGCGTGTTGCCCGTGAACAATTCCGCTCCGACGACCATCACCAGCATCAGCCCGACCGAAAACGCCGCGCCAGCCATGAGCTGGACCGAGCCCACGTCGTCCATTCCCGATTGCGCGACAAGCGATATGATCGAACCGAAGGCAATGAAGACACCGGCCAGCATCGCCAGTACCAGCATCCTTGGCCAGGAATGTCCTGCCTTGCTCGCCAGCAGGTCTGGAGCCGCCTCGGCGATGGCATCACCGACCGGATCCTTGGGGGGCTGTTCGGCGATGATCAGCCTCCCGCCACGATCCGCACCGGCACGGCCTTGCTCGCCGGGGTCTTGGAGGCTCGGTCATGATGCGACAGGGCGATGAGCGGGTTCAATTCAGGGAAATAGCCTACGATGGTGCCCGATGGCAGATCGAAGGGCACGATCTCCAGATGATCGATGCGCCGGTCGTGTTCATCCCCGGCATCGCCGGTCAAGGCTATGCGCTGGCCCGCGACGAGCCCTGCGGCCTCGATATCCCTGGGGCTCATCAGCACGACATCGCGCTTGCCCTCGATGCCGCGAAGCCTGTCGCTATAGCCATAGATGGTGGTGTTGAACTGGTCGTTCGAACGCACGGTCACCAGCCGGTAGCGACCGTGGACATCCGCTACATCGGTCGCCGCAAGCATTTCGGGCGAAGTGAACACCGCCTTGCCACTGTCGGTCTTCCACACGCGTTCGCGCGCGCTGTTGCCACGATAAAAGCCGCCCGGTTCGAACATCCGGGCATTCATGTCATGAAACTCTTCGTGATAGGTCTCGGCAATCAGGTCGCGGATCAGTCCGTAATCGCCGGTCCATTCGTCCCAGCGCACTTTCGGATTGGGGGACAGGGTGGCCTTGGCGATACCGGCGACGATCGCGGTTTCGGATTTCAGGTGCTTGCTCGCCGGCGAACGGTGCCCCAGCGATCCGTGGATGTGGCTGAAGCTGTCCTCGATCGTCACCGTCTGCGGTCCCGACGCCTGGATATCCTCTTCGCTGCGGCCAAGGCAGGGGAGGAGATAGGCGGTGCGGCCGTTGAACAGATGGCTGCGGTTGAGCTTGGTGGCGATCTGTACCGTAAGCTGCAGATTCTCCCAGGCCGGCTCGACCCGGCCCTGATCGGGGATCGCACGCAGGAAGTTGCCGCCCAGACCGATGAACGCCTTCAGACTGCCGTCGAGCGCGCCCTGGGCTACCTCGACCGTGGTCATTCCGGTGTCGCGCGGTGGCTCGAAGCCGAATTGCTCCGCGATCTTGTCGAGCGGCACCAGTTCGGGCTTCTCCGAGATACCGACGGTGCGCTGGCCCTGCACGTTGGAATGGCCGCGCACCGGACAGATGCCGGCGCCCTTGCGCCCGATATGCCCGCGCATCAGCAGCAGGTTGACCAGCATGGCGATGTTTTCGAAACCGTGGACATGCTGCGTGAGGCCCATGCCGTAGACGCCGATGACCCGCTTGGCTCCGACATAGACCCGGCCGGCATCCTCGATATCGATGCGGCTGAGCCCCGATTCCTGCTCGATCCGCTCCCAGGACGTTTTGGCGACGAGCGTACGAAACTCCTCGAACCCGGTGCAGTGTTCGGCGATGAAGCCATGGTCCAGAACATTGCCGCCGCGGGCTTCCTCCTGCGCGAGCACATATTTGCACAGGCCCATGATCGCGGCGATGTCGCCGCCTGCGCGCACCTGAAGATATTGGCAACTGATGTCGGTATCGCGGCCGGTCAGCATCTGTGTGGGGCGCTGGGGGTTGGTGAAGGCCAGCAGACCCTTTTCGCGGATCGGATTGAACGACACGATCCGGCAGCCGCGCTCGACCGCCTTTTGCAGCGGATGCAGAAAACGCGGGCTGTTGGTGCCGGTGTTCTGGCCGAAGAAGAAGATCGCGTCGCATTCCTCGAAATCCTCGAGGACGCAGGTGCCGACCGGCGAGCCGATCAGCTCGCTCAGCGTTACCGATGTGGTCTCGTGGCACATGTTCGAGCTGTCGGGCAGGTTGTTGTGCCCGTAAAGCCGCGCAAACAGGGCGTAGAGATAAGATGTTTCCAGGCTGGCACGCCCTGAGGCGTAGAACACCGCCGCTTTGGGATCGATGGCTTTCAGCTCCGCACCGATGGCGGTGAAGGCCTCGTCCCAGGTGCATTCGACATAATGGTCGCAGGCGGCGTCATAGCGCAACGGATGGGTCAGGCGGCCGACATGCTCAAGGTCGTGATCGCTCCATCCGCGCAGTTCGGTAACGCTGTGCTTGGCGAAAAATTCCGGCGTGCAGCGGTGCGAGGTGAGCTCCCACAAGGTCGCCTTGGCGCCATTCTCGCAAAACTCGAAGGCATGCGGGTGCTTCGGCTTGCCCCAAGCGCAGCTTGTGCACATGAAGCCGCCGGTCTTGTTCTGTTTGGCCAGGGTCGCCAGCGCGCCGGGCGACGACATCTCGCGCGCCATGGTCTGCACCATGCCTCGCATCGAACCCCAGCCGCCCGCCGATCCTTCATATTCCACGGTGGACGTATCGTCGTGCTTGGAGCTGTCGGTCATTGGCGCATTTCCCTTTTCCTACAAAGAAGTCCCGGCCATCCGATCGGTTCCCGATTTTCATCTCACCTTGCTGAACGGGCCCGGCGGCGCTCCTGCTTTTCAAGGATGGCCTGCTGGGCTTCATCCAGCGCGACCGAATCGGCGAGCACCGCGCCGCGCTGCCCCAGCGGTCGATCTGCTCCGATGGTGGAATCGCGGAAGGTCTGACGTTCGGTTTCGGCGTTGATCTCGGCGCCGATCAGCACCGAATAGGCCGAAAGGAACAGCCACATCAAAAAGATCACGATGGCGGCCAGCGAACCATAAGTGGCGTTGTAATCGCTGATGTTCGCGGCATAAAATCCAAAGCCCACGGTGATGCACAACCATAACAGCGTGGCGACAACCGAGCCCAGCGACAACCAGCGCCACTTCGCCGCACGCCGATCGGGCGCATAGCGGAAGAAGATAGCAAAGGTGACGCTGACCAGCACCGCTGCCACAACCCAGGTCAGCGTCTGGATGAGCATCAAGGATGATGCGCCGATATAAGGAGCCAGGAAGTTTCGGACATAGCTGAACAGCGAAATCGACACGAGGCCAACGATCGCGATTCCCGCCATGCCCAGCGTGATCATGATCGCGACAAGGGTGGTGCGGAAGAATCCGCGGGTTTCATGCTCTTCATAGATGATGTTGAGCGCGCGCATCATCGCGGTCGCGGCCCGCATCGCGCCATAGGTGGAAAACAGCAGCGCAAGCACCAGCCCGAGACCCTGCTGCGTCGAACTGGTGGTGACGATCTGGAGCAATTGCTCGCGCAGGATAGACAGCACCTCGGCAGGCGCGACGTCGGTGAGCAGATCGAGGCTGGCGGTCACCGTCGCCGGATCGGCGATCAACCCGTAGAGCAGCACGATGACCGCGATCAGCGGGACGAACGCCAGGAACGCGAAAAAGGCCACGCCGGCTGCGAGCAGGGCGAGGTTGTGGACGCCGTTCATCACATAGACGCGCTTGAAGATCGCCCACCAGGCGCTGCGGGGCATTTCCAGCGGTGAACGCGCCTTGGCACCCGGGACATCGTCGGCCAGGCGCTCGACATCCGCCGCCATCGGAAGATGGCCTGTGTCTGTCACGCTCTGGGTGTCGGTTGAAACCATGATCAGGGATTGCTCGCGTCTGTGCCGGAAGAAGGGTTGGCAGAAGGGGGGAGGGCGCCGCTCGCTTCGGAGGCGGCTCGCTCGGCTTCGCGCGCGGCATCGAGCTGCAGCTTGGCGTCCGCCTCGATCTTTCGCGCCTTGGCGGTCAGCTCGTTAGATCGCTGTTCGAACTTCTCGTCGAACCCGGGTTCGGCCTGACAGCCGACAACCAGCCCCAGTGCCAGACCGGCGATGAGCATCGACAGCGTCCGCATCAATAGTCCTTCCGGTACTGGACGTTGACGTTCGACCCGCCAAAGCTTCCCACCTGGCTGATGACCGACAAGGCCTTGCTCAGGCTGATCTCAAGCTGAGTCGCGGTGAACCCGCGCGTGTCGGTGATGATCTCGACATAGACATCGTTCGAGATGTACTGGCCCACCGCCAGCGAGGTGCCGCGCCCGGTGTCCTCGTCCGCGCCCAGAATGCGCAGGCGATCGATACCCGATGCCGATTGCAGCACGCCCAGCGGGTTGAGCCCGCCGCTGCCGCCGCGCAGGCTGTTGAGCGAGGCAGCGAGCTGCACGGCCTGGATCGGAGTCAGTTCGCCGATCGAATTGCCGAACAGGATGCGCGCCATCACCTCGTCCTGCGGCAGGGAGGGGGTGGACGAAAACGCGATGTCCGGATTTTCACCGGTTCCGGTGACCGCGATGTTGACCGTCACATCGCCAGCCTCACCGCTGGCGCGCAGGTTGATCACAGGATTGGTGGCATTGCCGCCATTGAACTGCAGACGGCCTTGTTCGAGGTCGAACGAGCGTCCGGCAAAGCCCAGGGTTCCGCGCACCAGATCGATGCCGCCGGTAATGCGGGGACTGCCGGTAGTCCCGGTGATGCGGATATCGGCTGCCCATTCCGAATCCAGCCCCATGCCCGAGACATAGATCTGGTTGTCGGCGACGACCTTGACATCAAGGCGCCAGTTGCTCGGCACGCCCGAAATCGGTTCGGGGTCGCCGGTGATCCGCGGGCGACCGAGCGCGGGCTTGCGCCGGACGCCGGTTAGCGTGGCGACCTGGGCCGATCCCTGCCGCACGATGCGATAGCGGGTTTCAGGCAGGTTGATCGTGCCCGAAATCAACGCGGGCTGGCTGGCGGAGTTGACGTTGCGCAGCTGGCCGGTGGCGGTGGCAGCAAGGTCATTGCCCTCGGCAAGCCGTGCGTTGTCGAGGTCCAGCGCCAGCTGGACCGGGAAACCCTGGGCCGAACTCAACGAGACGAAACCCGAGCCGCTGATCGTGCCGTTGCCTGCGGTCGCGGTAAGCTGCTCGACCTCCAGCCGATCGCCGGTGAAGCTGCCGCGCACGCGCATGTTGGTCAGCCGCGTGCCATATTGCTCGTTCTCATAAACGAGGTTGTTGGCGCGCACGATGCCGGTCAGTTGCGGCTGCTGGACGCGTCCGGTGAAGTCCGCCGCCACGCCGATCGCCCCGGCGAGGCTCTGATCTGGCAAGGCGGCGAGCGAGAACAGCGTATCGGCAGGGCCGTTGTAGCGCAGGCCACCGCTCAACGGCGCTGCGAGCAGGCGGGTGGTCCAGCTACCCGCGCCGGGCCCGAGCGGGCTCAACGCGACCTGCATGCGTCCAATGACCGCGCCGCGCCGCCGGATGATCGCACGCGCATCGCCGCCATCGGGCTGCAAGCGCCCGACAAAGCTTACGTCCACCGGCTGCGACACCGATGCCAGGTTGGTCCGAGTGAAGTTGTCGATCTTCAACCGGGCGTCGGCTTGCGGGAAGCTGCTCGCACTGGCCTGGCGGAAATCCAGGCTGCCCGATGCGGTACCGCCCAGACCCAGACCCGGCATGATAGGGTTGATCAATGCCAGGCTGACGTCGGCCAGCCGCGCCTCGACGGTCATGCCATCGCCATAGAGTCCGGCGAGCTGGATGTTTCCGCGCGACAGCTCGATGGTGGTCGGCATCAGCCTGTACTGCCCGTTGCCGGGAATGATCCGGGCGGGGTTGCGCGTCGCGAAGTCGATGCCGTTGGCGCGGCCTTCGAGCGCTACACGCCACAATTCGGGCTGCAACGCGGCATTGGCGGCAAAGCGGAAGGGAAAGCTGTTGCGACCCTCGGCCATCACCTGCGCGCTGCCCTGGCCATTGCGGTAATCCACCTTGGCGCGCGCCGCCGCGATCTGCAGCTGTCCCATCCTTGTCTGCGCGATCTGGACGTCGGCGACCATCTGCGGCTGCTCGGTCAGCACGATATCCGCCGCGACGATCGCCCGGCCGATCACCACGCCGGCGGGGCCGGGCAGGCGGGCATCGCGCGCATTGAGCGCCACCACCGCACGCTGATAGGCGCCGGAGGCAGAAAGCGCGACATCGCCGGAGACCCCGGCACCGTCCGCGACAAGCTGCCCTGCAAACGGACCGGCTGCGGTCTGGCTGACCCTGCCGGTGATGCCGATATCGGCAAAACGCGTGCCCGGATTGACCGTGACCGACAGCGGCCCGTTGCCGGCGAACACGTTCACATCGCCCGTGAACGCTCCGTAATCGGTGTCGCCATTGCCGGTGACGGCATAGCTTTGGCCATCGCCGCGGATGGTGGCGACGACGTTTGTCATGCCCACACCCAGACCGGGGCGCGCAGCGGTCACCGTGGCGACAGGACGGGTGACGGTTCCGGTGACGTCCACCCCGAGCGGTCCGTACTGGTTGGACGAGCCGCGCGCGGTGAAGCGGATCTGGCCGTCTGCGCTGTAGGAGCCGCGCCCCTGGGTAAGCCTGAACGCAGGGGCGGCCACGGTAAGGCTGGTGACCCGCCCGATACCGTCACTGCCATAGCTGACATCGGCATTGATCAGCGAATTGCCGCCCAGGAACTCGCGCAGGCCGTCGTTGAAAATCTGGCTCGATCGGGCGCGGACCCGGCCGGCCAGGCGGAAGCCGCCATTGGCCTGCGTTTCCAGGTCGATATTGGTGTCGAGGTTGAAGATGCCCACGCTCTCGACGCGATAGCCGTTCACCCGGCCATTGAGCGCGCCGGTGTACAGCCCGGTATTGAGGTCCGCGAGCAGCACTGCGGTGGCGTCGATCCGGTCAGACCGGATGCGCATGTTGTCGGACATCAGCCGGGCGTTGGAATAGGCCAGATCGCCGTTCAACCGGACGTTGCTGAGCAACGCGCCCGTTGCCGCATCGAGCCCGGTGATCCGTTGCGCGCGGGCGTCCACCGGGATCATCCAGGCATCTTCGTCCAGCCGCGCCCCGCCGCTGGCGTGCAGGCCGATGATGTTGATATCGTTGAACCCCAGCCTGGCCGCATTCACCTCGTATGCGATCTGGGGCGCAGAGAACGCACCATTCAAAGTCAGCGCAGCAACGATGCCAGCGCCGGACAGGTTCTCGGCGATCGTCCCGGGCTGCAGCAGCCGGAACGAGAGCGCCAGATCGCGCATCTGGCTCTCGCCGAGATCGACGAGACCATCGGCTTCGAACGCAAAGTTGGCGTTGCCGAGCCTTGCATCGATATCGAAGCGTCGGTCGTTTGCGGTGGTCCTGATGTCGAGCGATGTCGCCGGGGCGAGCATTGCGCTCGCCTGGCCGGGAATGAGCTTGGCCGGACGGATGTCGCCGCGCGCGGCGAACGTGCCCTTGCGGGCGGTGAGCGCGATATCGGCGATCGACTGTCCCCCGAGCGTTCCGGTCAGCGCGCCGTTCCATGCGTCCCAGTCGCCCTTGCCGCGCAGGTTGACCCGCATCGGCTCGGCGACACCGGTCATCCCGGCGATCAGCCCCTGGGCGGGGGCATCGAGGTTGAAGGCGACATCGAGCGTGTTGGTCTCGGGGATGGCGCGCAGATCGAGCACCATCGTCTCGCCACCGGCAAAGCCTTCGCCCGCATTTGTCGCAGCACGCGCGTTCACGACGGCAGTGCGATCGGCGATGTGCACCTTGCCCATCAGTGAAGCCTGGTGGCGTCGTCCGGTCACGGCCGGGTCGATATCGATCCGGCGCAGTTGAAGATCGGCGATATCGATATCGAGATCGGGCAGCAGCGGTTCGTTGGTATCCGGTGTCTCGTTGAATGCGGGCGGGCGGCGCAGTCGCATCTGCGGCACCACCAGCGAGCGGACATCGACATGGCTGCCGATGAACGCGAACGGCCGCCAGTCGACCTCGACCAGCGGCGAGGAAGCAAAGACACCCTGCGGATCGCGCAACGTCAGATCGCGGATCCGCATCTCGCCATAGAGCGAACCCTCGATCGAGCCGATGCCGATGTTCAGCCCATTCTCGAACTCCATCCCGGCGACCTGCTTGGCGACGAACCGCCTGCCGCTGTCACTGTCCAGCCAGAGATAGCCGATTCCCAGCAGCACGACGATCAGCCCGATCACGCTGGCGACGCCGATGGCTATGCGGCGCGGCCAGGAGGTGCGCGTGTCGCGGGCCGCGGGCGTTGCGTCGGGCAGATCGGCGGTGGGTTCAGGCGGCATGTCGTTCGCGTCCGCCATCAGAAGGCCTGACCGATCGAGATATAGACAGCCACGCGAGATTCCCCGGGACGACGGTCTATCGGCGTTGCCACATCAAGCCGCATCGGGCCGAAATTGGTATAGAAGCGGCCGCCCAGGCCAACACCATAACGCAGATCGCTGAAGCCCGGAGTGGAGCTGGTCGAGACCTGGCCCGCATCGATGAACCCGACGATTCCGTAATTGCCAAAGCGATAGCGAACCTCTGCCGCCGCCTCGACCAGGCTGCGTCCGCCAATCGGGCGGTTATCCGGGTCCTTGGGGCCCAGCTCCTGAAAGCCGAATCCGCGAACCGATCCGCCGCCGCCTGCATAATAGCGCCGCGATGGTGCGATATCCTCGCGCTCGACCCCCATGATCGAGCCGACGCGCGCACGACCTGCCAGCACGATGCTGTCGCCGACTGGGTAATAAGCGGTGGCCTCGAACAGCCCGCGTCCGTAAAACTGCGTCCCGCTGCCAAGCGATGCCTCGGGCGAAATCTGGGCGGAGAGACGGAAGCCGCTGGTCGGATCGAGCAGATCGTTCGAGCGGTCCCAGGTGACCTGGCCGGGCAGCGCGGCGACATAATAGGTCCGCCGGTCGCGACGGCCGAGCGCGAAGTTGAAGTCCTGCTCGTTGGTGCCAAGCAGTTCGAACCCGTAACTGTAGGTCAGCCGCTTTTGCCAGATGGGCGTGCTGTAATAGGATACGCGCCCGGCCAGACGACCGGTGAACGCCTCGAAGGCAGCAAAGTCGCTGCGCAGGGCCGACAGGCTCAGTTCGACGGCGCGGTCGCGCCGCCCGGCATTGGAACGCCGGAAGGTCGCCGACGCGCCCTGTTCCTGCGTGCCTGCGGTGATGCTGGCGATCAACGCGCCTTCGGGGGGAAACAGGTTGCGATGGGTCCAGCTTCCCTGCGCGCGGATACCCTGGCCGGTGCCGTATCCGGCGTTGGCCGCCAGCGTGCGCGCCGGGCCTGCCTCCTGATCGACCGCCATGTTGGCGTAGGTCGTGTTGTCGGGCGCTGCGATATCGGTTTGCTCGGGCCTGACCGCGACCAGCGAATACAGGCCCGTCGCCACCAGCGCCTTGCGCAGATCGTCGACCAGCCTGCTGTCATACAGGTCGCCCTTGTCGAACCGGGCAAGCTTGGCGATGTGATCGGATTCGAAAACCGTGGACCCTGTGGTGATGATATCGCCAAAACTGCTGCGCGGTCCCGGCGTGACGGGCAGGGTGTAATCGCCGCTCGTCGTCTGAGGGTCGAGCAGGATGTCGCGCTGGCCGACCTGAGCGAACGGATATCCCCGCTGCGGCAGGGCGACCGCGATATTGGCTTCCGCTGCCAGAATGCGCTCGGCGTCGATCGGTTCGCCGATGGAAGGAACGAAGTTGCGCGTTATCAGGTCTTCGGGTTCGACCGGCGGCGCGTCAAACGTGATCGAACCCAGCGTGTAGCATGGCCCAGGCGAGGCGGTGAGCACCACGACCATCGGGCCCGTTCCCTCTTCGGGCATCTCGATCGCGCCGTTGACCGTCGCATCGAAATGGCACTCGCCGATCAGCAGGTCTGCTAGCAGTTGCTGGTCCTCCAGCATCCGGGCAGATACCATCGCGCCATTGCTGGCTCTGCCATTGCCATCATCGAGTGCGGATAGTTCGCTGAAGCGCGAGCGGATTGTGCGGGGACCATCGGGGGAGGGCTCGGCATCGGTTGCCTCGCCAAGCGTATCGAGCCCCTCTATCCGGTAACTGTACCGCACCGACCGGGCTGGCGCATCGTCTGCCTCGGTATACCGGCTTTCGTCGAATGGCTCGACATCGAAACTGCCGAGCGGTTCGAGCGGGACGGCCAGTTCGGGTTCGTCGGCCAGCGGTGCGGACAGCGGTTCGCCTTCGGGCAGGGATTGCGCGCTGCGCTCCAGTGCCGTTTGTTCAGCATCCCACTCCTGCACGGTGCCCATCGGTGCATCTGGGTCGATGGCGGGAATGGTGGCGTCGAATTCCTCATCGGAGATGATCGGTGGTTCGCCATTGATGGGCGGCTGTGCAACGGAACTGCCGGGCGCAGGACCCGCGTCCTGCTGCATCGCCAGCGCATGTGGAGCATCGTAGACCGCTGGCACCAGCACGCAGCACACCGAACATAGGCGCAATAGCATCGAAAATCCTGATCTCAGGGCGCCAAGCTTGAACGTCCTCCGGTGCCCTTACGCGGCAAGCCGACGAAAGGTTCACCCGTCGGCAAAAGAAAGATGGAATTTGTTGGCTGATGTCTGTGTGCGCATCGCGATGGTTCGACATGCGCTAATGCAAATCATTTCTCTGCGTTTCGATACGACCTTGCCCCCGAATGTGCAGCTTGGCCCAATCTCTCCGGCATTCAGCGTGCGCTCCGGCCCTAAGTGGAGCGCGTATTTGCGATTGACAATCAAAAGCGTTAGCGGCAGGAGCCAGCATGCGAGGTTTCAAGGGGTAGAACAATGGCAAGATGCGCAAAAAGCATGCTCAAACTGGCGCTCATCGCGTCGTCGTCGCTGGCGACGGTTGCGAATGCCCAGGAGGACAGCAGGCCTGTCGTAGATGAACTGATCATCGTGACTGGAGAGGTTTCGACTTTCGGCGCGACCAAGTCGGATGCGCCCATCGCTGAAACGCCGCGCTCCATTTCCGTCATCACGTCGGGCGAGTTTCAGGACCGCGGCGCGCTGACGCTCAGCAACACGCTCAATTACACGGCAGGCGTGACGAGCAATGCCTTCGGTCTTTCCACCCGTGGCGACTTCGCCTCGATCCGCGGTCTCGACGCGCCCGAATACCAGGACAACCTCCAGGTGCAGTTCGGCTTCTACAACAATGCCCGGGTAGACATCTACACGCTGGAACAGGTCGAAGTGCTCAAGGGGCCGGCATCGGTGCTCTATGGCCAGGCGGCTCCGGGCGGTATCGTCAGTACCGTCTCGAAGATCGCGGGTCCCGACAGGCTGGGCAAGGAAATGGTGTTCACGGCGGGCAATTTCGACCGCTATCAGGTGTCGCTCGATTATGGTTTCGATCTGAGCGGCGATGGCCTTCTGACCGGTCGTCTGGTCGCCATCGTCCGGGACAGCGGAACCGAGATCGATTTTGTGAAAGACGACGCAATCGTCATTGCGCCGTCGGTGACCTTCGACAATGGCCGCACCGCGCTGACCGCGCTCTTCAATTATACCGAACGCAAGGGTGATACCGATGCCCAGTTCCTGCCGATGTATGTGACCGCTTGCCAGTCGACCCAGGTGAAGTTCTCCGACCCGAATTTCTGCGCCGGGGCTCCGGCCGAAGGCGTCGACAATTCCACCTATGTCGGTGATCCGGCCTTCAATCGCTATGACACCCAGTCGCTGACCGCGACCGTGTTTCTCACCCACAATTTCAGCGACGCGCTTCGATTTGAAGGCACCGCGCGGTATCGCGACAACGAAGCGATCTACCAGCAGGCATGGCCGGCCTTTCTCGGCGACGGTACGCCTCGGGTTCTCCCGGACGGTACGCTGGTCGGGCGCAGCATTTTCGGTGGACCTGCCGGCTCGACCCAGTTCGCCTTCGATGCGCGCCTTCGCGCGAATTTTGAAACCGGACCAATCCGGCACGAGGTGCTGGCGGGGCTAGGCTATCAGAATGTCGACACCTTCGAGAACCAGGCGTTCTTTAATCTGCCGACGACCTTCAACATCTATAATCCGGTGTATGATCAGGCAGGTTTCCCGACCGCTGCGGAGTTTGCGGCCGCGCGATTCCTGACCGAGAACCAGACGGTCTCGACCGATCTTTATCTGATCGACCGGATGAGCCTCGGCAATCTGATCCTCGACCTTGGCATTCGCTATTCTTCGGTGAAATCGCGCGATGCGGCGAATGATCAGAAGGATGAGGAGTTTCCGATCACGGCGGGTGCCCTCTACAAAACGTCTATCGGGCTCAATCCCTATATCAGCTATGCCCAGTCCTTCCGCGCGACCGTTGGAACCGACGCGCTGGGCGGGACGCCATTGCTGCCTCGCCGCGGCGAGCAGCTGGAAGTCGGTTTCAAATATCAGCCGCCGGGCGGATCGAGCTATGTCTCGGTCGCCTATTACAAGCTCGAGGAAAACAACCTCGTCGACTTCATCGCCACCGGGCAAACCCAGCCCGGGCTCACGATCACTGCCGAAGGCGTGGAGATCGAAGCGCTGGTCCGCTTGGGCGATGTGTCTTTCGACTTCGACTTCAGGCACCAGAATGCCGAGGAAGTCGACGCGAACGGAGTCAGCCTGCCCAGGCCCAGCCTGCCCGATACGACCGCCTCGCTATGGACGATGTGGGTGCCGTCAGCCGGTCTGCTCGAGGGATTGAGGCTCGGGGCAGGGGTGCGTTATGCCGGCCAGAACGAAAGCAACGGCACTGCCTTTCTGGCTGCCAACGGCTTTGCGCCGACACCCAACCGGATCGTGACCGATGGCTATACGGTGTTCGATGCGCTTCTGGCCTATCGCTTTACCAGCGGGATCGAGGCCTCGATCAACGTCCGCAATCTCGCCGACAAGCAATATTACGCCACCTGCCTTTCGCGCGGGGACTGTTTCCCGGGCGAGCAGCGGACGGTTCTGGGCAGTGTGGCGTTCCGTTTCTAGGAAGGGTGGACAATGTGGCTGTGGCAGCTTTCGGGTCTGGCCCTATCCGGCGCGGGGATATTCGCACTGTATCTTGCCTGGCGCCGCAAGCAGCGCAGCTGGCCGCTTATAGGCGGGGGCTGGGCGCTCTTGCTGGTTTCGGTGCTGTCGTGGGGCCAGACCAGCGGCGTCGACAAGGGGCCGGCCCTGGGGCTGGTCTCGATAACTTTGACGGCCATGCTGGCGATCTTCATCGTCGCGATGCGCACACCGGTGAAACATCGCCGCGGACCGCGTGCGCGCATTGTGCCGGCCGAAGTCCCGGCGCGCGTCCGCAATTCCGGCTGGTCGACCCTGGTCCACATTCTGGCCATCGCGATTTTGGGGCTTTGCGTTTCGGTCGCGGCGTGCACCGCGTTGTTCATGGGTAGCCGTTCGCTCGGGATGGAGCATACCGCCAACCTGTCGCTGACGATGTTCGCATTTCCGTTGGTCTGGGCCGTCCTCGCCACATATATCGGTTACTCCGCCAGTTTTCGCGGCAGGGCCGGGATACTGTTGTCCGCGCTGGCGCTGTCGACCGTGATCATTTTCAGCACAATGCAGGTGAACTGATATGGCCGAGGCAAATGTAAAGAAGTCGGCAGCAAGGGTCGCCAAAGCTATCGAGGCCCATAGCCTTGTCGCGGTGATTTTTGGTGGTCTGATCTATATCCTGGCCGTGACCGGGACGCTGTCGGTGTTCAACCACGAGTTTCAGCGATGGGAACAGCCCGACGCGCCGGAAATGTCATCGATTGCGCCTGATGCGGCAGAGCGGGCGGCGCTTGCCGTGTTCAACAGCGAGGCAAAACCGACCACGCATCTTTACATCAACTTTCCGCAGGATGACTTGCCTCGAACCGTCATCACCACCGACACCCAGGCGTTTTTCGCCAATTCCGACGGGTCGATTGCGGGTCGCGAGAATTTCCCATGGACGCAATTCCTGCTCGATCTGCATTACTATCTGCATTTGCCGCAGATCCTGGGGCTGACGGTCGTCGGTGCGCTGGGGTCGATGCTGATCGCGCTCTCGCCGTCAGGCCTTCTCGCGCACCCGCGAATTTTTCGTGATGCCTTTACCTTCCGCCGTTCGGCTGGGCGCCTGACCACCGTCGATCTGCACAACCGGCTCGGCGTGTGGACGCTTCCCTTTCACTTTTCGAATGCGCTGACCGGTTCGATCCTTGGCTTGGCGACCATCCTGGCGGTTGCGATCGCCGCTGCCGGGTTCGACAATGACACCGAAGCCCTGTTCGCGCCTGTCTTCGGTGGCGAACCCGAGATGGCGGCAGGCAAAGCGGATGCCGCGGATATTGCAGGGCCGCTAGCCTATATGGCCCGCGAGCATCCGAATCTGAACGTCACCTATTTCATCCTCCACGATCCGGGCACAGCTGGGCAGCACATCAATGTGATCGCCGAACATTCTGATCGGCTGATCTTCGGCGATTATTACAATTTCACCGCTGCGGGCAAATTCGAAGGCAATGTCGGGCTTTCCGATGGTACGGTAGGCCAGCAGGTCACCGGGGCCGTCTACAACGTCCATTTCGGCAACTGGGGCGGGCTGCTTGTCAAGCTGGCCTATCTCGTTTTCGGCATCGCCTTGTGCACGATCGTCGCGAGCGGCCTCAGCATCTACTTCGCCAAGCGCGAAACCAATGGCAGGCCCGCCCCCAGGCTGGCGGCGATCTGGACCGGACTGGTCTGGGGGACGCCGGGGATGCTTGCGGTCGCACTGGTTGCCGCGTTGCTGGGCGCCCATGGCATCGGACTGGTAGGACTGTTCTGGCTGGGGCTTGCCGCTGCACTCGCGGCCGCAAGCCGCACGGGGAAGGCGCGCACGGCCCTCGCGGGCAAGCTCGTGCTCGGCCTGGGCGTGGCGTGCGCGGTGCTGGTGTATCTGATCCGCTACGGCGCATCTGCGTTCTCGGACGCCGGCATCGCGCTGACCCTGATCGGCACTGCACTGGCGATTGCGATGCTGGTCTGGGCCGGGTTGGGGCGGATCGCTTTGATGCGATCTGGGCAGAAGCCCGGACCCCACAGCATGCAGCCCGCAGAGTAGCGCCAAGGGGCCTTGAGCGAGCTGCGGTGGATCACGTCTGATCCAGCGATAACCGCATGTCAAACGGGCACAAAAAAACCCGCCAACCTGATGGTTTGGCGGGTTTTTTTATGGTGGGCGTAGCAAGGATTGAACTTGCGACCCCTGCGATGTCAACACGCTACCCCTGCCATCACACGGCGCTTTTGCGTGGTATCGGCTTGCTCGACGGGCGCACAGAGTGGCGTTTGTTCTCGGTTTGCGCACAGCCGGGGTTCAATCCGAACCTTGGGCCCCTGTGCATGAGGGTTGCCGCATGACCGAAGCCCACCCCTCTCGTTTACACCGAGACCCCGCCCGCCAATCGCACGCAGTTCCGCACCAAGGACCAAGCATCATGACCCCAGACAGCGAGGCGGATATATCGAAGCGGTTGCGGACAACCCGGCTTCTTTCGCAGAACTTGCAGATGCGGTTGCAGAACGAAGCGGCTGACGAGATTGAGTGTTTGCGGGCGGTGTTGTTGGCCATTCACGCAGAGGGCATGAAAAACCACGCCACGCGATGCGCCCCATGGTGGGGGCAAGTCCGCGCTCAGATCACCCGCCTAGCCACCCCACACGATAGGAGTGAATGATGGCCGACGAACATATCACTTACGAGCAACTGGTTGAATGCGAGGAGCGCGTTCTTGCAGCCGAGATGCTGGCCACCCGGCTTAGGCGGCTGATCCCGCAACCCGGCGAACCGGGCGGCTATGTAGGCGACAATTTCTACCCGGTCGGCGGCACACAAGCATCGCACGAATGGGATGGCAAGCAATGGCAATGGTTGCCGGAACTTCAACTGCCCGAGGAACCCACCCAATGAAACCCGCCCCCACCTGTGAGACGGAACGGCGCGACCGCTCTCAAACGACCGACTTTGAAAAGCGGCTGCAATACTACAGGGCGATCATTCAATCTCGCCACGCCGAGACAATGCGCGTTGTGGAGCTGATCGAGATGGCGCTTTACGCAGCCGAAAGCGACGAAGCGCAGCAACTCTTGGTCGACCTCGCACACAAGGTTTTGAAACCATGAGCGATAGCACAGAGCGCGCGGCGGTGGACGATGCTTGAAGAACCGTTCGTGTGGGCGCTTTGGTCAGATGATGGCCGCGACATTCTCAAAACGTCCGACAAGCGTTTTGACGGAGCGGTCAAGTTCTACACCCCGCCTATCCGCCCCGATACCACCCCAAGGCGCGGCACCCAAGGAGATCGCGATGACACCTGAACAGACAGCAATGCGCGACCGGCTGCTGGCGTCGCGACCGTCCAGCAGGCCATTGGGTTACGACCAGCTAGTCAACCCCGATGGCCCGGATGCGTGGGCGATGATCGAGCGGCAGGCGGCTGAACTGGAAACAACCAAGGCTGCACTAGCTGATCCTGCCGCAGTCATCGTCAACATGATGCGCGGGACAATCGCCGTTCCGGCGCTCGCCAGCTTTGGGCGCGTTTGCCCGGAGGTTGACGAACTACAAGCCACCATCGAGCGGCAGGCGGCGGAGACTGCTCGCTATCAGGATGGCTTTACACGCATTCGCAACATCACGACTTGCCCCACCTACCCCGGCAACAATCTGCGCGACATCCGATTTATTGTGTTCGCAGCCTTAGCCCTGGAGGACACCAATGGTTGAACAGACAGACCGGGATGCTGCGGCGGCATACCTTGAAGACCGCTTTCCCGAAGATCGGACTCTGCCGCCGATTATCAGAGAGGCAAAGGCGGACCGCGCAAAGACTGTCCAAGCCTTCGCCGCTCACCGCCAAGCAGCCGAGGCCCGCATCCTCGCACGGCTGCGGGAACCGGATGCTGCGATGCACTACGCCATGAAGGAGGCGCTGGCCAAAGCATATAGGGACGGCGCAACCGATGTGCACAACGCGTGGGAAGCCGACGAGCATTCACGCGAGCCAGACTTCGGGGAAGCTGCCAGCGATTACGGCTCGGCACTCGCCACCGCCGCGCTCGCAGCCGCAGCCGACGCGATGGAGAACGATGATGCAGGATGACCTTGACCGGGTGATTGCGGGGCTGACGGAGGCGCAGCGTGAGGTTCTCATGGCAGCATGGGAATACCCTGACTTCCACCGTAATGGCCCCCAAGTGTCGCTATGCCCCGTTGCCAAGAACGCGGCAAACGAGCGTGCGTTGGCGGACAAGGGGGTGTGTGAGTTCAAGGCCATTGGAGGGCCGCGATTGTCGTCACGCGGCCTCGCCATCCGCAACCGCATCAAGGAACTGGAGACGAACAATGCCCGTGATAGCTGAACCGCCCGCGCCAGAGACTGTGAAGGATATTCGCGTTCAGATCGGCAAGGAGTGGCACGCTGTGTCATTCGGCGGGCCGGTCGATCGGGCTTATGCGATCCAGCGAGCGCAAGAGATTTTGCGCGCCATGGCTGGGGAGACGAACAATGGATGATGAGAAGCTGGCTCGCGCTGTGAGCGAGGCGTTTTACGGCTATGACGTAATCGCCGAGTTCCCGCCGCGCGCGTATGCGGACGACTCCCGCATCGGCAAGGTCATGAAGGTTATCGCTGCTGCGTCCCCCATCATCGCACGCGAGGTGGCGGCAGAGACGGAACTGTGCGCGCGATTGTGCGAAGATCGTGCTGCGATGTATCGTCGCAAAGCGGCAAGGACTGGCTTCCTTGATGAGGACTGCATGACACTGGCGGAGTCCCGCGAGGACTGCGCGCTTGCCAGCGAGTATGCCGCCGCCGCTATCAGGGGCAGGGCTATCAATGCTGCGATGGATGCCGCAGGGGAGGGTGATATGGACGACACAGAGATTGAGGCGGCAGCACAAGAGATAGAACGCCTACGCGAGGCGCTGCTGTTCTATGCTGAGCCAGACCGATGGGACGACTATGAGAGCGATATGCTCGCAGCCGCCCATGACCGCGATATCGGAAGCGAGCTTGGCGATGATAAGGGCGATCAAGCCCGCAAGGCATTGGGGCTGGCTAAACTGCCGCGCCGGTATGGAACAACAGACCGACTGGTGAAGGCAGGGGATGCGTGACGGTCTACCTTGTGCCGCCGCAATCGACCTTCAACGCCAGCCAGCGGTTTACATACTCGCACCAGCGCCGCGCCTGCAGATCCCGGCGCTTCCCCCAATCGGCAACATCGCTAACCCAAGCTTCATAAGGCGCCTCGCTGCCGATAGCCTCTGCTGGCATTACGGGCCGTTCATCGATCTGATCAGCCACCAGCCCGGCAGGCGGGGCAGGCAGTTCAACAGGGGGAGCCTTGCCTCCGCAGCTCGGCACAAATGCGAGCACGCTGGCGAGCGCTAGGCCCCTGATCAGGGAGGTTAGCAACTGCATCGTCGAGTTCCTTGCGTTTGGTGATGATGTCCCGCCCGGTCTGGCGTAGTTGTTCATCGCGGGCATTGGCGGCCTCTGAGGCTCGCTGAGCGGCTTTCTCGGCTTTTGCGGCCTTGGCCTGCCAGGATGCGCGCTCGGTGTCCCTGCCATGCTTTCTGCCGGTGCAATAGGACAGGTTGCAGGCGAGGATGACCAGCGCGGCTAGACCGGCGCAGAGCTTCCACTTGCCGATGATGTCATCAAGCATTTTGCCAACTCCTGTTGCATTCATCTTGCCCATGGGTTATTGTCCGCGTCAGCAGATGTTGCGGCGCTGATGGAAGCGCGGGGTTATCGTCAGCCCCTCAACAAGAACCGCCACTGGATTTGACGAGCAGAGGCGGCTAGTCGGGTAAGGTTGGGAAAGCTGCCCAACACCGCGTTCCACCGAAAGATGGTTCGCTGTCCGACGGGGATAGTCGGTTTCGAGTCCGGCCAGCATCTGCCAACTCATTTCCGCTTCCAATCCGACCGACATTAGGTTATTCTCCGCGCGGGCCGGGGGTTGTTCCCAGCCGGATGACGCGGCAACGCCGGGACAACTCAGCGCAGGCATTGCTTGCAGGCAGGGCGAACGTGGCCTTGCAACCATGAGCCGGGGGCCGCGTCATTTCCGCTTCCCACCCGAGCTGCTGCCAGCCTCATTTGTGGACAACCTGCGCCACATAGTCTGGCGCGGATTGGGCGGTCGCAATCAGCTTCTGCTTTCCGGTGTAGGTCTTCCAGATGCCATATGCGGTCGGGAGCGCGACCGTCATCAGGCCGGTGAAAAACTGCAACGCCTCGCCATCGATCCAGCCCTTGCCCAGCGCGAACCCGCCCAGGCTGGTCACGAGATAGCGCAAAAGCGTGCCGATCTGGCCTTCAAGCGTGTTGTCGGTGACGATGATGGGATTGTCTGCCATGGTTGTGTCCTTTCTTATCGGTCGCGAACAGGAAGCTGCACGGTGCGTTGATCGGTCTGCCCCGCGCTGGTGGTGATCTGCACGGTAATCAGATAGCTACTGCCGGACGTGCCGCCTGCGACCCGCCAGCGCACAATGCCGCTCGCATGGGTGACGCTGCTGATCGTGATGTCGTCATCCTCACAGGTGACAGCCTGTGCGGTGATCGTCTCGCCCTCGGCAAGATAGCCGGACCAGTCCATCTGGTAATTGAGCGTGGCCTCCGGGTCTTTGCGCGGTGCGGTTAAGCTGTAACTCATGCGGCCTGCCTTTCGATGATGAAGCGCCGGTTATCTGCTGGCACTGTGAAATCCCTGCGTTCTGGGGCTACCGTTGAACCGCGCGATTCTGCCGCCACGGTCAGGCTGATGACGATGGGCAGCGCGATGAAGCTGCGAACCTCTGGCTCCACGGTGAACGAACGCACCGGATTGACCGCAGCAGGCAGCAGCACCATTGCCGTTGCCGTGCCGCCCAGGTCGACAACACCCGAGCCGCTGCCTGATACGGCAACCCCTGCCTGCGCGCTGCCGGTTAGCGAGATAGCGCCGGTCGATTGCCCCGCTACCGCGACGCTGGCCGCTGCGGTGCCGCCCAGCGCCATTGCGCCCTGTGCCTGCGCGGACACCGTGACGCTGGCCGCTGCACTGCCAGCAAGGCCGATGCTGCCCGTTCCCGTGCCTGCAATGCGAACAGTCGCCGCGCCGTTGCCGGTCAGGCTGATTGCGCCGGATGCCTGTCCGGTCGTGACTTCCTGCTGCGAACCCGACGCGGTGCCGGTGAGCGCAATCGTGCCAGACGCTGCACCGATGATGGCGACTGTTGCCGATGATGTCCCGCCGAGCGCAATCGAGCCAGAGCCTTGGCCTGCAATGCGGACGCTTCCCGCGCCCTGCCCGGACATCGCGAGCGCACCTGCACTCGCTCCTGCAATCGCAACTGTGCCGGAGCCTTGTCCGATCATTGATAGAGAGCCAGAGGCTGTGCCTCTAGCGCGGACCGCCGCAGCAGATGCGCCCGTTATGGCGATTGCCCCCGCCGCCGCACCCGATACCATAGCCGTTGCCGCTGCCGCGCCTGCCAGCCCGAATGCGCCAGAGCCAGCGCCTGTAATCTGGATGACCGCAGCCGATGAACCGCCAAGGGCTATCGTGCCGCTGGCAGCGCCGGTCACGCTCGAACCCGCCTGCGCGGTCGCTGCGCCCGTCAAGCTAATCGTGCCGGAGGACGTTCCGGTTATCTTGACGCTGCCTGTGGTTGCGCCGGTCAGGGAGATAGTGCCGGTTCCAGCGGCTGAAATCTTAACGTTGGCCGCAGACGTTCCTGTGATCGTAATGCTGCCAGACGCGGTGCCAGTTATGCTGTCGTCACCACCATCGGTGGCTGGGCGCAGTGCAAGAGTGACGGCGGTCGCAGCATTCGATGCCGAATCAGTGCCGCTATTGATCGAAAACGCGGCAGGATCGTATGCACCTGATGACCAGGCATAACTGCCAGCGCCGATTGATACCGAGCGGACCCCACCAGAAGCAAATTCCCTCGTCAGGAAGTTGCTCAATCCTGTGGCTGTCATGGTCCCGATTGCGGCTGTCGTGACCCCGCCGACACCTGCGCCGTAGGCCATAATGACCGCGCCGCTTGTTGTCGGCGTGATCGCGGGCGGGTCCGGCGTCCATCCATTGTTACGGGTGGCCGTGGTGGGTGCCGTGTCCATCGGCGTCGTTGCGTCCACACCGCGCCAGACGTGGATTGCGACCACTCCACAGTCGCCCGCATTGCCAGTCGCGCTAAGGCTCAACGTGCTGTCTGGGGTGGACCCCATCAGCTTCCAACTGACCGACATCGTAGAATCGCGGGTGTCGGCAGCGTTTATCTCTGCGATCTCGGTATAACCGGACGTGGTTACGCCAATAGATCGGGGAGTTGTTGAACCTGTCGCATACGCCACCAGAACAAGATCACCGTCTGCCGGTGCACTTGCCAGCCCCCCGGCGAGGTCTGTCAGCGATACGTTGGTGACAGTCCCGGTAGACGGAAGAACGTCCGCCGTTTTGCCACCAACATATTCGATAGCCATGACGGTTTACGCGCCGCCAGCAGTGAGCGTGAAGCTGGACACCGAAACTGCCTGCCCCGATGCGATCGACACGTTGTCCAACTGAAGATCACCACCGCCGCCCGTAGCGGTCACAGTGCCCTGAATGTGCGCGGTCGTCCCGTCGCTGGCGTAGATGCGGAAGTGCGCTGCCGTGCCCGTGGCGTCCGCTGCGGTATCTTCCCATGTGCCGGACTTGGCCTTGCTGCCGCTCGATGCTGCTGCCAGCCAGTCGCTGGGCAGGGTGAGCGTGGCTAGCACGGTGCCCGCGTCTGCCGTGGCGACGGTTGCCGGAACGGTGCCGCTGCGGATTTTCAGGACCGCCCCGGTGCCGATTGCAGTCTCGATTGCGTCAAGTGCGGCGTTGCGCGCCGTGGTGGAAAACTGCAATGCCATGGTCGTTCAGTCCTTTCGTTATGAGTGCTTTGAATGTGCGCGGGCGATCTTCACATGATACTCGTTCGCCGCGTAGCCCGCCCCGTTATAGCCCTTGGCGAACGGGATATTGTCGGCGTGCCGGTTGCTGATCTGGCGCACGGCATCCTGCAGCTTCTTGCTCTCAATGAAGGATACGAACGCGTCGAGATGGTCCCGCTCGCTGCGCTTCATGGCGTTCCAGAAGCCCTCAACAGTCGCGTGGCCGGCAGCCGCGTGGTTGAAGCCCATGATCTGGTAGCGCCCCGCCGATGCAGACTTGAGTGCAGCGACCGAATCCAGCGCGATGGCGCGGTTCAGCCGGTCCCATTCGCCCGCGCCGCCGACGTAAAGCGAGCGGTTCCACTTGGCGCTCGACAGGTTGCTGTGCGAAGTCCGGAACTTGCCGCCGGTGAACTTGTCGAACCAATGCGCCTCGAACAGAATCTTGGGCCGGCCATCGGGGAGGAATCCGCTGCCCGCACTTTCAACGTCATCGACCGCGCGGATCTGCGCCACAGTGCAACCCAGGCGCTTTGCTGCGGCCGCGTAATCCTCCGGGCCCAGACCGATCTTGGCGACAGCGGCAGGCGCAGGGCGCGAGCGTGCGTCCCAGTTCTCCGCCAGCTTGTTGATCAGCGGCACGTCGTCCGCCATCAATGCCTTGCCCGGCGCGATTGCGCGCAGAGCGGTCGCGATCTGGTTGGCGTGCGTCATCAAAACCCTCCCTTAATCCATGCGATCAGCGCAGCACCCGCCGCCAGTAGATAGGTCAACGGAGATTTGCTTATCGCGTCCAGCGTGCTGCGCTCGCCCGATCGCCTGTCCTTGTCGGCCTTCAACATCTCGATATCGCGGCGCATCTGTTCGAAGTCCTGCGCGTGCATGTGAGCCTCGATCTTGATCAGCGCCTCACGGACTTGCCTGGTTTCCGTCTGGTTTTCGTCCATGGCCTTGCGCATCGAGTTGATTGAATCCTGCACCCCCCGGAGCGAATGAATAATGGCCATGCGGCT
>JBKBTF010000083.1:0-10562 GCA_046291395.1 Blastomonas sp. | reverse complement strand
CTTATGTCATTGCCGAAGTCAATGCGATGCGGGCCGCGGCGCGAGCGGCCGGAGAGGACATCATCGATCTTGGCATGGGCAATCCCGACCTGCCGCCGCCGCCGCACGTGATCGAGAAATTGTGCGAAGTCGCGATGAAGCCAAATGCGCACGGCTATAGCCAGTCCAAGGGCATCCCGGGGCTGCGCAAGGCGCAGGCGAACTATTACGCGCGCCGCTTCAACGTCGAGCTTGATCCAGACACCGAGGTCGTGGTGACGATGGGATCGAAGGAGGGGCTCTCCAGCCTCGCCAATGCGATCACCGCGCCGGGCGATGTCGTGCTTGCGCCCAATCCCAGCTATCCGATCCACACCTTCGGCTTCATCATCGCCGGCGCCACCATCCGTTCGGTGCCGACCACGCCGGACGAGAACTACTGGCGCTCGCTCGATCGTGCGATGGCGTTCACCGTGCCGCGCCCCTCGGTGCTGGTCGTCGGCTATCCCTCCAACCCGACCGCAGAAGTCGTCGATCTGGCGTTCTACGAGCGGCTGGTTGCCTGGGCCAAGGAGAACAAGGTCTGGGTGCTGTCCGACCTTGCCTATAGCGAACTGTATTTCGATGGCTGTCCGACGCCCTCGATCCTGCAGGTGCCCGGCGCCAAGGATGTCGCGGTCGAGTTCACTTCGATGTCGAAGACCTATTCGATGGCCGGTTGGCGCATGGGATTTGCCGTGGGCAACAAGACCCTGATTTCGGCGCTGACCCGGGTAAAGAGCTATCTCGATTATGGAGCATTCACGCCGATCCAGGCGGCGGCCTGCGCCGCGCTGAACGGCCCGCAGGACATCGTCCAGAAGAACCGCGAACTCTATCACAAGCGCCGCGACGTGATGGTCGAGGCGTTCGGGCGGGCAGGGTGGGACATCCCCCCGCCGCGCGCATCGATGTTCGCCTGGGCGCCGCTGCCGCCCGCGCTCAAGCACATGGGAAGCCTCGAGTTTTCGAAGCAATTGCTGCAGCACGCCAAGGTCGCGGTCGCGCCCGGCGTCGGCTATGGCGAGGATGGCGAGGGCTTCGTCCGCATCGCGATGGTCGAGAACGAGCAGCGCCTGCGCCAGGCCGCGCGCAACGTGAAGCGTTATCTTGCCAGCATGGGCGTCAACGCGCCGGGACAGGCCGTCGGCGGCTGACAATCCGTACCGGTTGCTCCATTCCGGAGCCGGTTGCGCTCACGCTCACCAGATGAACGCGCTTTAATCCTGCGCAGGCGTCCCACCGGGCGCCGGCGGGGTGTGGGGCGATGTGGCGCGGTGAAGAGGCAAGTTTGGCAGAGCCCGGGGCCGCGGGCCGTGCTACGGGTCCGGCCTGGCTCGCTATCGGTCCCGATCACGCCCACCTGCAAAGGGTGTCCGAGGCGTTGGCACGGTTCGGTATCAGGGCAGAGCCCGCCGACCCGGCAAGCATGCCGCCTTCGATAACGCCGGTGCTGTGCGATGCGCGCAGCCGGACGCTGGTGCGCGACCTGCTTGCCGATACCCCGCCGCGGATCGCACCCATGCTGGTGCTGGGCGTCAACGCTGTCCAGATGCGCGCGCGGCTGATCCTGGCGGGCGCAGACGATGCGGTGTCGGCGCGGATCGCGCCGTACGAACTTGCCGCGCGGATGATCGGCGCGCACCGCGTGCGCTCAGCAGCGCAGGGGATCGTCCGGCTGGCGGGCTTCACCTTCGACACCGGGATGCGACAGGTGTGCTGGCAAGGCGCAGCGCTGCCGCTGATGCCGCGCGAATTCGATCTGCTGCTTGTGCTGGCGCGGTACGCCGGGTTGGCGGTCAGCCGCGACATGCTGCTGAGGACGGTCTGGCGCACCAGCTTCGATCCCGGCACCAACAGCCCCGAGGTGCACATCTGCAAGCTGCGCCAGAGACTGGCGGCACTGGGCGGGAGCGTTCGGATCGAGACGGTCAAGCACAGGGGGTACCGGCTGGTCGCCGATCCGGCTTCTCGGGGGTGACAGCGCCGCGCGGCGCGTTATGATCGGTTGCAAGACGCAATGCGAATCCGCACGAGAGGCTGCCGCACCGATGATCGATCTGTATTACGCGCCCACCCCCAATGGGTGGAAGATTTCGATCATGCTCGAGGAATGCGGCCTGCCTTATACGGTGAAGCCGGTGAACATCGGCGCGGGCGAGCAGTTTACGCCCGAGTTTCTTGGCATCAGCCCCAACAACCGGATCCCCGCAATCGTCGATCATGATCCGCCCGGCGGGGGCGATCCGGTCAGCGTGTTCGAGACCGGCGCCATCCTGCTGTATCTGGCGGAAAAGGCGGGCCGCTTCATGCCCACCGATCTGGGCGGTCGGTATAGCGTGATGCAGTGGCTGATGTGGCAGATGGGCGGGCTCGGGCCGATGCTGGGCCAGAACGGCCATTTCAAGCTCTATGCGCCTGAAAAGTTGCCTTATGCCATCGACCGCTACGAGCGCGAGACCGCGCGGCTCTATGGCGTGCTTGACCGGCGTCTGGGGGAGGCGGAATATGTCGCGGGGGAGGAATACACCATCGCCGACATGGCGATCTTCCCGTGGATCATGACCCACAAACGCCAGGAGATCACACTCGACGATTATCCGAACATCGCCCGCTGGTACGCGCTGTGCCGCGCCAGGCCCGCGCTGCAGGCGGGGCTGGGTGTGATGAAGGATGCGATCAACCGCAACCCGCAGGCGGATGCGAAAACGCGCGAGACCTTGTTCGGGATCAAGACGTGACCGGTGGTTGGCACGTATGCGCGACTCTGGCGTCCAAGGATAACCCATGACCCCTCAAATCGAATTCTGCTTCGACCTTTCGAGCCCGTGGACGTATCTCGCGTTCCACAACATCCGCCCGCTGGCGGCAAGGCACGATGCCACGATCCGCTGGACGCCGATCCTGGTCGGCGGGGTGTTCAACGCGGCCAACCCTTCGGTCTATGCTGCACGCGAGAATGCGAGCAGCCCCAAGTTCCGCCATATGGGAAAGATCCTGCGCGACTGGGCGCTGTGGACGGGTGTCGAGCTGCACTTTCCCGCGCCATGGCATCCGCTCAAGAGCATCCACGCGATGCGCGCCGCCTGCGCGCTGGAGGACGACCAGGCCGCGCTCGAGCGCTTTGCGGAAGCTGCCTTCCACGCCTATTTCGTCGAGCAGCGCAATCTCGATGATCCGGTGGAAGTCGCTGCGGTCGCCGATGCCATCGGCATGGACGGCGCAGCGCTGATCGCCGCGGCAAACAGCCAGCCGGTCAAGGACCGCTTGCGTGCCAACACCGAGGCGCTGGTGGCGCGCGGCGGCTATGGTTCGCCCTCGATTTTCGGCGGCGCCGCCGATATGTTTTTCGGCAATGCCCAGTTGCCGCTGGTGGAACAGGCGCTCGAACGCGCCAGGGGAGAGAGCATTTCATGAACGACCGGGTCAGCATCACCATCGCAAACCATGTCGCCGATGTCCGGCTCAACCGGGCGGACAAGATGAACGCGCTCGATCCGGCGATGTTCGACGGCATCATCGCTGCCATCGACCGGCTGGGCAACGAGCCCGGCGTGCGCGCGGTGGTCTTGTCGGGCGAGGGGCGCTCGTTCTGCGCCGGGCTCGATATGGCGAGCTTCACCGCGCCGGGCGGGGCTTCGGGCGGCGAAGCGCCTTCCGCGCTGACCGACCGCACCTATGGCAATGCCAACAAGTTTCAGCAGGTCGCGTTTGGCTGGCGCAAGCTGCCGATGCCGGTGATCGCCGCGGTGCACGGGGTGTGCTTCGGCGGCGGGCTGCAGATCATGTCGGGCGCGTGCATGCGGATCATCGCGCCCGATGCGCGGCTGTCGATCATGGAAATGCGTTGGGGGCTGATCCCCGACATGGGCGGCTATGCCCTGTGGCGCGGCACGGTGCGCGATGACGTGCTGCGCGAGCTGACCTATACCAACCGCGAATTTTCCGGCGAAGAGGCTGGCCGCAACGGCTTTGCGACGCATGTCGATGCCGATCCGCACGCCCGCGCGATGGCCATCGCCACAGAGATCGCTGCCAAGAACCCCGATGCCGTGCGCGCCGCGAAGGACCTGTTCAACCGCGCGCCCGATCTCGACACCGACGCGATCCTGATGGAGGAAAGCGTGCTGCAGGAGCAGATCATCCGCACCCCCAACCAGATGGAAGCGGTGTTCGCGTTCATGCAGAAAAGACCCGCGAACTTCAGCTGAGGCGAGCGAGGGGGCGTGGGTTGCGCGTACGTCCCTCGACCAAGCTCGGGACAAACGGGGGTGGGGGCTAACCCGATCATTTAGTCCGAGCTTAAAAAGCTGTGCGCGACCTCTCCGAGTTCCCGAGCGAAGTCGAGGGACGTTACGCGCTACCGCCAGTCCAGAAAGCCTGCGCGGATGCAATAATCGATCATCCGGCGGAACGCGGCTTCGTCCACTGCAGGCGGCGGCAGGTCGGCCAGGCTGCTCAGCGTATCCCCGGAAAACCGCGGGCTGCGCAGGAAATAATCGAAGAACTGCGGGCCGATCCGGCGGTGCACCATCGCGGTGCGCCGGCCAGGCGTGGCCGCGTGATAGTCCGCAGGGGCGATCATCGTCGCTGGCACGGTGCCGGGATAATCGCCGACGATGCGCAGCATGTCCGCCATCGGGAATGGCGCTGCGCCGACCAGGTGAACGCGCTCGCCGTCGAAGCGGGCGAGATTCTCGGCCATCGCCATCAGCCCTTCGGTGACATGGCAGATCGGGACGATAGCGAACGCCGCATCGGGCACGGCGGGAACCGCGCCGAGCAAGGGCGATCCGAACAGGCGGAACAGGTGATGAAAGCCATCGATCCGGGGGATCGCGCCATCGCTCAAGCGCCCGACGATGATCGCGGGGCGCGCGACGGCAGCGACCAGCCCCGTGGTGCGGGCGGCATCGACCAGCGCCTCGGCGCGGGCCTTGCTCGCCTCGTACCCGTTGGTGAAATCGGCCGAAGCGTCGGCGGCGGCTTCTGCGATCATCCCGTCAGCGCGGCCGCAGACATAGGCGGTGGAGACATGCAGCAGCGGGCAGCCCCAGCCTTGCGCCAGTGCTATCGCATGCGCGGTGCCGCCGACATTCACCGCTTCGTGCACCGCATCGGCAGCGGCGAAATCGACGGTGGCGGCGCAATGGACCAGAAGGTCGATGTCTTTTGGCGGCTGCGCCAGCCCGAAACCCGCCAGCGCGACATCGCCCTGCAGCACCGCGATCTCGCCGATCCGGTCGCGCGAACCCATGTCTAGCACATCGCGCCCTTCACCCCGCACCAGCGCGGTGACACGGTACCCTGCATCGAGCAACGCGCCCGCCAGCGCCCCGCCGACGAGCCCGGTCGCGCCGGTCAGGAAGACGTGCATGGGCGCACCGTTTGCCGGAGCATTAACCCCATCCGCTCAGCCTGAGCCTGTCGAAGGCCCCGCGCATCCGGTCCGGCCACCTTCCTCGTCACCCCCGCGAAGGCGGGGGGCCCGCTTGTGCGCCGCGCGAAAGATGAAGCGGGATTCCCGCGTGCGCGGGAATGACGGAGATTGACACGGAATCCTCGCGCGGGGCCTTCGACAGGCTCAGGCTGAGCGGGGGTGTGGGGCATCGGGGTCGACAGGCAGCTCAACAGCACCCCACCAGATCGCCATCCTCGCCCGTGCTCTGCGCATAGGGCAGGCCGCCGCCGCAGCCAGCAAACCCGCCGTAGTGCGTCGAGAAGTCGCCGATGAACTGGAAGTGCTCGGCAAAGCGGGTGGCGGACAGCATCTTCCAGCTGTTGCCGCAGATCGGGAAGATCCGCCCGCGCTCGATCAAGTGGTGCTTGTCGAGCGTGAACACGCGCTCCTCGCCCGCGACACTGCCCAGATACACCACCGCCTGGCCATAATCCTCGCACTCGGGCTCGAGATCATCGAGCTTGAACAATCGGTAGGTGGCCGAGAAGAAATCGATCCCGTCGAGCATCTCGGCGATGCGCGCGTCGCCGATGCCGAGCGGGCGGTCTTTCACGAGGCGCGGGTCGGTGAAGCCCGCCGCCTTGGAGAGCTTGAGGAAATCGCCCCAATAGAGCGCGCCCGACAGGCACTCGCCGTGGAGCACCGGATCGGTCAGCAGATGCAGCGGCACCCGCCGGCTCGAATAGACGTCGGAGAAATACATCTCGCCGCCGGGCTTGAGCAGCCGGTGCGCATCGGCAAACACCTTGGCCTTGTCGCCCACCAGGTTGATCACGCAGTTGGAGACGATGATGTCGAAACTGCCGGGTTCCAGATCGAGCTCGTCGAGCTTCTCGATATCGCCCTCGACGAAGCGGACGTTCGATTTCGCATAGCCGAAGGTCTCGCGGTGCCATTCGAGATGCGCGTTGGCGATGGCGAGCTGTTCGGGCGTCGCATCGACCCCGACGACCTCGCCATGTTCGCCGACCAGTTGCGCCAGGATATACGCATCCTGGCCCGAGCCCGAGCCCAGATCGAGGATCCGCGCGCCTTGAATGGCCGAGGGTGCGATCAGGCCGCAGCCATAATAGCGCGCCTTCACGTCGGGATGGACGTTGGCCAGCGCCCTGATCACCGCGATCGGAGGACGTTCCGATGTGGTGCACGCATCGGTGCGCAAATCGGCGGATTCGGACAGCACCCTGCCGTAATAATCGCGCGAATTTTCGAGATTCATGCTGGATTCCCTCTGGTCTGGCGCACATGGTCTAGCGACAAGAATTCGCCGTAACCAGCCGCATTGTTTCACCGAAACGGGGTCTATGAAATATTCGCACGACGTGATCGTCATCGGGGCAGGGTCTGCCGGGCTGGTCTGCTCGGGCGGGCTGGCGATGTTCGGGCTCAAGCCGCTGCTGATCGAGCGCGCGGCGATGGGGGGCGATTGCCTCAACACCGGCTGCGTGCCCAGCAAGGCACTGATCTCCGCCGCGCACCGCGCGCATGACATGCGCAACGCCGCCGAGTTCGGCATGGCGTCGGTGGAGCCTGTCGTCGATTTTCGCGCGGTCCACGCTGCGGTGCATCAGGCGATCAAGACGATCGAGCCGCATGACAGCGTCGAACGCTTCGAGGGCATGGGCGTCGAGGTGGTGCGCGGCGACGCGACGTTCACCGGGCCCAAGAGCGTGGTCGTCAATGGCACCACCTACACCGCGCCGCGCATCGTGATCGCGGTGGGCAGCCGCGCCTTCGTGCCTCCGATCAAGGGACTCGACGCGGTTACGTACCTTACCAACCACAACGTCTGGGACCTGACCGAACTGCCGCAGCGGCTGATCGTGCTGGGCGGCGGGCCGATCGGCATGGAGATGGCGCAGGCGTTCCGGCGGCTGGGTTCGCAGGTCGTGGTCGCCACCAAGGGGCGTCCATTCCCCAAGGATGACAGTGACGCTGCCAAGATCGTCATCGACCGGCTGACCGGCGAGGGCATCGAGCTGATCCATGACGCCGAGGCCGATGCGGTAGCGAAGACCGACCAAGGCCTGGTGCTCACGCTCAAGGACGGACGCACGATCACCGGTACGCACCTGCTGATCGCCACCGGGCGCGAGGTCAATTTCGACGGGCTGGGGCTGGAGGCCGCGGGCGTGCGGTACGACAAGAAGGGCATCCTCGTCGATGCGCGGCGGCGGACCAGCGCGAAACACATCTACGCGATCGGTGATTGCCGCGAGGGTCCGCGGTTCACCCACGCCAGCGGATACGAAGGCGGCAATGTCGCGCTCGAGATCAGCCTGGGGGTGCCGACCAAGGCGAACTATGCCGCGCTCCCCTGGGTCACCTACACCGATCCCGAACTCGCGCAGGTCGGCATGACCGAGGACGAGGCGCGCAAGGTGCATGGCGACAAAATCACCGTCTGGCGCGAGGACTTCGACCACAACGACCGCGCGGTGACCGAGCGCGAGGTCACCGGCTTCGTCAAGCTGGTCAAGAAGGGCAGCAAGGTCATCGGCGGCACTGTCGTCGGACGCGGCGCGGGCGACCTGATCCTGCCGATCGCGATGATGATCGCGGGCAAATCCTCGACCTTCGGCGTCGCCAGCCTGATCGTGCCCTATCCCAACCGGTCGGAGCATATCAAGGCGGCGGCGTTCGCTTCGGACGAGGGTAAGGTGTTCAACAAGTGGTCGCGGGGCTGGGCGCGGTTTCTGGCGCGGCGGCGGGGGTGATGGGCTCGGGCGCGCCGGGGTAAGAAGCGTCCGTTTTCAGGTGGCGAGCTTTAACGCGCGGACGGCAGCAGTTGGGTGGTTTTCTGCCGTTACAGACCTTCTGGTGTTATCCGCTTTTCAACGGTAGACGCTGACACATGATTCAATTCATTCCGATTGAAAGCGGCGCGCCGTGGACTGACGCCGATCAGGCCGATCTTGTGTCCTTCGACTGGCAGCTGAAAGTGGCGACCTTCGACATAGTGGATGATGATCGGCGATTTGAGGTCAGTTTCCCCAATAACGGTTCCGTGATCGTGCGAATGCTGGATGAGTTTCCGCTGAGCACAGAGAGTAAACCGGCAGAATGGACTGGATTAATCCCACACCACTTCGCCTATCGCGTAATTGGTGATGCCTTTCTTGAGGCACAATCCGAAGCTTGGCGCACCGTCGAACAAAACCCAACGCATTATCGCTTCGTGACCGGTGCTGGGTGCCTTGACGTTGTGACAAGTGGCGAGCCGCACTTTCGACTTTTGGGTTGCTGAAGGGCAGCTTCGGGGTCGTTTCCTGAACGGCAGGTTTTTTTCTCAACGGTTCAAAAGCCGCCACCCCCATCCGCTCAGCCTGAGCCTGTCGAAGGCCACGCGCTAAGGTTCGCGATCTTGCCTCACCGTTTTCCGGCGAAAGCCGGAATCCAGGGCGGGCGAAGTGCTATCCCGCCTTTGGGGTCCGGCTTTCGCCGGAGAACGGGTGTGTTTTGGGATCGCTTGTCGCATGGCCTTCGACAGGCTCAGGCTGAGCGGGGGTGGTTTGGGGGCGTTCGGTTGGCTTGCGTCCAGCACTGCGGTCTGGAGATGGGCCCCTGCCTTTGCAGGGGAACGGGTGGGGCAGTGGTGCGAGCGATGCGCGTCTGCCACGCTTGGGCGATGCGCATGGATCGCGACGGGGCGACCGGCAGGCGCGAAACCCGCTCGCGTGCCGCCGGTCACACCATCGATGTAAAAACGTCTGCACCGTCAAACACTAACGCTATGTTCACCCTTTTTCGTCATAGCTGATGCCAATCTGCGCGAACCCGGTCTGCGCCGCCTGCTGTCTGCAGGGCGCGGGTGGCGAGTCGCCGGTGGACGAAAAAGGTGCTGACATGGGATTGTTCCGTCTGTTGAAAATGGGAATCGCGGCCTTGGCCGCAACCGCCTTGCTGGCAGGTTGCGCCTCGAGCGCCAGCGGGCCGCAGCTGCCCCCGGCATCGTTCGTTTCGCTGTCCGATGGTCCGGGCGAGGAATATATCATCGGTCCGCTCGACGAGCTGACCGTGTTCGTCTGGCGCAATCCCGAGCTGGGCGCGAAGGTGCAGGTGCGTCCCGATGGCCGCATCACCACGCCGCTGATCACCGATATGCCCGCGGTCGGCAAGACCCCGACGATGCTGGCCGAGGATATCAAGCTGCAGCTCTCGCAGTTCATCCAGGAGCCGATCGTCTCGGTGATCGTCAACAGCTTTGCCGGAACCTTCTCGCAGCAGGTGCGGATCGTCGGCGCGACCGAAAAGCCCGCCTCGATCCCCTATCGTGCCAACATGACCCTGCTCGACGCGATGATCGCGGTCGGAGGGCTGTCCGAGTTCGCCGCCGGCAACCGTGCCAAGCTGGTACGCTTCGACAAGATCTCGGGCCGTCAGCAGGAATATGCGATAAAGCTCGGCGACCTCATCAAGCGGGGGGACAGCCGCGCCAACGTGCTGCTGCAGCCGGGTGACGTAATCATCATCCCCGAAAGCATGTTCTGAACGCGCCCGCGCCCGCCCGCCCAGCCCTATCGAAAGAAAAGCCTGACCGATGAATGGCCTCTACGAAGAATTCAGGATCGCGGTACACAGCGTGTGGCAACGCCGCTGGCTGGCGATGGGTATTGCCTGGGGCATTTGCGTGCTCGGCTGGCTGGCGGTCGCCTTGATCCCCAACACCTATGAATCGCAGGCCAAGCTCTTCGTCCAGACCAAGGCGATTTTGCCCGACAACACCGGCATCAGCACCGTCGAGCGGCAAAAGCAGATCGACACCGTCGAACAGACTTTGACCTCTGCCGCGAACCTCGAAAAGGTCGTGCGTGGTACCGATCTGGGCAAGAACCTGGTGACCCCGCGCGAGATCGAGGGCGCTGTCGGCGGTCTGCGCACCGCGATCAAGATCAAGTCCGAGCAGGACAATCTGTTCGAGATCTCCGCGACGATGTCCGCAGGCGACCGGTCTGATGGCGAGGCCGCGACGCTGGCGCGCGATGTCGTGCAGAAGCTGATCGACATCTTTGTCGAGGAAAACCTTGCCGGCGGGCGCGGCGAGACCAGCGATACGCTGCGCTTCCTCGACGAACAGCTCGCC
>JBKBTF010000011.1:31321-75336 GCA_046291395.1 Blastomonas sp. | reverse complement strand
GGCCTTGCGCATCGAGTTGATTGAATCCTGCACCCCCCGGAGCGAATGAATAATGGCCATGCGGCTGAAGTCGGCATCGTCCATGGCGACGAAGATGTCGTTGGACGGGCTCGTCATCGTCAGGCCCGCCCGGCGCAGGCATATGCAGCCGTATTACCCAGCGCCCTGCCCATCTCGTCATAGCCGCGCGCGCTGTAGTGCACGCCGTCCCACATCAAGTTGCGGGCGACGAATGTCTTGGCAGCGGCAAAGCCGATGAACACGTTCGCCCGCCCCTGCGCGAACTCCAGCTGCGCCGCGCGGATCTGCTGATAGCCGGTGGTGTCGCCGCCAAGGCCAGCGGTCTGGGTGCCGGTCACGCTGATGATGAACGGCATGGTCGATCCGCTGCCCGTCTCTGTCTGCAGATAGGTCAGCAGGTTGCCCAGCTCGGTGGTGTAGTTGGCCTTGGTGATCGTCGTCGCATCGATCGCCACCGCATCCTGCTCGCCCTGGCACCAGATGAAGCCTGCGAACTTCCACGCCAGGCCTGCGCTGTTCGCCGCCGCCTTGGCCGCATTGAGCAGGGTGATCGCCGCACCGCGCAAAGTGCCGGTGCCGGACCAGTTGCCCGAGCCTGCATCGGCAGCAGCGACAAGCGATGTCGAGCCGGACGCGGCGGGGACGAAGATCACCCCCCGCCCAGTCTTGCGCCAGTATTCCAGAGCGAAGGCGGGCAGCGCGCTGTTGTTGCTGGCATTGCCCACCGGGTCGGCGGTCTTGTCGGTGAGAGCGCCGCTGTAATACTGCTTCATCACGCCGGCGGGCACCGTTTCCGTGGCAACCACGCCGCCGCCCGATCCCACGCCCTGAGACTGTCCGCCCACCAGAAACATGTCGTATTCGCTGGGAAGAGGAATGCCCGCCAGCTCGGCGGCCAGCGCCGGGTGCAAATCCGCGCTACCGACCTGCACGCCGGGTGTCCGCACATCGACATTGGCGTGGAGCCGGGTCCCGGAAATCGTCGTCATCGACTTGCTGCCGCTGGTGAAGGGACCGGAAGCGAATGTCAGGGACGCGCCGGAAACGCCGTTCGTCGACATCAGGTTGAGGCCATTTTCGGGCGTGCTGGTGTAGAGGCTTTGCCCGGCAGACAGCGCGATATCGACTGCCCAGCGATTGGGACCGCGCTCCGTCGCCGGGGTCAGCGCGGTGGTCGATGCGAACGAAGGGTTGCTGGCGCTGCCGGACCCCACCGCCAGGCTGATCTTGCCCGCATTGCCGCCCGTTCCGATGTCGTTCGATTCAGCCTCGAACCGCTCGATCACACAGTCCCGGGTGGCGGTGTACAACAGCGCGGTGGTGTTGGAGTTGAACTGAAGTTCGCCGCGCTCCATCGGGTTTAGGCCGACCCGGTCAACCCTCTCGCCCACAATCCCGACCAGCGGCTCGGCGACATCGGCAAGAACCTCCAGATGGTCCAGCAGCTCGTCGTCGACCAGAGCGGAGCGTGGCACCTGCAGCGCGGAGGCAACAAACTGGACATATGCATCGAGCTGGGTATCTGCCGCAACACTGAAGATCTCGGTGCCGGTGTTGAAGGCGCCAACCTTGAACAGCATCGCCTCACCGTCCGCTGCCACAGTGTATCCTGCGACTCCGCCCGAGGGCGTGGTGAACAGCACGGCGTCCCCGGCCTGCACCGGGACATCTCCCAGGTCTTCAATATCGACCACGAAATCGCCGGTCGAGGTTACTACAGGCAGAGCATGATTGGAAACGAACGTGAGTTCCTCGTCGGGCCCTCGCGCTATGGTAACGCTGCAAGCGCCAGATCCAACGAACCGCAACCGGGCACCTATCCTGCCAACCGCGCCATCCGTCGGAGCGCGCCTGATCAGCGCGTGAGTGTTCTGGCTGAAGTCGACACCCACCGCGACCAGCGGGAATACGCCCAGCGGTGCGCCCAGCGCATCGGCGATCATGCCTGCGGTCGCCGCCTTCAGGTCATCCAGCTCCGCCGAGCTCTCCGCAGCCGCCAGCGCCGCAGCCTCGGCCGCATCCACCAGACCCTGCACCAGCGCCTCGGCTGCAGAAGAGAACAGGTCGAACGGCCCATCCCAATCGCCTGCCGTGGTGGCGCCGTCCTTCTGATACAGCCCGTTCTTCAGCGGGTCGGCATCGGCATAGACCAGCGCGAACAGATTATCGGCAGGGACCAGGTCCGCATACAACGCGGACTGGGTGGCGTAGACCCGATCCCCCACCAGCGTGGCGATGGTGCCCGTCGCTATCACGAGGTTGGCCTGCGCCAGCGCAGCTTCCAGCGCGGCCAGATAGGCCCGCAGTGCCGGCATGTTCACATTGTTGCCATCGCGGAGGATCGCGTTGATGTCGGTCATTTCAGGCCTTTCGTTCAAGCTAGGGTGATCAGGGCTCCAGCGCCGCGATGCGCGCCTCCAGCGCGGCAAGGGCGGCGGCATCGTAACTGCCCACTGCGCCGGCGACGGCGGCGGCAGAGGCCACCACCTCGACAGGATCGGGCGTCGCCACCGTCGCGCTGCCGGACTTGGGCAGCTCCAGGGCGGTGGACCATTCATAGATTTCCGGGTTCTCTTCCCGCAGCACCAGCGGCACGCCGAAGTTCTGATCGATCTGCCAGTCGTCGATGACGAAGGCATAGTTACCCAGGCCATAACGGCTCGTGTCGATCTGCACCGTCTGCATCGCCTGGTGGGCAAGGCCCGCAAAGTTCATCGGCCAGTTCACCCGCTTTTCGCACTGGCCGCGCCTCAGCATGATCTCGAGGATCCGCTGGCCGCGCGTGTGGCTGGTGATGTGGGGCAGGTCGTAATCCGCCTGCACCACGTCTGCCATGGCGATGCTGCGCGTCGGCACGGGCTGGGGCTGATAAAGGTTGTCCGGGTCGATATAGGTCCCGCTCACCTCTGTGGCGAACTCCTGCGCGTCGATCAGCAGCGGCACGCTGAAGCCTGCCGAAAGGTCGCGCTCGGAAAGGGTCGCGCTGGGTGGTACCCAATAGCCGGGCCGCATCCAGAACACCCCGCCGATACAGGCATGCTGCCCAGCCATGCAGGCGACCATGCTGTCGCGGATGGCGCTGGGCTGGCCTCCGGTCTCGATCAGCGCATTGAGCGTGTACCGCTTTTCCGTGCCGCCGCCGATCAGGTCGACATCCTCGTCACAGATGTTCGTCCATGCGCTCAGCAGCGTGTCGTCCGGCACCTCGTCTTCCAGCGCGCCGAAGCCGCCTTCCTCGCGCGGAAGCTGCAGCCACCAATAGGCGGCGGGCACGGCCAGGTCGGTCCACCCGATGCTGTCGTCGCGCGGGTCACGGATCTCGTCCGCTCCCTCGATCTCGGCGCTGATCGTGGGCATGCCCGCCTCCACCACCGCCTTGGTCAGCTTGAACTTGGCATAGATCGCCGCAACCCCCCGGCCCCGGTGGTCGCTGGTCCACTTTCCGTCGCACTCTGCCACGAAGGTGCTGTTCGCCGCCTGGTCCGTCTCGCCCCGCGCGAACCACAGCCATGCCGCATTGGCATAGGGCCCGCTGGTCACCAGGCCGCCGCTGTTCACGGTGACCACCTCGTCACCCAGATACCAGCGCACCACGCCCTTGCAGCGGTGACCGGCACAGGCGAACACGAAATAGCGGAACGTGTCGCTGCCCACCTTGCGCGGGTGAAAGAACACCATCGGCCCGCCCTGCCTCCGCTTGCCGATCAGGATGGTGCTGTTGGCATTGGCATTGCGGAAATTGATCGGCTGCGCCTTGGCGCTGGGGTTGGGCCCCAGTGCCGACATCAGCAGCCCACCGGCCAGCGACAATACCGCGCCGACCACCGCAGTGGCGACCGCCACGGAAACGCCAATCTGCGTTGCCAGCAACACGCCCAGCTGCGGCGCGACAACCGCGATCGCGATGGCCAGGCCGACCATGGCAAGCGTGCGAACAACCTTGCCCATCTCAGCCCTTCATCTCTCTGGAGCCCAGCCACGCGGTCACCGGCCATGCCGCATCGACATCGCCCAGCGGCACCATCACGCCGCCGAAGAATTCGCATTGTTCGCCCCGGCACACGCCCATCGCCCAGCCCTTGCGCACGATGTCGCCTCGCCGGGCAGAGCGGACCGGCACCGCAGGGCCGTGCACCGCGCAGGCCACATCGTGCAGCGACCGCGCCCCAAGCCTGCGCATCATCGCCGCCCATTCCCGCGGGCGCCGCGGCGATGGCCCGACGATGTCGCAGATGTCCCGCCCCGTCGCAGACAGAACCGCTTGCCTCCAAAGGTCACCGCAATGCTCAGACCAATCCGGATCGTGCGACATCCGCTCACCCTGAGCCTGTCGAAGGGCACAATGCCGATCCCAATCGGGATCGACCGCCCCCCGCTCACCCTGAGCCTGTCGAAGGGCGCAGTGGAGCGACCAGTCAGGATCCGGCGCGGAGTGACTCACAGCGGGTCCTGCCTGCCCTTGGCCCACAGGATCGGCACCTCGGTCAGCCGCGGCAGATATTCGAAGAAGCGGTCGCCGGAATATTTGCGCTGCTGATATTCGTCGGTGTAGCGCTTCACGCTCGGGCGGCGCTGGTCGATCTGGCGGCTCTCGCCAGTCGCGGTGACGGTGATCGAGCTGCCTTCGTCGAGGATGTCATACCCCTGCAGCGTGCCCTTGAATATCCGCTGGTGGCCGATGACCGTCTGGAAATCGATGTCGAACGCGCCGGCGTACATCTCGAATGCCACGCCGCGCACCGCCTGGTCGGCGACGTCATCGGCAAACTCGGATGGCACCGCCATCAGGCTGGCCTGCACACCGCCCGCGCTTCCGCTGACCGTCTCGGTGATCGCATCGATGCTGGCAATGCCGTGGATGCCGGTGAACTCCTGCCCGTCCAGCATCATCGTGCCGCGCCCCGTGAACGCGCGCACCGGATCGGGGAAGTCGATGAACAGCGCCAGGAAGGGACGGATGCCGCTCTTCGCCAGCTCGGCCTCCAGCTCGGGCGCAAGCTCGCGGCTCATGGCAGGTCCTCGATAAAGTCGAGCGAATAGTCGACCGTCGAATCGACCTCGCTGTCATTGGACCCGGCGTCCTCCGCACTCTCGGTGGAAAGCTTGAACGGTGTGGGCGGGCGCATCGTCACCGCCTCTCCGATCAGAAGAGCGCGTTGCAACGGCGGGTCGAACGTCAGCAGCGTGCGCCCGGCAGCATCGGCCAGCGTGGCGCTGTGGATCAGGTGCGCGCGGCCATCTCCGCCGAAATAGTCGCCGGTCTGGAATGTGCGCTCGCCCGGCTCGAACCCGCCGAACACGATCTCGGTCGCCCCCGCCGCCGCCGGTTCGTTCACCGGCTCGGCCTCGGCGGGAATGAAGAACCGTTCGCCCAGCGTGAAGGTGCGACCGCCGCTGAAGGTGTAGCTTTCGCCTTCGAACTGGCTGTAATAGCGCCGCAGCCCGACAGGATAGGGCCTCCGGAAATCCCACAGCAGCACCCGGTTGAACCCGCCCTGCATCTGGATGATCAGCGAATCCATCCGCCCGCCCAGCGCACGCCGTCCCGAGCTGCCATTGAACCCGCCGCGAAACGACAGGCGGCAGACCCAGACCGGCTTGCTCAGCAGATAGGTCTTGCGCGTGCGGGTCAGCGGGCTTTCCGCGCCACCGACATGCGGCCGCAGATAGAACGCCGCACGATATGGCACCAGATCGGTGGGCCATTCGATATCGGTCATCAGCGCGCGCTCCTGCGGCGGCCATCGGCCATTGCGGCCAGCGTGGCCCGCTTGGTCGCATCGGCCATGCGCATCACTTCGGTGCGGGTGGCAAGATCGACCCCGCCGGAGAAGTTGATGGTCTGGTTGACCACCGGAGCGCCGCCGCCCATCCCGACACCGGCGACCAGCGGACTGGCCATGTTCATCAGCCGGTTATTGGGGACAACCTGCGATCCGCGGGGCAGGTTGACCAGCTCCGGGCCGCGCTCGCCCACCAGCGCCAGCCCACCGGGGGCGCTGCTGGTGCCATCTGCATAGCCCGGGATCTTCAGGGCCTTGCCCAGAGGCGCAAACACGAACGCCTGCAGGGCCATGCTGAGCAGCTGCTTGCTGAAGTTCTCGGCAGCATCGCTCAACGACTGGAAGCCCAGCAGCGTCCCCTCGATGTTCCGGGTCAGCCCGTCGAACGCGATTCCCTCCGCGTCGCCCAGGCTGGCCATCGCCTGCTGCCAGCGGCTGCGCAGGTCGGGCAGGCGTGCGGCGATCTTTTCAAGATCGGCCTCCAGCTTCGGCAGGCTGGAAAATTCGGACAGGTCCACTTCCGTCAGCGTGTCGTTGAAGGACCTCTGGTTGATCTCGGCAATCTTGGTGCGCACTGCCAGGCTGCGCAGGTCTTCGGCGGCAGCGCGCCACTGGCTGCGCTGCAGATCGGTCCACTTGGTGCCCTGTTCCTGCTCGATGCGCAGCGCCTCGGCGCGCATCTTTGCATCCATGATGGTGACATCGTCCCACTGCTCGTTGAGCGCGGTGAACTCCATGCGCGCATCGGCGGTGCGCCGTGCCAGATCTGCCATGCTGCGCGCAAAGCTGTCCGCCTCACGCGCTCCCCCGCCTCCGCCCGATCGGCGCGACGCACCGCCCCCGCCACCGCCGCCGGCGCGCGGGCGGGAAACCGGAACATTGGGCGTGTCGAACTTGATGCGGCCTGCCGAAAAGCCCAGGCGGGACGAAACGTCCTTGGCATCGTTCGGATTGGCCTTGACCTTGGCGCCGAATACCAGGTCCGCCATCGCAGCGGAAAGACCGCCACGCCCGCCCATGATGCCGAAGAACCGTTCTGCCGCCTGGCCCGCCTGCCCGAAATAATCGATCGCATCGGCAGCGAAGATCGCGAAACGGTAAGACGCAACTTCCTGCCACCGCTCTATGGTTTCGTTGGCATCGGCGAGCTTGTTGATCTGCTGTTCGGTCAGCACGGTTCCGAAGGCTTTGACGTCTGCCTCGATATCGTGAAGCGCCTTGCCGCCATCGCGCAGGGCGGCCGCCATCTGGACGCCGACGCGACGGCCGAAGATATCGACCACCGAGGAGGTGAACTCGGCCTCGGTGCCGAACTTGCTTGCGCTGGCGGCGATCGCGTCCAGCAGCTCGTCGGTGGTGTCGATCTCGCCCGACAGCACACGGGCGGTGATGCCCATCTTGTCCAGCGCCTTGGTGGAGGCATCGATCGCGCCGGACTGGACATCGCCCAGCGTGGTGGCAAGGCGCAACATCGCCTTGTCGAACGCATCGCCGTCTATCTCCAGTTCGCGGAATGCCTGCCGCAACGTCTGGAATCGCTCGACCCCGATCATCGCCTGGTCGGCAGCGGTGACCAGATTGTCGCCCATGTCGAGCGCGGACTTGGCAAAGCCCGCCAGCTCGGAAACGCCAAGCGCAATGCCCAGCCCGCCCAGCGCTCCGACCACCGTGCCGACACCACGGCTGACCGACATCAACCCCTGTTCGACCCGCCCGCCGCTGGCGATGGCGTTCTTCTCGAACCGCTGCAGATCGCGGTTGCCCTTGGCCAGTTCCTTTTCCAGCTTGGCGAGGCGGGCGTCGATATCGACGACGATGCCACCGATGCGCGTTGTCATGCGGCTTGCCTTTCAGGATGGGACTGCGCAGGGTTGCGCGGGCGAGAGGTGAACATGGAAATCATATTTTTACTTTGGCTTTGCTGCGGGATAGCGACCGGCGTCATCGGTGAATCCAAAGGCTATTCGGGCTGCGGCTTTTTTCTTTTGGGCATGCTCACCGGATTTATCGGTCTGGCCATCGTGCTCATCATGCCGCGCCGCAAAGCTGATCCCCCACCTGGCACCACCCGCGCATGCCCGGTGTGCGCCGAGACGGTGCAGGCAGCAGCCATCAAATGCCGGTTCTGCGGCGCCGATCTGCCGCCCCTGCCACGCCCGAAAACATGGCAGGACGATGTGCGCGACAACCTTTGATCTTTGAGGAGAGGACCGTGAAACACTGCATACCGATCGCCGCCGCGCTGGCTCTGGCTGCCTGCTCGACACCGGGCGGGCTTCGCCAGCACAGCGCGCTACTCACGGCCGACACCGACAAGTCGACGGTCGCATTCACAGGGTGCGTCGTTGACCTTTACCAGGACAGGGCGCACCGCCCCACATTCACCCCGCGCGAGCAGGGTGGTTCTCTTGAGTTTACCGTGAGCACATGGACCAGCACCTACACCATGGCGCTGATCGACATCGCCGACATGGGCGACCGCAGGCGGATCCAGTTGTTTTCGAAAGGCAAAGGCAACTTCAAGGAACTGAGCCAGAATATTCGATCCTGCCTGTGATCAGTTCATCATCCGTGGCGGAGGCAGCGTGCCGAGGAAACTGAGCAGCGCTTCTGCATCGGCATCGTCGTCCCGCTCTTCCCCGGGTGGTTGCCACATAAATTCGCTGACCTTTGCCGGGGGGTGATCCTTGCTGCGATGCGCGTTGAAATAGAGCGCGGCCAGCTGAGCGATTCGCCAGTCATCCCGCTTGGGGCCGATCGGGTGAACCGCGGCATAGGCCCGCCATTGCATGATTTCCGGCATGGGCATCGCGTCGATCTGCGCCAGCGATTTGCTCAGCGCCAATGCTAGTTCGAACCGGAAGGCGTATCCTGCGTCGTCTCGGATGCGTTTCCCAGGTCTTCGGTGCTGGGATAGCTGAGCTTCAGAATATCCTGATAAACCGGTTTGAGCGACCCGGCGCGAAGGCCGCCCAGCTCTTCCCGGCTGAACACCGGAACGCCCATGCCATCGACGATGCACGCCGCGCAGATGGGCACCATGCCTGCGGCCAGACCCTTGTCCAGGAACGCCGCCTCTTCCGATCCCGTGATTGCGCGGATGGTGACATCCTGCCCGAGCAGCGTGCTGGTGGTGGCTGGCGGCAGCGCCCCGGCAGAAAGCACCGCCGCCTTCATCTTGGCTATGGTGGTCATGCCGCGGGAACCTCGGCGGCGGTTTCGATCTTGACCGCGAAGCTACCGCCGACCTTGTCGTCGACGGTGGCATCGCCCGATTCCCCCAGCACCCAGCAGGTACCGTATTTCACCGTGCCATCGCTGAAGGTGATGCGATACCATTTCAGCACGGCATCCATCAGCGCATCCATCATCGCCTTCTGCCCGGCATTGCCGAAGATGCGGTTGACTGCGACGTTGATGGTGCCGCCACGAAGGATGCCGGGGATATTGGATTCCCAGTCGTCTTCCAGCGCGGTGACATCAATGCCGTTGCGGCTGACATCCGGGGTCGGTATCCCGGTGGTGCGGCCGACAGGGATGAACGTTTCACCGTCATACGCCTGCGTCTCGGCATCGCCGGCGCCGATGGCGAAGATGGTGCCCTTGGCAGGCAGGCCTTTAACAGTCATGGGTCAGTCTCCCGTTTGAAATTCGATGCGGTAATCATGTTGAACGCCGTGCAGGTTTGCGGTCTGGTCGAACGGAACGTCCCGCTCGTCCACCAAGAAGCTGGCGAGCACCGTGACGCCCGACCAGACCTGCATGATCTGGTGATCCATCCGGCCCCGCACGGCGGTTTCCAGCGCGGTCAGGTCATCCTTGCTGCGGGCCCGCAGATCGAGCTGCCATAGCGATCGGAAGTATTCGGTCGGAGCATCTGTGGTCAGCCCGTCGGCTGCACCGGAACTGACGCGAAAATACAAGATGCGGGGGCTTGCCGCCTCGGCATCCGCCTCCTGCGGAAACACCCGGTCGCCGATGATCGCGGCGATAGCGGCATCGCCCAGCAGGTGCTGGGCCAGCGCGGTGGCCATGTCGGTCATTTGCCCACGATCATTTTCTGGCCAGCTTTCGCATCTGCAGTTCAAAGTTCCGGCTCGCCGCCTTGGCCCATATCTGCGTGGCCCTGCCGCCGCCGATGTCGTCCAGCGCTGGCCGCAGCCAGGGCGTGGCAGGCATCCGGCCCGTTGCGCGGCCCGTCGTCCGCTGCACGCGCTCTGACGTGCCGAACTCGATCAGGTGGCCCAGGCGAGAGAACGGCTTGCGCAGCCCGACGATGAACCCCTTGGTCGCGCGCTTGGCCGGGTCCGCCTCCATGCGGATCGCCTTGCGCACCGTGGCTGGCAGGTTCGGGTTGTTGCGGATGGACTTGACGAATTCATTGGCCAGAGCCCGGTTGCCCGATCGCAGCACGTTCTGCTGCATCCGCGCCGGGATCTGCGCCAGCGCCGCCTGCAGCTCGGCCATTCCCAGGACCTTGGTCGCCATCACACATTCGCCCCCAGGCGTTCGCACACAAGATCGAGCCCGACCCTACGGCCGAACTCCATGACGGACTTGATTTCGAACCGCTGGCCATCGGTCACCACGATCTGGTCCACGTTCGACACATCCCGCCGCCAGCGGATGCGGAAGATGGTGGTGTTGCTGGTCTGGTCGGAACCGGCGTTGAACACCTCGGCGATGCGCTGCTCCATGCGCTTCGCCCGGGTGCGCGCGATCGTCGACCCATCCTGCAAGGTGACCTGGCCGTTACCGGCCTTCACCTTTGTCTGCTGGATGATGTGGATCGATCGATCCAGATCACCGGCATTCAGGACGGGCTGGGCCATCAGGCCGTATCGCCGACGATCAGGATGTCATAGCTCACCGGCGTGCCCGATCCGCCATTGGCGATCTTCAGCAGGTCACCCGTGCTGGCGGTGACGGCAAAGCCGGTGGCGCCGAAATCGCCCAGCACCACAAAGCCACCGGGCGGCACCTTGATGGTATCGGTCGCATCACCGAACATGGTGGCGAAGGCATTGGATGCCGCACCGCCGACCACCACGTCGTTGGTATTTCCCGCTGCTGCCACGATGATCAGCGCCTTGACCGAGGCGAAGGTGATGGTGGAGCCCAGACCATTGGTCAGCACGCCGGCCATGTCCAGGTCTTCGCTCGAGGATGCCGCCAGCGTGCGCGTGTCGGCGAACACCTGATCCGCCTGGTTGTCACCGGTGCCCGATCCGATGGGGCGCGAGATGGTGTAGTTGATATCCTGCTGGCGAGAGCCGATATCGGCAGCGCCAGAAAGCAGGGCCTGCAGCGTGATCCGCAGCGAACCGGAAAAGGCCATGAAATCCTCCTGTGTTGAAAATGCAAAGCCGCCCGGTCAGATCACCGGCATGCGGTAACGATCACAATGAAAGCGAAAGCCCAGCGGCAGGTCGCCACTGATCGTGCCGACCAGCACCGCCTCGCGCTGGGCGTACAGGTGTGCGAGCATGAACCGCGCCGCCTGCAACAGCGCGGGCGGGCGATTCGCAGGCGTGTACCCGGCATCGAAGGTGACGGTGACCGGGCCATGGGTTGTCGGCCATGCACCGCCCACCGCGGGAATGATCCGGCCCAGCACGTCGAGCCGCCAGCCACCATCGGCAACCGGAGCATCCGCACCGGCACTGTCGACATAGCTGATCGCGGTGACCTCGACCGTCGCTTCCGGGCCCACGCCCATCCGCATCCCGGGTCCAAACCCCTCGAACCTCGCCTGCATGCCCACCGTGCGGTCAAGCCGCAGGTTGCAATATTTCTCGACCGCATCGATCGCCGCATCGCGCAGCAGACCGATCAGATCGTCATCGTCGAAATAGTCCGCATCCACCCGCAAATGCTTCTTCGCATCCGCCAGGGACAAGATGCCCTCACCATAGCCCTCGACCAGGTCAACAGGCGTCAGGGTGAAAAGCATGATGCCACCAGCGAATGTGAGGAAAGCAGGGTCAGGCGACGATCAATCCACAAGCACGTGGAAGGTGCCGCTCTTGGCGTTGCCGCCCTGGGCAATACCGATCTTCACGCGGTCGTTGGCGAGCGCAATCCGATCGAGAACTGCGACACCGCCCGATGCGTACAGCGCTGCGGCACCCACAGCAGTGTGCGTGGGCTGGCGCGGCGCGCGAACGGCGCTGGCGTTGACGTTGGCCTCGACCCACAGATCAATGCCGGTGGCTTCGCCCTCGATGGTGAAGTCGACACCATCGGCGAAGTCTCCCTTCACATATTCGATCTGGTTGATCTTGCCGTTGATTCGACGCGGCGAATAGGCGGTGGCCGTGCCATCAGCGGCAGTGGTCACCGAAATCGTGTAACGCTTCATGTGGTTTCTCCGGAATGCGGAGCTGCAACGCAGCCCCTGGGGTGGACTGGATCAGCCCTTCTGTTTGCCCTCGGCGGGCTTTCCACCGCCAGCAGGCGGCGAACTATCGGCACCACCCGCCTTGTTCAGCGGGGGCTCGTCCATCTTGTTCTGGGCAGGCCGCTCGGCCTTGATCTTGATGACCTCGACCGCGCCCAGCCCCACCAGGCGCTTGATCTGTGACTTGTCGTATTCGGCCTCGCTGCCGATCTCGCGACCGTTCAGCGGCTTCAGCAGGCGGACCTTTACCTTTGCCATCATTTCGCTCCTTCGCTTTCGTGAACCGGGCCACACGCCCCGCTCACGAAAACGGGGGCGGCCTTGCGACCGCCCCCGAGCTCGTCTTTCCATTGGCCCGCTGGCGTCAGCCCACGCGGCCGAGATCACCATAGACCAGCGCCTCGGGGCGATAGATCGCCAGGCCGACACGCTCCTCGGCGCGGATGGTCACCTTGTTCTTGGTGAAGTTGTCAGCGTCTTCGGTGGACACTTCGACCGTCGCGTCCTGACGATCGAACAGCTGTGCAGCCATGTCGAACGCGCCGACGAGGAACTTGTCGACGGTCATCGCCTGCGTCGGGACAACCGGCAGACCCCACAGGATCGGGGTGAGAGTGCCCTGCGGATTGCCGATCAGGTAACGACCTTCGCTGTCCTTCATGGTCTCGATATAGGCCCAGTCGATCGGGTTCAGCACGATGCCGTTCGCCGGGTATTCGGCGAGCGCCACCTGCAGGATACCGAAACGGATGTCGTCGATCAGGCTTTCCGCGACCAGGCTGGCGTGCGCCGCATAGGCGGTGGCTTCGGTGATCAGGCCCGAAAGGTTCTGACCGGTGCCATCGCCGTTCAGCAGCTGGACCTCTTCCTTGAACGCCAGGCCATAGCGCAGACGCTGGTCGATGATCGATCGCAGCGCCGGCGCATCGGCCAGCACCTGCACACTGGCGCGCATCCAGTGCGCGATCGTGCGCACGTTCATCGTTGCCTCTTCGAACTGCAGTTCGGACTGCGGCTTGGATGCGCCCTCGGCCACGACATCGGCATTGTTGGTGAAGCCAACCTCCTTGTCGTATTCCAGCTGGTTGCTGGAAATCTGACCAGGCATCAGCAGGCTGCGAATGGTCATGCGGCGCTGGGCCTGCATCACCGGCGCCGCGCGCTGGGGCTGGATCATAGTGCCAACCGAACCGGCAGCATCGGTGGTGAGCGAAGAGATATCCTTCACCTCCACCAGCACGCGGCCACGCGGGCGAGTCTCGGCGGCAAAGGCCTTGAACCGATCATCGGCCAGGAAACGTTCGCCGGCAGTCTGGTCGGCCTCGGGCTGGCCGCCATGGCGAGCCAGCTTCTGCTCGACATCGTCAAGCCGGGCCTTGGCTTCGGTCATCGCGGTGATCGCCTGGTCGGCCAGTTCCTTGGCCGTCGCGGTGAGGGTCTTGCCCGCTTCTGCCTCGGCCAGCGCCTTCTCGGCAATCGCCTTGACGTCGTCGTGACGCTTGTCGAATGCAGCCTTGGTCTCTGCAGCCAGCTGAGCAGCCGTTTTGTTGCCAGAGGATGCGTCATGCTCCGGACCACGCATGAACCGGCCCATCGAGCGCTCGGCAGCAGACATCAGCATGCGACCGCCACCGGCGGCGCCAAGCGACCCTGCGAAAGCGAGAGAGGAAATGCCAGCAGCCATGGCAGCATCGGTGGCAAAGGCCGGGGCTGCTCCGGCGAGCATGGAAACGGTAACCGCCAGGAGTGCCCCGACGAGAGTATAGAACTTCTTCATGATATGGTTTCCTTGTGCTGTGGCCGGTCAGTCCGGCTCACCCGTCAGGTCGACGATCTCTGCATCGCGGAGAGCGGCCCAGAAGCTGGCTTCAGGGTCGGTTTCGGCATGGGCCCCATGCTCGTCAGCCAGGAGGGAGCCCGCTGCGCGCTCCGCCTCACTGTTGGTGAAGCCGAAGTATTCCTTCATAAGCTCCTCCATTTCGCGTGGCTGCAGCCGGGCCCCGGCGGCGAGTCGCACGCGCAAATCTTCCAGTTCCGCCGCCTTCACCGCGCTGACCGTGGCGAGCGGGTTGGCGGGCTGCGACACCACCGACACCTCGACCAGCGTCAGTTCCTTCAGCAGCATCACGTTTTCGGTTTCGTCCTCGGTCGCCTTGACGACGCGATAGCCGATAGACAGCCCGTCGATGTCTCCAGCCTTCAGCAGGGCATGGGCTTCGCGCCCGCGCTGCACATCCATGTTCAGCTGACCGGTGACCAGCAGCCCCTTGTCGTCCTCGACGATCTCGACCCAGCTGCCGATCGGCTGCGAGGGATCGTGCTGCCAGAACATCTTCGGGCGGCTCTTGTTGCGCTTATGGTCCGCCAGGCTGCGCTTGAACGCCGCAGGCAGGATGATGTCGCCATAGCTGTCGCGGTTTCCGAACACCGCGCCATAGCCTTGGATCTGCCCGTCATCGCCCAGAGCCTTCAGCTCGAGCACCGGCGCGCCCTGTTTCGTCTTCACTGGCCGTCACCTCCATCGATACCGCTCACGGCCTGCGCCAGCGGAATGTCCTGCATCTGCACGATAGGAACATCGCCACCCTCGATCGGGGGCAGGTTCTCCAACCTGCGCGCTTCATTGCGGGTCAGCACGCCCAGGCGCACCATGATCTGATAGAAAGACGCCCGCCCCGTGCTGTCACCGCGCAGCAGGCCCTCGATATTGAACTTGATGTAGGCGCCGGATTGCCTCTCGGCCCGGCTTAGCAGCTGCTTGGTCAGCGCCCGCTCGAACCGGCGAAGGCGCTTACGCAGCGTGAACTTCTCGAAGCCCAGCACATCGACTTCCTTGCCGGTGCCCCAGTTGCTAGCCTTGTCTCCATACCCGACCATGCCGGGTGGAACACCAAACAACCGGCAGACTTCCTCCCCACTGAACTTCCGGCTTTCCAGCAGCTGCGCGTCTTCCGGGTTGATAGAGAGAGCGCTCCACTTGAGGCCATTGTCGAGCACCATCGGTCGCCCGGCATTGATCGCCCCGGTGAATTTTTCCTGCAGCAGCTTTTCCAGCTTGGCCCGCTGCTCACCATCGAGCGCTGTGGCGGTTTCCAGAAAGCCGCTGGTGAAGACACCATTGGTGAAAAACTCGCGCGCCAGCCTGTCTGTGGACGTTGCAGCGCTAAAGATGTTGGCGCACACCGAAAGCGTCGATGCACCCTTCAAACCGTCACCACCCATCCCGCGGATGTGCAGCATCTGTTCCTGCCGGCGAACCTTGGCCACGCCATGCTCGGTCCAGGAATATTCCTTTTCGCCGCTGCTCAGTCGCCTCACTGCCATGCCGGCGGGGTTGAGCACCGGCAGAAGCGCGGTGACATTGCCCGCACCGTTGATCACCTTCTCGGCATAGGCATTGCCCTGCAGTTCAACGCTGGCGAACATGAATTCCCAAAACTCATAGTCGTCCTGGTCGAAGTTCGGATCCAGCTTAAGCACCCAATACAGCGGGTGGTTTGCATCCTCCACCGCCACACCGTCGGACCCCTTGCGATAGACCGCTGGGGTCAGGCTCGCGGCCGTGCCCGCCAGCAGGTTGACGCAGGCAAAGGTGGCAGACAGCCCCATCGGGTTGCGCGTCACTAGCCCGTCCATGTAATCGGCCACCGTCACGCGATTGGTGGTGAAATTGTCCTGATCGGAATACGCCGCCCGCGGCGGACCGGATTCCAGCCCCCAGGTCGACTTCTGCTCGACAGGCACTTCGGTAAGCCACCGCCAGGCGGCCCGCAACATCCCGCCCTCCGATCGCTCACTCATGCCGTTCGCATCCCTTCAATCCAGTCGTCGATCGACAGCTTGCCGGCGGTCGCCGCTACCGGGTTCCGCTCGAGTAGCTTTGCTGCGTTGAACCCCGCGATCAGCGGATCAATCTTTGATTTCCCGGCAGCTTCCTTGGTAATCACAACAGCATTAGCGCGCTGCTCTGCCTTTGCATTGCCGACACAGAACGCCATCAGGCGCGTGCCACCATGGAAGGCAGTGCCGTTCTCAAGCTTACGCTCCATGGTCCAGACTGCCGACGAAAGCCGGTAACCCTGGCCAATAGCCATCATCTGATCTTCGCCGATGCCGCGCACGCTCAGTTCGTCTAGCAACACGCCGACCCCTTGCGGATCAAGCCCTATCGCATGCTTCTCGGGGAGCAGGCCGCTCGCCGCGACCTGCTCGACGATATCGGCCACGCCCTTGATATCGGCGTCGCCCTCGTCCCAGAACGTCAGGTCTTTGTCATCAGCGAAGCCTTCAAGCTCCGAGGCAATGATCTTACGCAGATCGAGAACTGACCGGTGCGCCCACGCATGAAACCAGAACAGCCAGCGTTTCGTGTCGCGCTCGCGACCAGCAACGCACAGGCCGAGCAAATCGTCGAGACCGCCGCCATCAATACCGACCACCGCGACCTCGCAACGCTCGAGCAGTTCATCCAGAGACTGGATGCTTTCGTCGGCCGCCTGTTCCCAGTGGTCGGCCCCGCGCCAGCGTTCGCTGTGCAGGCCGAGCCCGATTTCGATGTTCAGATGCTGGGAGGCCCAGCGCCTTATTTCCTCTTCGCCCTTTTCCTTCGCGCTGGCGTAATCCGCCTCGAGCAGCGACAGGTGGCAGGACCGCCCGAGATTGGGCAGCACCATGTGCCAGATCTTGCTGTTTTCCCATGGCCGGTTGCGGTCCGTCTGCACCTCTTCCGGAAACTCGTACAGCACCGGCAGCATGTTCGCCGCCACGCCGGTGACCCGGCCATCGCGGATCGCCCGGGCAATCTGCAGCTCATTGCGGAACACGCCCGCCGGTGGCTGGTCGGACTGGGTGGTGATCATCACCATGAACCCGTCCAGCTTCGCCACCAGGCCGCCGCGCAGCTGACCCAGCACCCGCGCTGCGTAGGGCATCTTGCCCAGAATGTGCACCTCGTCGATCAGCAACCCTTTGGGGATGCCGCCGGTCGCGACCTTCTCGTCGAACGTCTGGATCTTCAGGAACGATTGCGTCCGAAGGTCCACAATGGTTTTCAGGTGGCTGCGAATCTGGAACCGCTTGCGCAGCACCGGATCGGCCTCGATCATGCCCGCCGCCTGGTCGAAGCCGCGCTGGGCGATCTCCTGTGTCGGGCCGAGCATGTAATACGGCTGCCGCGGAACCGGGTCCATCAGCAGCGCCGTGACCATGATGGCGCCGCCACCGGTGGTCTTTGAATTCTTCTTCGGCACCAGCACCAGCGCTTCACGCACCCTGCGGATGCCCTCGGCATCGATCGAGCCGAACAGCGCCGCGACCACCTCGCGCTGCCAGTCGCCTGCAGCATCCCGAAGCCGGGGCTGGTCGGCGACATCCGGCAGACGCAGGTTATTGAATATCCCTACCGCACGCCGGACGAGCTCCGGGTCAAGCGGCAGATCGGGCACCAGGCTGCGCCCGTCCTTCAGCCGTTGCTTCCAGTCCGGGCAGGAAAAGTCCCACGGATCGCGCTCGAGGACCGAGGCGATCAGTTCGGGATCAGGCCTTCCCATTCGCTGCCCTCTCCGGCGGTGCGGGCGTCCAGCAGCCGCTTTTCCTTCTTGCCCATCGGTGGCGCCTTGGGATCAGGCTTACGCGGCAACCGCATCCGGTCCAGGTCGCCCTTGTCGATGCGCGCGAACAGTTCCTTGATCGCAGAGGCCTTGCCGGCGTCGGCCAGCGTCCACAGCATTTGGAGCAGCTGGGCCTTGGCGGCAGCCGCAGCAGCAGCCCGCTTCTCGCATTCCGGAAAGTAATGCTTCCGCAGCGTCTTGGTGCAGATGTTCAACGCAGCCGCAGCGGCGTCCTCATCCTCACCGGTCGCAAACAACAGATTGATTTTGTTAGCATTTTCTGTGGTGCGCACATGAGCCGGGCGCCCGCGCATCGTCCGACGCACAGGTATCGGGTGGCCGAACAGATCGAACTCCCCCGAAAAATTGCCGGACATCGAAAAAAAACCTCCAAATGAGAGACACAGTGGTTTCACGGCCGCGAGCCTTGCAGACTTTCGACCACCCCCCGGTCACCCGGTCTGGCCGACAGCCCGCTTCGCCCGCTCTCGCGCGGTCTTGCGCTGGTGGCAGACGTGGCACAGCAGCTGGACGTTGTTCTCGTCCAGCCTCTCGCCCCCGTCCTTGATCTCGCGGATATGGTCACCCACGATCCGCTTGCCCGATCCGCAGATGACGCAAAAGGGACCGCGCTCAGCCTTGATCCGCTTGATCAACCCGCGCCACTCGGGCGAGAGGTAGAAGCTGTCGGCCACCTTGGGCAGAGGCTTCACCTTGGGCGGCATGGCTTTCAACCGGGATGGTATCTGCTTGAGCCTGCCCATCGTCCCGCCCGCGATCCCCGCAAACGGGAACGGGCGGCAAAGCCCGAAGGCCAGCCACCCGTTCAGTCTGCAAGAGAGGAAGCGCACCAGGGGAAGGGCATCCAGTGCGACCCGTGCGCACTTCCCCAGCACATCAACACAGATACCCCAATCGCTGCGGAAACGGACAAACTTTATTCGCCTGCGGGAAACGAGAAACGCTTGACACATTCCGCAGGCAGAAAACCTAGGATATTGCGTCGCTACACCCATTCACAGCCTGCGCCACCTTCCTGATCGCCCGCTCATACCGCTTCCGAAGGGCATCGCTGGTCACAGTTCGATCTCCGAATATGCGCCAGACATCGGACCACTCGAACCCGCCACCTTCATCTTGCCTCTTGATCCGCAGCACAATGCCCACCAGTCGCCGATGAGCAGGAGCAACGTTCAACAGGAACGCTGATGATCCTGAAAGCCAGCGCTCGACGTGATCAACCTGCACTCGCGTCAGGCCAGGACCGCGAGGCTCTTCGTCTTCATCACCATAATCGCCGTACCAGGTCGAACGGATGATTTCCGGCCAACTCGACCTCGACCCGGCAGAGAGGAAGCCCCGCTCGCGATCGGGCATGCGGCCCAGATACTCCATCGCATCCATCAGCGCCGCCTCCACCTCATCGAACGACAGCACATCGACAGTCGCATCACCCATCAAGCCCGACATAAACCCATCCTTCCGCCTGTTTCGGCCCGGAACCCTGCCCATCGCAAAGATGGAAGGGAAAGTCCGCACCCCTGAAAACCCGAAAAACCCAGCACCCGCAAAGACTTGAAGACCTCAAGAACCATAGCCTTCCATGAAAATGGAAGGATGGAAGGAAAATACGCAGTGTTGATACATATGCGCTCCTGCGCGCACACATGATCGTCAATGGCGGTTTTGCCTTCCATCCTTCCACAGGCGCACCTATCCCGCAGAAATCCGCCATTCTCACCCTTCCACCCCATGAAAGCAGAGCCTTCCACACCCTTCCGCGCGGAAGGCAGAAGGCATGCAGGCCACAGCTTCACGGCCCCCGCAAGCCCATCAAACCCATGCGCATCAGTCGTCCCACCCGGGTATCGGGTCAGGCGATGCCGCATCCCCATCGCCAGCCTGATCAGACGCGGCCCGCGCGCCATCCCAGTCGCCCCGCTCCACCTGCTCGAGGGTCACGAACGGCCGCAGCCGCTCCCACCAGATGCCGTTGCTGGCGATCTGCTTGAAACCCTTGTTCTCCAGGTCCGCCTTCAGCCGCTTGGTGCCGATCTCGGATGCACCGGCCTCCTTGGCCCATGCGATGTAGAGAGCATGCAACTCTGACGATCGCACCCGCACCACCTTCGGGTCGCCGCCCACCTCACAGCATTGCTGCAGGAACCTGCCAAGATCGTCCTCGTCGCCGCGATACTTGGCCGTCGCCATGCGCACCTCGTCCGGTTCGATCAGGCCGTGCTGCAGCCAGTCCAGCACCCCGCCGACGAGCTGCGCAAAGATGCCCTCGGCCTCGGCGATCAGCCGGTCCTTCAAGCCCTTGTCGCGCTCTTCCTTCGGGATCTGCACGTTCCACGGCACCAGCTGCATGCGCCGCCAGATGCCGTCGGACTTGTCCTTGATCTTCGGCTTGTTGTTGCCGCTGATGGTCAGCTTGAACTCGGGCATGAAGGTGAAGAACCCCTTGTTCAGCAGACGCGCGGAAACCGGGTCCTCGCCGGTGACCATCTTCACCAGGCCCTCGTTCAGCGATGCACCCACGCTCGGCTCGCTGCATCGCAGGAACCGCACGCCGGGCAGCTTGGCCAGGTCGGGGCTCGCCTGGTCGCCGCGCTTCTTCACGCCCTGGTCCAGAAATGTCTCGATCGACGTGGTGTCGGCATAATCGCCCGCGATGTGCGCAACCGTCTCCACCCATGTGCCCTTGCCGTTGGATCCGCCGCCATAGAAGAACGCCAGCTTCTGGTCCCCGGTGTTGCCGGTGATCGAAAGCCCGCCCCATTGCTGCAGAAACCGCCGCATGTCCGCATCCGGCTGCACCCGCTCCAGAAAGGATGTCCAGGTCGCACACCGCTTGCGCGGGTTGAACTCGACCCCGGCGATCTTGGTGATCAGGTCGGCAGGGTCATGCGGCTTCAGCACCGCCCGCCACGGTCCCGTGTGCCATTCGCTCTTCCCCGCCTCGATATCGGCGCTGGGCCGCTTCTCCGGGCCGCGCTCGAAGCGCAGCGTACCGTTCAGACAGTTGATCGCCATGCGGTCGCGGTCCAGCGCATCGGGTGCGATCACGATGCCCTTCACGGATTTGACCAGCGGAGCGATGCAGTTCATCCGACCCGCCGATTCGCTCTGCTTGGCCCATTGCTTCAAAAGGGTGCTGAACGACATGGCCTTCTTGCCCTCGCCTATGATGAAGTCGAGCTTTTCGCGCTGCTGCGCTTCATGCGCCAGCTTCTGAGATGCGTCCCAGTCGGGCTGCGGTGGAACCTTGAAGCCCGAATCCGCGATCAGCTTCGCCTCATGGCCGATGCCGCGCACCGTGGCGAACACGGCCTGCATCACCGCCGCCGGCGTCTTGTCGCGCTCTTCGCTCAACAGGCACCATCGCCGCCCGTCCCACGCAAACCAGCCAATTTCCGGGCAGAAACGGAACATATGGCCAAATCTCACCGCGAACCGCTCGGCATTGCCCAGGTCGGTGCGCGGCAGGAATGCGCATTTGCGGTCCCGCTCGGGGTCCGGATCGACAGTGATGCGACCAACAGGTGGCTCCCTTCCATCCCCCTGTCCATCGGACACGCTCGCGCTGGGGGGCGCGGGGGTAACGGGTGAAGGCGCGCCGCCAGCAGCGGAGCCTTTACCTTTCCCGGAACGCGGCTTGCGCCCGGGTGTCGCTGCTGCAGGATTGACAGGCATCGGTCAGTCGGCCTCGCGGCTCTGTGATGGCGGGAACCTCACTGCACGATAGGCAACGGGCCCCTCAGCGGCTTTCTCACGGATCATTTTCCACGCCGCCGCTTCGTCTTCATCGGTGGCAAGAACCTCGGCCATATGCGCAGCGGTCTGGATATTGGCCAGAATGGCGAGCAGATCGCTTGAGAGATCGTCCAACCCTTGCCGCCAGGTGCTCGGCGCCGCGCCCGAAAGCTCGCGCAGGGATTTAGACGCGGTTAGTGCCTTGTCTCGCCAGTAATGGATACGATCGTCCAAATGCCCACAGCCCGGTTCGTCGGACTGATCAGTCAGAAATTCGACGATCTGCTCAATTTTCACCGAACGCTCCATCACTCCGCCGCCTCCAGTTGCATATTCGCCGCCATGCTCGCAGGCAGCACCATCTCGACCGGCGCAACGCTCACGGCGGGCAGGCCGCATCGCTCGGCCATCCGTTCGGCCACCACCGTGGCGAAATGGTCGCCCTCGCACACGATTGTGCGTTCCGGCCCCAGCGCGCGCAGCATGCCCATCGTCGTCACATTCCAGGCCAGCAGGCACAGCCCCTCTCCTCCGCCACGGATCCACTGCAGCGGGTTGGCGAACAGCCGCACTGCCGGGTCCTCGCGCCACCCGCCGCCGGTGTCGGGCGCATGGGCATTGGCATGCCACACATCCCACCCCAGCATCAGGCCATCACCTCCCCGCAACGCCCAGGCATCGGGCGTGCGCGGATCGAACGCCACCAGGTCGGTCACCAGGCCGTCTTCGGTCACCGGCAGGATGATCGCCGTCTCGCCATCGCCCTGCGCAAAGTCGAACAGGTCGCCATCGCGCGAATAGCTGACGCGAGCCCGCCCCAGCGCCCCCTCGGCACACGCCTGCGCCAGCCAGCGCGGCGAAGCCCCCAGATCGCGCAGATAGCCCACCGCAGAGAACCGCAGGCCAGCAGCCGCGATCGTCATCTGCGCCCGCAGGCCCAGCGTGTCAGGCGCAAAAGGATCGATGCTCACGCCGCCATCTCCCGCTCACCCGCCCCAATCAGGGGCGCCCATTGTGCAGCCATGGCCGCTGCGATTCCCGGATATGTCTGGCTCCGCCGTTTTGCCCGGTCAGGCCCCGGTGGCTCGCGATGACAGCGCGACCATGCCTTGTGCTCTGCCGTTCCCGGCGCGGGCGGTGTCAGCATGTTGGTCGGCACCAGACGCGGCAGATCGATCAGCTCCAGGCCAGTGTTCTTGAAGAACGGCTCGCCAAAGAAATACGGGTGAACAAACTGCACCGGGCCACGCTCCACCAGCGCAATGGCGTGACCATGCATGACCGGGTTCTCGATCGCGCGGCGCGGTATCTGCGCCGCATCGCGCAACCGCCGGTAAAATGCCGCCGCTTGCTCCAGATCGGCCCAGCGCTGCGGATTTCGGCCGTTGGCCTTGCGCCCGCCGATATACAGATGCTTTGCGCCGCTGTTGCACAGGATCGTGCACGGAGGATGCGCGACCAGCAGCAGGTCCCAGCCATCATCCAGATGCTCGAGCACGTCGCCGGTGATATGCCGATTGCTGCCATCGTCGGCAGGCATGGTGTCGCAAGACCACGCATCGCAGCCCATCGCCTCGAAGGCGCGCCGAACGACGCCGCTGCGCTCGCACGCCACCAGAACACGCCCCGCCATCACTCTTCCTCATCCAGCAGGTTGGCGATCATCACCGGTTCATGGCTGATGATGTCGAGCAGGCGGCGCGCCAGCGCGGCAACCGGCATGTTGCGCTGCGCCGCGATCGGCAGCAGGCGCCCGGATAGCGTCCGGTCCAGCTCGAACGAACGCGTCACCGGCGACAGCGGAGTATCCAGCGCGTCCAGGCATGTCGGGCACACGAAAAGCTGGTTCCAGCGCGTCAGGGTCTGCACCGCGCGCGACTTGCACCGCCCGCAGACCATCCGGGTTTCGTAAGCGTTCATGCCGCCGCTCCGATCGTGTCAGGCTGGGCGAACTTGTCGGTCTGGTTCCCCCAGCATTCCCAACCCGGGCGAGACTGCCGCGCAAACAGCTCGATGCGCGGGCCCGCCACCAGCTGCTCGATGCGCTCATACTGGCAGTCCGGCTTTCGGCTGTGCTCGCGCCGAGGCTCGATGATCGCCTGCCGCACCCCCTTGCCCAGTCGCGCGGGCTTCCCACGCGTGAACAGCAGGCACGGCTCCACCTGTTTGCGGGTCCAATATCCAAAGCCCATCCGGGGCTCGGGTATGTCGCCTGTGAAAAGGTCGATCTGGTTGGCGTGCAGCATCCTCTGCTTCAGCCAGTAGAACGCGTCGGTCTTGAACGTGAAGCCCCATGCCCGCGCCAGCGCGAACGATTCCTCAAGGTGACTGCCCACCACCCACATGAACAGCGCGCAATCCTTGGCCGCGATCTCCGCCACGGGCAAAGCCGCCATCTCCTCCAGTGTCATCGTCTGGTAATGGTCCTCTGCGCAGCGGTGCGGCGTCATCGTCTCGCCGCTGTGCGTCAGAAAGGCCCATGGCGGATCCGCGAGAATGCAGGCGAACCGGCCCGCCATACAGGGCTGAAAGATGCTCATACCGCCTGCCATCCCAATCCCGCGCAAATTTGCACCCACAGCGATTCCGCCCGGTAAATGCTCATGCCCAGCTGCCTGGCCGCACGCGCGATGCTGCCGTGCAGCGAAACGCACGCTGCCAGCGCGTCCATGTCGCGCTCATCCTTGCTGGCCATGACACGACCCCCCGGTCACCATCACACCCGCATCGGCATGAGGACGCAGAAGCGGTCGGACCCGATGGCCTTGCTCCACTTGGTCGGGCTGGATGTATCGCTGAACGCCACCTGCGCACCGTCGCCGGGCAGCTGCGCCAGCACGTCGGCCAGGTATCGGGCGTTGAAGCCGATGGTCACCGGATCGCCCGAATACGCCGCCGCCACCGTCTCGGTCGCCGTGCCGGTCTCGGCGCAGGTCACGGTCAGCACGATTTCATCCCCGCCGAACTCCACCTTCACCGCGCGTTCCTTGCCGGTGTCGACCGTCGCCACCCGCGCCAGCGCCGCCTCCAGCGCGCGGATCGAACTCGCACGATTTATCGGCAGCGGAGGGCACCACGCGCCGCCAGTCGGGGAAGGTGCCGTCGATCAGCTTGGCCGTCATCACGGTCTCGCCGCTGTCCATGCGCACCTTGCCGGGCGAAAATGCCAGTTCCACCCGCGCTTCGGCGCACAGCGCCGCCATGGCCGCCGCCGCCTTGCGCGGGACGATCGAATGCTTGAGCGGCTCGCTGCCATCGGGCGCGGGCAGGCACACCGTGTGCAGCCTGTGGCCATCGGTCGCCACCGCGATCAGCTCTGCCGCATTCCTTTCGAAGAACACCCCGTTCAGATAATAGCGCGTCTCTTCGGTGCTGGCTGCCGGGCGGCAATGCGCCAGCATCTCGGCCAGCGTGCTGCCCGGCATCTCCCACTGCGCGTCCCAGTCGCCGCACGCGATGTGAGGGAAGTCCGCGACCGGAAGCGTCGGAAAGTCGAACCGCGCGCGCCCGCACGCCATCTTCAACCGGCCATCTGCAACGGAAATCGTCACCTCGGCATCCGCACCCGCCTTGCCCGGCGCCAGCTTGTCGACTGCCTTGTCCAGCACATGCGCCCGCACGGTGATGCCCCAGCTTCCCGATGCGCTGGTCACCGGCACCTGGCGGGTGATCTCCACGTCCAGGTCGGTGCCGCACACGGTCAGGTGCTGCGGCGTCACGGTGATCAGCACGTTGGAGAGGATGGGGATGGTGTTGCGCGCTTCGACCGCAGTGATCACCGATTTCAGCGCCGCCTTCAGCGACCCCGCCGGCAGGCAGACCATGTCCGTCTTTACCGCGGGCCTGTCGTCCGCGCCCGCCTGATTCCCACGCGCCATGTCAGTTTCCCTTTTGCTTTGGTGCCGCAGGCGCGATCAGCGCGACGATGTCGGCGATGGACTCGGAATATCGGCGGATGAACAGGTCGGCCCCGTCGCGTTCGATCCGCCCGGAATCGGCCAGCGCCTGCACTTCGGTGCACCGCGCAGCGGCAAGGCAGATGATGCCCAGCGCGATCTCTGCCGAACGGCGCTCACGAATCCGGGTGATGCCATCTTCGTCAATCAGCCGCACGGTGCTGTCATCTGACCAAGCAGAAACACAGCCTTCGGTCTGCCCATGAAAATCCACCTCCAGCCCCTCGGGCCTGGCCGGTATCATCCCGCTGCCGCTCATGACGGATACACCAGCGAGCAGTGCGGCTCCGGCATCGCGTAAAAGATCAGCGCATGCCCTGACGACATCTTGCCCGCCGCGACATATTCTGTGTCTCCGCAGTGGGCATCGTTATCCCGCAGGTATGCCCGCAGCGCTTCAGCCATCGAATTGGTGAACCGCAGATCGTCGCCGCTGAAATCCACCGCGCGCTCGATAATGCTCTCGGCTTCCCAGCCAAATCCCTGTCCGTGCCGCACCGCGACGAATTCGTCATCGCCCGGCTCGCGGCTCAAAGCCCAGCCATCCGAAGCAGATGCCGAGCGCGTGACGACGATATCCTCGCCAAGCTCCAGCACCGTGGCGTTGAAGACGGCACCGTCGGTCGCAGCCGTGTCGCGGCCCCATTCCGGCGCTGGCTTCGAGAGCCATTCCAGCCACCCTTCCAGCGTGCAATCGCACGGGGTTACTTCATCGACAAAATCGTCGAGCCACACGATCTGCGTCACGCCGCCATCTCCTCGAGCGCGCGGCCCAGCGGGCGGCCGTATTTGCGTTCGTGCTCTGCCGCCTGCTGCGCTATCCATTCCCTGCGCATGCGGTCGGCCTCGCCGCGCCGCGCCTCGAGCGGATCCACAAATGGCGGCGGTGCAACATGGCCCAGCGTCATCGCCCCGTGATGCGGGCTGGGTTCGCCCATGCCATCGGGGTGCGCGGCCATGATCTCGCGGTACCGCGCCACGGTGCGCGGGCTGATCTTGCGCGGCGACTCGATCAGGTGGAGCAGATTGCGCGCATCGCGCCCCGCTGCCGTGGCGATGCGCCAGGGAACGGTGCCGGTGCGCTCCAACCATGCTTTCAGCTCGGCTGCAAATTGCTGGGTCTCTGCGGGCGAAAGCCAATGCCGGGTGTCGGTGACGTCTTCGGTCACAAGGCCGCCGGGGTTTTTCTCCATGATGGCCGATAGCTTCGCCGCCGTCTGACGCATCATTCCCATGCCGCGATCGCGCACCGAACCCCGTGTGGACGCAGCAACCTGCGCAGCAGCGCAAAGGTGACCCCACAGGGTGCCGGTGGACGCCATCCAGGCGTCGACCTGGTCCAGAAACGCGCGGGCCTCGCGGTTGGTCATCGCCTTCTCTGGTGCGCTCGCGCGCAATCCTCGCAAGGTCATCGTCCTATACCTTTCGCTGATTGGGCCGCGCGCGACGGATCAGCCGTGCGCGCGCCCGTGTCCGTTATCGTCACCACGCGCGGGTCGAACGTGCTGGCCGCATCCACGCGGATCATGCCCGCACGCTTCAGCTTGTTCATCGCGTGCCGGACCTGCTCTTCGCTGTTCAGCTCCAGCGCGAACGCGATCGCGCGGTTCGTGGGACACACCAGCCCGCGCGCCGCCAGCGTCACCAGGGCGCCATAAACCTGCCCGGCAATCGTCTCGGCAAAATCGGCAGGCGCCCCCAGCGCAGGACGCGACTGCCGCCGCCCGGCAGACCCGAACAGCCGGGGCCCGGCCTTCGACTGGTCCACCGCGGGGATGCGCCGCCGCATGAAATGCTCCAGCGGAGCGCCGGGCCGTGTGCGCCGCTGGTGCGTCGCCACCTCGCCCTCGCCCGCCCATTGCCGCGCCAGCACCGCCGCAGGCGCATCGCGCCCCAGCGCCGGGCCGGTGGCATAAATCAGCTCTTCACCCGGCGCCGCCGTCTCCAGCCACGCCTCCATCACGGGAACCTCGGCATACAGGGTGAGCGGACCCAGCACGAAACGGGGCGCGGCGGCGTCAGTCATCACCGCTCCCCGCCGTCGCGCGCGGCCAGCGTGACCAGCTGTTTCAGTTCGATAGCCTTCGCGATCAGTTCGTCGATCTGCCGATGGATGGCGATTTCTTCGCGGGCGCAGACCACATCATCGGTCAGCGCCACGTCGATCTCGCGCGCGACATCGCCCAGTTCGGACGAAAGCCGCATCACGCCGGCGCGCATGCAATCATGGCTTATCCCCGGCTGCACCAGCGGCACGAACACACCGCCCGCCAGACGGCAAAGCTCGCGCGTCACCTGCGGGTGCCCGGCGGTGCCGTGCGTCACCCGCTCCAGCGCGGCCACATCCTGCACCGGCATGAAATAGTCTTCGTCGTTGATGTTGACGTACCGCCCGATGGTGCTCTTGCCCTTGCCCACCAGGTCGGCCGCAGGCTCGATGCCGCCCGCTGCCCCCACCAGATCGGACGATGCAGCCTTCAGCCGCTGCTGGCGCACGGACAGGCTCACAACCGCCTCAAGGGCTGCTGCCGCACTGATTGCTGCTGCAGGATCAGGCGCACAGTTTCAGCAACCGCCTTCTGCGCCACCTGGCGAACCTCTTCCAGCTGCTCGGCGGTCAGTTCGTTGCTATGGACAATCACACGGGTCATTCCGCTGCCTCCGCCTGTGGGGAAACATCGGCTGAGCTTCCCGGTGACGGGATCGCCTCGGCGAGATATTCAATCGGACATCCACCAGGACAAGAGGAACGCGCCATGCGAACATCCCTGCTCAACACGGCAGCATCGATCCGCCCGGCAGAAAACTGCTCGATCTTCAGTGCGATCGACAGCGAGCAATCGATCACGCCGCGCTCGATCTGGCTGACATAACCCTTGCTGGAAATGCCGACAGCGCGTGCAAACTCGTCAAGAGTCATGCCCAGATCTTCGCGCAGCGATGCGATGGTGGTGTGTTCCGTCATGCCGAACAGTTCGCACATTCCAAACTCTCGCGCAAGACGAAAAATTCGGGATGTGCCTGCCGACATGCGCCGCGTCGGTTTGTACAATCAGAACATGGCACGACGCGGCATCCCGAAAGACCCACCGATCTGGTATCTGCGCGATTGGATGCGAACCATGCGCGTTGAAAGCCAGGTCGAGATGATGGAGCGCACGGGCTGGTCCAAGGCCAAGATGAGCCAGCTTTACAACGACAAGCAGGACTTCAACTCGGTCACCCTGCAAGAGGCCGCTATGGCGCTCAACTGCTCGCCGCACGAATTGCTCATGCACCCGGATGATGCGATGCGCGCGCGCAGAATGGTCGCGGGCCTTCAGGCGGCGGCGGAGACGACACTGCCCTTCCGCGCCATGCCTGCCGAAGAGGATGTTCCGCGCGACGGTACCACCGGCTGATGAAGCTGCCCCGTCGAAAGGTCTGGGCGCTGGCCGGAGAGGCACAGATCAACGACGATGGTACCTCTCGCCAGAAGGTTCTGGCGGTCCTCGAGCCGGGCGAGCCGGTCACCCTGCAGCGACAGCCGGACAATCCGTTCGATCCCAACGCCATCGCGGTTCTGGCAGGGAGACACCAGATCGGCTTCATCTCGCGAGTGGACGCTGTGGAACTTGCCCCGCTGCTCGACGCGCAGGTGCCGCACCGCGCGCAGCTGCACGAACTTACCGGCGGCATGCCAGGCTATCCAAATTTCGGCGCCAAGATATGCATCGCATGGCGCGACCATCAGATGCTCACCCCGCTGCCGCTCACCCCGGAACAGACCCGGCACCTGACATTGCGTACAACCAGGTCTGCGCAGAAGGGTGACGAGGCTGCCGACCAGACAGGCGGCAACACTGGCATTCAGATCGGCATCGTCGTCGCTGTCGTCGTCGCCTGCATCGCGGTTGCCGCGCTACTCTGACATCTGATCCATTGATCGCTTTCCTACATCGCATGTTTTGATTTATCGTCCGAGTCGGACAGCCCTGACCCCTCAGCGATCCCGATGATGTTCGCACAATCGAAACATTTGCACTTGCATTGATGTTTGGAATGTGCGAACAATCCGCCCCGTCAACAACGGAGGCGAACATGCTCAAGGCTCCATCTCAGTTTCCCCACCCCGGCAGCACGGCGTTCGAACGCGCCACCGGCGTGCAGGTCCGCATCATCCGCACAAACGAGGGTGGCAGCGTCACCGTCTCCGGCGACAGCAAGCGCCACGGCACCGCCAGCGGCATCCGCACCGTCGCGCTCAAGTCCCTCTGCGAAAGATGGCCGCCCAGGCGCGCCTACAACCGGAGGGCTGCGGCATGAGCTGGCTGTCAACCATGTCCGTGCGGATGGCGGCTGTGCCCCCTGCGCCTAAGCCTGCGCCTGCGCCCCAACAACATTTGGTGAATTTGTTAAATCGCGACAGGGAGGCAGCTGCCAAAGCTGTTGCCGCAGAAGAGCACAGCAAGCTCCGCGATGCTGCCGCCTTAGTGGTGATGCAGGGTATTCTGGCTGGTAATCCGCCGATGCAAGCATCAACCGAAGTCGCTGAGCGCTTCGCCAAGAACGTCTGGATGCTCACCGACGCATTCATGGCCGAGCGGGAGAAGGCAGCATGACCCACGCCCAGCTGCGCGAGATCCGCGCCGCCCTGATGGACATCAAGGGCTGGCTGCGCGAAACTCTGGATGCCAGCGTGTTCCTGCTGATGCTGCTGGTCTGTGGCATCGTCCTGTTCAACCTCCTGCGCCCGGTGCTGCTGTGATCGCGGGCTTGTTCATTGCTGCCGTCACCGCTGTCACGATCGCGATCGGGCTGGGCGTGTGGAAGATTGGCCGGTGCGTCGACCGACAGAACGATATTGAACGCCACCGCCGGATAATCGGCCAATATGGCGACGAGGGAGAAGATGCATGACCGCACCGCCCAGATACCGCCCCGCCCACCACCTGCCCCGCACGGGCGCTGAAGGCGGCAAGCTCTTCACCCTCAACAGCGGCCTCACCCGCGTGCGCGAAGGCGATGTCTCGCAGATCCTGCCAGACGGCACCCGCCAGCCTTGGGCGGGTCGGGGGCAACAGGAGACGTCGGGTCGGGCGCAAGAGCAGCAGGAGCGCAGCGCATGATCTTCCCCGCCCTGCTGCTCGCCGCAGCGACACCCGCCTGCACCGTCACCGATGGCGACACCATCCGGTGCGGGCCAAAGGCGGAGGCCGGTAAACAAACATACGAGCGCATCCGCCTGACCGGCATCGACGCGCCGGAAAAGCGCGGGCAGTGCCGCAAGGGCCGCACCTGCGCGCCGGGCGATCCCGTCGCCAGCGCCCTTTCCCTGCGCGTGGCGATGGCGAGCAAGCCCATCACCATCCGCCGCCTGGGCACAGATCGATACGGCCGCACGCTGGCCGTGGTTTACGCAGGTCGCACCAACCTCGCCTGCCACCAGCTGCGCCACGGCCACGCCATCTACATCCCCCGCTGGGACAACGGCGGCATCATCAGGAAGGAATGCCGGTGACCACCATCGAATGGACCGAGGCGACGTGGAACCCGATCGCCGGATGCACCGTGCATTCGCCCGGTTGCACCAATTGCTATGCCATGCGCACCGCCGCCAGGCTGGCCAACATCCCCGCCACCGCGCCCGTCTATGCCGGGCTGACCCAGCCCAGCAAGGCAGGCCCGGTGTGGACCGGCAAGGTGGCGGTGAACGAAAGCACGATGCTGGCCCCGCTCAGGCGCAGGAAGCCGACGATGTATTTCGTCAACTCCATGTCGGACCTGTTCCACGAGGCCGTGCCCGACGAGGTGATCGACCGAGTGTTCGCCGTGATGGCGCTCTGCCCGCAACACACCTTCCAGGTGCTGACCAAACGCAGCGAGCGCATGCGGGCGTATCTGACGACAGGCAGGTCAATTTACGTTTGGCGGCAGACCCGCGAACTCGGCCTCCCTGAACTTGAGCGCGCCAAGCGCTTAGACAGTGCCGTCCGCAGGCGCGTGTTCCTGCCCCTGGCCAACGTCTGGCTCGGCGTTTCGGTCGAGGACCAGAAGCGCGCCGACGAACGCATCCCCGATCTGCTCGCCACGCCAGCGGCCGTGCGCTTCCTGTCCTGCGAACCGCTGCTGGGGCCGGTTAGCCTGGAAGAAGCATGGCACGGCGAGAGCGCGCTCGACAGCGAGTGCTGGGGTGAATGCGGATGGTGTGTCAAAGGCTATCCACCGCTCCACAATTGCCGAGATAACAGGCAAAGCGAAGCCGACTGGATGAAAGGGCGATCCGGCATCGACTGGGTCATCGTCGGCGGAGAGAGCGGCCCCGGCGCGCGACCGATGCACCCGCAATGGGCCCGCTCCCTGCGCGACCAGTGCGCCGCCGCCGGCGTCCCGTTCTTCTTCAAGCAGTGGGGCGAGTGGAAGGCACTTTCCGGCCCCGATGGCTTCTGGCCGCACAACACGTCGCATCACTGCCGCCTGATGACCGACGGCACCCGCCATCCTCGAGGTTGGTCGATGCAGCGCGTCGGCAAGAAAGCCGCAGGCCGCACGCTCGACGGCGTGACGCACGATGCCATGCCGCAGGTGCAGGCCCATGTCTGACCGCGCCAGCTCCGCTCACAACGCCGCTCTGCGCCCCGCGCTCAAGCTCATAGTCGAGGCAGCTAAAGACGAGGCAGGGCAATGGGTGCTGCTTGAAAGTCTGTGCCTTGGCATTGGCATGCTGCACGGACGCAGCAATCGCGACACGGCTGTGTTCATCGAGACAATGGCCGAGCGGATCGCCACCGGGGAAAGGACGACAAATGTCTGACCACCCCATCCGCATCCAGCTGCGCCGCACCAAGGGCTGGCGCATGCCAGAGAACACCGTGTCGGTTGCGCGTCCAACCAAGTGGGGCAACCCTTACAAGGTCGCCCCTGCGTTTGAAAGCGATGGATTCAAGTTTCCGGAGGTGACACCCGAGATCGCGGTCCAGTGCTATCGCGAGCGTTACGAAGCCGCCATGCGCCAGTGGGAAAGCACCCGGGCAGCGATGGAAGAACTCCGCGGCAAGAACCTCGCCTGCTGGTGCCCGCTCGACGCACCCTGCCACGCCGACGTGCTGCTGGAGCTGGCGAACCGGGATCCGGACGATGCCTGACCGCCCCTTCATCTCGATCGAACTCGACCGCCGCATCGCGGTGGCGCAGCGCGCGCGGGATGCGGGGCAGCGGGATGCACGCGGCGCCAACCGCGCACTGATGCCCTGGGCAGCGGCAGAGGCTTGGATCGCCGGGCATGATGGCCAGCACGGCATCAGCCCGCGCCCACCGCACCACAGCGCCAGCGATCTGTGCCCGCTTGATGCCACCATCGCAGAGCTCACCCGCGCCCGCGATTCGCTGGCGCAGAAGATCGAGCAGCAGGCATCGGCCACGCCGGAGCCTGACCGCATGGCGCGCTGGCACGGCATTGCCGATGCGCTGCGCAGCCTGCACCGCCTGCACGCCCTGCGCGAAGCCTTCCGCCAGAAGCCCGCCGCGCCGGACCATTTCGCCACCGCGCGCAAGATCGCCACCCCATCCCTGCCCCCTGCACAGCCCAGCCTGCTTGCCGACATGTTCGGCCCCGACGGCAAGCCGCTGCCGATCGAGAGGAATGCGGCGTGAGCAAGCTGAGCGATCAGGAGCTGGACGCGATCATCTCCAGGCTAAGCGATACTGCACAGCAGATGGTCAAGAGCGCCATCGGTGATCGCTACATGGGACTTTGGGTCGGCAATGGCCAGGCAGTCTGGGACCTGCATGAGGCCGAACTCACCGAATGCGAACCATCCGACGGCGGAGGCAGTTGGGGCGAGATAGCACCATTGAACGATACGGGCATAGCTGTGATGGCCCGCCTCGCGAAGCTGAAGGCCAACTGATGGCATCCGCCCCCGACCCCATCCTCCTGCGCGAGGAAGACGCCGCCGCCGCGATCGCGATGTCGGCGCGCACGCTGCGCAAGCTGCGCCAGGCGGGGGAGGTTGACTTTGTCCGGGTGGGCGGGTCTGTTCGCTACCTTCGCGAAGACCTGATCGATTTCGCAAAGAGGCACCGCACATGCGCATCCACAAACGCCAAGGCTCGCCCTACTGGCAGTACTCGTTCACCGTCAGGGGTAACCGACATCGCGGCAGTGCGGGCACTACGAGCAAAAGCGAAGCCCAGGCGATAGCCGCAGCAAAGCTGGCAGAGCTAGAGGCCGCGCCGCAACGCCCGGAAAGCTGGAAGCTTACCCATGTGCTCGGCACATACTACACCGATCACGCCCAGCACCTTCGCAGCCACGCCTTCGTGTGGCAGAAGATCACACTGTTCGACGCGATGATGGATACCAATCAGCCGCTGTCCAGCCTCACCACCCGCCAGCTGATGGACTTCCGTGCGAAGCGTCGCGGACTCGGCATCGATCGCCCGACGATCAACCGCGACATGGCGGTGCTCAAGGCGGCGATCAACCACGCGGTGAACGCGCACGGCCTGGCCGCGCCGGCAGTCGACTGGAAGCGCCTGCGATACCCGGAGAACGAACACCGCGTTCGCTTTCTCAGCCACGAGGAATTCGACGGGCTGATCGCTGCGGCCGACGCCGGCATGCAACTGGCCATCACCGCCGCGGTGACCACGGGCCTGCGCAAGACCGCGATGCTGGGTATCGAATGGCACCAGATCGACCTGCGCGGCCGCACCATCACGATTCCCAAGGGCAAGGGCCGCAAGCCGCAAGTGGTCGGCATCGCCAGCCCGCTGCTGAAGCTGTTGAAGGAACACCGCGCGGCCAGCACGGCGAAGGCAGGCGATACTAAGGTGGTGCAGCTGCGCGGCCCGGTCTTCGATCTCACCAACTTCCGCAAGCGCTGGGAAAAGACCCGCACCGATGCAGGCCTGGTCGACTTCCACTGGCACGACCTACGCCACACCTTCGCCACCTGGGCACGCCAGGGCGGCGCCGATCTGCTCGAGCTGCAAAAGGCCATGGCCCACAGCTCCGTCGCCGTCACCGCCCGCTATATGCACATCGGCGCCGACGAGACAGTGACCGCATTCGACAGGGCAGCAGCCGCGATGGGCAAGGCAGCCATCGAAACCGACAACAAGGATGCGTCAGCATGAGAGAGTTCGCCGCCTATCCAGCGCCACCGGCAGAGCTCACGCCCAAACAGGCGCTGGCATGGCTTCGCGGCTTTCGTGACGGCCAGATCACCGGCCCCGAAAGCGCCGATGTCATCACGCCCTACGATGTCGATGAAGAACCTGATCTCTACGAGGCCTGGGCCAGCGGCATGGACGCTGCAGACGATGCCAGCGCATGAAAAACAAGCACCTGATCGAAGCGCATGCCGAATGCCTAAAACTGGATATCGCCGAGATGGAAGATGCAGCGGCAAAAGCTGCGTCAGCTTTGGGAAGGCTGAGTATTGCCCTCAAAAACCAAGAACATAAAGTGTTGCTGGATGAGAACCCAGAACCACCAAGCCACCAGTGATCCGAAATAATTGACACAAAAATTGACACAAAAGGAACAATAATCCTTTTGTTTCAACGCGGTTCTTGAAGATTAGAAGTCTCGCGCTCTATCCAGCTGAGCTAAGGGCGCGCGCCGATTGACAGGGGGCGCAATAGCGGGCTTTGCATGGGCGTGTAAACCGCGATATGGCGATGGTCCATGCAGCCCGCCCGCCCCGACATCGCCCATCCCGATCCGACAGGCTCAGCCTTGCCATCCGGCAGCGGCTTCGACCCCGCGACGCACCGCTTCCGCTACTATGACTTCGTGATGGCGGCGTTCGTCACGGTTCTGTTGCTGTCGAACGTGATCGGTGCGGCCAAGCCGACCTTCATCACCATCGGCGGCGAGCAATGGATCTATGGCGCGGGTATCCTGTTCTTCCCACTGGGCTATGTCATCGGCGACGTGCTGACCGAGATTTACGGCTATGCCCGCGCACGCCGCGTCATCTGGGCAGGCTTCGGCGCGCTGCTGTTCATGGCGTTCATGAGCTGGGTGGTGGTCAGCCTGCCGCCCGCCGACGGTTGGGACGGACAGGCGGCGTATGAATCGGTGTTCGGCCAGGTTCCGCGGATCGTCTTCGCCTCGATCGTCGCCTTCTGGGCGGGCGAGTTCGTCAACAGCTATGTCATGGCGCGGATGAAGGTGTGGACCGCGGGGAAGATGCTGTGGACCCGCACCATCGGCTCGACCATCGTCGGCCAGGGTGTCGACAGCCTGATCTTCTATCCGCTTGCCTTCTGGGGTGTCTGGGAAACGTCGCAGGTGATCACGGTGATGATCACCAACTGGCTGTTGAAAGTCACCTGGGAGGCGGTGCTGACCCCGGTGACCTATCTGGCCGTCGGCTGGTTGAAACGGCGCGAGGGCGTCGACGTTTTCGATACCGCCACCGATTTCACCCCGTTCAGCACGAAAGTGTAATCGTTGCCTTTCACCGGTCCGAGGCGACCAGGCCGATGACCAGATAGATCAGCACCGGCGCACCGACCCCGAACAACGCAGCCAGCACGAACGCGATGCGGACGAGGTTGGCATCCCAGTCGAAATAGTTGGCGATGCCAGAGCACACGCCCATCAGCTTGCTGTTGGACTTGTCGAGATGGAACGAGCGGTTCTTCATGATGGCATTCCCTTAAGAGCGGATGGAAGGACTGAAATGGTCGATCAGGCAACGATCATAGCCATGGTGCCGATTTCAGCCGGACCTACGCTCAGGCCGATGAAAAGTGCCGAGGTTGCAAAGGCGCAGATGGCGGCGATCAGGTTGGTATTGAGGTTCGAAAGCGAGAACATGAGGGTGGTCCTTTCTGGTATGTGGGTCCTTCGGGAATGTCCGTCGGGAGATGCCAGAAGCACTGCACGGCCCGTGCCAAACTGAAAAAACGTTAAATTACTGCACGTTATACTCGAAGTGACAATTCTTGCCCCAGGCTGAATGCGAAGTTTTGGGAATATTCACGACAATTTGGCGAACACCTTTCCCATTCACCGCACGCCCATGCGATTTTGCGCGCGATCGATCCCCCAAGCCGCTATAGCCTTGGCCACATGGCGCTCTCCACATTGTCCCTCAGCCAGTTTCGCAACCACGAGGCCAGCCGCATCGCGGCGGGGGCGCGGTTCAACGTGATCTGGGGCGACAACGGCGCGGGCAAAACCAACATTCTCGAGGCGATTTCGCTGCTGGCCCCCGGTCGCGGGATGCGCCGCGCGGGGCTGGAGCAGATGGCGCGCCAGCAGGGTCCGGGCGGCTTTGCGATTTCGGCCGGGCTTGCAGGCGAAGAGGTCAAGATCGGCACCGGCACCAGCGCGGACGCGCCGTCGCGGCGGCTGGTGCGAGTCAACGGCGCGGCGGCGGCGGCAACGGGGCTCGCCGACTGGCTGGCGGTGGTATGGCTGACCCCGGCGATGGACCGGCTGTTTCTGGAAGGTGCAGGGGGCAGGCGGCGGTTTCTCGACCGCTTGGTGCTGGCGCTGCACCCCGCGCACGCGCGCCATGCCGCGCGCTACGAGGCCGCGATGCGCGAGCGCAACCGGCTGCTCGGCGAAACTCGTGCGATCGATCCGGGCTGGATCGATGCGCTCGAGGCCCGGATGGCCGAGCATGGCAGCGCGATGGCCGAGGGGCGCGCCGATACTCTGGAAGCACTCGAGGTGCAGATCGATGCGCTTTCCGATGGTCCGTTCGCGCAACCGACGCTGGCGTTGGAGCGCAAGGGCCCGGTGGAAGCAGGCGCACTCGCCGCCGTGCTGCGATCGGGCCGCGCGCGCGACCGTGCCGCCGGACGCGCTCTCACTGGGCCGCACCGCGACGACCTGATCGTCACCATGCGGCAAAAAGGTCAGGCCGCCGCGCTGTGTTCCACCGGCGAGCAGAAGGCGATGCTGATCGCGATCATCCTCGCACACGCCGACCTTGTCGCCACCCGCCGCGAAAGCCGCCTGATCCTGCTGCTCGACGAAATCGCCGCGCACCTCGACCCGGCGCGCCGCGCCGCGCTCTACGAGCAACTTGCGGATCGTACGGGGCAGGTGTGGATGACCGGTACCGATGCGGCTCTGTTCGAGGCCGTGCCCCTGGCAGGCCGCGCGGATTGGAGCGTCAGCGGCGGGGTGGTGACGGCGGTTGCGATCGGATCGTGACGCGCAGCACCCACCGCGCTTCGCTCTACCGCTCTGGCACCCCAGCCCCGCTCAGCCTGAGCCTGCCGATGGCCCCGCACCCAACGGCCGCCCTTATCCGCACCGTTTTCCGGCGGAAGCCGGAATCGAGGGCGACGCGAGCGCAATCCGGCCTCTGGACTCCGGCGTTCGCCGGAGAGCGGCAGATCGATCTGGCCGGCGGCAGCGCGAGGCCTTCGACAGGCTCAGGCTGAGCGGAAGATATTCAACACGTCCTAAGCTTTGCAGCCTACCCATCACCCGTTATGCTTGGAGAATGACAAAATACTGGCGATCCTGGCTTGGCGTACTGGTCATAATTTTTGGATTCTTGCTCCGCGACCATGCTCATTCGTTGGAAGCGCAGAATTGGGTGTTAGATAGCATTCGCCGGGCGGCAAACCCAGATGGCCCGCCTGCTTGCGCTTTCGATTGTACTTACCAGCTGACAGGCGATGCAGCGGTGCTCGGCTGGGTCTCGGTGGGCTTGATCGCGGCAGGAGTGCTTGTGCTGATTCGGTCTTCCGTCAAACGAAAGTCGCCTCACTGAGCATCGCACCCCTCAATGAATCGTCCCGATGCTCTGGTCGATCGTCATGATCACCAGCAGCCGTTCGATCTGGCGCCAGTGGCAAAAGTGGATGTGGTTGCCGCGAGCGCGGGCGGCTTCGGCGCGGTCGGAGGCTTCGAGCCCGGCGGTCTCGCCGAAGCGCGAGAGCAGCATGCAGGCGTCGTCATAGGCTTCGCGGGTTCCGATATAAGGCAGGTTCATGGCCGCTTTTGAGTCCCCATTTATTGCCGCCTCCCCTGCTGGTGACGGTTCGATGAGGGATAGCCTGCGGCGATGGAGGAAGGCTCAACCGGCGTGGTAAACGCAGCGTTAGCTTTTTGCGAAGGAGCGGCCGCTTCACTTCGCATTGGCAAATCGCGGCCAGCCGTGGCAAGGGCGGGGGCATGCAGAACGATACGCCCAAATCCCCTGCCCGCCCGGATGATCGCCCCCCCGTACGCGGCGGCGGCGTGTTCATGGCGCTGGGGACACTGGCCGGCACCATCATTGGCGGATTGATGGGCCAGCCCTCGATCGGCTTTATCGCCGGGCTTGGCGGCGGCTTCGCGCTGCACGGCGCGCTGTGGTACATGGACAGCCGCAAACGCTGAGGTTCGCCCCGGTTTCAGACGTTTTCCCGAAGCCGGGTATGATCACGCCAGCGAGATAAAGCTGTCGATCACCCGCTTGCGGCCCGCGCTTTCGAAGTCGATCTCGAGCTTGTTGCCTTCCTTCTCCGCGACCAGACCGTAACCGAACTTCTGGTGGAAGACGCGGGTGCCGACATCGACATCGCTGCGCCCGGCATTGCCCAGGCTGATCGCGCTGCTGCGCGCCTCGGCCACGCGCTGCGGCGTCGTGTTTAAGCCGCCGGGCGCCTGCGCCGCGCGCTGCCAGCCGGGGCCGCGCCGTGCCGCGCGTTCGGGATCCCGCGCCAGATGCGCGAACGGATCGTCGCGCTCGGACAGCCCCGCCCGCCACAAGGACGCGCCGCCGGTCATCGAGCTTTCCTCCTCGATATGCTCTGCCGGCAGCTCGCCGATGAAGCGCGAGGGGATCGAGCTGGTCCACTGGCCATAGATGCGCCGGTTGGCCGCGTGCATGATCGTGCAGGTGCTGCGCGCGCGCGTGATCGCGACATAGGCGAGGCGGCGTTCCTCCTCGAGGCTGGCGAGCCCGCCCTCGTCGAGCGAGCGCTGCGAGGGGAACACCCCCTCCTCCCATCCGGCAAGGAATACGTGCTCGAACTCGAGCCCCTTGGCACCGTGGATGGTCATCATCGTGACCTTGGCCTCGTCGGCGCTCGCCTCGTTGTCCATCACCAGGCTGACATGCTCGAGGAAATCGCCGAGGCTGTCATATTCCTCCATCGCGCGAGCAAGTTCGGACAGGTTCTCAAGCCGTCCCGACGCCTCGACCGATTTTTCCGCCTGCAGCACTTGCGTATAGCCCGATTCGTCCATGATCTGCCGGACGAGGTCGGCGGGGTTCATCGTGGTGAGCATCTCGCGCCAGCGCGCGATGCCGCGCATCAGCCCCGCCAGCGCCGTACGCGCCCGCGCGGGCAGCTCGTCGCTGTCGAGGATCTGGAACGCGGCGGCAGACAGCGGCAGGCCGGTGGCACGCGCGACGCGATGCACCTTCTCCACCGCCTTGTCGCCTAACCCACGCTTGGGGGTGTTGACGATCCGCTCGAACGCCAGATCGTCCGCCGGCTGGTTGACGACGCGCAGATAGGCGAGCGCATCGCGGATTTCGGCACGCTCGTAGAAGCGGAAACCGCCGACGATGCGGTAGGGCATGCCGATCGCGATGAACCGGTCCTCGAACTCGCGGGTCTGGAACGAGGCGCGCACCAGGATCGCGGTCTTGTCGAGGCTGGTGCCGTCGCGCGTGATCCGCTCGAGCTCCTCGCCGGTTCGCCGCGCCTCTTCGGGCCCGTCCCACACGCCGAGCACGCGCACCTTGTCGCCGGCGTCGACCTCGGTCCACAAGGTCTTGCCGAGCCGGTCGCTGTTCGAGGCAATCAGGCCCGATGCCGCACCCAGAATGTGCGGGGTCGAGCGGTAGTTCTGTTCGAGCCGGATGATCCGCGCACCCGGAAAATCCTTCTCGAAGCGCAGGATGTTCGCGACCTCGGCGCCGCGCCACGAATAGATCGACTGGTCGTCATCGCCGACGCAGCAGATGTTCTTGCGTGCCTGCGCGAGCAGCCGCAGCCACAGATACTGGCTGGAATTGGTGTCCTGATATTCGTCGACCAGAATATATTTGAACCGCTGCTGATACTGCTCGAGCACCGCGCGGTCAGTCTTGAGCAAGGTCAGCATGTGCAACAGCAGGTCGCCGAAATCGCAGGCGTTCAGCGCCTTCAGCCGGTCCTGATAGGCGGTGTAGAGCTCCTGGCCGCGCCCGTTGGCGTAAAGCTCGCTCTCGGCCGCATCGAGTTCGTGCGGGTTGAGCCCCTTGTTCTTCCAGCGGTCGATGCAGCCGGCGAGCTGCCGCGCAGGCCAGCGCTTGTCGTCGATGTCGGCCGCCTGGATCAGTTGCTTGAGCAGGCGCAGCTGGTCATCGGTATCGATGATCGTGAAGTTCGATTGCAGCCCGACCAGTTCGGCATGGCGGCGCAGCATCTTTGCGCCGATCGAGTGGAAGGTGCCGAGCCACGGCATCCCCTCGACCGCATCGCCGATGATCCGCCCCACCCGCTCGCGCATCTCGCGCGCGGCCTTGTTGGTGAAGGTGACCGCGAGGATTTCCGACGGCCACGCGCGCCGCGTCGCGATCAGATGCGCCAGCCGCGCGGTCAGCGCCGCGGTCTTGCCCGTTCCCGCGCCCGCCAGCACCAGCACCGGCCCTTCGGACGACAGCACCGCCTCGCGCTGCGGCGTGTTGAGCCCCTGCAGATAGGCGGGGTCATTGGCCGAGGGGGGCGGAAATTCGGATGCGGGGGCGAGACTGTTCACCCACGAACGTTTAGGGAACGTGGGCGTCCGGGGCAAGGGGTGAGGTGGCCGGATACGATCGATCGTTCCCCGCACCACTTGTTCCCCTGCGCAGGCAGGGGCCCATCTCCTGCCCTACCGATGTTTCGCCTGCCGGGAGATGGGCCCCCGCCTTCGCGGGGGACCGAAAACCCGGATCACTTGAGAACAAACCGCTCCAGCATCTCGACATCGGCAGGCAGTGCCAGCCCGATCTTCGCGCGAGCAAACGCCTCGTGCGACATCGCGCGTGCCGCTTCGCCGAAATGCGCCGGATCGTGCGCCGCGAGCGATTGCAGCGCCTTTTGCAGCCGGATCTGCACCTCGAGCTGGCCCGCGCCATCGCGCGCGATCCAGCGGAAGGCATCGCCGACCATGTCCTCGACACTGACCGGCGGAACGTGCAGCCGTGGGCATGTCACGCTGGGCACCGCTTCGCGCGCCTGGCTGCTCCACTTGGCGAGCACGCGCAAGGCGGTACCCAGCACGTCGATTGCGGTTCCCGGATCGTTGATCCCCGCCGACAATGCCTTGGACGCGGTCTCCGACAGCACTATCAGGCAATAGCGCGGATCGGCATCGAACGTACGATCGCCGCCGATGACGAACGCGTCGCGCACTGATTGAGCCGTTTCCTCGTCCAGCGCCCTGGAAGTCTTGAGCAGGACGGAGGTCGAATCGACATAGGTGCCGGGGCGCACGGCGAGGTAGAAGTCCATGTCCTGTTCGGCGCTGATGGTCGAGAACAGCGCGTCATCGATGGCTTGGACGAAACCGAACCGTTCGGCGCGCAGCGGAACACCGTGGTCCGGCACCGCCTCCAGCGCGACCCCGCCCAACAGCGGCCTTCGGGCGAGTTCGGCAAACGCGTTGTCGGCGGCGCCCTCGAGCAGATCGACGACTTCGGAAACATCGCCCAGGTTGGTCAGCCGTCCGATCCAGCGGAGCAGCGCATAGATCACCGAGATGATGACCAGGCAGGTGGTCATGAACAGGATGACGCGCGCGGGCGCACCGAAAAAACTGGTTGCCAGGCCAACCGTGCCGACGATCGCGTAGATGAAGCCGCCGATGAACACCGATATCGCGTTCTGCGCAGTGCGATCCTGCATCAGCAGCGGACGGGCGCGCGGCGTGGCTGCGGAGGCTGCTGCCTGCAGCGACGATACCATGATGCCGAGCGAGAAGATCGCAACCGCGAGCAGCGAGCTGGCCAGCACGTCGAGCAGATCGTCGACGCCGTCGAGCCCGATCAGCTCGTTGAACTCATCGGGCAGCAACCGCCCGGCGCTCGGGGCAAGCAGCAGCGCTGCCACCGCCAACGCTGCATAGGCCGCAGGCGTGAACCAGAGCGAGCGGAAGATCCGCCGGGCAAGCAGCTGTGCATGCGGCAGGGTCATCGCGGCTGTTCCCCGGTGAACGGGCGTATGGGCTGGCCCCTAGCCAAGCCGCGCGAGCGCCGCAGACAGCCGCTCGGCTTCGGCGGATTTCTCCGCATGGTCGGCGCGCGCCTTCTCGACCGCCTCGGGCTTGGCCTTCTCGACGAACGCGGGGTTGGACAGCCGGCCGTCGAGCGACTTGGCCTCTTTGGTCACCGCTTCGAGCGCCTTGGTGAGGCGGGTCTTTTCGGCGGCGATGTCGATGATGCCTTCGAGCGGCAGCACGAAAGTCGCCTCGTTCACCACGATCTGGATATTCGCGCCTTCGGGAGCGGCTTCATCCAGCGGCGCGAAGTCAATGCGCGCCAGCCGCTGCGCGCCGGTGGCAAAGCCGTTGATCCACCCGCAGGTGCGATCGTTCGCACCCTGCACGAAGCCGCGCAAGCGCTGTCCCGGCGAGATGCCGAGCTCGTTCTTGGCCGAGCGGATTTCGCGCACCAAGGCGATGCGCCATTCGGTCTCGGCCTTGGCGTCGGCATCGACGCTGGCATCCGGTTGCGGCCATTGCGCGACGATCAGGTCACCTGCCCGGTCCCCCAGCGCGTGCCACAATTCCTCGGTGATGAACGGCATGAACGGGTGGAGCATCACCAGAATCTGGTCGAGCACCCAGCCGGCAACCGCCCGGGTTTCGGCGGCCTCGGTAAGCCCCTCCCCTTCAGGGGAGGGGGAAGGGGTGGGGGAGTCACTAGCCACGTCGCTATCAGGCCCCACCCCAACCCCTCCCCTGAAGGGGAGGGGCTCTTGGGAAAGAACCGGCTTGATCAGCTCCAGATACCAGTCGCAGAACTGGTCCCAGACGAAGTGATAGATCGCGTTGGCCGCCGCATCGAAGCGCAGGTCGGCCAGCGCCTTGTCGAGCGCCGCGACGGTATCCACCACCTCTCCGATGATCCAGCGGTTGACCGCCAGCGTCGCCTGCGGAGCGCCCACCGACGCGCTCGCGCCGATGCCATTGGATTGGCAGAAGCGCGAGGCATTCCATAGCTTGGTGGCGAAGTTGCGATAGCCCTCGACCCGGCGCTCATCCATTTTGATGTCGCGGCCCTGGCTTTCCATCGCCGCCATGAAGAAGCGCAGCGCGTCCGCGCCGTACTGGTCGATCAGCCCCAGCGGATCGACGGTGTTGCCCTTGGACTTGGACATCTTCGCGCCATCGGCCGCGCGGACGAGGCCGTGCAGGTACAGCTGCTTCCACGGGGCTTGGCCCATGAGATGCGTCCCCATCATCGCCATCCGCGCATCCCAGAAGAACAGGATGTCGAAGCCGGAGATGAGGAGGTCGTTGGGGTAGTGCTTGGCCAACAAGCTCCCCTCCCGGGCCAGGGAGGGGTTG
>JBKBTF010000011.1:0-31311 GCA_046291395.1 Blastomonas sp. | reverse complement strand
AGCCCCTCCCTTGCAGGGAGGGGAACGTTCTGTTCAGGCCAACCCAAGGTAGCGAACGGCCAGAGCGCAGACGAGAACCAGGTGTCGAGGACGTCGGCATCGCGGTCCAGCGTCACGCCGTCACCGGCAAGCGCTTGCGCTGCTTCCTCGGTCTCGGCGACGTAGCACTGCCCATCGGAGCCATACCAAGCCGGAATCCGATGCCCCCACCACAATTGCCGGCTCACGCACCAGGGCTGGATATTGTCCATCCAGTGGAAGAACGTCTTCTCCCAGCTCTTCGGCACGATCTCGATCACGCCGGTCTTCACCGCCTCGATCGCGGGCTGCGCGAGGGTCTTGGCATCGACATACCATTGGTCCGTCAGCCACGGCTCGATGACCACGCCGCCGCGGTCGCCATAGGGCGTCTGGATGGTGCGCGGTTCGGCCTCATGTTTGATTGCCTCGCCGTCCTTGGACGGCACGACATGCGGGACCAGCAGGCCGAGCGACTTCATCCGCTCGACAACCAGTTTGCGCACGTCGAAGCGGTCCTGCCCGACCCATTCGTCGGGGATGCCGCCACACTGCACCACCTTCGCCTCGGCATCGAACATGTTGAGCATGTCCGCTGCCGCAATCCCGGCGCGGCGCCCAACCTCGAAGTCGTTGAAATCATGCCCCGGCGTGATCTTCACCGCGCCCGAACCCAGCTCGGGGTCGGCATGGTCGTCCGCCACGATAGGGATGCGGCGTCCGGTGATCGGCAGCTCGACGAACTTCCCGATGACGCTGGCATAGCGCGGATCGGCCCCGTTTACCGCGACCGCCATATCGGCGAGCATCGTCTCGGGCCGCGTCGTCGCGACCACGATATGGTCGCGGCCATCATCCAGCGTGACGCCATCCGCCAGCGGATAGCGGAAGTGCCAGAAGCTGCCCTGCACTTCGCGCGTTTCGACCTCCAGATCGCTGATCGCGGTCTTGAGCTTGGGGTCCCAGTTGACGAGGCGCTTGTCGCGATAGATCAGCCCCTGGTTGTACAGGTCGACGAACACCTTGAGCACCGCCTTGCTGAAATGCGGGTCCATGGTGAACTGTTCGCGGCTCCAGTCCATAGAGCAGCCCAGGCGGCGCAGCTGGCGGGTGATCTGGCCGCCGCTTTCTTCCTTCCACTCCCAGACCTTCTTGACGAAGTCCTCGCGCGAATAATTGGTGCGCTTGTCGCCTGCCGCTTCGAGCTGGCGCTCGACCACCATCTGCGTTGCGATGCCGGCATGGTCGGTGCCCACCACCCACAGCGCATCCTTGCCGCGCAGCCGCTCGTAGCGGATCATGATGTCCTGCAGCGTGTTGTCGAGCGCATGGCCGATATGCAGCGATCCCGTCACATTGGGCGGCGGGTTGACGATGGTGTACGGCGCGGCATCGGGCCGCTCGGGACGAAACGCGTTCGTCTCCTCCCAATGCGGATACCATTTCGCCTCGATCGCGGCAGGATCGAATGTCTTGGGCAGCTCTTGCTTGTCGGTGCTCGTCATCCCGCCGCTTTAACGCAGGATGCGTTATTTTCCAGCCGTTTTCAGGTGACGCGCAAGCCAATCGAAGACGTTGCGGTGCCATTGTACCGAGTTCTGCGGCTTGAGGATCCAGTGATTTTCATCCGGGAAGATCAGCAGCTTCGATTCGATCCCCTGGCGCTGAAGCGCGGTGAAGGCGGCGAGCGATTGCGAATAGGGGATGCGGAAGTCCTTTTCGCCGTGGATCACGAGCGTCGGAGTCTTCCAGCTGGTGACATGGTTCACCGGGTTCCATTTTTCGGCATCCTGGCGTTCCCACCACGGGCCGCCATGGTCCCATTCGTCGAACCAAAGTTCCTCGGTCTCGAACGCCATCGCGCGCAGATCGAACACGCCCGCATGCGTCACCAGGCATTTGAAGCCGTCGGGCCACTGGCCTGCGATCCAGTTCATCATGTAGCCGCCATAGCTGCCACCCAGCGCGCAGGCGTTGGAAGTGTCGGCCTGCGGATCGATGCCGGGAAGTGCGGCCATGCCGAGCTTGAGGTCCTCGATCGGCTTGCCGCCCCAGTCCTTGTTGATCGAGTCGGTGAACGCCTGGCCGTATCCGGTCGATCCGTGAAAATCGATCGTCACCGCAGCATAGCCTTGCGAGGCAACCACCGCCGGGTTCCAGCGATACGACCAGCTGTTGTTGAAGCTGCCCTGCGGCCCGCCATGCACCAGCAAAGCGATGGGAAGCTTGCCCTTCACGCCCTGCGGCTTGACGATCTGGCCGTGAACGAGATCGCCGTTAGCCCCCTTGAAGCTGAACTTTTCGTAACCCACCGGATCGAGATCGGCGAGCCTGGCGGCGTTGACGTTGGTCAGGCGGCGGGTCTGGCCATTCTTCTCCATCAGCACCAGATCATCGGGCGCGGCGATCGAATTGACGGTATAGACAAAACCGCCATTCGCCAGCGGCACGACATTGTTTACATTGCCGCGCTCGGTCAGCCGCGTGACCTTGCCCGATGGCACATCGATGCGGAACACGGGATGCTCGAGCGTATCCTGCGCGGTCACCAGCAGGCTCTTCGAATCGGCGGCCCAGGCGATCGATCCTGCCGAACGGTCCCAGCCTTCGGTGAGCTTGGTGACCTTGCCGGTCTTCATGTCGCGCAGATGGACGACCATGCGGTCTGACTCGTACCCGGGCCGCGCCATCGCCGCCCAGGCCAGCCACTGGCCATCGGGCGAGGCCGCGGGCAGCGAATCGGTTGCCTGATTGGCCTGGGTCAGGTTCACCGCCGCAGCGCCTTCGGCCAGCGGTTGCCAGACGATGTCGGTATTGGTCGATCGCGGTTCCTCGCCATCGGACTTGCGGATGGTGTAAGCGATGGCGCTGCTGTCTGCGGCCCAGGCGATTTCCTCGCCGCCGCCGAACGGCTTGGTCGGCGCGTCACCCTCGATCGACGCGCTGATCGGACGCGCAGCTCCTGTAGCCTTGCCATCGGTGCCCAAGGCATAGGCATAGATACGCGAATAGGTGCCCGGCTCGCGCCACGTATCCCAGTGTCGGACGAACAACCGGTCGTATTCGCGGCCAGTGCCCTGCGGCTTGGGCTTGAGCGAGGCGCAACCCGTCAGGTCGCACCCTTCGGCGACATCGGCCCAGACCGCGAGCTGCCGCCCGTCAGGCGACAGGCTGAACCCGCTGAGATCGCTCGCTGCCTGAGTCACCTGTACCGGCTCCCCGGTCGGCAGGGCGACTCGCCACACCTGGCTGGTGCCTGATCGATTCGAGAGGAAGAACAGATGCTGCCCATCGCGCGCGAACACCGGCGCACTTTCATTGTGCCCGGGCGAATCGGCGATGCTGACCGGCTGTGCCCTGTTGGTGGCGATATCGAGCAGATACAGCCCGGTGCTGCGCTTGTTGGCGGCAAGGTCGGTCGTTGTCAGCTGATACGCGACCCATTTGCCGTCGGGCGAGACCGCGGGGGCGCCCAGCCGGTTGAACGTGGCCAGATCGCTTTCGGTCATAGGGCGGGCGGCGGCAGGCGCGGAGAGAACAAGGGGCGACAGGGCGCTGGCCAGCAGCGCGGCGAGGATAGGCTGTTTCATGGTTTCAGGCGATACCAGCAAGCGCAGGCGGGCGCAAAGCCCCTGAAATGCTTTGGGCTGCGCGGGGGGGTCAGGCTTAGCCCTTGCGCCCGGTGATCCGGCCGATTTCCTTGGCGACCAGCCCCTCGACCATGCCAGGCAGGTTCTTGTCGAGCCAGTCGGCGAGCATCGGGCGCAGCATTTCGCGTACCATGCCTTCGAGCGAGGTCTCGCCCGACCGCACGATCTGCGGGCTGACGCCAGGTTCGGTCAGCGTCGCCAGTACAGCCAGCGATTCGCGCATCGATTGCTCGCCCGCTCGGCTGATCAGCGGGGGCTCATCATCCGTTGCGTCCAGCGGTTCTACGCTTTCGGTGAGTTCGAGCACATCGTCGGCGGGCTTTTCCTGCCGTACGGGCGCAGGCCGCGAGGGCGCAGGACGGCGCGGTTTGCGGCCATCCTCGGCGATCACTTTCTTGATCGAGGCGAGAATTTCCTCAAGGCTTGGCTCGCCGATATCGCGCGTCATTGTTCAAGCCCCTGATTCGAAAACGCCCCGGTGCCCAGCTTACCGGTTGGGCGGACCCATCAGTGCGGCATTTTGCGCGGGGCTGTCAACGGTGCGCGTCGATTGGGCAACCGGGTTCTTGTCCGAGTCCCAGTCGTTGATCTTGTCGCGAACGCGATCGTAGTTGAGTTCTGGGTCGTACAGCACCCCGCCATCGAGACCCAGATCGCGCGCTTCGGCGCGGCCCATTGCGGCGAGCAGGGTAAAGCCCGCGACATAGGCGTTGCGACGCGCGGTGACGAGCTGCACCTGGGCATTGAGCAGTTCGCGCTCGGCATCGAGGATATCGAGCACGGTACGGTTGCCGACGCTGTTTTCAGCGCGCACGCCTTCCAGCGCGAGCGTGTTCGATTCGACCGCCTTTTGCGAGGATTCGATCACCTGGATCGAGGCGTTGAAGCTGGCATAGGCCGCGCGCACCTGAGCGATGATGCTGCGTTCGACCGCGATTTCCTGCTCCATCGCCTGGCCCGAAACGGCCTGCGCGCGGCGGATCTGGGCTCCGGGACGTCCGCCTTGATAGACCGGGACGGTCAACTGAACGCCGGCTGCAGCGCTTGACTGCTGCTGGACGAAATTGCCCGCAAACAGCGAACTGCCCAGTGTGCCGAGGAAGTTCTGGTAATTGCCCTGGGTGAATACGCTGACCTGCGGCATCCGCGTGCCGCGCGCGGCCCTCACGTCGAAATTGGCGGCTTCCACCCGCTCGCGCGCAGCTTCCAGATCCGGATTGTTGTCGAGCGCGGTGAACACCGCTGTTTCTGGGGCATCGGGAAGGTTGGGCAAAGGCGGCGGCGGTTCCAGCTCGCCGGGGGCCATGCCCACAAGCTGGATATAGGTTTCCTTGCTGCGGATCAGATTGGCTTCGGCGGTCTGCAGGTCGCTGCGCGCGATCGCCAGCCGGGCCTCTGACTGCGCGACATCGGTGCGGGTCAGATCGCCGATCTCGAACCGGTCGGAAGAAGCCTGCAAGTTGACATCGAGCACCTCGACATTCTGACGCTGAAGCCCGACGATCGCTTCGTCGCGGATGACATCCATATAGGCTGCCACGACATTGCTGAACACGGTGGCTTCGGTACCACGCAGATCGGCCTGACCGGCGTCTACCCGGACCTTGGCGGCGTTGATCGCATTGCGCGCGCTGCCACCGGAATAGATCGGCACGTTCAGGTTGATGGTTCCGCTGACGGTGCGTTCAGGTGCGGTGAAGGCGTTGGCCGGGTTGAGGAAGTTTTCCGAATACTGCGCCTGCACCTGCGAGTTGGGTCGGCCGTCCGCCAGCGCGATCGGCACGCCTTCATCCAAGGCCCGCTGTTGCGCGCGCGCAGCATTCAGGGTGGGATTGGTCTGATAGGCCGCAACCAGCGCATCGCGCAGCGTTTCCGCTTGCAACGGCGCACTGCCCAGAATGAGTGCCGCACCACAACCGGCCAGCCAATGGGAAGTCTTCATCGATCCGGTTCTCATATCCTCCACCGCCCTGCTGCCGGGCGGCGGTCATGCGTCAGAAGCTATAGCTTTTTGGCCGGGCAAAGGCCGCAAGCGGGGCAATATCAGTGTCGGCGAACGGGATGAGGGCAAAGGCACCGGCCTGCCGCCGCCCTGTCGCCAGCCGCGAAACTCCATTTTCGTCGACGCCTGCGAGCAGGCGGCCACCTTCGGCCAGTTGCGCCACGATCTCATCGGGCACCTGCTGCACCGCGCCATCGATGATGATGAGGTCATAGGGGGCTTCTGCGGCATGACCTTGGGTGAGCGGCGATTCGATGACGGATACATTGGCCATGCCGGACAGGGCGCTGGTAGCATGTTCGACCAAGGCACGATTGTCTTCGACGGCGATGACCCTGGCGACGATTCCGGCAAGCAGTGCAGCGACATAGCCGGTACCGGCGCCGATCAGCAGCACCTTGTCCCTGCCGGACAATTCTGCACGGGTCAGCAGCAGGCCGGTCGAAAGCGCCGGGTTCATCACGCGTCCGCCTTCCAGCGGCACGGAACGGTCGATATAGGCAAGATGCTGATGTCCAGCGGGGACGAAGTCCTCGCGCCTTGTCACCGCCATGGCGGCGATGACGACGGGGTCACTGACATCGCTGGGACGCAGCTGGCTTTCGATCATGTGCCTGCGGGCAGCGGCAAAATCAGGCGGAGCAAATGTATATGTGTCGGTCATGTCCAAGCGCCCTAGAATATGCAACCAGCGATGCAAGCCCAAACGGCCCCAAGAGAACCGCTTTGATAGACTTCCGGTTGCAAATTGCAATCGACATCGCGTCATCGGCGGTTATGACACGGCTGTATTATTATGGCAATACAGCTTTTGCGTCAGCGTGAAGCGTTTGATCAGGCGCCAACGAGAGCGGCTGGTCGCGCATGAAGCTTGACTTTGTGACCAAAGCCGCACAATGCCGCGTCCTTCCACACCGGTGGCCCGATGGCGGAGTGGTTACGCAGAGGACTGCAAATCCTTGCACGCCGGTTCGATTCCGGCTCGGGCCTCCAAGTGTTTCAAGCAAGATCGATGGCTCGGCCGGCACGCCACGCGAGTCGCAGGGCCGTGTCGACCGGCATCGGTTTGCAAGGGCATTCCAATGACTTGCCTGCTTTTTCGGTCTGGACCCGGCGCTTTCGTGCAACTCGGTCGGCACCTAACACCGCGATGCACGCCAGCGCCCTTCAGAGGCTGTCGCAGAAACACCGGATATGATCTGAGATCCTGCTTCGAAAATTGACGCAAATTCCCGCTAGCGTTTGCGCCCCGTCTTGATGATGATCGCGACATGCAATCAGCCAGGGCTATCGGATCTATCCATCGTGCGGGGCGGCCGAAGCGCAGGTTTGCGATCGCCGCAGCTGGCCTGCTCGCGGCGCTGTTGATGCTTGCCGTCGGCCTTATCGCCTGGCCGAGACCCCTGGCTCCCCTGCCGGAGACCGCGGCGGGGTTTGTGATCCGGAATGTCAGGGTGATAGACGTCGCCAGCGGGACGGCGGGCGAGCCAACGAACGTCGTGATCGCCAAGGGGCGCATCGCGGCCATGGGAGGTGCTGCTTCCCTGCCCGCCGGGTACAGGCGCATCGAGGGCGCGGGGCGTTTCCTGGTGCCGGGGTTCTGGGACATGCATGCACACAGCTTCCAGCATTCGCCGCAGGTCGAGTTTCCACTCTGGGTGGCCCATGGCGTGGTCAACATCCGGGATATGATGGACTGCCCTGCCCAGGCCGACAGCCTGATCGCCTGCGCGGCAGACAAGCGCGCCTGGAACGCGCGCATTGCCGAGGGAACGTTGACCGCCCCGAGGATCGTGGCGACATCCAGCTACTATCTCGAGAGCCCTGAGCTGACGCCAGCCGATGTCTCGGCACTGGCCGCGACCTATCAGCGGCGCGGCCTCGATGCGCTCAAGGTCTATAACCGCCTGTCACGCCCTGCCTATTTCCGCGCGGCGAAAGAGGCGCGCGAGCGCGGGATGCGGCTCGTCGGCCACCTGCCCAAGGCCATCGCGCTACCCGAAGCCGTCGCGGCAGGTCAGGCGAGTTTCGAGCATGGCCATATCCTTGCCCGCCATTGCTTCCGTCGCGCTGCCGCCTGGCGCGCTGGCGCTCTCGATACGCTGGCACCCGCGACCTTGCTGGACGCGGTCATCCACGAGCACGACCCGGCCGCCTGCGACAAGGCCTTTGCCCGGATGCGCGCCGCAGGAGCCTGGTATGTGCCGACGCACGTCACCCGCGAGGAAGACGCGCGCGCCAGCGATCCCGCCTTTGTCGACGACCCTCGCCTCGCCTATCTCGACCCGCTGTCACGCTGGGCTTTCCGCGATGATCTGAGCGGCACGGCCAATGCCTTTCCGGGCAAGCGCGGAGAGCATGCGCTCAAGGCATATTTCCGCCATGGGTTGCGGCTCACCGGCGCGGCGCATCGCGCAGGCGTTCAGGTGCTGGTCGGCACCGATACCGCGCTCGGCGGCATTCGATATCATGACGAGATGGCGCATCTGGTAAAGGCGGGCATGAGCCCCGCCGACGTCTTGCGCGCGGCAACGCTGGAGGCAGCGCGCTATGCCGGGCTGGACAGCGACACCGGCTCCATTGCCGTCGGCAAGCGCGCCGATCTGGTGCTGCTCGACGCCAACCCGCTCGAGAGCATCGCCAACACGCGCCGCATCCGCGCCTTGCTCCACAATGGCCGACTGTATGATCGCCAGCAGCTCGATGCTCTGCTCGTCTTTGCCAAGCGCCAAGCCGCCACACCGCATAACTGGGCCAAGCTCCTCTGGGCGTTCGCGCGCAGCTCGGTCACGTCCGAGCTATAGCTGGACGGGACCTGATTATCGCGATTTCGGGGACGTGACCTGTCCATCAATAGTTCGGCAGCGGCTGGTCGGCGAAGCACCAGCCGCGCAAGGCCGGATCGGCCACGCGCTCGAGCAGCGCCTGCTGGTCGCCGATCGTCCACATGTCCGCCGCCTTGATATCGCCGAGCTCCTCCCATCCGATCGGCACGGCCACCGGGGCATTGGGCCTGGCTCGCGCGGAATAGGGCATCACCGCGGTGCTGCCGCGCTGGTTGCGCAGCCAGTCGATGAAGATCTTGCCCTTGCGCTTGGCCTTGCTCATCGTTGCAACGAAATGGTCGGGTTCGGCCATGCTCAGTGCCTCGGCGAAATGCCGCGAAAAGGCCTTGTGGGCTTCCCAGTCGTGCCCCGGGGTCAACGGCACGATGACGTGAATCCCCTTGCCGCCGGTGAGCATGGCAAAGCTGACCAGGCCGATATCCGCAAGATGCCCGCGAATGTCGAGCGCAGCCTTGCGGACGTCGGCAAAATTCAAGCCCTCGTCCGGATCGAGATCGAACACCAGCCTGTCGGGTTGTTCCACCGCATCGGCATGGCTGGCCCAGCCATGGAACTCGATCGTGCCCATCTGCACGCAGGCAAGCACCCCGGCCGCATCCTCGATGTACAGATAATCCTCGTGCCCGCCGTCTTTCTCGCGGATCGACACATGGTGCACTTCGTCACCGAACGCGCCCGAATCATGCTTCTGGAAGAAGCATGCCTTGGCGCGCCCCTGGGGGCAGCGGACGAGGCTGATGGGGCGGTTGGCGGCGTGGAGCAGCATCAACGGTGCAATGGCGGCGTAATAGTCGGCAAGGTCCCCTTTGGTCTTCTTGGCTTCGGGAAAGATGACGCGCTCGCGGCTGCTGATCCTGACGGCAGGGGCAGCGGCCGGGGCGGGGCTTGCCACTTCGGGCGTGACCTCGCGTGCGGGCTTGTCGCTTCTCAGCCCCAGAAAGCTGGCATGGCGCACCGATCCGCCCGCAGTGAACTGCGCGAACGCGATCTGCGCCACCAGTTCGGGTTTCAGCCAGCGGGCGTGGCGCGCGGTGGCGGCATCGACGTCCAGCGGTGCGGTCTTGCGCGCCAGCCGATCGAAGCTCCTGGCCAGATCCTGCATGACATCGGCGGAAAAACCGGTGCCTACATTGCCCTTGTAGACAAGGTCATCACCTTCATATTGCGCGAGCAGCAAAGAGGCAAAAGGTCGGCCTTTGGCCTTGGACGGGTTCCAGCCGACGATCACGAACTCCTGCGCAAGGGTGCACTTTACCTTGACCCAATTGCTCGAGCGTTTGCCCGAATAGCTCGCGCCCGCGCGCTTGGAGATGATCCCTTCCTGACCGGCCTTGCACATCGCCTGATACAGTTTCTCGCCAGCGCCGATGACGTGGTCGGCGATCGCGACCGGCGCGCTGGCGTGGTGCAGCAGCGTCTCGAGCCGTTCCTTGCGCTCGAGATTGGTAAGATCGCTCAGCGTCTCGCCGTCGCTTTCGAGCAGGTCGAAGGCGAAGAATGAGAGCGAGGTTTCATCGTCCTGCGCACCGCTCCCGCGCTTCAGCACCGCCTGCAGCGCGAAAAAATTCGGGTTGCCGCCGCTGTCGAACGCCACGATCTCGCCGTCGATCAGGCAGGGCGGCAGATCGAGGGCGGCGATATGACGCACCAGCGGCGCGAACTTGTCGGTCCAGTCGAGACCGTTACGCGTATAGATGCGCACGTCCTGTCCGGCGGCGGCGACCGCGGCGCGATAGCCGTCATATTTGATCTCGTGGATCCAGTCATGGCCGGAAGGAACCGCATCCACCAGCGTCGCCAGTTGCAGCGGCCGGAACCTGGGCGGCTTGCCCGTGGCAGGCCGGCGCGCAGCAGGGGCTTTCCTTTTTGCCGGCTTTGCGGTCGCCTTGGGGGCCGTACCCTCTTCCCCCGATGCGATCTGCGCCATCGTCCGGCCGGTCGACACGCTGGTGAGTTCGCGCCCGACCAGATCATCGGTGCCGCCGGCGTGTTCATCATCGACCTTGCGCAGCAGCCAGTTCTCGCGCTTCTCGCCCGGCCGCGGCTTCATCCGTACCAGCAGCCACTCGCCCTTCATCCGCTCGCCCTCAAGCGTAAAGTGGAGATGGCCCGCGTCGATGTCGCTGGCACTTTTGCCCGCAATCGGCGCCCAGCTGCCGCGATCCCACAACATCACGGTGCCCCCGCCATAAGAGCCCTTGGGGATCACCCCTTCGAACTCGGCATAGGACATCGGATGGTCCTCAGTACGCACCGCGAGGCGCTTGTCTGCGGGGCTGGTGCTTGGCCCCTTGGTCACCGCCCAGCTCTTGAGGACGCCATCGATCTCGAGGCGCAGGTCATAATGCAGCCGGGTGGCATCGTGCTTCTGGACGATGAACAAATGGCGATCGCGGTTGCCACCGCTGCGCTGGACCGCCTCGCCCGCAGGCTCTGCGGTGACCGAAAAATCGCGCTTGGCATTGTATTGCGCAAGAGGGTCGGCTTTCTTGGCCATATCAGGCGCGCTTGCGAGCAGGCGCCTTTTTCGGCGCGGCCTTGGCCGGTGCTTTCGCATTGGACGCCGCGGGCTTCTTGGCAGCTGCAGGCTTTTTGGCCGGGCCAGCCTTTTTGCCATCGACCGAGGCCTTGAGCGCGGCCATCAGGTCGATGACGTTCGATCCGCGCGTGCCGGTATCGGCAGGCTCGTCGACATCCTCCAGCACCCGCTTGCCCTTAGCCTTGGCTTTTTTGGCGATCACGCGCTTGAGCGCATCGACATAATGGTTTTCATAATCCGCCGCATCGAACTTGCCCGATTTCTTCTCGATCAGGGTTTCTGCAAGGTCGAGCAGATCGGTATCCGGTTTTTCATCGCCGACCTCGCGGAAATAGTCCGCCGCCTTGTTCACCTCATCGGCATAGCGCAGCACCTCAAGGATCAGGCCCCGGCCGCACGGGCGCAGCGCCACCAGTTGCTCCTGGCCGCGCAACGATAACTGGCCCAGGCCGACTTTCTTGGTGCGCTTCAACGCCTCGCGCAGCACGATATAGGCTTCTTCGGCCAGTTCGTCGGCTGGCGCGACATAATAGGGCTTGGTGTAATAGAGCAGATCGATCGAATCGAGATCCACGAATTGGACCAGCTCCAGCGTACGCTTGCTTTCCAGCTTGACCGCCTCGATCTCTTCGTCGTCGAGCAGTACGTAGTTGCCCTTCGACAGTTCGAAGCCCTTGACGATGTCGTCATGGTCGATCGCGCCAATCCCGGGCACCACCTTTTCATATTTTACAGGCTTGCCGCTGGGTTCGTGAATCTGGCGAAAGCTGACCGAGGCGCCGGACTTGGTCGCCGAAAAGATTTCCACCGGGATCGACACCAGCGCCAGGCGGATATGTCCCTTCCAATATGCGCGTGCAGCCATCGTCACCCTCGAAGTTTGTTCCACCTCCAGATATGCGCCAGACCGTGTCTGGTTCCGCGCGCCCTGGTTCAATCGTGCAAAGCCGCAAACCGGCCTCTCTGGCGCGCGACTATTGCTCCGGCTGTTGCGGCTGGCTGGCCCAATAGAGATGACATGGCGGAATGTTGCGCCAGACGAACGACTTGCGCACCTTGCCGAACCGCCGCTCCAGCAGCGCCGCGACCGCCGTGCGCATCTGATAGGCCAGAAGCTGCCCACGGGGCGCAAGCACCTTTGCGCTCGCATCCACGATCTGATGGCCCATCTGCGGCGACATGGTCGAAAACGGAATGCCCGTCACGATCAGGTCGGCAGAACGCAGTCCATGGCTCGCCAGGATCTCGGCGACCGAGGAGGCCGATGCGGTGACGGCGAGCAGGCGAGGATCGTCGATCGTGCGGCGCAGGTGTTGGGTGAAATGCGGGCTGACATCGATCGCAACCAGCCTGCTGTCGAGCGGCATCCGCGCGAGCATCGCCCGCGTGAGCGGTCCCGAACCCGGGCCATACTCGACGGCCACCTTCACTTTGGACCAATCGACCGGTGCGAGCAGCTTGTCGACCAGATAGCGCGATGCTGGAAATGCCGAACCGACAAGCTGGGGACTGCGCAGGAACTCGCGGACCGCGATAGACAGGGAAGAAGCGTCGGCAACGCCCGTGCCGCCCGCCCTTTCGCCGGCGTCGAACTGGGTTGCCATGCGTCTCTCCCGCCTGTTGGCTGTTCTGTCGATATACGTTGCAGCCTGAAGCCGGGTTCCGAAAGTTGCAAGATGCGCGGCAAATGGCACCGCCGGAAACACAACCTTTGTGGGTCAACCTGCGGGGGCTTCACCGCCCGCAGCCGCCGTCTGGGGCACGAGGATCAGCTCCCGGCCCTCGACCCGCCAGGACTGCAGTTGCGACAGGAAATTCATCCCCAGCACGTCGACATTGCCGAGCGAAGGCGACACCACCACCTTGAGGTTGCGCGCCTCGATATTGCCCAGGCTGAGCTGTTCGACGGTGCCGGTTTGCGCCTGGACATTGCCATTGGCAGTCCGCAGGATCACCGGCAGCAGGCCTGCCGAATAGGTCACGGACGCAGCATCGGCAGTCGCCTGCGACAAGGCGGTCACGGTGGCGCCACTGTCGATCAGCATCCGGCGCTCGACCCCGTTGATCGATGCCTGCGCCCAGAAATGGCCATCGCTCGACATTCGCAGCCGCACCTCGTCGCCCTCGACGACCTGATTGTCGAGGCCGAGGCGTTCGGTAAAGCGAGCAAGGTTGGGATCGAACGGCGCCTGCTGGAACAGCACGAACAGGCACAAGGCGAGCAATCCGAATGAAAACAAAGTGCGGAAAATCCGCCCCACGAATGGGATGTTGAACAGGATGAACAGCAGCAATGCGGCACCTGCAGCGTAGATCGCAAGCTGCTGCCATTCGGGATTGGTCGTGATTTCCATGCGGTCTCCGGCTGTAACTACCCCGTTTCCAAGGTTAAACGATATAGCGATCCCAACTGCCGTAGCGCTCAAGGACAGAGCCCCTGCGAAAACTGAGCGCGATCAATGCCAGACCAATGACGATGTTCGCACCGGTATGAACGGCGCTCGCTTCGAGCAGGAACGGAGTCACCATCGCCGCTGCGCCCAAGGGCACAAGGCCAAAGCGCACCGCGCGCGCGACTTCGGCAGCAGCCAGCGAGATCACGGTCAGCGCCAGCAGGCCGATGACATGATCGGCATGGGCCATGGTGCCCTCCGCTCCGAAGGTCAGCCGCGTGAACGGCAACGTTGCGGCCAGAATGGCTGCCACCCCAAGGTTCCAGGGCAGATTGACCCCGCCAATCCACATGTCCTTGAGCACCACGCCCGCACCGCGATCGAACTCGTCGGCACGCTCGTCGCGCGGACCCTCGTCGGTGTCGCCGAACAGGAACACCCGCAGCCAGGATTGGCCAGCCTTCGCCCGCCGCCGGACGAACTGCAGCGTCGCCAGCAATTCGTCGAGCGAATAGGGGATCTGGATCAGCATCGCCGCCGCGCCGACCAGCGTCAGCGTCGCCCAGGTGCCGATGACGATCGGCTGGATGATCACGAACAGGATCGACACGACGCCAAGCGGGGCGATCATCAGGCCGAACAGGAACACCAGCCACGGCATGGTGCGCCAACGCGCCCGCGACCCGATAAGGCCGGTGACGATCTCCAGCGCGTACGTGTATCCCCCCAGCGCTGCATCGGGGATCGGGAAGGCTTCGGACACCGACGAGGTGATCACCGCCTCGGTGCCGTTCTTCGACGGATCATCCGGCAGGCCGGGGAAGAAGGGATCCCAGACACTATCGATCTGTCCGAGTTGATAGGCGGTAAGATAGCGCGCGATCAGCAGCCCGATCAGCGCAAGCAGGATGATCGGCACCCTTTGTGTCCAGAGCGACGGGTTATAGGTCCACCCCGGCGGGATGTCAGGACCGGTCATCGCGGCGACCATCGAGGGTCCCGGCTCGGGCCTTGTACCCACCGCGAGGCCGAAGGCGAAGGCGCCGACCAGCGTATCGGACAGGAAGGCAGCAGGATTGGTCGTCCAGAACAGGAACGGGATCGCCATGATGCCGGCGGCAACAGCAGCGCTGGCCCAGCGCGCCCAGGCCATGCGCCACGACAGCGAGAGCGTCGCGAAGACGACCAGCGCGGACCCCAGCACGATCTCCGACCAGAACAACGCCGGTTCCTCGACCTGGACGATAACCGGCTGCACCAGGATCCAAAGACCGAGCGCAATGTTGACGAAGTGCGCCCAGCGCGTTTCGCCATGCGCCGCGCGGCGCCACTGATCATGCCGCACACGCAGCCCCTCGGGGTCTTCCCCGATCGCTTCGGCTTGGGTGACGAACGCGGGCAGAGGGATCTTGTTGGCTTCATACCAGGCGGCGGGATCGGCCTTCAGCGTCTCGACGATGGCGGGCAGTTCGTCCGCAAGCCTGTGCCGGGCTTCCCAGCCGAGCAGCTCGCGGGCGCGGCTGTTGTCGATCGCGTAATGGTCGCTCGCCATCCGGGTCATGAACGGCTGGATGAACGGCCGCTCGCCCTGATCGATCGCATCGGGAATGATCGGCTCGGCCTTGTCCTGCAGCCAAGCACCTGCACCCGCGACAGTCGAAGGTACGCGCAAGGTGGCCCAGTCCTCCTCGCCATGAATAAGCTGGCCCAGCCGGTCCTGAAGATCGTCATAGCCGATTGCCTCGGCCTCGCCGATCAGGATGACGGTTTCGCCCGAAAACTGTTTGCGCCGATCTATCGTGCGGACAAAGGCATCGATCATGTCGTCGCGGTGGACCATGGCCTGCCCGGCATCGGTATCGCCCGAATACAGGTGGCTCTGGAAGTCGCGCTCGTAGATCCGCGCGATCTGGTTGGCGAAGGTCGGCACCGATGTGCGTGCGTCATACAGTCCGGCAAGGTGCAGATAGACGACGGAAATGTCGCCCCGCTCCTCGCTGATCGCCTGCTCGGCCTTAGCCTTGGACTTGGGGTAAGCCCAGCCCGGCGCGATCGGCCGGTCTTCGTCGATGCGCTCGCCGGGGCGGCCGGGTTCATGGACCAGCATGGTGCCAGAATAGACGAACTGCTCGACATTGAAGCTCTGCAGGGCGCGGACGAGATGGCGGCTGCCATCGACATTGACCGCCTGATATTGCGGCTTGTCCTCGCCGCTGAAATCGAAAAAGGCTGCCAGATGCACGACGCTCGCGATATCGCGCCCATGTTCGGACGCGACCTTTTCCATCGCCTGTTGCACGCTGCGATCATCGGTGAGGTCGACCTCGACCACAGGATAATCGGTATCGCCGGCCGCCATGTCGAGCCCGACAACCGCATATTTGCGTTGCAGGACCTCAGCCAGCGACTTGCCGATGTTGCCGGCTGCGCCGGTAATCAGAACGATTGGCTTGTCCGCCATCGATATCCCCCGAAAATATGGGCATCCCGCTCGGCCATCGAGCAGGCATTTTGGTTCGGGGTGCGGAACCCCTGTACCTATGCTGATTACTGTTTGCGCCGCTGATCGTTGCCGGACCCGGCGATTTCCTGGCCACTTCGTCCCAGAGCGGCGGAAAAATTTTGGCCGCGGGCTGGAGATGGCGCGCCGCATCGCCCATCAGGTCGGACGCGCTTCACCTGCCTAGGAACGATGCCCATGATGATTCTGGTCGATGCCGATGCCTGTCCGGTCAAGGACGAGATCTACCGGGTCGCGCTGCGCCACGGTGTCGCGGTGACCATCGTCAGCAACAGCCCGATCCGGGTGCCCGATCATCCGCTGATCGGGCGCACGGTGGTGGGTGACGCATTCGATGCCGCCGACGACTGGATCGCCGAACGTGCGGACGCCAGGACCGTGGTGATCACCGCGGACATCCTGCTTGCCGACCGTTGCATCAAGCAGGGGTCGGTGGTGCTCTCCCCCTCCGGCAAGCCGTTCACCGCCAACTCGATCGGCGGCGCGATCGCGACCCGCGCGATCATGGCGGACCTGCGCGCGGGCGGCGACATCATCGGAGGCCCCGCGCCGTTCAGCAAGGCTGACCGGTCGCGTTTCCTGCAGGCGCTGGACGAGACGCTGGTGCGGCTCAAGCGGCTGCCCTGACGGGCGGAGCTTTCCGCGGGCCTATTCGCCGCCGTCGCCGATCGGCATTCCGGGCGGGATCGGTACCTCCGCCTGCTGGCTGGCGAGCAGCGCACCCAGCGCTTCGCGATCCTGGAGCAGCCGCGCGGTGGACAGCGCCCAGGCGCGGTCGGCCGGGTCAACAAAGCGGCGCGTGCCTTGCGCCTCCGCCCAATCGTGCACCGCCTGATCGATCCGGCTCGATGCCTCGATTCCGCTCGAAGCATCGCGCGCAGCCTTGGCCAGCGACAACATGATCCGCGTGCCCAGCACCCGGCTCACCGCGCCGAGGCGGCTATCGCCGGACCGGGCATCGGCCAGCGCCAGCAACCGCCCTGCGATGACATCCGCCCCCGGGCTTGCCGGGTCGGCGCGGTGCTGCTGCGTCATGCGCGCCAGTCGCTCGGGCGCGAGCAGCGCGTTCAGCGTCACCTGCGCGGCGACCTGGGACGCGGAAAGCGGGTCGAACGCTGCTGCGCCTGCCATCGGCATGATCTCGATTTCGGTCTGACGGTCGGAATCGCCTGAATATCCCGCCGACAGCTGTGGTATCAGCGGCGCGGGCACGTCGAGAACGGCGGGTTGCAGCGTCGCCAGCAGCGCATCGAGCGCGCGCGCCTGTTCGGCCGGAGCTACCGGGGCGGCCGCGCTGTCACCCTGCCCCGCGATCGCATAGTCCGAATACATCCCGCCCAGCAGCTTGGCCGCCGCCTCGACCTGATAGCGGTGCACCAGCCAGATCGGCACGAACTTGCGGCGCAGATTGGCCACCGGCTCGCCAGGCGCCAGCGCCGCCGTTCCGAAGCGCCCGACAGCGGCTGCACGCACCTGCATCATCCGGTCGAGCTCTGCCACCGGATCGGCGCCGTCGTCCCACAGGCTGCCCCAGGGCTGGCTCCCCGAGACGCTGCGCGCGTTCTCGTCCGCGACGAAGCGCAAGCCTTGCCGCGCGGCTTCGCCCGCCTTCGCCAGTCCTGCAGCATCGGGATCACCACTGACCGGGTCGCCATAGAGCCAGTCGATCGCATGCACGTCCCAGCGGCCCAGCCCCACGCCATAGGCATCGGAAAGGTCGGGCGCGCCATCCTTCAGGCCGATGCGCGGCGCGGGGTAATCCATCACCGAAGCACGGTCCTGCGTGCTGCCCGCAAAATTGTGGAGCAATCCCAGCGCATGGCCGATCTCGTGCGCGGAAAGCTGGCGGATGCGCGCCAGCGCCACTTGAGCAGGATCATTCGGGCCGCCGGTGCCGGTCTTGTCCGCGCCGACCAGACCTTCGTAGATCAGCATGTCCTGCCGAACGCGCAGCGAGCCCAGCAGGACCGCACCTTTCAGGATCTCGCCGGTGCGCGGATCGGTGACCGCATAGCCATAGGACCAGCCGCGCGTCGCGCGGTTGACCCAGTTGACCACGTTGTAGCGCATGTCGAGCGGATCGGCGCCTTCGGGCAGGATTTCGACCTGATAGGCGTCGATATAGCCCGCCGCCTCGAACGCTGTCTGCCACCAGCGCGCCCCTTCGAGCAACGCGGTGCGGATCGGCTCGGGCGCGGCGTTGTCGATGTAGAACTTGATCGGCTTGCGCACCCGCGAGCGCGGCGCAGTCGGATCCAGCCGCTCGAGCCGGAAGCGGTTGGCGAGGTTCTGGACGATCTGGCCGCCCAAAGGCGCGGAAAAATCGAGGATCTGCGTCGCAAAGCTGCCGCCGCGCGGGTCGAAGGCGCGCGGCACATAGCCCGCTTCGGGCAAGACGATGAGGCTGTGGCGAACCACCAGGGTCACCTGGCGGGGATCGGGCGCGATGTTGCGCACCTCGGGCCCCGGCGTGTCCGTCGCATAGGTCTGCCGCGCCTCGAACTCGAGGTTCATCGGGAAGGCGCGCACGGCTGAAGGGTCGGCAGCGCTCAACGCATCGACCAGCTTCCAGCCCTTCTCGCCGCTGGAATTGAGCTGAGCGATAACGTTGCGGGTGTCGCGCGCCAGGAACGGGGCGATATCGACCAGCAGCCGGCCATCGGGCGCATCGACCACGTCGCCCAGCCACAGCATCGAGGTCGCGAACGCGTTGGCGGCGGCGGCCTGTTCGGACGGTGAGCCGGCGCTCGCCCGGAATCGCGGGTTTTCCAGCTCGAACGCCACCTTCTTGCCCATCCGGCGGATCAACAGGATTTGCGCGGGTCCCGGCTGTGCGCGGTCGAGCCCGATCGGTGCGGAGCCCAGTCCCGTGCGCAACGCCGTGGTGTAAAGCATCCGCGCAACCACGCCGTCCGTGCCCGCAGCCGGGAGCGAAAGCAGGATGCGACCCGTCTTCTGGTCGACATGAACCGGATAAAGCCCGTCGAGCTTTTCCGTGCCCGCATATGGGCTGGAGGCAGACGCGGCGGGCGCGGCATAGGCCTGCGGCGTGGCAAGAGCAGCCGCAAGGCCCAGCGCAAGTGCAAGTGTTCGTGTCATTGGACCCCCAGTGTTCGCTCCGAGACTAGGGGCCAATGCTGTTGGCGGGCAAGCGGCTTTTGCCGACCGGTCAATAGCGACCGCAATCAGGCATCGAGGCGGGTCCGCCCCGATGCCTGACGGCTGGTCGCTTATCGAGTGACCGGCTGGACCGTAACAGGCTGCACGATGGCAGGCTGGACGACGTCGGGCTGAACCGGATCGGGCTGGACCTCAGGCAGGCTGGCAACAGGCTGCTCGGTGGCCACCGCGACGACGGCGGGTTCAGCCCCCACGACCATTGGGGCAGGCGCGGCGCTCTTTGCGAACGACAGCGGCACATCCTCCTGAACGAAGCCGGTCACCGAGCTGCCAGCAGGGATGACCGCGCTGGTGCCGGTCAGGAAGAAGCCTGCGATCGGCAGCAGCACCACGGCCCCGACAACCCCGGCGGTACCCGTCACGCCCTTGTCGTCCGTCGCGCCCGACAGCCTGATCTGGCGGCCGTTGACGGTGACATACAGCATGCGCACCTCGATCGCCCCCGATTTGCCCCACATGCCCTTGTTGCGCACGCTGGTGATTTCGCCGGTCGCCGGGCTGCCCACCGGAATCACCGTCACACCATTTACCATGACGGGTTCGGCCACCTCGAGGTTGAAGCGGTCGCCCACCCGCAGCTTCTTGCCCTTGGTGCTCAGCTCGGTCAGCGTCTTGAGCGGAACCGAAGTTCCAGCGCGCAAAGTTGGACGTTGCTCTGCCCCGATCGTCATTACCTCCTGGGCTAGCAAGGGAGCCGAAACAGTCCCGGCCAGAAGCGATAATGACACAATATATGCTAAATTTTTCATTAATTTTCCCCTGCGTTTTCAATTCGCTAGCAGGGGATGACGATAGTCGCAGGGTGTGTCAAACACCTTTTCAGCTAGATCGGGATCAGTCGGTTTGTAGCTGGCCCGGAAAGGGACGTCCGCCACCCGGATCATCGCACCCGCGCCGGTGTGTCCGGCAAGCAGGTTCAGCGTGCAGCAGCGTCAGTGTGTTCAGGCGAACAAGGGGGGCCCGGTGGCAGGCGGGGTTGCGGCGTGGTGCCGCGCCCGCAACAGACTGTGATGCAAGGCGGGCGGCACAACGAGCGCGACCGGCATCGGCGGCAGGGCGACGGGTTCAGTCGAAATTGCGAATATCGCTAGCCCGGCAAAGGCACAGGGCGGCATCGGATTGTCGCTATTGTCGCGCTGGTCGTGAACCGTCACAACCCTATGGCACGGGCTAAAAGCGCAACAATGCCGCCGGTTCAGGCCGCCCGCCGGCGCGGGGCACGGGGATCGATCGACTTCGACGGGTTCAGCGCGGCTCTTACGCGCGCCCAGACGGTCGGCTTGGCCTCTTCGGGCAGGGTCTGTCCTGTCACCTTCAACAGGTAGCGCGCCAGCAGCAACGCCTGGTTGTAGGTCATCACGACATCCTGCTGCTCGATCATGTCGTTGTCCAACGCAATACGTGACCGGGCAAATTCCATCCGCAGGTCTATTCCGTTGGGCATGTCCAGATGTGTCCAGCCCACCAGCGCCAGCGGCAGATGCGCGTTGGATTTCTGTTTAGCCCCAGTTGCTTGCAGTTCGTCATTCATAGCCCCACTCCTGCGCCATCTAGCTTCTATTTGTAACCTTCTGTCAAGAGTCCGCGCGATTGTGCCGACCAAGTGGTCACGGGCTGGCCGTCCGCGCGGAACCGGCGATCCGCCGGTGCGTAGGATTGCGGGTAAGGCCCTGCCACCGCGCGCGGCCTCCCTTCTCGCATTCAAAACAGGAGACCATGACATGGCAACGCAAGCCAAAAGACCAGCCAAAGCGACGACCAAGCCTGACAATGTCGATACCGGCATCGAAGCCAGCGACCGCAAGGAAGTCGCCAAGGCGCTTCAGCATGGTCTTGCCGATACCTATTCGCTGTACCTCAAGACGCTCGGTGTTCACTGGAACATCGTCGGCCCGTCGTTCTACAGCGTCCACAAGCTGACCGAGGAGCAGTATGAAGACCTGCACGCGGCTGCCGACGTCATCGCAGAGCGCGTCCGCGCGTTGGGCGAGATCGCACCGGCATCCTTCGGCGATTACACCAGGCTTTCGGTGGTCGATTCCAGCAAGACCCCGCATGAAGCCGATGCGATGCTCAAGGGTCTGATCTCCGACAACGAGGCGATCGCCAAGCGGATGCGCGAATTTGTCGAAGTTGCTGAAGAGGCCGACGACGTGTTCACGGCCGACCTGCTGACCGCTCGGATCGGCAAGCACGAAGAAAACGCATGGATGCTGCGTGCGCTGATCAGCTGATCAACGATCCGCCGATATCCCAAAAGGGGCCGCGATCCGTAATGGTTCGCGGCCCCTTTTTTGGATAGGCGCCCCGCATTCCCATGTAACCGCCCACGCAAAAACCGCCCGCACCCCTAGGGGCCGGACGGTCCGTCATCCTGATAGAACAATAATCTTAGTGTCAGCTTGGCCCGATAGGCGCGCTGATCTTGTCGAGTTCATCGAGCAGGGATTCAAACTGATCGGGCAGCGGTGTATCGGTAACGCAATCATACACCTGACGCAGGCTGCGACCGATATGCGCCTGCCGCATCACCACTGGATCGAATGCTGAGGTATGCATGGCGGTATCCTCCAGACTGTCTAGGGAACTGGCACCGCGCACTGTCTTCACTTCCCATTCCGGCCAATATGGCCGCTTTCTTCGTAATGGACGCATAAACTCTGTTCCGGTTGCACTTGATCACGACCAACAGAGGCGTGATGCCCGGCATTGCGCCGGACGGAGGGGGTCACGCGGCGAGCGCCGTAACACCCTCGCTAAGACGATCCAGCGTTCCCAGGATATCGCTCATGGCCTCGTCGGCCGAGTTACGCTGACGCCGCGTCCCGATGGGCGAATCGCCGTCCAGCATCGCTACCAGAGCAGCGCGGGCACGTGACACCCGACTCTTCATCGTGCCGACCGCGCAGTCGCAGATTTCCGCAGCCTCTTCATAAGAAAAGCCACCTGCGCCGACCAATATGATCGCCTCGCGCTGGTCAGCGCCAAGCTGCATCAGCGCCATGCGAACATCTTCGAGATGCAGCGGTGCCTGCTGATCCGAATTGGACGTCAGCGTGCGTTCTGCAACGCCCTCATCATAGGGCGCGGTAAACTTGTTTCGGCGCATCTGCGAGATATAGCAATTGCGCAGGATCACGAACGTCCAGGCACGCATCGACGTATCGGGACGGAAGCGCGCGCGGGCTGCCCATGCCTTGAGCATGGTATCCTGAACCAGATCGTCGGCCAGATCCATCTTGCCGCACAGACTGTAGCCGAACGCGCGCAAATGGGGGATCGTGGCTGCCAGCCGCTGCTTGAAAGTGGCGTCATCCAGAGGCACGATGGCCTCATGGGTGCCTGCTTCGACGGAATCGGCTTGCGGTGTCTGGTCCGGATTGGTCGTCATTGTTTGCGCCTCTCGATAGCTGCCCCCAAAGCAGCGTGATTCGTCCTGATGGGGCATGATTATTGGTGCCTGGTCGTCAAGCACCAGCCCGCATCCCACTCTCCAACAACCCGCCGCCTGCGCGATGGTTCCGACTTATTTCTCGGCAACCTTCCCTGCGGCTTTGCGTAGATGGGCGGGTCATGCCGCCCGCAAACGGCATCAGGTTATCAAAAACAAAGGATTCCCAACATGAAGCGCACCCAGTCTTTTCGCATCATCATAGCCGCCGGTCTGGTCGCGACGCTGCTGTCGGCCTGCAACACCGTCAAGGGCGCGGGCCGCGACGTCGAGTCCGTTGGTCGCGCCGGTGAACGCGTCATCGACTGATCACGCGCAGCATCGGTTGATATGAAAAAGGCCCGGATCGCTCCGGGCCTTTTTTTGGGTCTGCCATGGCGAACCAGTTTACGCTCGGCCTCGCACCAGATGCATGATCAGGCTGATGACCAGGAATGCCAGGAACAGGAAGAAAAGGATCTGGGCAATGCCGGCCGACGCGCCAGCAATTCCACCAAAACCCAGAACGCCTGCGACAATGGCGACGATCAGAAAGATAAGGGCATATTGCAACATTTGTTCATCTCCGGTTTGGATGAACAATTTACGCAGTTTGCCCGGCGGAGGTTCCGGCCCGTTGCAAGCTTTTTGCCCCGCTGTGGGGCCATCAGCGACGCATGGCCCTGTTAAGCGGCTCGCTGGTCACCGGATAGCCCAATGCATCCGGGATGCACAGATGGGGCTGACCATCGCGTTCCTCGATAAATGGGATGATCATCTGCGGCGGAAAGCGGGTGATATTCTCTATGGCGTCGTCAAAACTGCCGAACTGTGCGAGGCGCTCAAGGTTGCGCCGGGTCGGAAAGATCAGCTTGACCTTGCCTTGTTCGGCCATGTCCAGCACCTCGGCCGCACTGGCCCAGAATAGATGGCGGTTCTCGGTCGCATCGACTTCCACGATATGGTCATGGCTATCGCATTGCGCGACATAGAAACGGGTATCGAACACGCGCTGCTCGTTGAATGGGGGCCGCCAACGGGTGAAGGGGTTGAGCGCGGCAAGGTCGAACCGCCAGCCTGCGGCGCGCACCAGATCAGAGAAGACCGCCCCCTCGTGAAGAGCCGCGCGCGCCTCGGCAAGCACATCGCGTTGCGGCGTCTCGACAAAACCTATGCCCAGTCCCGTTTCCTCGATCGTCTCGCGGATCGCGGTGATCCGTGCGGCCGCGTCGAGCGGATCGAGACTATGGTCGAGCGCCTCAGCCAGCGCATGATCGTCAGGGTCGACCCGCCCGCCGGGAAACACCACCGCGCCGCCGGCGAACACCATCTGCGACGATCGTTCGACCATCAACAGCTCGGGTGTCTGCCCCGACGGGGACGTCCGACACACGATGATAGTCGCTGCCGGGGTCGCGGCGGCCATGGGTTCGCCAGTGCGCGGATCAACGGCATGGGATTCAGGGGACACAGGAGCGGAAAAGCGATCGGCCATGCCGTGTGTCATCGCCGATCAGACGGGTGCTGCCAAGCGGGAAAGCGACAGGCCGCTCGCAGGCGTCAGTGGCGCAGCAGCCGCTCGGCGATCCGTTCGGGCTCGATCCGGTAATGGCCCTGCGCTGCGGCGCGGGCAAATGAGTAATAGCGGTCGGGGAGCAGTGTCGCATCGTCGATCAGGCCCGCTTCGCGGTCGCATTCGTCGACCAGCATGTCGAGCAGCCCGATCAGCCGGTCACGGTCCGGCGAAGGCTGCGGCGCACTGTTGCGACTGAACAGGCCGAGACCCTTTTGCGCCAGAATTCCGATCATTGCTGCTGCTCCCTTGCATGGCTGGCGTGGACCAGTCCCTAAACGGCAGCAGCCGGCGCAAGTTTAGCCTTTGCTAACCATAAACTGATCGTCGGAATAATTTACATGGCGGGACGGGGGGAGGAATTTGTTAACCAAGCAAGTTCATGACAATATTTGTAAAGCGTGGACTGGCACAGCCTCTGCATCGATTCACGCACAGTCGTCTTCACTCACAGGCAGGGCGGTCGCTTCACAGGTCTCGCACCGCCCTGCCCCTCCCCCCTTCACCGCCGACATCATTCGCCGCCCAGCGCGCGCAGCACCTGCATGGTGTGCGCATCGGCCGGGAAGAAGGTTTCGAGCGCCAGTTCCGACAAAGTGATATCGCGCGGCGTGCCGAAGATCGTCACCGTCGTCATGAAGGACAGCCGCCCCGCCACGGTATCGATCACCAGGGGCAGCGCGATCGGCGCACGCCCGGCCGGGGCGTTGTCGTTGGCCGATCCCGGATAGCCGGCCAGCTCGTCGCGCAGCGCCGCCAGCCCTGAATCCGCAGTCAGATCGATGTCGCGGTCGAGCCGGTGCAGGATATAGCTGCGCCACTGTTCGTAATTCACGATCTGCGGCGCCAGACCCTCGGGATGCAACGCCAGCCGCAACACATTGACCGGTGGCTCGAGCAGATGCGGCGCAATCTGTTCGGTCAGCAGCGCCAGCGCGCCGTTGGCGGCGACCATGTTCCAATGCCGATCGACCGCCAGCGCAGGAAATGGCTCGTGCGCCTTGAGCAGATGCTCGACCGCGGCCAGCGCCTCGGCCATTTCGGGCGCGGAAAGACCGGTTTCCTCGAACTCGGGGGCCAGCCCCGCTGCGAGCAGGATCTGGTTGCGAGCGCGCAAGGGAATATCGAGATAATCGGCCAGCCGGATGATCAAATCGCGGCTGGGCTGGGCGCGACCGGTCTCGACGAAACTCAGATGCCGGGTCGACATCTCCACCTCCAATGCGAGCTGCAACTGGCTGAGGCGGCGGCGCTCGCGCCACTGGCGCAATTGCTGACCGGCGGGCTCGGGGGTACGGGTGTCCTGCTTCATGCCAGTGATGCTAGCGCGCACGCGTAGCCAAGACCATTACCTGCCGGGTAAGGGCTTCTAGCCGGCAAGGCCGACCGTGGCAAAGGCCAGAAAGGCGAGCAGCCCGGCCGTGCGGTTGCTGCGGAACCGGTTGAGCGGATCCTGCGGATCGGATGGCTTGAGGCCCGCCACCTGCCAGAGGAGATGGCCCGCAACCGGTAGCAACGCGACCAGCGCGAGCAAGTCCGGGCGCGCCGACCAGATTGCCGCGCCCCACAAGGCCAGTGCCAACGCATAGAACAGCCCCACCCCCGGCCTGACCGCGCGGCCCATCGCCCGCGCGCTCGAGCGGATGCCGACCAGCGCATCGTCCTCGACATCCTGCAGCGCGTAGATGGTGTCATAACCGATCACCCAGGCGACGCAGCCGGCATAGAGCAGCAGTCCGGCGATCGGCAGCGCACCTGTGACCGCTGGCCAAGCGACCAGCGCGCCCCAGCTGAACACCAGCCCCAGCCAGACCTGCGGCCACCAGGTGATGCGCTTCATGAACGGATAGGCGGCGACCAGCGCCAGCGAGCCCACGGCGATCAGCGCGGCGGTCCAATCGAGCTGGACCAGGACGATCAGCCCGATCAGGCACAGGGCGAGCAGCCAGGCCCAGGCGGCCTTGAGGCTCACCGCACCGCTCGCCAGCGGACGCCCGCGCGTGCGCGCCACCCGGGCGTCGAGATCGCGATCGACGATGTCGTTGTAGACGCAGCCCGCACCGCGCATCGCGATCGCGCCCAGCAGCATCCAGGCGAGCAGTGGCCAGTGCGTGATCAGCCCGCCCGACAGCGCCAGTGCAAAGGCGCACGGCCAATAGAGCAGCCACCAGCCGATCGGCCGATCAAACCGCGCCAGCAGCGCATAGGGGCGCGCCGCTGCGGGCAGCAGTGCCAGCAGGCCACGGGTTTCGGTATCGGGCAGCGGAGCGGTGGTCATGGGATAGACCCTATAGCCGCGTGCGCAGCGACCACAATTCAGGAAACGCCCGCTTGTTCAGCGTGGTGTGCAGATAGGCGGCGCCAGCGGTGCCGCCGGTACCGCGCTTCATGCCGATGATCCGCTCGACCGTGAGCACATGTTTGTGCCGCCAGGCCGCCATCGCATCGTCCAGATCGACCAGTTTCTCGGCCAGCTGGTACAGATCCCAATATGTCTGGGGCTGGCGGTACACCTCGAGAAACGCGTCTTCGACCGCAGGATGCGGGGCGTGCGGCTGGCTGAAATCGCGCTCCAGCAACTCTGGCGGAATGGCAAAGCCGGCGCGGTGCAGCGCTGCGACGGCGTTGTCCCACAGGCTGGGGCCATTGAGCGCCTGCGCCATCGCGGCCTGCGCATCGGGCCGGTCATCCTGATATTTGAGGAACGCCTTGTCCTTCAGTCCCAGCAGATATTCGACCGTGCGGAACTGATCCGACTGGAATCCCGAGCTGGGTCCGAGCACGTCGCGGAAGCGGGTGTAGTCGCTGGGCGTCATCGTCGAGAGGATATCCCAGCTCAAGGTCATCACCGCCTGGATGCGGCTGACCCGCGCCAGCCCCTTATAGGCCGGGATCAGCGCGCCGCCGGCGACCTGGGCATTGGCCAGCCGCAGCTCGCGGATGATCTGCTTGAGCCACAGTTCCTTGGTCTGGTGGATGATGATGAACAGCATCTCGTCGTCTTCGGACGAGACCGGGTGCTGGCAGTCCAGCAGCGAATCGAGCGCGAGATAGCGCGCATAGGTCATGGGGGTGGAGGTATCGGTCATGCGCGGGGTGATAGCGCCCGCGGCGATCTTGCGAAACCTGCTATTGCGCAGACGGCTCGGTGGCCGCGTCCTGGCTGGCCGTTGCAGCGGCAGGGTCGGCATTGCGCTCGTCGAGCATTTCGGCGGCATCGTCCAGCGCGCGGGCCTCGCCCACGGTCACCCCGCCGGGGCCGGGATCATTGTCCGCTGCCCCACAAGAAACGGCCGCCAGCGCAGCTGCGCTGACGGCCAGAATCTTCAGCATGCTTCCGAGGAAGCGGTGCATGGCTTATTCAGCAGCCTTCTTGGCAGCTTCACCGGCCTTTGCAGCAGCAGCCTTGGCATCGCCAGCGGCAGCAGCAGCCGTGTCGGCAGCGCCTTCAGCAGCATTCACAGCGCCTTCAGCAGCAGCTTCGGTGGCTTCACCAGCAGCTTCGGTAGCTTCGGCAGCGGCATCGCCAGCAGCTTCAGCAGCTTCCATGCCGGCATCAGCAGCTTCTTCAGCGGTTGCTTCTGCGGTGGCAGCTTCTTCGGTGTTTTCTGCGCCGCAAGCAGCCAGGGCCAGCGAGAGAGCGGCAACCGATGCGATCGAAAAAATGGTCTTCATCTTGAACTTCCGTCCTTATCTAATTGGCTGATCATCAGCCCAAAAGGAGTTAAACACTTCACATTTGCGCCGACAAGCTTCAGCCAAGCCCCCACTGTCGGACCGGCGCATCTAGCGCCTGTTTTTTTCTTTTGCAACCACTTTGGTTGGGATAGCCGAAACCGCGAGACCCAGGGTTACACGCGAGGCGGGCTGAACGCATTGCGCTGACCCGAAGACCCGAGGTCATATGCCGCATTGACCACATATAAAGAATTCTTTATATGCCCTTTCATGGATATGACGCAGCTCTTCAAGGCCCTGGCCGACGACAGCCGTTTGCGCATCATGCTGCTGCTGCAGATGATGGAGCTTTCGGTGGGCGAACTGGCGGCCGTGCTCGACCAGAGCCAGCCGCGGGTGTCGCGGCACGTGCGCATCCTGGCCGAAGCTGGCCTTGCCGAACGGCACAAGGAAGGAAGCTGGGTGTTCCTGCGTCCCGCCCTTCCGCGGCTGAACCAGCCCGCGGCCAGTCTGCTCGACAGCTTCCTGCGCAGCGACGAGGCCGTCGGCCCAGCGCTTGCCGCGCAGCACGCTGCCGATCGCACCCAGCTTGATGCGATTCGCGCCATCCGTGAAGAGCGCGCGGCAGATTTCTTTGCCCAGCATGCCGGCCAGTGGGATGCCATCCGGTCGCTGCACCTGCCCGAGGCAGAGGTCGAATCCGCGCTGGCCGACCTGATCGGCGACAGGCCGCTGGGCCGCCTGCTCGATATCGGCACCGGCACCGGGCGGATGATCGAGCTTTTCGCGGCATCGGCCGATCACAGCACCGCGCTCGATCGCAGTCCGGAAATGCTGCGGCTGGCGCGCGCCAAGCTGCAGCATCATGCCGCAGGCCAGGTCGATCTGGTGCAGGCCGATTTCTATTCGCTGCCGCTGGCCGATCAGGGTTTCGACACCATCCTGCTGCACCAGGTGTTGCACTATGCGCAGAACCCGCAAGGGGTGCTCGATGAGGCCGGCCGAGTCGCTGCCCCCGGTGCGCGGATCGCGATCGTCGATTTTGCGTCGCACGCGCTGGAGGAACTGCGTGAGCGCGATGCGCATGCCAGGCTCGGGTTTGCCGATGACCAGATTGCCTCGATGTTCGATTCCGCCGGATTTGACCTGACCCAGACGCGCAGCCTTTCGGGCGGCGCGCTGACCGTCAAGATCTGGCTTGGGCGCCGCCATGGCGAGTCACCCCCCACCCGCCTTCATCCACGAGAACAAGAAACGCCCAGAAAGGCTGCCGCATGACCCTGTCGCTCAAACAACTGGCTGAAGCGCGCGAGGCGCTCGGCACCCCATTGTTCGCGGGCCTGGCAGGGGATGTCGAGGTCAGCTTCGAATTCTTCCCGCCCAAGAGCGAGAAGATGGAAGAGACCTTGTGGGACACGCTGACAACGCTGGCGCCACTGAGCCCCAAGTTCGTTTCGGTGACCTATGGCGCGGGCGGATCGACCCGCGAGCGCACCCATGCGACCGTGGCGCGGATCGCGGCGGAAACCGCCATTCCGGCTGCTGCCCATCTGACCTGTGTCGATGCGACGCGCGACGAGATCGACGAGATCGCCCAGAATTACTGGAATGCCGGCGTTCGCCACATCGTCGCGCTGCGCGGTGATCCGCCGCGTGCGGGGGAAAAGTTTGCGCCACATCCGGGCGGCTATGCCAATGCCGCCGAGCTGGTCACCGGGCTCAAGCAGATCGCGCCGTTCGAGATTTCGGTCGCGGCCTATCCCGAGACCCACCCCGATGCCGATTGCCCCGAAAGCGACATCGACAATCTCAAGCGCAAGATCGATGCGGGCGCCGATCAGGCGATCACCCAGTTCTTCTTCTCCCCCGAAGCCTTTTTTCGCTTCCGCGACGCCTATGCCAAGGCGGGGATTACCAAGCCGATCCTGCCGGGCATCCTGCCGGTCAGCAATGTCGCCACCACCCGCAAGATCGCAGGCCTTTGCGGTACCGAGATCCCGCAATGGATGAACGACCTGTTCGAGGGGCTGGACGATCACCCCACCACCCGCCAGCTGGTCGCCGCCACCGTGGCCGCCGAAATGTGCCGCCGCCTGTATTCGGGCGGCGTGCGCCACTTCCATTTCTATACCCTCAACCGCGCCGAGCTGAGCTTTGCGATCTGCCATCTGTTGGGCATGCGCGCCAAGCCGGCTGCCATCGCAGCGTCGGCGGTTCAGGAGCCAGTCCTCAAGGAGAACGCCGCGTGACCCCCGCCGAGAAACTCAAGTCGATCGCCGCCACCCGCATCATGATGCTCGACGGCGGCTATGGCACCGCGATCCAGGCGGCCAAGCTCAACGAGGCCGATTTTCGCGGGTCGCTGGAGTTCACCCATGACCAGAAGGGCAACAACGACATTCTGGCGCTGACCTGCCCGGCCGTGATCGCAGGTATCCACCGCGCCTATCTCGATGCAGGGTCGGACATCATCGAGACCAACACCTTCAGCGCCAACCGGATCAGCCAGGCCGATTACGGCGCCGAGCATCTGGTGCGCGAGATCAACCTCGAATCCGCCCGCGTCGCGCGCGAGGAAGCCAGTGCCGCAGAAGCACGCGACGGCAAGCCGCGCTTCGTCGCAGGGGCGATCGGCCCGACCAACAAGACGCTGTCGCTCTCTCCCGACGTCAACGATCCGGGCTATCGAGAGGTCGATTTCGACACGATGCGCGATGTCTATCGCGAACAGTGCGATGCGCTGGTCGAGGGCGGGGTGGACTTCATCCTGATCGAGACGATCTTCGACACCTTGAACGCCAAGGCCGCCGCGATGGCGGCGCGCGATGCGGCGCAGGCGGCGGGCCGCGAGGTTCCGATCATGATATCGATGACCATCACCGACATGGCCGGGCGCAATCTTTCGGGGCATACGGTCGAAGCCTTCTGGCACGCGGTGCGGCACATCAAGCCGCTGACCATCGGGCTCAACTGCTCGTTCGGTGCCGACCTTCTGCGCCCGCATCTGGCGGCGCTCGCACGCCAGGCCGATACCCTGGTGATGGCCTATCCCAACGCCGGCTTGCCCAATGACCTGGGCGAGTATGACGAGCTGCCCGAGCATACCGCTGAACTGATCGAGGTCTGGCTCAAGGACGGGCTGATCAACATCGTCGGCGGCTGCTGCGGCACCACCCCTGCGCATATCGCCGCTATTGCACGTGCCGTCGCCGATGCCCAGCCGCGCGCCATCCCGACCCCGCCGGTTCAGACCCGGCTGGCCGGGCTGGAGCCGTTCACGATGGCGGCTTGATCATGAACGCCCTCTCCCCTTCAGGGGAGAGGGAAGAGCCGCGAAGCGGCGAAGGGAGAGGGGCGCAATGCACACCCCTTTCCGCATATCCCCCTCTCCCCGGCCCTCTCCCCTGAAGGGGAGAGGGAGAAGGTATAAAAAATGACACAATCCACCGCCCAGTTCGTCAACATCGGCGAGCGTACCAAC